>JBDLIM010000024.1:0-48962 GCA_039714915.1 Bacteroidota bacterium
ATTCAGGATTTGAGGTTTCGGATTCAGGATTCAGGATTTGAGGTTTCGGATTCAGGATTCAGGATTCGCGGCGAATGGAAGCCCCAAGTTTGTTCAGGCGAAGGTCTATCTTCTCATATCCGCGATCAATTTGTTCAATGTTATGAATGGTACTTGTACCCTCGGCCGACATGGCTGCAATAAGCAAAGCCACACCAGCCCTGATATCGGGCGATGACATGGCAGTGGCCCTGAGCCGGATGGTATGGTCCAGGCCGATGACTGTGGCACGGTGGGGATCACACAGGATGATTTGTGCCCCCATATCGATCAACTTATCCACAAAGAAGAGGCGGCTCTCAAACATTTTCTGGTGGATCAGCACACTCCCTCTGGCCTGGGTGGCAGTGACCAGAATGACACTAAGCAGGTCGGGAGTCAGTCCCGGCCAGGGCGCATCGGCAATGGTCATAATGGCCCCGTCAATAAAAGTCTCTATGGCATAATGCTCCTGGGCCGGAATATGCAGATCATCTCCCTTTTGTTCCATGGAAATTCCCAGGCGCTGAAATTGCGAAGGAATAATACCCAGCTGATCGAAAGCCACATCCTTGATGGTCAGATCGGAACAGGTCATGGCTGCCAGGCCGATAAAGCTGCCCACCTCAATCATATCAGGAAGGATCGCATGCTCCGTACCTCCCAGTTGATCCACTCCCTGAACAGTCAGCAGGTTGGATCCAATGCCTGAAATATTTGCACCCATTCTCACCAGCATTTTGCACAATTGCTGGATATAAGGTTCACATGCCGCATTATAGATGGTGGTGGTTCCTCCGGCCAGGACACTGGCCATAACAATATTGGCCGTGCCTGTAACAGAGGCTTCATCCAGGAGCATGTAGCATCCTTTCAGGTCGGATGCATTCACCCGGTAAAAATTCTCTGCATGGTCGAAATCAAAAGTGGCACCCAGAGCCTGAAATCCCAGGAAATGTGTATCCAGTCTGCGACGGCCTATCTTATCCCCTCCTGGCTTGGGCAGAACAGCCTTTCCAAATCGCGCAAGCAGGGGGCCCAGGATCATCACCGATCCACGCAGGGCTGCCGATTGGCTGAGGTATTCATCGGTCTGGAAATAATCCGGATCCACCTCCTGTGCCTTAAACCGGTAGCTGCTTTCTGAAAGCTTTTCTACCTGGACACCCAGGTCCTCCAGGAGCTGGATCAGGAGCAATACATCTTTGATTCCCGGTAAATTATGAACGGTAATAGCTTTGGGAGTAAGCAAGGTGGCACACAGGATCTGTAATGCTTCGTTCTTGGCCCCCTGGGGAGTTATCTCACCCTGGAGCCTGTGTCCGCCTTCAATGATGAACTTACCCATGGATCAGGATTGCTGTTTCTTCTTCCCTCCTCCTTTTTTCTTGCCGCGATTCTTGGCCAGTATATCTTTGGTTTCGGGAAGTTTCAGATCCGGACTGACTTCCAGTTTCCCGCCAGAAAGGATCTTCATGTCCGCAAAGATCTCTCCATCACTAACCGCTTCCCGGTTCCAGGTGAGGTAAGATTTTTTCATGTGGTAGGCAATCATCTTCACCAGGTCGTCCTTTTCCTCTCCCGGCTCCAGTTCAACAGCCTTATCAATCATCAGGACAATGGACCTGCCATAATGCTTTTTCCTGATTCTATGCTGATGATAGGGTACCTTGTTTGGTTTGCTAAGGAGCGACTCAGGCTCAGGCCAGTCATAGGGTGAATCAATATCCAGGTCAAAATCAGCGATAATGGCCAGGTGATCCCATAACTTGTGTTTGAAATCGTTCACGTCCCTTAAATGAGGATTCAGGTTTCCCATCACCCCGATCACCGTACGTGCTGCTTTATTTCTCTCATCACGGTCCTCGATGGTCTTGATGTGATTGACCATCTTCTGTATGTTTCTGCCATATTCGGGCAGGATCAGCTTCTTACGGCTGGAATTATAATCGTATGCCATTTAGTGAATTTTTTACAAAAGTACTTCTTTTAAATCAGGACGACAAATGGCTTTTATTCCACCACCCTCAGCTTGGCGAACTTTAAAAGCAACTGCTTGGTCCCCACAGGAAATAATACGGTGGCTTTGATGTTGGAGTCTGCGCCTTCCAGCTGGTGTACCTCCCCGATGCCAAAGCGGGGATGTTCCACCTTTGTTCCAACTTTGATCAGGCCCGGATCGGAAGGAACAAAGTCTTTGGGGGGTGGAGATCCGGCGGAATGAGTGGGCCGGGATGTTTGTGAGGCCTGGTTTACATTTACCAGCCTTCGGCCCCCTGACTGAATTTTTGAAGGCTGCGACCGGCTTGCCATGGCTTTGCGGTAGGCTTCGGGAACAAATTTCTCTTTTTCGGGCTGACTGCTGCCTGCGCGCGATCCGGTCCCGAAGCCGCCTCCCGTTCCGTTCCCCATTCCATTTACTGCACCAAATCCGTTTCCGTTCCCCGTCAGAACCGGGTAAAAATCCGGAGGTAGCTCCAGGTACTTGGTATCAATCTCCTTGATAAAACGGGAAGGTGAACAGGCATTCTGAATGCCCCATTTATAACGAAGGGCCGCATAGGTGATCAGTGCAGTTTTCTCAGCGCGGGTAAGGGCCACATAAAACAGCCTGCGCTCTTCTTCCAGGTCCTTGGGATTATCGGTACTCATCTGTGAAGGAAATAATTCCTCTTCCACCCCGGCTATGACCAGGTGTTTGAATTCCAGCCCCTTAGCCGAATGGATGGTCATGATGCTCACCTTATTCCGGTCCTCTTCGGTTTCATTGTCGGCGTCGGTCATCAGGGTTACCTCCTGCAGGTAGTCTCCCAGTGTTATCTCCCCTTCCCGTTCCGAGTTATCTGTAAAATCCTTTATCCCGTTCAGAAGCTCCTCCACATTTTCGTAACGGCTCACATTCTCGGGGGTCTGATCCGATTTCAGATCCTTGATGATGCCTGCTTCATTGGCAACGGTATAGGCCAGATCGAAGGCTTCCATTTCATGCAAACGTTTCTGGAAACTCTTGATCATCTGAACAAATACCAGCAATTTGGCCTGGGTCCCTTTGTTGAATCCCAGGTTCACCTGGTCCAGGTGGACCATAACATCCCAGATGTGGGAATCGAGCTTTTCAGCATAGCCGTTCAACTTATCCAGGGTGGTCTTCCCGATGCCCCTCAGGGGGTAGTTGATCACCCGTTTGAGGGATTCATCGTCGCGGGGATTCACCGTAATTCGGAAATAGGCCAGCAGGTCCTTGATCTCCTTTCGCTGATAAAAAGAGAGGGATCCATACACCTTATAGGGAATGTTCATCCGTCGCAGACTCTCCTCAAAGATCCTCGACTGGGCATTGGTCCGGTAGAGGATGGCAAAATCGCTGAATTCGAGTTGTTGCCTGAAACGAAGATCCGAGATGTGTCCGGCCACCAGGAATCCTTCCTCCCGGTCATCCTTGGCTTTCACCACATGGATGGGCTCCCCGTTCTCATTTTTGGAGAATACTTCCTTGGAAATCTGCCCGCGATTCTTCTTGATCACGCTGTTGGCCGCTTTCACAATGGTCTGGGTGGAACGGTAGTTCTGCTCCAGCTTGAAGATGCGGTAGTCGCTGTAGTCGTTCTTGAAATTGAGGATGTTCTCGATCCGGGCTCCCCTGAAAGAATATATGCTCTGCGCATCATCGCCCACCACACAAAGGTTCCGGTGGACCTCCGACAACTTTTTAATGATCAGGTACTGAGAATAATTGGTGTCCTGGTACTCATCTACCAGCACATAATCGAATGCCTCCCTGTACCGGTCCAGCACATCGGGATGATCCCTGAAAAGCAGGTTGGTCTGAAGCAGAAGGTCGTCAAAATCCATGGCTCCGAAATGCTTGCATCGTTTCACATACCTGTCATATACCTCGCCCAGCCTGGGCTTCCTGGAAACCTGGTCGCGAACCTGGTATTCCCCGCTTGACATGTATACATCGGGGGTGACCAGGCTATTCTTGGCAGCAGAGATCCTTCCAAACACTTCAGCCGGTTTATAAATTTTTTCATCCAGCTTTAACTCCCTGACAATGGTTTTAATCAGGCTGCGTGAATCGATGGTATCGTAAATGGTGAAATTGGATGGAAATCCCAGGATTTCAGCCTCTCTGCGAAGGATCCTGGCAAAAAGCGAATGAAAGGTTCCCATCCAGAGCCTGCGTGCCAGGTCGGGTGATACATGTGTGGCAATACGCTCCTTCATCTCCCTGGCCGCCTTATTGGTAAAGGTCAGTGCCAGTATTCTTGAAGGGGGAATCCCCAGCGATAAGAGATAGGCTATCCGGTAGGTAAGTACCCTGGTCTTCCCCGATCCCGCTCCGGCAATCACCAGTGCCGGCCCCTTATGGTTCAAGACCGCCTCCTGTTGTGCCTCATTTAATTCCTTCCTGATTGCTTCCACACGCTCCTGTTTTTAATCGGCCAGCTAAGATAAAAACTATTATTGCACAGTTTTTCTAAAAGTTGCAATTTTACGCACTTTCTATGCATATAATATTTTGACAATAATTCGTTTATAGAGTAAACATTTACAATGTCCAAATCCCGGCTGGTTCATATAAAATTTATTACAGGCCTGATCCTGTGCCTGTTTTCTATGCAATTGGCCCGGGCCCAGATTAGTTCAGTAACGGCCGACAGGGTGGATTCGCTTGCCTATGAAGAAAGCACGGAAAAGGATCCCCTGTTTATTTTTCACCAGCTGAACCAGGGAAGCAAACCGGGAGAACTATCCGCCACCTTAGCTGGTTCAGGAAGCTATAATTTTGCCTGGAGCAAGTACAATCCGGAGCTTAGCGGATTTGATCCTCCTTTCAGCACAGAGTCGGGTGTAAGCTCTTCAGGCGTTTCAGACCTGGATGAAGGAGGCTACCAGGTAAGGGTATGGAACAGCATCGCCATCGATACAATAATGACTGCCTGGGTCATGCTGGATAATTTCCTGGCCGAGGTGGAGAAGAATGCCAGCGACATGCTTCCGGCTTATAAGTATACCTGTGATTTCGTAGTCATCTCGGGATTCGTGACTCCCGACACCATAACTTATTACGACCTGGTTTCGCATAATCCCATCCGGAAGATTCCGGATTTCAGGTTTAAATGGACATCGGATAACGACGAACTGAAGATACCCAACGATACCATCATTCTGGATCCCAACATCACCTTCCTTCCACCTTACGAGGATACATGGTATATCCTGACTGCGGTGGACGAATTTGGCATGACTGAGGTCGACTCGGTCCACTATGAAAGCATTCAGACCAAAGCTGAATTTACCGTGGAATATTACGATAAGGTGGCAGAGGAATACGATGCGGATCTGAGCGGCGACTGGAGTGCACCCGATCCGGATAATCCAAAGGGAAGCACCGATGCCATGCTCACGGTCCGCTTCGACAATATTTCGAAAAACGGGGCTTCCTTTGAATGGGTGTTCCTGGATACTATTGGAGGCATCAAACAGAGCGAAACCACCTACGACACGGCCACCTATGTGGAATTTACCTATGAACGGGCCGATGAATACTATTATCCCTACATGGTCTCCGCCAGTGAGGCAGGCTGTATTGACAGCTTTCAGCTGGCAGAACCCATTTTTGTAATGCCTTCCAAGCTGGAAATTCCCAACGTGTTCTCACCCAACAGCGACCAGATGAACGATGTCTGGATGTTTAAGCACCAGTCGCTCGAGAAATGCAGGATCACCATTGTGGACCGCACCGGTAAGGTTGCGTATAAAGCCAGGATTGATGATATATACTCCTGGGAAGGATGGGATGGAAACATGCATAATAGCAACCGCCGGGCCCCTGAAGGGCAGTACTACTATGTGGTGGAAGCGCTGGGTTATGACGCTATGGAGTACAGGGATCAGTATGTATACGAGAAATGGAAGATATTCGGGGGAACCGGAAACACCAGCGGCCAGAACCCGGGGACAGGAGGTTCAGCTCCTCCGGGGGGGCAGGATCCTGAAACAGCAAGCCAGAATTTATATACAGGCTGGCTCTACCTTTACCGGCATTCAGGAACGTATTAGTCGATAGTCGGGAAAGTTTAGTAAGTTTGATTTGTGAGGGCATTACGGATCATTATTATTGCATTTATTCTGATCACAGTCGGGCTCTTTTTGTATTTGACTGCCGGAAGTGATGCGGAAACCCTTCTCTTTGAACGCATCCTGGTTCTGGACCAGCGGACCATGTTGCTTGTCCTGCTGATCTGCTCCTTCACCCTGCTCAGCACCCTCACCGGACTGCCTATCCTTTACCTGTCCATTGCCCTTGGATTTCTTCTGAATCTCACTCCGGCCCTCTTACTTTGCTTGGCGGTGAACCTCGTATCGGTAATGGCCACCTTCTACATGGTCCGCTTCGCTTTTACCTCGTATTTTGAAGAGCATTACGGACAAAAGAAGCTGATCCGCCGGATCAACGAGCGCATTGAAAGATACGGACTGTGGACTGTGGTGTTCAGCCGGGGCATTTATATCATTCCCACCAATGTCATTAACTTCAGTTTTCCCCTGAGCAATATTTCTTCCCGCACCTACCTCTTCGGAACCCTGATTGGCCTGATCCCTGAGACAGTGCTCAATGTACTTACAGGGTACCTGATCAGGCACGAGGTAATCCTGTTATCAGCTCCTGAAACCCGCACCTGGCAGGCCCTGGTCATCGGGGGCTTTATCCTGCTCTTCATCCTGATGTTCATCCTTCTGAAGATCAGGCAGAACCGAAGAAAGCGCTTCGAAAGGATCAAAGCCATTCCCTACAAAAGTTGACAAGAAATGGACACCATTCCCCGATCACCATCCACCTAGCCGCTTTGCGGCATACATGACAAATTGTCAAATGCCCGGCTGTGGCTCAATATTTGACCTATCAGGTTCAAGTTATTGAACAGTAATAGGATAAAGAAAATGACAAAAAAGTCGAATAAGCCTGAAAACCAGGAAGATAAGAAGGTTGAAACTGAAGAGATGCTGAATGAAGAGCAGGTTCAGGAAGAGCCCACACAGGAAGAGGAAGCTGAGGAAGCTGAAGAAAAAGAAGAAGAGGAAGAGAAAAAAGAACCCACAGTTGAAGAAAAGCTGGCAGAATTGCAGGATCGCTACCTGAGACTGACAGCTGAATATGACAATTTCAGGAAAAGAACACTGAAAGAGAAAATTGACCTTCAAAGAAGTGCCAATGAGAACCTTCTGAATGCGCTGCTCCCGGTGGCGGATGATTTCGACAGGGGAATTCAGTCGGTGGATGAAGCCAAGGATATCGAAGCTGTAAAAGAGGGACTTAAGCTTATCTCCGGTAAATTCCAGAGCTTCCTGACTCAGCAGGGGGTGAAGGAGATAGAGGCTGTGAAAAAGGCATTTGATACCGATGTGCATGAGGCAATCACCAAGATCCCTGCTCCATCTAAAAAGTTGAAGGGCAAGGTTGTAGATGTGGTCCAGAAGGGATACATGCTGAATGAGAAGGTCTTGCGTTATGCAAAAGTTGTTATAGGGGAATAAGCCACGTATATGGGTAAAAGAGATTATTACGAAATATTGGAAGTAGCTAAAAATGCTTCCCAGGACGAGATCAAGAAAGCCTACCGAAAGCAGGCCCTGAAGGACCATCCCGATAAGAATCCTGGTGATAAGGCTGCAGAGGAGCGCTTTAAGGAGGCTGCCGAAGCCTATGAAGTACTTTCTGACAGCCAGAAGCGCCAGAAGTATGACCAGTTTGGGCACGCTGCCTTTGAAAACGGAGGTGCCGGAGGGTTCCATGGTGGAGGCATGACCATGGAGGATATCTTCTCCCAGTTCGGTGATATTTTCGGCGGATTTGGGGGTTTCGGCGGATTTGGCGGATTTGGTGGCGGCTCAAGAGGTGGAGGGGTTACCAAAGGATCCAACCTGAGGGTAAAGGTGAAACTGAATCTGCAGGAAGTAACCGATGGAGTAGAAAAGAAAATCAAGGTCAAAAAATACGTGGCTTGTGATGCCTGTAGCGGCTCGGGGGCCAAGCACGGCACAGCCAAGGACACCTGCCATACCTGTCACGGAAGCGGACAGGTTACCCGTGTTGCCAACACTTTTCTGGGACAAATGCAGACTGCATCCACCTGTCCAAGCTGTCACGGCGAAGGCACCACCATCAGCCAGAAGTGTGAATCGTGCTACGGGGAAGGAATGGTGAAGAAGGAGGAGGTGATCACGATCAATATTCCGGCCGGAGTGGCTGAAGGAATGCAGGTGAAAATGGGCGGCAAGGGAAATGCTGCACGACGCGGAGGAGTGAACGGTGACCTGCTGGTGATCATTCAGGAAGAGAAAAATTCTGAGCTTATCCGCGATGGAAGCGACCTGCTGTACAACCTGCACCTGAGCATACCCCAGGCCACCCTGGGTGCCACTGTGGAAATTCCTACGGTGGAGGGAAGGGTGAAAATAAAGATTGACCCGGGAACCCAGCCGGGAAGGATTCTCCGTCTGAGGGGAAAGGGAGTGCCGGAGGTCAATGGCTACGGCCGGGGCGACTTGCTGGTGCAGATCAACGTATGGATCCCCAAGTCACTGGATAAGGATGAAAAGAAGATCTTTGAAAAAATGGAACATTCAGATACCTTTACTCCCCGACCCGACAAAACGGACAGCGGTTTCTTCAACCGGATGAAAAACTTTTTTGAATGAACCGAGCCAGCGAGCCCAGCGGAGCTAAGCTAATCACCGCCGACGCAGTTGTCAAGGACTTCAGCGGACACAGGGCTCTGAACCAGGTATCCATGGAAGTTCCCGAGGGGAGTGTGTATGGATTGCTGGGGCCCAATGGTGCCGGAAAAACCACCCTGCTCCGAATCATCAACCAGATTACTGCCCCCGATCAGGGAAGTATACTTTTTGAAGGAAATCCCATTGGTCCCGAACATCGTTCCATGATCGGATACCTGCCCGAGGAACGGGGACTGTACAAAAAAATGAAAGTGGGTGAGCAGGCACTCTACCTGGCCCAGCTAAAAGGACTCAGCAAGCAGGAAGCCATGAAGCGCCTCAAGGTCTGGTTCCAAAAATTTGAGATAGGTGCCTGGTGGGACAAGAAGGTGGAGGAATTGTCCAAGGGCATGGCCCAGAAGGTGCAATTCATCACCACCGTCCTGCACGAGCCCAGGCTGCTGATTTTTGACGAACCCTTCAGTGGATTCGATCCCATCAATGTCAACCTGCTGAAACAGGAGATCCTTCAGATGAAGGAGCGGGGAGCCACCATCATTTTTTCCACCCATAACATGGCTTCCGTAGAAGAATTGTGTGACCACATTACCCTGATCAACGAATCGGAAACCATCCTGCAGGGAGAAATCTCCCAAATCAGGGAAAAATACAGGGCCAACAAATACCTGGTCAGCTTCACTGGCGATAGCGCTAAACTGGCCCGCGGACTCGACCCCAGGTTTGAATTATTGCTAATGGAAGAGAATGGCTATGGCCCCCGGGCCACCATCCGGATCAGGGAGGGTGAAGGAACCGGCGATTTACTCCGAAACCTGGTAGAGCTCACTGAGATCAGATCATTCCAGGAGATCCTTCCCAGCATGAATGATATTTTTATCCAGGTAGTAAATGATGCATCAGGAAAGGAGGCCGGGCATGAATAAGATCTCCCTGATCATTATGCGGGAATACCTGACCCGCATCAGGAAAAAGTCCTTCATCCTTATGTCCATCCTGGGACCCTTTATCTTTGCGGCCTACATCCTGATCCCCATGTATTTTGCCACCCTGGAGGATAAGGAAGAAAAAACTGTGGTAGTCATCGACGACTCCAAATTATTCACAGAATACAGCCAGGAAGGTCCTTCCTTTGTCATTCCCGGGACAGAATACCTGAAATTTCAGGTAATTGAAGGAGTTCCCGTGGAAACCTTTAAACTGGGCTTCGAGGAATCCGGGTACTATGCGGTGCTCTTCATCCCTTCCAACATCCTGAACTCCGAATCTTCACTGATCTACTCTACCAAGCAAACATCCGTAGAGGTAACGGATTATATCAAACGGGCCATGGAGAATGAAATTGAACACCTGAAGCTGGCCACCCACGATATTGCCGGTATTGAAAAGATCATCGCCGAAGTGGAAACCAGCATCAATCTCAGGAACATCAAGTGGACCAAAGATGGCGAAACCAAGGAGAGCATCACCGAAGTAGTTATGATGGTGGGAATAATGGGTGGAATGCTGGTCTTTTTCTTCATCTTCTTCTTTGGATCCCAGGTTATGCGGGGAGTAATCGAAGAGAAAGTGAGCCGCATCATTGAAGTGATCGTTAGCTCTGTGAAGCCTTTCCAGCTTATGATGGGCAAGATCATCGGGGTGGGCCTCACCGGACTGACCCAGTTTTTGATATGGATAGTCTTCTCAGCTGTATTGGTTTTTGGTCTGAAGGCAGCTTTTTTTCCTGAATTGAACCAGACCCCCACCGAACAGGTGATCGCCTCCGATCTCTTTGACCCGGATGCCGGCAACGCAGGCGAGGGCATGCAAGCAGGAGCTTCCCTGACAGAAGAAGATAAGAATGTGGCCGGGGAGATCTTTGCTTCCCTGAAATCCATTAGTGCAGGAGTAATGATCGGATCTTTCCTCTTTTACTTTATATTCGGTTACCTGCTCTATGCAGCCATGTTTGCGGTGGTCGGATCGGCCGTGGATAACGAGACAGATACCCAGACCCTGATCATGCCTGTTATCCTGCCCCTGATCCTGGGCATGTATGTGATGATCAATGCCATTAACAATCCCGACGGGGCTCTGCCCTTCTGGTTTAGCATAATCCCCTTTACATCCCCGGTAGTAATGATGGCCCGCATTCCTTTCGGGGTCCCCTGGTGGCAGATGGCAATCTCCGGATCGCTTCTGCTGGGAACTTTTCTGGGTATGACCTGGATAGCGGGAAAAGTATACCGCACCGGCATCCTGATGTATGGCAAGAAGAATAGTTACAAGGAGATCTGGAAATGGCTCCGCTATAATTCATAAGTCATGGTCCTGGCCATCCTCGATTTCGGCACCAACACCTTTAACCTGCTGATTGCAGAGCGCGGGGACGGCAGTTTCAACATCCTTCATGCCAGCAAACAACCGGTTAAGCTGGGGCGCGGGGGAATCCAGGTGAACCGGATCACTCCTGATGCATTTGAAAGGGGTTTTGTGGCCATTTCAAACCACATGGAAACCATCAAACAGTACCCGGTGGATGAGATCCGGGCTTTTGCCACATCAGCCATCCGGAACGCCGCCAACGGACAGGAATTTGTAGAAAAGGTCCGAAAACGATTTGGCTTCCGGGTAAAAGTGATCAGCGGGAAGCGGGAAGCCGATCTGATCTACAAAGGTGTGCGCCAGGCCATCCCAATGAAAGAAGAGAAAATGATGATCCTGGACATCGGGGGAGGCAGCAACGAATTCATCATATGCAACAAAGAGGGGATCATCTGGAAGCGGAGCTTTGAAGTGGGCATGGCACGAATGCTGGAACGCTTTAGCCTTTCCGATCCGATTACTCCGGAAGAAGTCCGGGCCCTGGAATCCCATTACAGGCAGGAGCTTCAGCCTCTGCTGGACATAATAAAAAAAGAGAAGCCCAAAGCACTCATTGGAGCTTCAGGTTCCTTCGATACCTTCTATTCCCTGATCAGTCACAGCAAGGATCGGGAAGCTGACGGACTGCATGGCAGGGAACTGCCTCTGAAGGAATACCGGAAGCTTCATAAGCTCCTGGTACGTTCCTCCACTGAAGAGAGAAAAGCCATGCCCGGCATGGAACCCGTAAGGGTAGAGATGATTGTAGCCGCAACGATTTTTGTTAGTTTTGTATTACGGGCCTGTCAAATCAGGCAGCTCTATCATTCTGAGTTTGCGCTGAAAGAAGGAGTGATCTCTGAATTAGCGGGCCTTTAAAAAACAACATACATGGCACATATCCTGGTAATTGACGACGAAAGAAGCATCCGCAACACCCTGAAGGAGATCCTTGAATATGAGAAGTTCACCGTGGACCTGGCTGAGCATGGGATCGATGGACTGGAAAAATACAAGAACGGGACCTACGACATAGTCCTCTGCGACATCAAAATGCCGGAGATGGACGGGCTGGAAGTGCTGGAAAAGATCTCACAGGAAGAGGGCGATGCCCAGGTGATCATGATCTCGGGGCACGGCAACATTGACAATGCAGTGGAAGCCATTAAAAAAGGGGCTTACGACTTCATCGAAAAACCCCTGGACCTGAATCGCCTGCTGATTACCATCCGCAATGCCCTGGATAAATCCACCCTGATTACCGAAACCAGGGTATTAAAGAAGAAGGTTAGCAAGGGAGCGGAAATGGTGGGTGAATCCCCGGCTATTGAGCAGGTGAAGGAGATCGTGGAGAAAGTGGCTCCCACCGATGCAAGAGTAATGATCACCGGATCCAACGGAACCGGGAAAGAACTGGTGGCCCGTTCCCTGCATGATAAGAGCAATCGTGCCCCGGGACCCTTTATCGAAGTGAATTGTGCAGCCATCCCTTCCGAATTGATCGAAAGTGAGCTCTTCGGACATGAGAAGGGTGCATTTACCTCGGCCATCAAGCAACGCAAGGGTAAATTTGAGCAGGCCGACGGAGGCACCATTTTCCTGGATGAAATCGGGGATATGAGTCTCTCAGCCCAGGCCAAGGTCCTCAGGGCCCTCCAGGAAAATAAGATTTCCCGGGTGGGAAGCGATAAGGACATCAATGTGAACGTGCGGGTGGTGGCCGCTACCAATAAGAACCTGAAGGAAGAGATTGAGAAAAGTCATTTCCGGGAGGACCTGTACCACCGCCTGAGTGTGATCCTGATCCATGTCCCCTCCCTTAACGAGCGCCTGGAAGACATCCCCCTGCTGGCCGATCACTTTAACCAGTTGATCTGCGAAGAATACGGCACTTCTCCCAGGATCATTAAGGACGATGCCATCAAGGAATTGCAAAAAATCAACTGGACCGGCAACATCCGCGAGTTCAGGAACGTGCTGGAACGCCTGATCATCCTCTGCGAAAAGGAGATCACCGGAAAAGACGTGCTAGCCTTTGCCATGCCAATATCCAGGTAGTGGGTGGGGAGTGTGAACAGGGAGTCGTGAATGGTGACAGGTGAACGGGGATTGGTGAACGGTAAACCGGGCTTATTCCTCGCTCAGGATCTCTGCAAGCAAGGTTTCGTAGATGTCGTGGTTGTCGATTCCATCGTCTTCCATGATTCGCTGGAAGATGTAGATCTCATATAAATATCCCCCCAATACGGTGAAAGGCTTCTTATCCCTGACCACATTGATCAGTTTGTACCCTGGGTTGTCCATGATATTCTCCAAGGGAAACTTACCTTCATTGGGACTGAAATGGGCATCCCAGATCACCAATTCACCTTCTGCAACCTTCTCCTCCGGGTGTTCCCTGTTGTGCACAAACTGGTGAGAACGGGTATCGTCGTAAGGATTGAGTTTAAGGAAGTGGGTGAAGAAAGGATTGTAGTAATAGATCCTGTCTTCTGAATATTCAGAATCCATCAACCAGTCAGAGGCCTTTTTGACGATTCGTTGCTCTCCCACCAGTGGAACAGGGATCTGGTACACCTTATGAGGAATAGTAACCAGGAAAATGCAGAACAGAGCAGTCACCGCCTGCTTGGCCCATCTGGGCACAGGGATCAAATCCATCACCCGGCTGTACGCAAAAACAGCAAGTAGTACTGCGGATGGAACAATGGCTATCATAACCCGAACCAGTCCCACCGAATTTCCTGCTCCCTTCCACCATACATAACTGTGAGCTGCAAAAAAAGCGATGAAGGGCAAATAGATCACTAGCATCTCCATCAGCCAGTTCCTGGGTGATTTCTTAGGTTTCACAAGGGGATCTAAAACCCATACAGCAAATCCGGCAAGGATCAGAACCGATAAGGCGGCACCAAAAATATATTTGGATGCCTTTACATAATGAAACAACTCGCCACTCCCATAGATCCCTTGCGCAGTTCCTTTATAAGGCATCTTATGAATTACCCAGAGGAAATCGTCGTAATAGAATCCACCCACAATGCTGTAGAAAACAAAACCAAAAGCCAGAAAAGGGAGGGCTTTCCATTGCCTGATCCATAGCAGTGCCACCAAAAACAGGGGAAGGATCACGATGGCCTCATTTCGAACAAAAGGCATAAATGAGAGCAGCACCGCCGACCAGATGTACTTTTCCTTGAAGAACAGGAAAATCGTTAGGACGAGAACCAGACTGGCCAGGATTTCAGTCATCCCACTCAGCATTAATACAGTGTATAAGGGGGAAGAGATCAGCAAGAAAATGGCCAATACCGGGTAGCTGAACTTAAGCAGGCGAGCAGTGCGATAGGTGAAATAGGCAGCCAGGGTTCCGCATAGCACATTAAACAGTTTGATCCCGTTAAAGCCAAACTGGGCAAAGGGTGAGCTTAAAGCGGTAAAAAAGGGTTTGCCCCAGTGGTACAGGAAGAATTCAGGAAACTGGTAGGCATACCTGGACCGGCGGTAATGCCCGATGTCATCAGCCCCACCATGGGTTCCGTCAGATAAAAAAGCCAGGATTGCATAGCTAACAAATAGGATCAGAAGGATGGCCGGGACCATGTACTTCTCGTACTTATCATACTTATAGTTCATTTAAATACTCTTTTATTAAACAAGCCATACTTCACTATACAATAAATGGCCCTGAATCCATCCTTCCAGTTAATCTTTTTTCCTTCGCTGTAGGTTCTTCCGTAATAGGAAATGCCCACTTCATAGATCCTGATGCCGGGAACCCGGGAAATTTTGGCTGTCACCTCAGGTTCGAAACCAAAGCGGTTTTCGCGCAGGTAAATCTTCTTAATCACTTCCGAGCGGAACATCTTGTAGCACGTCTCCATATCGGTCAGGTTCAGATTATTGAACAAGTTCGACAGGAATGTAAGCATCTTATTTCCTATGGAGTGCCAGAAGAATAATATCCGGTGAGGATTAGAACCCATAAACCTTGAGCCATACACCACATCAGCCTTATCATTTAAGATGGGATTAAGAAGGTCCTTGTATTCTTGGGGATCATATTCCAGATCAGCATCCTGGATGATCAGAAAATCCCCGATGGCTTCTTCGATACCCCTTCGGATGGCGGCTCCTTTTCCCATGTTTTTCTCCTGGTCCATCAACCGAATGGACGAATCGGGATGCTCACTGATGTAGTCTTCAACAAGGGCCCTGGTCCCATCGGTGGAGCAATCATTGATGATCACCATCTCAATTCCGATTCCCTCCAGGTTCAATTCAAGCACCTGATCGAGAATAAGTTGGATGGTTTTTTCTTCATTGTAGGCCGGGATAATTACTGAGAGGGTTTGCTTCATGGTGTCATTGAATTTAGCTTGAATATTTCCGTATTCCCGGTTTCTCCAATTTTCTCTCCAAGTATTTGATCCAGGCTCTCCACATCCTTGTAATGCTCCCTGGAACCAAGGATTACATAATTTATATCGTGTTCCTTCATTTTCTCCAAACGTTCTTCCAATGTAAGTGTTCGATACCTGGAATAATCTGTTAGTCCTTTCCGGTTACAAAGATAGAGGGAAATATTAATGCTTCGATCGGGTGTGCAATATACTTTCGCAGAACGATCCACACCAATTACATCGAGATAGTCCTCGATATCATACATCTTCAGAACAGCACTGGAACTAACATAGTACATATCACGCTCACTGTACCTGTAATGCATCCTGTGAGTGCAACGAAATCCCAGGAACACCAACACCATCATAAAAGCCAGTTTTGTCCACCCAGAGTTATAAACTCGAGGTAATGCATTTTTGACAATGCTAAAAAACGTGAGGTAAATGCTTACAAGCAGGAACAGGTTGTTGATCTGGTAATAATCATGGTTCCGCATGTCAAAGAAAAACAAAAGCGTAAATGCGATTGCGCCGAGTAAGATCACAATGTTCCAAATGGAGAGAAACCTGTTTGCTTTTCTGATCCACACCAGGGTTATAAGTAAAACAAACAGGGTTGAGATCAGGAATTCTTTTGCATGGTAGTAGCCTGGACGAAACCAGCCCTTCATGCCAGATAAAGTCATTCGGATGGTCTCTTTATCCAAGTGCCAGATGGGTCTGATGGCCACTGGGGAGACAGAACCCCCATGAACATCTGAATATACTCTGGCATACAGGTACCAGGTAAAGACAAGCACCAGGACCATGAGGTAGGATCCAATGTATTTGTACTGAAATCGAAAATATGAATCACCAACGCCCCTTTTGTTTCGCAGGATCCAGTCCAAAAAAGCCACTGCTCCAAGGCCTAAGAAAGGAAGTAAAGAGGAAGTTTTGGTAAGCCCTGCCAACAGGAAAAAGCACATTGCTGTAACCCAGGGTCTGAACCTCTGTTCCCGGGAATGCTTCATAAAAAAATAGAATCCTGCAAATGTCAGCGACAATGCGACTGCATCGGGTATGTAATTATTCAGGTAAAAAGCATAAATAGGCGATGTGAAAATGATCAGGGGGATGACCCCTGCATAGAACCAATTCTTCGTAAAATAATAACTCGCCTTAAAAAGATACAACAAGCCTAAAAAACCTAGTGCTACCTGAAACATTCTGAACCAAAAAACATGAATCCCAAAAATCCTGTAAAAAACAGAAATAAGAAAATAGATTAGGGGGAATTCCACTACAGTCACATCAGAAGTAATTTGATCGGACAGTAGGGCATTGGTTTGGGGAGTGAAGAAATTGCCTCCATAATAATAATTGAGTGGAAATGCCGCACTCACGCTGTTTCTCCACTGATGAATTCCCACCGGTTTATAGAATGCGATGTGATGGTAATCGTAAATTAATCCAATTACAATCAGGATCAGGAGAAATACCAATCGTGGCGACATCCATTTTGGTTTTCTGAACTTCATCACGATCGCTTCCTGAGGAATTGAATAATCCGGATTAGGATCTCTCTATGCAAATCTGGCTGTATATTCAAAACTTACTTTCTATGGTATGCTGCCGCTGCTCCTCCACTGGTTAATTGTATTAAATTATAATCCTGTTCCAGGATCGCTTTCCACTCAGAATTTCCCTCCTTCTCCATAAAACGGTCGTGGTAAAACACAAGGATATAGTCTACCTGACGGGAGGAATGCTTCCCGGGATCAATTTTGCCCAGTCCCGGCACATTGATCTGATGTTCGCCTGCAAACATGGCCGATGCATTCTCTTTATCCCAAACCTGCGGGAAAGGTCCATAGCATTGGGGATTGTTAAGATTAACCAGGTGTTTGTTCAACCCAGCATAGAGCCCATAGTGAAGATGCAGCCAGTTATCCGTCTCCCTGAGGGTTATAACCGTAGCACCTTCTTCCAGGTAATCATCCAGTTCTTGGATCTCTTTGATCAGATTAACCTGTGGTTTGTAGAAATAAGGCATTAGGGCCTGATTGTAGATCACTGCAAAAAGAATTACCAAGCCCATCAGAATATTAATTGGAAGGGGGATCCGTTTGAAGGGGATCCACATGATCAGGAAGAGGAAAAAGAAAAAACCAACCCTCACTGTCATGGATCCTCCAATAAATTGATTGGGATTAGACATGTATAAGACCAGGAACAGCATGGCGAGAATAAGGTAGATGGATGATCTGTCAAGCAAGATATCCCGGAGGGTTATTTTCTTCTCCTGGAGTCTGATTAAATATTGAAGTATCACCGTGACACCTACTAGGAGTAAAATTATAAACAATGGTTTGGTAGCCACCGATTCCATCTCATGGTGAAATCCTATGAGGGGTCTGATGCGGAACAAGTGCTCAATCAGTTCCCTGGCATATACGGGTTTGGTATCAACTGCCGGTTGCATGCTAACCACCGATCTGGAATAGATCAACAGAGCTATTAAAACTGGAATAAATGCAATTATTGTTCTTAGTGACTTGAGCAATATCTTCTTCCAGGCATCTTCCTTGTTCTCCTCCTTCAACAGATTAATCAGGCTTTCATGAAGGAAATGAATAATAAATGAGGCCAGGAAAAAAACAAACACCAGTCCATGTGTAAAATAAAGCAGAAGCAGGAGCAGTGACAGCTTAATGGCCGATGACCACCCAAATGAATGGCTCACCCTGTTCCAGTATCCATATACAAGCAGCAGGACCAGTACTCCAAAGCTAAATGCATAGAATCCTGCAAGCAGGAAAAAAGAGGGTATAAATGGGAAAATAAGGTATTGGGCAATGGGATTGTACTCCATTATCAGGCTTGTAACAAAATACCTGTACGCAAGAGAGACACCAGCTACATAGATCAGTAAAAACAGGGTCTCTGCCAGCCAGGGTGGGAAAAACACCGTAAACAAGGAAAGCAGCATATGTGAGGCCCAATAACCAACAGGAATCTGATTGATGTCATAGAAATCGCGGATAAGACCCTTTCCAAAAATCAGATCTTTCAATACATAAGCATTGTGCAGGTGCTGCGGGCCGTCAAGCGAAGGGGCATATCTGAACAACAGGAACTGGATCATGCTCACACCTATCAGGATCAGAAATCCGATTTCGTAAGTTTTGTCAGAAACACCGTAGAGCTTCCGGTTGATTTTTTCTAGGATATCTGTCATAGGACTATGCTATTTGATGCAAGGTATCATTATGGGTAAAAACTATGCTAATCTAATAAAATATTGCTCTAACTTTGATTATAAACTTCCAGGCAAGCAAAAAACAAGCATCCGCAAATTATGCTAATTTTGCCTGACCTTTAACCTTTGAATAAATCATGACCGCCAAGCAAACCACCATCGTCGTTCCTGCATATAATGAAGAAGATGTGATTCACCTTGTTCTTGACCGCATTGTTGATGAAGGATTGGACAAGAAGTACGAGATTCTCTTTGTGGATGATGGCTCCCTCGATCGAAGCGCTGAGATCATAAGTGCTTATCCTGTGAAGATGGTAAAACACCATATTAACAAAGGATATGGAGCAGCCTTGAAGACCGGCATCAGAAATGCAACAGGAGCGTATGTGATCATCATGGACAGTGACGGACAGCATGATCCAAGCTACATTACGAAGATTGAAATGATGCTTCAGGATTATGATATGGTCATTGGTGAACGTAGTGCCACTTCACATCAGGTGAAAAGAAGAAAGGCCGGGAAAAGACTGATCAGGCGCATAGGTCAATACCTTGTTGAGCAGAAACTGCCGGATTACAATTCGGGTTTCAGGGGCTTTCGAAAAGAGATTATCGGGGGAATGCTTCACCTGATGCCCAATGGGTTTTCATTTTCAACCACCTCCACCCTTGCTTTCCTGAAAGAAGGATACAATGTGGGTACCCTTGATATTGATGTTAGTGAGCGCCAGGGGCGAAAAAGCAATGTAAAAATGGTAAAAGATGGTTCCAAAACCATTCTCCTCCTTTTCAGGATTATCATGCTCTTCAATCCCCTGAAGGTTTTCTTTCCTGCAAGCTTGATAAGTTTTCTGGCAGGAGTGGGATTCGGTGTAGCCGGCTTTATTCTTTATGACCGGTTTTCAAATGGAGCTGTGGTATTAACCATGCTGGGAATGTTCCTGTTTTTCATAGGATTGGTGGCCGACCAGATTTCCATATTAAACAGGAGGAAGCAATAGTATGCAGTATAAAATCCCCCGGAACAACTGGAAGGATAGTGATGTGGAGGCCCATTGGGATTCGGTGGCATCTGTGTATGTGGAAGAGAATGACCGCGTGAAAGATACTCACGATCAGCGGTTTGGCGAATCCATACAATACCTTCAGCTTGAAAATGGGCAATCTGTATTGAATATATCCAGCAGGGACGGCGAAGCGACAGACCATATTTTGCGTACATGTTCCACCTGCCAGGTGCTCAATGCTGAGATCTCATCAAATTTGATGATGGTGGCTTCAGAATTAAGGCCAGAGATCAATCAAAAGAAAATTAAAAGCTATTCCAGCCTGCCATTTGGCCATGGAGAATTTGACAGGATACTCACCCTGGAAACCCTCGAGCATGTGGAAGAACCCATTGCCTTCCTCCGGGAGCTGCACAGGGTATCGACCGACGATGCCGTGATGGTACTAAGCTGTCCCCCTGCCACCAGCGAAATTCCTTACCAGGTATATACCTTGATTTTTGGAGGTCATGGTGAAGGTCCTCACCGCTTTCCTCCTTCAAGTCGTGTAAAAAAGATGTTAGAAGTGACCGGATGGAAGCTGATTGAACACCGGGGAACCGTTCTATTTCCAGTGGGACCCGGTTGGTTCAGACAGTGGGGAGAGCGAATCATTGACCGATTACAAAACACTTTTATTTCGGAACTGGGAATCCGGCAATTTTATGTCTGCAACAAAAAGTAAAATAAGACTGAACCGGATCATGCGCTCGGAACTCTGTAACCGTTGCGGGACTTGCGTAGGTTTGTCTAAAGGGCAAATCCGCTTTGGCAACCGGGAAGGAAAATATCTGCCCGAGCTGGTAAATGAACTGAGCGATGAAGCCTATGACCGGATATGGAATGCCTGTGCAGGTCAGCTTTTTGATTTCCCTATGTACCGGGATTATTTTTACCCGGATGCGCCACATTTTCATACCTATACCGGACCCTATCAGGATCTGTATATTGGTCATGCCAACGATCAGAAGCTGCGATCTTCAGGAGCCAGCGGAGGAATTATCTCCACCATTCTGATTTACCTCCTTGAGAAAAAACAGATCGATGGAGCCATCATCACACGGATGTCTCCCACAAAGCCCTGGCTGACTGAACCATTTATCGCCACCACCAGGGAGGAGATCCTTGAAGGGGCCCAGAGTAAGTATATTCTGACCTCAGTGAATGAGATCCTTGAATACAGTGCTGATTATAAAGGGGTGCTGGCCTATGTGGGTCTGCCCGGACAGGTCCAGTCCATCAGGAAACTTCAGAAAGCCGGAGATCCATCGGTCTCCAACATCGGATATATTTTTGGCCCGTTTTATGGAAATACCCTTCATTTTTCCTCGGTGAGGAGTTTTCTGAGGTCCCATGGAGAAAAGGATCATACAAAGATCCGGAAGCTCTATTTCAGGCATGGCGAATGGCCGGGAAACATGCGAGTGGAAATGGAATCGGAACGGATCATAGAATTGAAGAAGTTTCACGCCAACTACCTGATCCCCTTTCATATTGTACGCAATAGCCTTTATTGCAGCGATTTCACCAATGAGTTTACAGATATTTCAGGGGGAGATGCCTGGGCTCCTGTCTATGAAGAACGAGGGAAGGGTTTTTCGCTGGTGATTCCCCGTTCAAAGGCAGGCGCTCAGATTCTTGAAGAAATGGCGAAGGAGGGATGGTTAAAGCTCTTACCCATCTCAGAAAAGGAGTGCATTGATATGCATTCCCACGGATACGATTTCAAAAAGAGGGGAGCCTTTATCCGGATTCGGTTCCGCCGGTTCTGGTTCAAACCGGTCCCTGATTACGGTTATATTCAACAAGGATTCGCATTTAAAAGGTGGCTGATGGAAATGATTATCAGCTCACTGTTCCTGGTACTGGGCACGCGGCTGGCAAGGTGGACCGTGGAGCAGTTCTCCCCTAAATTTATAGGAAACATCTTTGAGAAGTCGAGGACCACCTGGAAGCGTTCCACCCACAACATTAAAAGAGATGAACTGACTTAATTCAGGCCCACAGGTATGATCAGGAAAAAAACAAAGCTCAGGAAATGGCTGTTCGCACTGTTGCACATTGTGGGATTTGTTCTGCTGTGGTTTGTGATCAGGGACCTGGAATGGAGCCGGTTTTATGTTTTACTCAAGACTATTCCATTTTGGAAATACCTGGCCGGAATAGGTGTACTCTGCATCGTATATGCCATAAAAGCGCTTCGCTGGCACCTCCTGAACCGTTCGTTTGGAATTGAGACTACCTGGAAGATGGCTCTTATTTTCTACCTGTCGGCTGGATTCATGAGTGTGATTACCCCGGGCCGCCTGGGAGAGTTTGCCAAGATCTATTTCCTCAAACGGAAGTATAAGATTGATCTCCCTTCTGCAACCTCCTCGGTGTTTCTTGACCGGATCTGGGATGTCCTGGTGCTGAGCTTTGCAGCCGGTATTTCAGTGGTGGTATTGCTGGCCGATCCAGGAATGAATGTGCTTACCCTGGTTCTGATCGCACTCTTATTCCTGGCTTCCCTGCTGGTTATTCTCATACCTTCCATTCTTTTCGTCCCGCTTTTGTTTATGATCAGGCGATTTTCTGGTCTTCACAGTAAACTACAGGAAGTCTTCAGACTCTGGAAAGAGAGCAGGTTCAGGAATTTTGTGACCTCGCTGTCCATTACGGCCCTGGCTTTTCTGATGCTGGCCGCAATACCTGTTCTATTCTCATACGGGACCTCATACCCCATCCTTTACAGGTCGGGGATAGGTGCCATTTCCATTTCTAATATCTTGTCCTTTCTGCCAGTGACCATTGCAGGCTTCGGTACGCGGGAACTGGTTTTTGTGGAAGTCTGGAAGCTAAGCAGCTATCCCAAAGAAATCGCACTGTCGGTATCTACAGCGTATTTCATGATTACCTATATGGGTTCATTGTTGATTGGAGGCCTGGTATACCTGTTGAATATAAAACACTTATACAGGCCTGCAGAGATCAGGAAAATGACCGGAGGGGAGTAGGGGTAAATTGACCAGGGATCAGTGTGAGATTTTATAGTTGTACACGCGGCTCACTACCACTTCCAGTGCTTCGTCATACCCCAGCTCTGCTCTATGGGCATGTTTGCCGATCTGGCGACTGAGTTTCCTGTCTCCAGAAATCTCCATTCTGACCTGTTCCATCCCCCTGGCCTCTTCCAATTCCTTCAAAGCGGAGTTGTCACTGCCTGTATGATAATCGTAGTAGATCCCAAGCCGTGCCAGTTCAGAGTCAGGAATGGAAAGCATCTGCCAGAAAGCCCCGCTTGGTTTTAACTTCAAAAAGTTAAGCCAGTAAGCCTCTTTGGTCATTCCTGTATAATGAATTACACCACGGGTATACTGAAAGGTCTGATATTGATTCACATAGATCAGAAAAGTCAGTAATGCTCCGGCCAGTAAAGCCACAGTGCGGCCCCTTTTTAATAAGTGTTCAATCAATGCTGCAAGTGGAAGAGCCATGACTCCATATATATCCACGAAAGACCGAAGTCCAAAACTGCCGCCATTCCACCAGGACCACCAGCTCGAAAGCAGATATACCTGAAGGACCAGGTAGATTAAAATCCCAGGACTTCCCTGTTTCAATTTACCTTTCAAGAAAGCAAGACCCATTGTGGCCAGTAACATCACCGGGGTGTATACAAACCATCCTTTGCGATAGCTGAACAAGATCTCCCTGATATGCGGAGAATCCAGAAAGAAACTACTTCCCGATGGGCCATACGAATTATAAATAAAAGAGCCTGTTATGGCCTTCCAGTAAATAAACTGTGGAATCCAGGGCAAAATAAAAAAGAACACCATCACCAGTATTGAAGATACATGAGCAGTTAGGAAACGGATCCTTTCCCTGCATGAGGTCCATCCCGATACGCCCCAGAACAGGAACAGCACTCCCGCGATAATGTTTGATGGCCTAACAAGGACAATCATTCCATAAGTGAGACCCAGCCAGATGGCTGTTTTTAATGCGGGGCGTTCATACCACCTTATAATCAAGTAGAAGAAAATGGTTATCAATGCAAAATTATATGCATGGGACATGGGACCTTCATGAACTGTATAGAAGAAAAGATTGGTCCCCAATCCCACCAAAAGTAAGCTGATTGCAGTTGCGCCCTTGCTGAAGTATCTGAGTAAAATACGTTTAAGAAAGAATAAACCTATGATCACATAAAAAAGACTGGACAGGGCAAGAAAAAGCTGATAGATAGAGCTGTAACCATCTGACGCTTGTCCAAAAAGCGGTGCAAGTGCATGTGCAGTAAAAAAGAAGGGGCTGTAAAGAATGGATAAGCCCATGGAGGTCTGGATCAAACGGTTGCCATTTTCCAACCTGTAATACATAAACTTCCCATTATTGGCGAAATCCTTATCTGCAATAAAACCCAGCTTCACATCACCATAAATGAAGGTTGCGGGTAAATATCCGTAATATGAGATTACATCCCATTTAATCACACCTCTTTCGCCCGGTTTTGAACGGGTCCAGTTATGATAAGAGCCCATGGTGGCAAGCATAGCTGCAAAAATGATCCAGATTGCTATGGACGAAAGTGAAATCTTACTTTTCATATGAGGAGCAAAAGTAAGTAAAAGATCAGAACTGGAAATAAATGAAGGGCTGAAGATCGGCTGACCAGGACTGGTAGACAATGAAAATCACCACGATGGTGATTAACACCTTGGCCCAGATGGGGGTGGCAATAAACCTGTTGATCCACTTCAGTTTCCAGCCCTGGTTAACCCAGTGTGTGAGATAGCCCAGGATCATGACTCCAAATACCAGCTTGTAGCTCCATAAGACCTCGGGAATGATGCGGGCGTTGAATTCCCGGGTAATCTGGTGGATCAGTTGATTGGCCTGTTCCATGGATTCGGAACGGAACCAGATGCGGGTAAAGGTAATGAAAAGGAAGGTGTTAAAGATCTTCCAGAACCTGGCCATCCAGTGGACGCTGTGTTCGTAGGGCGACACCTTTTTCCACAATTTATATACGATAATACCCAGTCCGTTAAGGCCGCCCCACACCACAAACTGCCAGCTGGCCCCATGCCACAGGCCCCCCAGCAGCATGGTGATCATCAGGTTCACATCGGTCATGATCCTTCCCTTCCGGTTTCCCCCCAGGGGGATATAGAGGTAGTCCTTTAACCAGCTGGAAAGTGAGATGTGCCAGCGTTTCCAGAAATTGCCCACATTGGTTGCCTTGTAAGGCGAATTAAAGTTCTTGGGCAGGCGGAAGCCCAGCAAAAGCGCCACTCCGATAGCAATGTCGGTGTAGCCCGAGAAATCCACATAGACCTGCAGGGAGTAGCCAAAAAGTGCAGCCAGGTTCTCAAAACCTGAGAACCCGGTGGGATTTGCAAATACCCGGTCCACAAAATTAAGCGCAATGTAATCTCCGATAAACATCTTTTTAAACAAGCCCTTGAGGATCAGAAAGAGGGCAAAGCCAAATTCCTCATAGGTGAGGCTGTAGCGTTTGTAAAGCTGTGGAATGAACTCCGAAGCCCGGACGATGGGACCTGCCACCAGCTGTGGAAAGAAGGAAACATAAAAGCCAAAGTCAAGAATATGACGAACCGGATCCACCTTTCCCCTGTACACATCCACCGTATAGGAGATGGTCTGAAAGGTGTAGAAGGAAATACCCACCGGGAGCAGGATCACACTCACGTCAAAATGGGTGCCTGTGAAGCGGTTTGACCAGATGGCCAGATGGTTCACCACTTCCAGGTCCAGGTGAAATATCGAGTTGACCGTATCCACAAAAAGGTAGCTGTACTTGAAGTAGGAAAGCATGAACAGGTTGACCGCAATGCTCATGATCACTCCGAATTTCTTCCAGGCCTTCTTTCGGGAATAATAGATCAGGTTCCCCAGGTAATAATCCGAAAAAGTGGAAAAAACCAGGATCAGGAAGAAAAGTCCGGATGTTTTCCAGTAAAAGAACAGACTCGCTGCAAACAGGAATGCATTCCTGACAGCCCTTTCCCTGTAAAGTCCGGAGTAGATCAACAACACTATTGCATAGAAGCCCCAGAAAAAGAAACGAGTGAAAATAAGGGGCTTCTCCGGGTTATACAGGAATATGTCGAGGAGAATCTGACTCAATTTGTGCTGTATTGGGCGCTGAAATGACTGTATTCAAGCATCAGAGCATTGTAAAACATCTCAGCCACCAGGTTGGCACCCTTCGGTGTAAAATGAAGGTAATCTTTGGAAGCCAGGGGCGGATCGGCATGCACAAATGAGGGCATCGAATTGCTTCCTCCCATGGCTTCGTAAAGGTCCCAGAATGCAAAGCCGCTTTCCAGGGTTGCCTGCCTTAAGGCATCCCTGATGGGCTCCAGTTCAGGATAGGTCTTAAACATTCCTTTCTCACGGATGGACATGTCTGCAGGTCCTATGACCACAATGGGAATACCCGGACAGAGATCCTTAAAGAATTCCAGTTCCCGCTTGAAAAATTCGCGATAATAGTTGGGTTTCATATAGGGCACCACATTTCCCCCGAATTGCAAAAGGATCATCCCGGGAGAAAGGCGGTCCATCATCTCCTGTTGTTGCTCCCTGTTCATATTGCTGAATACCAGTCCCGAACTTCCCCTCATGGCAATGTTATCCATGTGCATTCCCTGATTCGATTCAAAGGAAATCCCGTATATCCGGCCTCCCTGTGGAAGATCCAGATAGATCTTCAGATCTTTCACAGGGCCGGGGTGAATCAGATCCACTTCATTGAAGCCTCCGGCAATGGAAGTAATGGTATCCATAATGGTGTCATTTACCTCAAACACCAAATGGCCTCCTTCTGTATAGGAATGCAGAAACATCCTCACCCGTTCGCACCTGCCACTCCTTCTGGAAGTGTTGAAGCGATAATTCAGCATGGGCATGGCTCCCTCCACAGCCATGGGAACCGATGTATATGCCCCCATAATCCCGTAGGACTCATGGGTTATGGTCGTATCACGTTTACCGAAGTAGGTATACCTCAACCAGTCTCCTTCCTGATCCTGTTTGTATGCCATGCTGCCCGAATACAGCGGGATGGCCTGAACAAGTCCTGTTCCGCTTCCGCCTACCATCTTTTGCAAACGGAATCGGATCAGCGCGGTCATCCGGTCATTTTCAATCTGTGAATCGCCAAAATGCAGGATCCGGCTGTTCCTGATACGCCCCGATCCCACATCATCAAGTGTTTGAAAAAAGGGATCCAGCAGACGCCTGCTTCCCCGGGCAAACTGTATCCTGTACACCGATTTCTGCAGGCTGTCCACATTGGCCGAGGCCGACACAAACAAAGGTTCGGAAGAAACAGGTTTGGAAGAAAGAGGTTTGGAAGAAAGTCGGATGTCATCGGCCTGAAGCGGATGGCGTAAAACCGGATCCGATTCGGGGTCGGCTGTCACCATGGACCTGGAAAGCAGCTCCTCCACATTTACTTCACTAAGGGGAGTTCTGGATTTAAACAGGTCGGGGATATGAAGGAACGAAAGCCGCAAATCACCCTTCACACGAAGGCCCTCTTCGGGGATAAGAATGGCTATACCCAGAAGAATCAGCATTACACCTGCATAGAATATGAAGATCCTGATTGGCTTCATACACAAATATAGCTCTCCCGAAGAGATTTACAAATGAACCTTAGCCCTTGGGTTTGATACGTATGATCTGCCCCGGCTGTATCCTTGACGAATTTGTCATGTTGTTTAGTCTGGCAATATCAGTCTGAGAAGTACCCGGATATTTCTGAGCAATTTCCCAGAGGGTGTCACCTTGTCGCACGGTATAGGTTATGTAAGAGTCCGATCCTGAACCTGATGAGCTGGAGGAGGATGCAGAGCCTGAGGAAGCCGATGAAGAGCTTGAAGCCGGGGAAGATACAGCTCGTCCGGCAAACTTTTGTTTTTCAGTAAAGCTCATCTTGTTTAGCTCCGCATAACGGGCCGACTTTCCTTTAGGTTTATAGATGAGTAGTTTCTGACCTGAACGGATGACATTCCGGCGAATGTTGTTCCAGTATCGCAGGTCCGAAGCCCTCACATCATACCAGTCTGCAATGAAGCCTACGTTATCGCCCGATCGTACGGTGTAGTATAATTTATCGTACTTATCGGCTGGCAGGTCTACTTTATAAGCAGCCGAATAACGCTTGGGAGAGGCCACCAGCTTCCCCTTGTCAAAAAATACGGAATCTTTATATGCAAAGATGGAGTCCTGAAGGTCGATAAAGGAAGCGGTCTGCTCAAGAGGTATCTTAATGGAATATCCCCTCTTTGCAGTTGCCGGAACCACATCTTCCCGGTATTGAGGATTCAGATCCCTCAGCTGCCCGACAGGAATTCCCAGCACCTCTGCCACCTGCTTCAGGTGAACAGGCTCATGCACCATAATGGTATCGGTATACCTCGGTAACTCCAGCGGTGCCTTGGTGATCAGGTGCTCTTCATAGTAATTCATGGTATAGGTAGCTGCTATGAAAGCAGGGACATAACCACGGGTTTCCCTGGGAAGGTAGTAAAATATATCCCAGAAGTTGCGCTTTCCACCCGAGCGGCGGATGGCTTTGTTCACATTACCGGGACCGCAGTTATAAGCCGCCAGGGCCAGGGTCCAGTCGTTATAAATCCCGTACAGATCCACCAGGAACTGTGCTGCAGCATGGGTAGAGGCCACCGGATCGCGACGTTCATCCACAAGTGAATTGATGGTTAAACCATATTGCTTCCCTGTATAGTACATGAATTGCCATGTGCCCACTGCCCTGGCTCTTGAAACAGCCCTGGGATTCAGGGCAGATTCGATGATGGCCAGGTATTTTAACTCAAAGGGTACGCCGTAGTAATCAAAAATCTCCCCGAAGATGGGAAAATAATAATCCGAGAGTCCGAGCATAACCCGTACCTGTTCCCTGCGTTTACGGGTATATACATTAATGTAATTCTTTACAATGCGATTGTAAGTGAGATCTATCACCGTTGGAATCTCAGACAAGCGCTGCATATACACCGAATCGGAGAAATCAGGCATCAGGGTGTCCGCCTCCGGGTCGTAATCATCCACCGCTGATTCCAGCGACTGATTCACGTACCACAGGTTTAGAAGACTATCCAGATTCTCGCTGGTTCTCAGCTCAAGTTCACCATCCATGTCAAAGGTATCCATGGCCTGAAGGGAATCGGGCTCCTGCCCTGTTACAGGGCTCAATAACAATGTACACAGCCCAAGCACGGCCAGGCTTCTCTCAATCACTCTGCTTCTCATCATATTTCTTCTCATTACTCTATCTTCTCATTACTCTATCTTCCTCTGATATTAAAACTGCAGCCAAGGCCATAGGAATATCCATTTATACTGCCTGGAGCCAGTAAAGGTTTCAATGAAGGCGATACTCCAATGGATAGATTATCATTCACATCCCAGGAAAAAAGCTGGGCATCTACATAGGCATCCAGAACCTGAAGTGCATAAACTGCTATCAAGGCAATATAGCTCAGCTCCATGTTTCGCCTCCAGTATTCAAGGTAGCGCTGGTTGATATCATCGGGATTCTGTGCATATTCGTAACTTGCCAGTTTATATTCCCCGGTGTTATAAGCGATGGCGTAACCCGCGCCACCAATGGCTGCCCAAACGATGGGCATTTTCCAGTATTTT
The DNA here is from genome assembly GCA_039714915.1 of Bacteroidota bacterium. Lineage (GTDB taxonomy): Bacteria > Bacteroidota > Bacteroidia > Bacteroidales. The sequence continues at coordinate 29,481 of JBDLIM010000024.1, forward strand.
TTATTGTAGGCCTGACCCAGTCCCGGCAATACCAGGGCATACATAATGGCTTTGGAGGGGGACCTGGTTTCAAGGGGTCCTGCAGCAAGGAGTGAATCTGCAGCAAGGAGTGAATCTGCAAGGATGGTATCGGCCCAAAGTTCCGGCTCCCTGACCCTGTATAAGGAATCATAATTCTGGTAGAGGCCCAGGGTATCATGGGGCATCAACAGGGTATCATGGGGCATCAACAGGCTATCCCTGGACATGGCCACAGAATCGCGATCAAGGGGCGCAGGATCTCTTTCCTGGCCAAAGGCAGAAAATGTAAGGGTTAATACAAATAGAATCGTCTGGATGAACCTGTTCATTTACCCGGTTTATCGAGAATGCTGACTATGCGTTGCAAATCCTCGTCCGATTTAAATGGAATAACGATGCGGCCGTTCCCTTTATTGCTTCTTTTAAACTCGATGGTAGCTCCAAAGTAATGAGAGAGATGTTCTCTGAGGTCCTCATAATCTGAACGTTGACCCTCCTTGTCAGGACTGTCAGGCTCTGCATCGGTCCGCGCTTTTTTTGCCAGGCTCTCCACATTACGTACAGAAAGATCCTGGGAGAGAATCTTGCTGTATACTTCCATCTGGTATTCTTTGTCTTCTATGCTAACCAGGGCCCTGGCATGACCCATGGAGATTTTCTTTTCGCGGATGGAAGTTTGTATTTCGACGGGAAGACTCAAGAGCCGCAGGTAGTTGGCCACTGTAGCTCTTTTCTTTCCAACCCGGTCGCCCAGCCCTTCCTGGGTAAGGCTGAATTCCTCGATAAGGCGCTGGTAGGATATGGCCACTTCAATGGCATCCAGATCCTCCCTTTGTATATTCTCAACCAGGGCCAGTTCCAGCAGGTTATCATCCCCTGTTTCCCGTACATAGGCCGGGATCCGCTTCAAGCCGGCTTTCTGGGCTGCTCTCAGCCGCCGTTCCCCGGTAATTAGCTGATAGCTGTTATCTTCTGCTCTTCTCACAGTAATAGGCTGAATGATCCCATGTTCCTGTACCGACATAAGCAGCTCATTCAGAGCCTCCTCATCAAATGAAGTACGGGGCTGGTAGGGATTTACAGCAATGCTCTTCAGGGGAATCTCATTTACTGCTGATGGAGAATGAATCAACTGACGGTCCTGCTGATCCTCCGGAAGGTCGATCAGTGCACCTAAACCTCTTCCCAATGCGTTCTTTTTTGCCATCAAGTTCTTTCGTTAGTCCATTACTTTTTCTTCCTGCTTCAACAGGGTTTCTTCGTTCTTCTGAAGGATCTCCCGGGCCAGGTTCAGGTAAGAGACAGCACCACGGGATTCTGCATCGTAAAGTACCGCAGGCTTCCCAAAGCTTGGAGCTTCGGTAAGTTTAATATTCCGTTGAATGATGGTATCAAAAACCATCTGCTGAAAGTGCTTCCGTACTTCGTCCACCACCTGGTTGGAAAGCCTCAGGCGGGCATCATACATGGTAAGCAGAAATCCTTCGATCTCCAGATCGGGATTAAGCCCGCGCTGGATGATGTTGATGGTATTCAAAAGCTTCCCCAGACCTTCCAGGGCAAAGTACTCACACTGCACGGGAAGAATTACAGAATCGGCCGCTGTCAGGGCATTCACCGTAATCAAACCCAGGGAAGGTGAGCAGTCGATTAAAATGTAGTCATACTTGTCAGCTACCTGCCTGATCACATTTCTCAGCATATATTCCCGTTCGTTCATGTTCAGCATCTCAATCTCTGCTCCCACCAGGTCGATGTGAGAAGGGATCAGATCCAGATGTTCGATCTCGCTGTTAAGGATGATCTTCCTGGGATCGGCATCTTCTATCAGGCATTCATAAATGCTGGTCTTTACCTTTTTTATATCGAAGCCGGTCCCGGAGGTCGCATTGGCCTGGGGATCAGCATCGATAATAAGTACCCTCTTTTCGAGCACAGCCAGGCTGGCACCGAGATTAATCGCCGTGGTAGTCTTCCCAACCCCTCCCTTCTGATTTGCTATTGCAATAACTTTACTCATCGGCTATTTGATTTATAGTGCTTGGATGTTTAAAACGGGCTTCAAATTTACTATTTTGTGTTCCCCGGCTATTTTCACCCATTTCGTTATTGTAAACAATGATTTTGCATTTATAAACACCTTTTCAACATTTTCCATTGATAACTTCATAAGGCATTTGCTACCAAGGCCTCAAAGATAAAAGAAAGAATGACAACACTCAGATTTTGCCTACCTTTGCAAACGGAAGAATAGAGAAATATGGCTAAAACCGATTGGATAACGATCGTAAACAGGGCAGCCGGAGGGGGTAAAACAGAAAAAGACTGGTCCCGGATCAGCAGTTTGCTGGTTCAATACCAGATTCCTTTTGAAGCCCATTTCACCAATCGCAGGCTGCATGCCTCAATTATTGCCCGTAATAAGATTAAGGAAGGCTATTCAAAAATTATTGTGGTGGGAGGCGACGGGACCATGAATGAGGTCATCAATGGTGTCTTTGCCCAGCAAAGGATCCTCACCACCGAAGTGATGCTGGGAATGATATCGGTGGGAACGGGAAACGATTGGGCCCGGATGTTTAACATTCCTTCCGATTACGAAGGTGCCGTGAAGACCATCAAGGAGCAGAAGACCTTTATTCAGGACGCCGGTCTGATCAATTACCGGAAGAACGGCAAGGAGTGGAAACGTTACTTTATAAATATTGCCGGAATGGGCTTCGGAGCCAGGGTGGTGGAAAGAAGCAACCGCATGAAGGATAAGGGAAAGAGCGGACCCTTGCTGTATTTCTACAATATTTTATTCAGCCTGCTCGGGTATAAAGCCCAGAAAGCTGAAATTGAAATTGACGGGACCAGTTACGACCGAAGCATATTTTCCATGAATGTGGGCATTGGCAAGTACAACGGGGGAGGTATGATCCAGATTCCGCATGCCATTGCCGATGACGGTCTTTACAGCATTACCCTTATCAAAAAAATAGGTAAACTGAACATACTGGCCAATATCAAGCGCCTGTACAACGGGAGCATAACCAAACACTCCAGGGTGGAAACCTATATGGCCAAATCGGTACAGATTGACGGATCGCCCCGCCTGCAGGTGGAGACCGACGGGGAAACCCTGGGTCACGGTCCGCTAAGCTTTGAGATCATTCCCCGCAGTGTGAGGGTAATTTCTGGTGAGCTGACAGCGTAATGGTGGATGGTGATTGGTGCTAGCGGTGTACTGTTTGGATTTCAAACAATTTAGGCCATTTCTTTCCTGTTACAAATAAGCGATCCCCCTCCTGGTCCCACGCTATGCCATTCAGTACATCGGTATTAGGCTTCCGGTCGGTCGCTTTCAGGATCCCTTTCAGGTCAATACGCCCTTCCACCTTCCCGCTTTCCGGATCAATAATCACAATCTCGTCGGTGTAGTAGCGGTTGGCCCATATTTTCCCATGGATGTATTCCAGCTCATTCAGGCTTTCGGCTTTGCCTTCATTGTGATATACTTCCAGCTGACGAGTCACTGTAAACATTTCCGGATCCAGGAAATAGATCACATGGGTGCCATCGCTCATGATGAGTTCTTTGCCATTATGGGTCAGCCCCCACCCCTCCCTGTTCTGGTAATATACCTTCTGGATCTCCTCAAAGCTGGATTTATCATATATAAATCCCACCTGAGATTTATAGGTCAGCTGGTAGATGCGCTCACCAAATACAGTAATTCCCTCTCCGAACAGGGACTGATCCAGCATCCGGATTTTTACCACCTCTCCGGTCTCAAGGTCCACCTTTCTGATGGAAGAGGCCCCGTAATTCCCTGTCCCTTCATACATCCATCCATCCGCAAACTGCAAGCCCTGGGTATAAGCAGCCGGATCATGTGCGTATTCGTGAACTACCCTGTAGCCATAGTTTACCGGGACTATGTCGGACAGAAAGGTGAGCTGCCGGCTCTGATTTTCGCTCTTCCCGCCAGCCAGAAAGACCCTGAGACGCAGGTTCGACTGTCCGGTTTTCTCTCCCCCGGTAGCTTGTATAAACTCAAGTACACCTGCCGTATCCTGTCCCGGTTCAGCCAAAATAGTCTGCTTCAGGGATCCACCCAGGAAAACCTGTACCGAGTCGAAGCCGACCGTATCGGGAAGCAGAAGCTGTACCTTCACTTCTTCTCCCACTGCCAGGATGACCGGTCCGGATGGTTCCACCAGGGTGGTGATTTTCGATGCTTTCTGACCGGAAGGCCTTGCTGCTTCCGAAGCCACTTCCTTCCGGGGTCCGCAGCACATCAAAAGCATGGAAAGGGATAAGGAAAGTACGAATACCGATCTGTAATGCATGGGTGCAGATTTAAATATCTCCTGAGCTCTATTTTCTCTTGAAAAGGGAACGCTTCTTGCTTTGCAAACTCCTGATCTCATCCTCCAGGGTAGGCACTTCCTTTGGATTGATCATCTGGTAGACCTCTCCCCAGGGGAGCAATCCGCCAATATTCCGGTCATCGATAAAAATATCGGCTTCGATCTTCCGGCTGGCAAAATCTTCGTCAAACTCCTCTTCGGGATAAGAGGAGTTAATGGCATAGAATTCAATCCCATTCTGACGGCAGTATTCCACTGCTTCGTCCAGTTCCCTGCCGGACCGGTAGGTCCACAAAATCAACAGGTGCTTCTGTTTCTGGAGCGCCTTGATGGTTTCAATGGCAAAAGGAATCTCCTTCCCTATTTCAGGATATTTGTGCTCAACGATGGTGCCATCAAAATCGATGGCAATTTTCAATGGGCCAAACATAAGGCAAGTTTCTTCAATATTCCGTTCAAAAATAACAAATCCTCTTAAAAGAGATCATTCACTGAAAGATATCTTTCACCAGTATCGTAATTAAATGTAAGCACGGTAGCTGAAGCTTCCACCTTTTCGAGCAATTGTGCTACAGCTGCCAGCGAAGCTCCGGACGAGATCCCCACAAATACTCCTTCTTCCCGGGCTGCCCGCCGGGCATAATCAAATGCGGCCGATTTTTCTACGGTAAACACTCCGTCAATCAGGCTTTTATCCAGGTTCTCCGGAATAAAGCCGGCCCCGATGCCCATAATCCCGTGTGATCCGGGTTCTCCTCCGCTGATCACCGGAGATTCGGCAGGCTCCACGGCATAGATCCTGATCCGGGGCATCTTCTGCTTTAGAAGCCTGGCCACTCCGGAAATATGTCCGCCGGTCCCCACCCCTGTAACCAGGTAGTCAATCCCGTCCGGAAAATCATCCAGGATTTCCCTGGCTGTCGTACGCTCATGAATGGAGGGATTGGAAGGATTATCAAACTGGGAAGGGATCCACGACCCGGAAATCTCCGCAGCCAGTTCATCAGCCCTCTGCATGGAACCTTTCATGCCTTCTGTCCTGGGTGTGAGTACAATTTCCGCCCCATAGGCCTTCAGTATATTGCGTCGCTCCACCGACATGGACTCTGGCATTACCAGGATGATCCTATACCCCTTTACAGCAGCCACCATCGCCAGTCCGATCCCTGTATTTCCCGAAGTGGGCTCAATAAGGGTGGATCCCGGTTTCAGAATACCCTGTTTTTCCGCATCACTCACCATGGCATAGGCAACCCGGTCCTTAATGCTCCCTCCCGGATTGTCCCGTTCCAGTTTCATCCAGATATTTTCCGATCCCGGAAACAGCCTGTTCAACCTCAGATGAGGGGTGTTCCCAATGGCCTTAAGTATGTTTTCGTATTTCATAGTTTATTCGCTATATCACAAAATCAATCGCCCCCTCAAAACTCTTGCTGTCCTTAATCACCACCCGGTGATTCCTGTAGACCACCGAATGGGGCAAAATGCTTTCAGTGATCCAGGTATTACCTCCCACAATGGTATCGTGACCAATAACTGTATTGCCTCCCAATATGGTGCTCCCCGCATAAATGATCACATGATCTTCAATGGTGGGGTGCCGTTTGGTATTGGCCATCCCCTTCTCCACGGTGAGGGCACCCAGGGTCACTCCCTGGTAGATCTTCACTTCCTTACCGATGACTGCAGTTTCGCCGATTACAATTCCCGTACCGTGATCGATGAAAAACGGGGAATCGATTTGTGCACCGGGATGGATGTCTATACCTGTTTTTTCATGGGCATACTCGCCCATGACCCTGGGCAATATGGGCACCTTCAGTTCATAAAGGATATGTGCCAATCGGTAGACTGAGATGCTGTAAAATCCCGGGTAGCAGAGGATTACTTCTTCCACACAGCTGGAGGCAGGATCAAATTTTGTAAAGGCTTCAGCTTCACGTGCCAGCTGCTCGAAAGCTGCCGGAACTTTCATTAAAAACTCATTAACCAATTCTTCAGGAGACCTGGCCAGCAACTTGCGGATGGAAAACAATAACTCTTTCAGTTTAATGGCACAGCGATCCATTTCAATGGCGATTTCCTCCGGATCCATCAGGCAAGCCCTTTTAACCGGAAAAAGGGTATGGATCAGGTTATCCACAAAATCATGTGTCTGAATCACAGAAGGTACTTCCATGCAGTATCCGGAGTTAAATTCGCTCAGCCTTCTGGCAAAAGCCCTGCTTTCATTTGTCATGGCAATAATTTTTGGGGAATGGCAATGTTCCCTATTTGGAAACCCTTGTCTGTAGTAAAAGGTTCATAAGGGAAAGCAATATATAAGTCAAAACCACCAGGGAAAGCCCCGACAGGCCGGTGAGCAACAGGATCACCCCTGCCAGGACCAGGATTAAGTAGCGGATCAGGTTCCCGCGAATGCCAAAGTTTTTAAATTTCAGGGTATACATGGGAACCGGAAGGATCATATGGAAGGCCATGATCCACATTATGGTCCAGAGGAAGAACTGGTTCAGGGGAGTTCCGAATAACAGCCCGTCCTGCATAAACTGCCAGAAAAGTCCGGTCCAGAACAGGGTGTGGGCCGGTGTGGGAAGACCCGAAAAGAAAGGTTCATCGCTCTCGTCCGTATTAAAACGGGCCAGACGGATGGCCGAAAAAGCCGGCACAATAAGCACCGATCCCAGCATGATCCAGTGGAGCGTGCCTCCTGGGCCCTGATCCTGAGAAAGGGATCTGAAAATGGTATATATAAAGACAGCCGGCAGCACACCAAAAGTGACCATATCGGCCAGGGCATCCAGTTGCTTCCCGGTCTCGCTGTGTGCCCTCAACATGCGGGCTGCGAATCCATCCAGGAAGTCAAAGAGGGAGGCTGCCAATACCAGGTAAACTGCCCATTGCCACTGCCCCTCCATGGTAAAGACAATGGCAGCAGTACCACATGCCAGGTTAAGCAGGGTGAACAGGTTGGGAATGTGTCGCTTCATAAGCTGTATCTTAGTTTCCTGCTTCTTCTGAATACTTCTTCTCAAAATACTTCAGTGCCCTTCGCACAGCTATGTAGCTGACCAGTATTAAAAATGGCCAGGAAAGGTATCCGATGATTGCTCCTATATACATATATGTTAGATTATTATTTCACCTTCCACTAATACACATGTGGTTCTTCCTGCATCTCCTCTTCGGTGATTTTCTTTTTATTCAGTGCCCTCCAGGCAAAGATAATATATGCCAGTACAAAAGGCACAAAGAGGGAAACCCAACTCATGGCTACCAGGGTGTAGTGACTGGAAGAGGCATTCTGAATGGTCAGAGAGCTTTGCATTTTATAGGCCGAGGGATAGAAAGAGGTGTTGTTGAATCCGGCCAGCATAAACAGTGCAAAAACCACCAGAATAGTACCAGGACCTGTAAGCCAGATGCCTTTGCTGCTTTCCTTCAGAAGGGAAAGGGCGATGCCTCCCAGAACCCCAAGTACCCCCACCAGGAACATCAGCAGGACTGCCGGCATGTCCATCAGGTTCTGCAGGTACTTGTAACGGGTCATAAACACCCTCTCTGTTTCGGGATGTACGGCAAATCCGTCCCGAAGCATCAACCAGACGGCAAAAATCAGGAAAAATACTACAAAGGGGATGGCATTGTATAACAAGGCCTTCCTGCTGCGAGTCAGGATATTATCATTATCGATGGTATTCATAAAGTAGAGCAATCCAAGCACCCTGGCCAGGAAAAAGACCGTAAATCCCAGCGACAGGTTAAAAGGATCGAGTAAGGCTTCCAGTCCCCGGGCACCCGTGGCCCAGCTTACCCTGTTCAACTCGTCCAGGGAAAACTGTGCTCCGGAAAAAAAGGTGGCCACTGCCACTCCCACCAGGAAGGTCCCCAGCAAGCCGTTTACAAACAGAAAGCTTTCATAGACCTTCTTTCCCAGAAAATTATTTGCCTTGGTCCTGAATTCATAGGATACCGCCTGGATTACAAAGGCAAAAAGAATGGCCATCCACACCCAGTACGCCCCTCCGAAACTGGTGGCATAAAAAAGCGGGAAGGAGGCAAAAAATGCGCCTCCGAAGGTAACCAGTGTGGTAAATGTGAATTCCCATTTTCTTCCCAGTGAATTCACTATGATGGTTCTCTCTGCATCGGATTTCCCAATGCGGAAAATGAAAGTTTGTCCACCCTGGACAAAGAAAAGAAAGACCAGGATAGAACCCAGCAGGGATACTATGATATACCAGTATTGCTGCAATGCAAGATGTGACAGGTTTCCGAACATGGCTATTTTCCTCCAGGACCTTTTTTGATTTGTGTAACCAGGATTTTTATTTCCGCTATAAACAACAGGGTGAATGTGGCCAGGAAGATCCAGAAAGTAAGCTGGACGGCTCCAGGTTTCAGCCGGGTGACTGCCGACAGGGTAGGCATCAATTCGTATACCACCCAGGGTTGTCGACCCATCTCAGCCACCAGCCATCCTGACTGACTGGCAATCCAGGGCATGGGTATGGTAAGCAGGGCCACCCACAGCAACCAAAGGTGATTTCCCCACCGGTTTTTCAGACTCAGCCAGAGCGCGATCACACAAAAGATTAAAAAGTGGATCCCCAAAATGACCATCACATGAAAGGAGTAAAAATTGAGTTTCACGTTGGGAACAAGCTCCATCAAATCACGCCCCTTAAAATACCCATAGCCGAAATTCCTGTAATAATCATTCAGCCATTGGGGATCATTGAATTTTTCAAGCAGGGCATCATAGCTAACTTCATCTCCTCTTTCTTTCGCCTGTTTCAATTCCTTCAGGGTCCGGATGGCCACAGCTCCACGATCTGCTTTTTCCTTGTACGACATGATTCCCTGTTTTTCATTCCCATATACCAGGTCCGTGATCCCGGGAATAAACCCACTGGGAGTGAGGAATACCATGTATGAAAGCGCACTTGGTATCTCAATCTTGAAGATAAAATCCACCCGTGGATTAGGCAATCCGGTGGTATCGGTTCTCATGGCGCCAATGGCCACCAGGGGTGCATGGGTTTGCCCCTCGTACAGGGCTTCCATGGCCGCAAATTTCATGGGCTGCTCCCTGGCCACAATCCTGGCTGAGCTATCCCCGGTCGCTATAGTGGCAATGGCTGCAATTACGCCGAAAACTGAAGCTACAAGGGTGCTTCTTTTTGCAAACAGCACTTCACGCTTCTTTAACAGGAACCAGGCACTTACCCCGATTACAAAAATGGATCCCAGAAGAAAACTGGAGGTAACTGTATGAAGGAACTTATTGACTGCCACTTCCGAGAAGAGGACATCCCAGAAACTGGTCATTTCATTTCGTGCTGTTTCCGGGTTGAAAAGGGTGCCCACAGGCTTCTGCATCCAGGCATTGGCCACCAGTATCCAAACAGCCGACAGGTTGGCACCGAATGCAGTGAGCCATGAGGCGGCTAAATGAAAGCGCTTGCTCACCTTGTTCCACCCGAAAAACATGATGGCAATAAATGTGGATTCCATAAAAAATGCCAGGATTCCTTCCACGGCAAGAGGTGCTCCGAAAATGTCCCCTACAAACCAGGAGTAATTGGACCAGTTGGTTCCAAACTCGAATTCCAGGATAATGCCCGTGGAAACCCCTATGGCAAAGTTGATCCCGAAAAGTTTCATCCAGAATTTGGTGATCTTTTTCCATTCTTCATCACCCGTTCGCACATAAATGGTGTGCATAAAGGCGACAATGAAAGACAATCCCAGGGTTAAGGGTACAAATATCCAGTGAAACATTGCCGTCAGAGCAAACTGCCCTCTGGACCAGTCAACAAGTGACATATCAACAGTCTCAAACATAATGTCAGGGATTGGTTAATTGTTCTAAAACGTGATTGCTTCGCTCCTTATCACTGCTAAATTCTTTTTGAAGGATATCGGGAAAAAAGAAAAGCCGCAGAACAGCAAACATGATAAAAAGTTTAATCAGTATGATCCCCCAGAGCTTCCTACCCCAGGTCATGTTCCTGAAACCATCATAATAGAACCTGACTACTCTTTTTAGCATTTTTCTTGAATTAGTGAAGCAAATTACAAAATCTAAATTAAGCTTTTAAAGATTGTTTATTTATATTGTTTCTAATTAATGGAAATTTTAACACCCTCTGACTGGGAAATCCATTAAAATCAACGGATATTTGTTATTAAACCAAAGGATGAAATATTCTGTAATTACCTTTCTTGTTTTCCTGGCTTATCTAACTACTTATGCGCAATCTGATGCGGATGTGGAGATTGGTGTCATTGAGAAGCTGGATCAGTACATTCCCATGGATGCAGAGATCATCAACGAAAATGGGGATACGGTGGTCATCGGGGATCTGATTGATAAACCTACCATTCTGAACTTTGTCTACTTCCGTTGTCCCGGGATCTGCTCTCCCCTGATGGATGGGCTGGCCGATGCCATGGACGGGAACGACCTGGTGCTGGGCGAAGATTACCAGGCACTGACCATCAGTTTTGATCCCAGGGAGGGGACCTTCCTGGCAGTGAAGAAAAAGAACAACTACCTGAACCTGATGAAGAAAAAGGATCAGGCAGAGAAGGGCTGGCTCTTTTTCACAGGCGACAGTACGAACATTTCAAATCTGACCGAAGCAAGCGGATTCAGATATAAGCCCACGGGAAATGATTTTATTCATGCAGCCACCTTAATCATTCTTGATCCCGATGGCAAGATTACCCGCTATATGAATGGGATCTATTTTCTGCCCTTTGAGCTGAAGATGTCCCTGCTGGATGCGGCTGAGGGGAAATCAGGTCCTACCATTAACCGGGTATTGCAATATTGTTATTCATACGATCCTGAGGGTCAGAAATACGTGATGAATATCACCAAGGTGGCCGGAACGCTGATCCTCTTTCTGGGGGTGATCCTGTTCCTGGTTCTTGTACTTGTCAGAAAAAGAAAAAAAGCTTAGCATATGACTTCGAATGATTCTGAAAAGAACACCTATACATCCTACCTGGAAGAAGACGGGGGAAGAAAAGGGATCTTCAAATGGATCCTGTCCACAGATCATAAGCGGATAGCCCTGCTCTACCTGTATTCCATGATGGCCTGGTTTGCCATCGGGGTCATACTGGGCTTGCTGATGAAACTGGAGCTTATTGCACCGGGACAAACCGTCATGGGACCCCAGGCCTACAATGCCACCTTCACGGTACACGGGGTAATTATGATCTTCCTGATCGTTATCCCGGGATTGCCTGCTGTATTTGGCAACTTCATGCTGCCCATTCAGATTGGTGCAAGGGATGTGGCCTTCCCCAAACTGAACCTGCTTTCCTGGTACATCTATGTGCTGGGATCCGTTCTGGTAATTCTTTCACTTTTTGGCAACGGACCACCCGACACAGGGTGGACCTTCTATGCCCCTTACAGTTTCAAGACAGGCACCAATATGCTGCCGGCTGCTCTTGGAGCTTTTGTACTTGGATTTTCCTCCATACTCACAGGCCTGAATTTTATTGTCACCATTCACCGCATGAGGGCTCCCGGGATGACCTGGTTTAAGATGCCCCTGTTCCCCTGGACCCTTTATGGAACAGGATGGATACAGCTGCTGGCTACTCCCATTGTGGGTATTACCCTGCTGATGGTGGCAGGTGAACGGATTCTGGGAATTGGCTTCTTTGATCCGGCCAAGGGTGGAGATCCGCTGCTTTATCAGCACCTTTTCTGGATTTATTCCCATCCTGCTGTCTACATTATGATCCTTCCGGCCATGGGGGCCATTTCAGAGATCATTCCCACTTTCGCAAAAAAAACCATCTTCGGATACAAGGCCATTGTACTCTCCACCCTTGCCATTGCCTTTGTGGGATATTTTGTCTGGGGACACCATATGTTTACCTCGGGAATGAGCGGCACAGCCCTGTATACATTTTCCATACTGACCTTCCTTGTGGCCATCCCCAGTGCCATCAAAGTGTTTAACTGGATCTCCACCATGCACCAGGGTTCCATCTCCACAGAAATCCCCTTCATGTGGGCCGCCTCCTTTATTTTTGTGTTCCTGATCGGAGGACTCACCGGCCTGGTGCTGGGTGCCCTGGCTACCAATGTGCACGTGCATGATACTGCATTTGTGGTGGCACATTTCCACTTCATTGTATTCGGGGGAGTGGGTTTTGCCTTTTTTGCAGCCATCCACTACTGGTTCCCCAAGATTTTTGGCCGCATGTATGATAAAAGCTGGGCCAGGACCGGCTGGATCACTTTCTTTGTGGGCTTTGTCACCCTGTATGGACCCATGTTTTACCTGGGGATCAAAGGAATGCCCCGCCGATATTTCGATTACCTGGAGGAATTTCATGGTCCGAATATAATCTCTACCCTGGGTGCCCTGGTTATGATTGCAGGTTTTGCAATTATCCTGGTCAACCTGATTAAGGGAGCAAGGCAGGGAGAAAAAACAAGCGAAATCAATCCCTGGGGAGGTACCAATCTGGAATGGCAGGTCCCCACACCCCCACCCCTTGAGAATTTTGATGAGATCCCGGTGATCGATAAAGCTACCTACAAATACGAATAAACCTTACTCTATGTCCGTAACCACCGTACATCATGACGAACACAGGGATGACCAGGCCTCCAAGCTGGGTATGTGGCTCTTTATCTTCACCGAATTGCTGCTTTTCGGGGGACTCTTTGTCACTTACTCCGTGTATCGTTACAGTCATGCCAGTGCCTTCCATCTGGCTGCCCGGGAACTGGATGTGACCATGGGGACCATCAATACGGTGATCCTGCTGATCAGCAGCATGACCATCGCCATGTCCACCACATCCATTCAGAAAAAAGACAAAAGAACCACGCTTATCCTCATTGGGACCACCATGGTTCTGGCTCTTGTCTTTCTGGTCAACAAATATTTCGAATGGAGTGCAAAAATAGATCATGGCATCTGGCCGGGTTCCCCGCTGCTGGAAGAACTGGGCCGCGGTGATACGCTGTTTTTCGGACTCTATTTCTTTATGACTGGACTGCATGCCGTTCATATCGTCGTGGGGATGATTATACTTGGATTTGTCTTTGTCTTTGTGTGGAAGGACAAACTTACCTTTGATAATTTCCAGTTGCTGGAAAACGGGGGCCTGTACTGGCACCTGGTGGACCTGATCTGGATCTTTCTGTTCCCCCTATTTTACCTGATTACCTAAAGCAAAGCATATGTCGGATACAACGCATCACATCGTACCTTACCGCACCTATGGACTTATTCTCCTGTTGCTATTGGTTTTGACAGCCACATCGGTTGCGGTTACCCAGATCGAACTTACCAAATGGTCTACGGCTGTGGCCCTGCTGCTGGCTTCTGTCAAATCGAGTTTTGTACTGGCCATATTTATGCACTTGAAATTCGACCAGAAGATATTCAAGATCATGGCCGGCCTGATCGTCCTTCTTCTGGCCGCAGTTATAATCATTACTTTCCTGGATTACGCATTCAGATAAACGACATTACCCATGTATACTGCAGATCCACAAAATGCCTCTAACTTCGTCGCCGGTGTCGACCTGGCATTCATGATTATCCTGGGGATTTCCATCTTCTTTCTGATCGCCCTCACCGTGACCATGCTGGTGTTCATTCACAGGTACCGAAAGGACAGGCATCCCAAAGCCATTCAGAACGAAGGCAGCACCAAGCTGGAGGTTATCTGGACCGCCATTCCCCTGGTACTTGTACTGATCATGTTCTATTTTGGCTGGATGGGCTGGAAACCCATGAAAAATCCGCCGGAGGATGCCATGCGGGTTACTGCCATAGCCCGGATGTGGAATTTTAGTTTCCAGTATGAGAACGGAAAAATAACTGACACCCTTTATGTGCCCATCAATGAACCGGTAATCCTTGACCTGGTTGCACTGGATGTATTGCACAGTCTGTATGTTCCGGCTTTCCGGGTAAAGGAGGATATGGTTCCGGGACAGGAAAAGGTCATGTGGTTCATCCCGGGTACCGAAGGGGAATTCGACCTCTTCTGCACAGAATATTGCGGATTGGAACACTCCTATATGTTCACCGGGGTGAAGGTGATGCAAAAAGACGAATTTGATGCATGGATCACTGATACCACAGCTGCGGCTCCTGTGGTCGACTCTGAAACCTCCCTGGCCGATCAGGGCTGGGAAGTGCTGCGCCGGAACGGTTGCAATGCCTGTCACTCGGTGGATGGAAGCAAACTGGTGGGCCCTTCCTACCTGGGTGGATGGGGCAGCACCCGAATGGTGGTCACAGAACGGGAAGAACGTGAGGTGACTGTGGATGAAGAGTATGTAAGAAGATCCATCTACGATCCCAATGCCGATGTGGTGGAGGGATATAACGAAGGCTTAATGCTGTCCTACGAGGGGATGGTGACTGAAGAGGATGTGGAGCTGATTATAGCGTATTTGAAAGCATTGAATGAGTAAAAAATCCCTGGACCCGGGCCTGAAACTAAGCGCTTTTCTGAAACTGGGAAAGGTTAACATCTCAGTTCCGGTGGCCCTGACCGGATTCCTGGGCTACTTTCTGTATAAGCCGGTTCTCGACCGGAATGCCCTTCTGACCATATTCGGAGTGTTTCTGCTTTCCCTGGGATCGGGTGCTTTAAACCAGATCCAGGAGCGGCATACGGACGCCCGCATGAAACGCACCTCAGGAAGACCCATTCCTGCAGGTATCATTAGCCTGAGCTCAGCCATCCTTTTTGCCATCATCTGTGCAGCCTCCGGAACCACTCTGTTGATGCTGACCGGCTACCCCCTGGCAGCAGGCATAGGGATCTTTACCCTGGCCTGGTACAACCTGGTATACACCCCCCTGAAGAGGATCACTGCCTTTGCCGTACTGCCGGGAGCTCTGATCGGAGCCCTTCCTCCCCTGATTGGCTGGACTGCTGCCGGGGGATATCCCCTGGATATGGAGATCCTTGCGGTGGCCTTCCTGCTCTTCGTGGGCCAGATGCCCCACTACTGGCTGCTTTTGATTAAGATCGGTCATGAGTTCAGGGAAGCAGGAATGCCGGTAATTACCAGCCTGTTTGAAGCCCGGCAGATCCGGAACCTCAGTTTTACCTGGATAGCAGCCACGGGGGTAATCGTACTAATGCTCCCGGCCACCCCCATCATCAGGAACAGGCTCATCTCCCTGATCCTTATAGTTTCTGCCATCCTGTTCCTGATCCGAATGTTTCAACTGATATACAGGGGCGATCTGATTAGTCATTGGAAAAAGGCCTTTATTACTGTGAATTTGTTCTACCTGGTCATTATCCTGGTCTTGATCGCCGACCGCATAATCTGAATGCCCTATTCCCTGTTTTAGAATTGGTCTTTTATCAAAGAAAGGCCCCAGCACAAGAATGGGCATTTTAAATTGACTCTGATTTCAGCGCTTTCATTTGTCCACAACTCTATGCAATTGCATAAGATCCCATTCTAAGTCCATTTCTTCAAACATTAGACCAGCCAATTCGAGGTGACTTTCTGCACTTTTGCCATTCATTTCCCTGTACCTGCTTCCGGGTTCACCCAAGCGTTTACCCACTTCGAAGTATGTGCGCGAGAGTTCAAGCCTGGCACCCAGCTTTTCTGCTTCACCAATAGATCTTTTCCACCATTTCAAAGCTTTTTTTTGCTTACCCGTCAGCCAGTACAATGTTCCCATCAGCCTGTATACCTCGACCCGTTCATAGGCTACCCATTTGCATATTTTTACAGCTTTCTTGCCAGCATTTAATGCTTTTTTTCGGTATTCTTTGTACTCCCTCTTAGACTTATGTTTCAGTGAATCTTCCAGATGATAGAGTTGAAAGAGAAGTTGACTGCTTAGATACCAGCTAATGAAGTAAGGTAAAAACTGATCCATCGAAACCAATTCCTCTGCAATCTGTAAGGTCTCTGAAGCATCATTTATCTTCCCAAGTAATACCTGTGCCCGCACTTTTATGGAATACATCATAAGAGATCCCGGCTTATTACCCAGGTTCTCCAATACGAATTTTATACCGGCATTGGATTGGGCTATTGATTCAGGAAGGTTCCTGAATTTTAACTGGTATAATGCGGCATGTGTAAAGGTGACAAATCTGCCATAATCATTTTCATAAGTTTCAGAAGCTTCGGACAGGTCATCCAACATCTTCAAAGCCCCTCTGTCACCCCGTTCAAAACAAATATGGGCCTGAAAAGCAATATAGGTAACAAGTTCCCACATATCCCCTGTCTCCAGGCCTTTACTGAAAAGCTCCTCATCATAACTTTCATCTTGCCAGTTACCACACATTAAATTGTGAACAACACGATTATAATAGAAATTCACCCGTGCATTTATATCTTTCCTATCAATCCGTTTACTGCAATAATCCAATATTCTCCTATTAATTGAAAAAGAAATACCTCCCATCGAAAATATAATCCCTGCAGTGAGCAATAGATCGAATTCTTTAAAATTGAACCTGGTATACCAGGGTGCATGGGATAGGGTATCGAGCACTGCCCTTCTTGCATCCGTAATTCCAAAGGAGATACACTTTTTTGAAATCAGGTCATACATCTCCACCTCGTGTTCTGTGGGTGTTGTTTTGCCAATAAAAGCTGTGAAATGGGCCTTAAATATAATAACAGCAAAACCTGTGATGGCCCACAGAAATTTATTCACAGGATGTTTTGGCATTCCCATCCCATGGTATGAAAGAACCCTGTCAAAATAGGGCGCTGCATCGATAAACCGCCCCATATTGTAATAGGCTATGGCAATGTACTTTTCCAGCATGGCTGTCTTTTCCGGGTCTGCAGATGCTCCGTATTTCTCCTTGTAGATGGCCAGCGCCTCTTTATAATAGTGAAGGGCTTCAATGGATGCGGAGGAACTCAGTGCCCTCTCACCAGCAAGAATAAGATAGTGTTCAGCCCTATCCAGTTCTTCAGCCTGGCTGAAATGATATGCCAGGATATCATAGAAATCCTGTAGCCTGCCGCTGAAAACAGTTTCAAAAGCCCTGGCCACATTTAAATGCATGGTTTTCCGCTGGTTAACCAGGATGGTTTCATAGGTAGTTTGCTGGACCAGTGCATGCTTGAATAGGTATTCCAGTTCTTCCATCCTCCGGTGTTCCATAATAAGCTGGATCTCCTTCAAATAGCTAAGTTTTTCGTTTAATCCCCCCGTTCCGGACGCCACCTCTGCCATGATCCTGTGAAAGAAATTTCTTCCGATAACCGATGCCAGTTTAACAATGGAACGTATCTCCTCATCCAGTTTATCAATTCTGGTCATCAGCACCCCATGTATGGTCTCAGGGATAACAACCGACTCTACCTTCCTGGAAACCTGAAATTTTCCATCGCTGATTTTCACGATGCCCTCATCAATAAAATATCTTACCAATTCTTCAATGAAAAAAGGATTGCCTTCTACCCTTGATTTAATTGTGCTTGCTAATTTAGGAGGGAAGCTTTTTATCTTAAGCAGATTCAATAATAATTCCTCTGTCTGTTCTTCGTTAAGCACCTCAAGAGTAATTTCGGTATATAACTGACTATACCTGTTCTTAATAGTCTCCCTGATACGGTCGCCTGTTTCTGCATAATTGGGCCGGAACACATTGATGAAAAGGATACGGCTTTTTTCCGCCAATCGGAAAATGGATTCAAGCAATCCTATGGAACTCAGGTCTGCCCAGTGCAGATCCTCAATTACAAAAACCAGGGGTTTCTGCTCTGCTGCCTTGTGAAGTAATTCCCTGAAATTCTTTAAGATCAGTTTTTCAAGAGCTTCACCCTGGATGCCTTTAATTCGCTCTGCATACGCTCCGGAGAGATTCATTCCAAGCAGGGTGGCTATGAATGGAAGAAGCTCCGCTTCGCTTTGGGAATCAATGTGATGAACCATGTTTTCAAGCTTCTGAAGGGCCTCACTTTCACTGTCAGCTTCATTGATCTCTGCAAAACGCTTCACGATATCGATGATTGGATGAAAACTGAGGTTCCTGCCTATGGATATGGCCCTCCCTTCAATCAATGTAACTCGCCGGATTTCATCTTTCTTTCGCAGCTCTGCCATTAACCTTGATTTCCCAAGCCCCGCCTCGCCTATGATATTTACAATAGATCCTTCACCATTGATCAGCTTCACCAGATGGTATTGAAGTTTATCAAGTTCTTTATCCCTGCCCACCATCTCTGAATAAACTGATCGTTCCTGACTTATCGCCGGTCTGTAGATCTGTTCTTCTGTGGACAGAAGCTCGTAAACAGGAAAAGACTTATTCTGGCCCTTCAGGGTGACGGCTTTTAATGGTTTGAAATCGAAATCACTTCGTGTTTGCCTGTGCGTGAGGGAGCCGGTTAGGATCTTACCAGCTTCTGCATGATCCTTCAACTGGCTGACCCTTTTTACGGGATCACCCAGCAAAGTATATTCCCTTTTCTCATCAATCATTAATGAATCTGCGATAACCGTCCCCGTATTGATCCCGATTCTGGTTGAAAGAAGGGCCTGGAGATTTTCATCTTCAGACAGTCGGTGAACCCGGTTTCGCATCTCTATGGCCGCATTGATCGCATGTTTGGGGGAGTTTTCATGCGCTTCAGGAATACCAAAAAGTGCTATAATATCGCTGGATCCTGTACGGTATATGGTACCCTGGTGTTTTTTGATGGCAGATCCAAATATTTCAAAACAACGGTTCATGATTGATGCAAGCTCTTCATGAACCATCCCTGCCAGCATTTCATCATATGCTGAAATCTCTGCATGAAGCATGGTTACTGTCCTGCGTTCTGCTTCTCTTTTTCGATCCGGTTCTTTTTTCCTATCTGGAACACTCTTCCCCTCAAACACCCCCTTAAGTTTTGAGAGGTCCTTCAATACAAGAGCCGCTGACTGGTAACGATCAGCCTTTTCTTTCCTGAGACATCTGTAAATAATGTGCTCCAGTTCATCGGGCAGGCCTTCATTGAGTTCAGTGGGAGGAAGGGGTGATTTATCCAGGATGGAATATATTACAGCTGCCTCATATTCATGATCAAATGGTAATTTACCCGTACACATTTCATATA
>JBDLIM010000025.1:0-48505 GCA_039714915.1 Bacteroidota bacterium
AATCCATTTCCTGTGTTCCTTGTGGATTTCTGCGTGTTTTGCCGTTCTGTACCGCTGGGGTGAGGACCCTCAAAAAGTGAGCTGGATCATATCCGATGGTCATTGATTATCCATCAACCCACTAAAACGATGTCATTGACGATAATATTTATCCCCTGGGGGATAACGATTATCCTCAAAACACCTAAAACATGTACAAATCGGATAATGAATATCCACGCTATGAGAAATTTTGTGAAATGGGATATTATTAAGACGTTTTCGGGTACCAGATGGCTAAGTATATGAAATAATAGCAGGGTATAAACCTTCAAATCCATTTTATTCCGGCAGATCGTTCAGGATGTCCCGGAATGCTTCGTAGAGAATGGGAGCGGTTTCGGGGCCCAGGGAGTTTTCTTCCCCGTAGGGGGCATTGTCCCTGTTGTAGGTGTAAGGTGCTTCCTCGTCCCACTGGCTTTTGGGGAGGATATAACCAATCTCATCGTTGGACAGGCCAATGATGAAGCGGTACTTACCCGGCATCAGATCCCGTAGGGGAGGGTTTTCTGCAAAGGGTGTTTGGAAATCCTGTCCTTCCGGTGCTTCCACTCCTCCGTTGACCAGTTCGGGATAGATCTCTCCCGGCACGCTCAGGAAGCTGGCCGGTCCCAGGGTAAATGCGGCCACCTCAGTTCTGGTTTTAAACCAGCCCTGCATTCCGAAATCAAGGACTCCCAGCACGGCTGCCAGGCGAAACATCCTGTTTTTAAGGGGGATGGCAATGGTTTTTGCCCTTAGAGTGATACCGGCATTAGTGATTAGCGTATCGGGGTTCTCAAGTGCCCGGAGAGCCAGCAAGGCAAGTTTCTGTCCCTGGGCTTTTGCTTTTTCAAAGGATGCTTCGGTGTAGGTAGTATCCAGGAAGGGATCCTCCAGGGGCATGCTGGCCCTTGTGGTCATCAGTCCCCCGATGGCCCCGTTGATGTAGACTGCAGTCCCGCCGGTCCCGGGAAGGATCAGGGAATCTCCGTGATAGACTCCTTTTTCGATGCACTCGCGGAGATAGTGGGGGAAATCGGAACTGATCAGCAGGTTTTCGGACCAGAGTGTTTCCGGGTGATTTGCCCATGACACCAGAACTCCCAACGTGGTGTCTGCCTCTGCATCCACAGCTTCTATCAATCTGAGTCCTGCATCCATCACTATGGGTTCGCGGGTGTCCATGACCAGTTCTTCTGCACCGGTCAGATCCCGGGCAAAGCTCAGCCTGGCAGGACGTATTTTTTCTGCAGCAAGGGTAATGGCGGCAATTACCTGCTCTTTTACATAAACCATGTGTTCCTTATTCACACCGCTCTTTAAAGGATGCGCTCCCCAGATGCCTATCAGGTCATTGCTTTCGTGGGTATGGGTGCTGGAGATAAGTGCATAGTCTATTCCTGCTTCCTCAGGGATCGCTTTTCTGATATCTACCACATCATCGTGCCTGAAGCCAATGGCATCGAGGGAGACCAGGGCCAGCCTGGTCCGGCCGTCATCAATCAGCATCACCCGGGCCCATACATCATCATGTACCCCGTTTGCTGCCCGCTGCTGACTGAAGCCGGCGATCCAGTAAGCATCGAATTTCCCGTTGTTGTTGTTGTCCTTGTAGGTGTCGCCCTCCTTTTCCCTGAATTTTGCATCCTTATTGACATCATTCCAGGTATCCACCACCTGGGGGGTAATGGGCAATGCTGCAAATCCAACTTCCAGTACGCCTGCGTCCTCCAGTCCCTCAATGTGAAGATCCACCTCGTATCCGGGATGGCGATCCTTTAAATTTGTTAAGATCCAGGCCATCAGTAGCACCAGAATCGCCAGTATTGAAAAACCAATCCACTTTATCTGCTTTTTCATCCCAAAACTCCTTTTATTTTTTTTCTGATCTGATCCTCTTCACTGAAAGCCAGAGGAAAACCGATGTATAGGCCAGGAATCCTGCACCCAGCACCAGCAGCAGGGTGCTGTATTCTGAATAGATCTCATTGTAAGCGGTCAGTCTGCGGGCTTTGACCCAGAGCAGAACACCGTTTGACAGCAGGAATAAGCTGCTGATAGTTGCCATGATCTGTATGGCTTTTATATGGTGCCAGCTAAGCCTGCTTTTTTGGATTTTATGCTTGTTCCGTGCAAGCATGTTGATAAGCAATATCCACAGGAACCAGGAGAGTAACTGCCAGATATTCAGAGTCCTGAAATAATTTACAAAATTATATACGGGGCTGAGAGCGATCATTGAACGCTCAAATGTGTTCCGGTCGTGGTAGATCAGCACCCTGATCCTGCTCATGTCCTTTTGCCGGAGAATGTCCATGATGGATTCTCTTTTCTGCTTCAGGCTCATGTTATGCCAGCCGGGGATTTCCAGTGCATTCCACACAAAACAGCTGCTTCCGTAGCCGTGATAATCCGCTGCACCTGTCATTAGTAAACCTAAAGAGTCACAGGTATTTACTATATTTCTGAACACCCTCCGGTCATAGCTGAGGCCGCTGGCCTGGTTCACAATTTCAAATCCATCCACTCCCATGTTGGTGAAAAAGGGGATGCTCTTATTCTCATCATCAAACCAGTGGGCCACGATTACTATGCCATCCCCGGCATGGGTAGTATCGATCACCTGCTGATCGCTAAGTTCGCCGGTGGAAAAATCCCGGTCCAGCCCAAGCAGTGTCATGTGATTGCTTCCTGAATACTCTTCCCCGCCCAGAATTAAGGGATCCTGAGGGAAGCTGCCTTCCTCCTGGGCTTTTACAGTCTCCAGGGTTTTCTGATGGTGATTGTGATCGCTAATAAAAAAGGCATCAAAGCCGTTCTTTTTGTGCCATTTCCGGAGCGCTTTCGTGGAAATGATCCCGTCATGGCTGAATTCCGTGTGACTGTGGGTATTGATCAGAATGGCGTACTCCCTGTGATTTTCTATCCGGTTTGCCGGCAAGGGGATATAAATGATCAGCCATAACAAGCCCAGCCAGCTTACGGCAATCATGGGAGTCATCTTCAACCAGGTAAGCAGGCTGTTAAGTATCTGCACCGGGCTAAAGGTTCCTCGCAGTTTGCCGCGAGAAGCTTCAATTAAGACCGTGGATATCAGGTAGACTGCTAAGATCCAGATAAGCAGGATGAAGAATTCATCTACAGGCTGATCGGCCCTGAGATAGAATAACAAAGGGCCGGTAAAAGGTTCAAAGAGGATCCGCCAGGCCGAAATATGAATGTCAAACCCGGGAACCGGTTCTGCACTCAGTGCATCGACTATCTGAACCGGCAGATGAAAAAACGAAGCCAGGATTACCACCAGGGTGAGAAAACCAATCAGCACCGGCTTGGCTTTGATCAGGGACGGTACTCGGTTCATGGCTTGGCTTTGATCCAGGATGGTACTCGGTTCATGGGCTGGCTGTTTAAATCAAACGATTCTCTATCATCCTGCAAATGGTGTGATACACCGGCAGGTGGTACTCCTGTACATCAGCGGTTCTTTCTGCCGGAACGCAAACAGACACATCGCAGTAAGGTTTCAGGATGCCTCCACTCCGGCCGGTGAGCCCGATCACGGTCATCCCTTTTGCTTTTGCACTAAGGGCAGCATCCCTTACATTCCGGGAATTGCCTGAAGTGCTTATGGCCAGCAGTACATCTCCTTCCACGCCGTAAGCCGCCACCTGCTGGGCAAATACCAGGTCTGCATCCATATCATTGGAAATGGCTGTAAGCAGGGAGCTGTGTGCGCAAAGTGATATGGCAGGAAATGCTTCCTGTAAATGATCTGCAAGATAGGCTCCCCTTTCTCCCGCAAGAGTGCGCAGACGTTTTTTGAGATCTTCCGGCAGGGAGCGTTTTTTTTCAAAGCTCTTCATAAGCTCACCCACCATGTGATCTGCATCCGCACAGCTACCTCCGTTCCCGCAAAGCAGGAGCTTTCCACCGTTTTCAAAACACCCGGAGATTAGGACAGCAGCTTCCCCGATCTCTTTTTTACAAGATTCGAGGGCGGGAATTCGTCCGGTCAATTCATCCAGGCTGTCTTTTTCTGTCATATTTTTTCGGCTTTGCTTATTTTTTCTGCGGATTGATTATATACCCAGCTCTTTCAGCAGGGCCTTCTTTGGTTTTACACCCATGATCCTTTTTTGTTCTTTCCCTTCTTTAAAAACTATTAAAGTGGGGATATTCCGGATCTGGTATTTTTGCGCCAGTGCTTTGTTCTGGTCCACGTTTACCTTGGCAATGGTGACCTTATCACTCTCTTCTTCTGCAATTTCGTTCAGGGTGGGAGCAATCATTTTACACGGAGCACACCATGGGGCCCAGAAATCAACCAGTACCGTCCCTTTCCTGAGCACAGTCTTATAGTTCTTATTATTCAGCGTCCTGATCTTTTTACTTGGAGGGACATCCTTCACATTTTTCATTTTGTTATAGTTGTAGGCGATGTAGCCTACTAATAAAACCACCAGTCCTCCCGCAATATACCATCCCATAATTAAAAAGTTTTATTCTGTTTTTTAGAAGCACAAAACTACAATTCTTATTGATATTATAACAGGAGGTCCAGAAGCTTCTCTTTATTCCCGAAATCAGGTATAATGAGATCGGCACCTGCCCTGATCAGCCGGGATCGCTTCTCTTCGTTCAGGCCGGAGCGTTTGATTTCATCGCTGGCCACTCCCACGGCAATTCCAAGGGAGTTTTTGCACTCCCGGATTTCCACCGGTCCGTCTCCGAATACGGCCATTTCCTTCCCCTGCAGCTTGTGTTCCTCCATGATCCTGTTAATAACCATCTTCTTGGAGTATTTCCTGATATCGTTTTTTGAACCGTAGATCCCTCCGTCAAACAGATCTGCATATCCCAGGACCCGGGCTTCGTGGATCACATCCTCCTGATCCGTTCCACTGGCAAGGTAAAGTGTTACACCTCTTGATTTCAGGGTTCTGAGGAATTCAACGGAACCGCTTATGGTAAAATCATCCACATCCAGTGTTCCGTTTTCGAGTTTTTCAAGTCTTTCGGACACCATCTCCATAAGTGCATCGTTATAAATCTTTTTATACCCGAATTTATCCAGGATCTGATCCTTGGGAACCATATTGGCTGCTTCAACCATATGTACCAGTTCTTCCATCTGGAGGATGGTCTGTATGCCTGTGGAACGGTCGATGAATTCAAGCACCTGTTCCCTGATCTTCCGGTATACCTGCCTGTCGGCCTTCTCCGGATCTCCTCCCATGATCGCTTTGATCATCATCGGTTCCATAACTGCTTCCCAACCCTGCCGGATGGTACTGATGGTCCCGTCATGATCGAAGAGGGCATGTTTAAGATGACCGGTACGGTTCAGGATCTCAGCATCGGTCTGTTCCAGATCCGAATCCTGAATGAATGTGGCCAGGCTACTGTCCGCCGCCAGTTCGGGCCGGTAGGTGTAGATGACCTCTGTGTTTAATTTGAGGATCTCTTCGCCCGATGCAGTGCCTGTGGTAAACAGCTTCTGAACAGTAACTGCTGCTGCCAGGTTTGCAAATTCGGCCGATTCGGCAGGGCTTATGCCGGCTGCCAGGCAAAGGGTGAGGCCGCTGATGGAGGTATCCCCTGCACCCACCGTATCCAGCTTTCCGGATAAGTGGACCCCCGGAATCTCCCGGATGCCATTTTTATCGAAGGTGATCATTCCGCGTTCCCCGCAGGTAACAATCACCGGTTTTTCAGATTGCCTGTAGACCCCGGGACCGTATTTCTTTACCTCGGCCAGCGAAACATCATCCCGGGGGCTTACATCCCGGCCGCTCAGAATGGCCAGTTCAATCTCATTCACTTTCCGGTAGGTATTCCTTATGCTGCTGTTAAAGTGTCTTGAATCAAGAACCACTATTTTATGGTTGAATTTTTCAAAAAGACGATTGACCTCATCGATAAATTCGTGACGTGTAATGCTGCCGCTTACCTGCTGGTTGAATATCAGCGCATCGTAATTTTCCAGGGCCGATTCAAGGTGTTCCAGCAGGGCCTGATCCGTGTTTGCACTGCGTCTGTTCTTCAGTCCAAAATCGATGCGTGGATCCTCTTTCTCCCCGTAATACTTTTTGGTATAGGTATAGGTGTCGAATTCCTCATTCTGAATGATCAGTGCTTCTGTATCTGCACCCAGGGCCTGTAGCTGGGAGGTGAGTTCCCTGCCGTGGATGTCATTGCCACTTACCCCGATCACCTTTATTCCGGCCGGCTTAAGTGCTGCCAGGTTGGCCACAATATTCCCGGCACCTCCCGGTGAATAGCTATGTCTGGCCACCGATTCAGCTTTCAGGCCGGTTTCAACCGATACTTCCGAACCTTCCGGATCCATCAGCCAATAGGCATCCAGGCAGAAATCCCCGTATACGGCAATTCTTACACGGCCTATTTTCGCAAGTATCTCTCTGATCCGGTCCTTCTTCATAGCAGCTCTGTGATTTTCTTATACAATAAAGGGAAGGTTTGTTTTTGATTCCCTTCGATATAAAAACCTTTCCCCTTGTAGGCCTGGGGTATCCTGGTTACAATGCTTTTCTGGTCCCTGTAGTAATAGCCCACTGCGTTTTCATCCGTAAATGTGTCGGGATTATAGGGTCGCAGGTCAAAATCAGCTGTAATGATCCTGCCCGGAACCTGCCCTGTATTGCCCACCATGGATGCAGCTTTGAGGAAGACCTCAGGTCCGGTCACCGCGCTCCCGATGTTGAGGACCACTCCTCCCCGGGTAAACCTGGAGATCTCCCGGGTATAGATCAGGAAATCCCTTCCGGAGCAGCCTCCTTTGGCTTCCCCGTCAAACCAGGCATGCTGATCCAGCACATCGGTACCTATCCCGGCATGTATGGTCATGGGTACATTATGTTCGTAGCAAACAGCCTGCAGACACACTTCGGGATGGGTGAAACTGATCTTAGTTTGCTTCGCACCAAGCACTCCTTCAACCTCCTTGCGGAAAGACTTATCAATAATCATTTTCCCAATGGATTCCCCGTAGCCCAGCTTGTACCTGTTCCCCACAATCAGGGCAGCATTGATGTAGTTGAATTCATAGGCCATGCCGAATTGCCCCTTTTCCAGTGCCTGGGGCACATACTCACTGGTCTCTCCGATCAATCCAAGTTCAAAGTCATGAATGGAAGTGGCCCCGTTGCCTGAAACCAGGGTTATCAGTCCCCGTTTAACCAGGTCGGCAAGCAGTTTACCGAATCCGTTCTTGATCAGGTGTGCCCCTGTAAAAAGAAGCACGGGCTTCTTCTGTTCCCGGGTGGATACGATCTCTTTTGCCAGCAGAGAAATTCGTTCTTCCACAGCCCCGGGAAGAGAAAAGGTCATCCCGCTGAGCTGCCACGGATCAAGCAGATCATCAAATTTCACCTTGTTCTCCCTTTGGGAGACCGGATAGGTATTGATCCGGGTGGTGTCGAAAATGGCATAACGTCCCTGGTAATCCATGAGATCCCTAGTTTCTTTTCATTGCATATATACTGACTCCTACCATATAGACCATGCAGATCACAAGAACCATTAAACTGGCTGTCATGCCCAGGTTGGTACTCATTACTCCCATCAGGGGGGGAATGATTGCTCCTCCCGAGATGGCCATGATCATCAGTCCGGACACCTCATTTGCCCGCTTAGGTAACTTTTCAAGTGTAATGGCAAAGATCAATGGGAAAAGGTTTCCGGAGGCAAGTCCGGCCATGAAGATGGCCACCCTGGCAAACCATACGGAGGGGGCAATGATCAGTGCAATCATGCTTAGCAGAGCCAGAAGTGCTGACCAGAACAAAAATTTTCTGGCATCGATCCAGTTCAGCAGGACAGCTCCGAGGAAGCGGCTGATCATCAAAGCGGCAAAGTATATACTGATACCCAGGGAAGCTTTCTCCAGTGACAAGTCGTGGTTCGATTGCAGGTAATTGGCAATGTTGGTATTCATCCCCACATCGGCACCCACCAGGAAAAAGATTCCCAGGACCATCAGGAGCACAAAGCTGTTTTTCAGCAGGGAGAAGCATGATTTGAACGTGGCTGCTTTCTCATTGGGTTTTGATTCTTCGATCGGGGTAAAATAGAGCCATAGCACTGCAATAAATGAAGTAATGGCATATATTGCAAAAACCAGTTTCCACTCCCCGAACTGCAGCGCAACGAAGGTGGCTATGATGGGTCCGAGAAGCGAGCTGATGGCCTTGATAAACTGGGACAGGCTCATGAAGCTGGAGAACCTTTCTTTGGGTACCACATCCATCAGCAAGGGATTTGCGGAGACCTGGATGATGGTGTTCCCGATCCCCATAAGGATCATGGCAAGAAGCATCACCGGGAAGGAGTAATGGAAAAACGGGACGATCATTCCCACTCCCATCAAAGCCATGCCGATGTTCAGCATCTTCCTTTTACCGTATTTATCCTGCAGGATCCCGGCGGGGACGGAGAGCAGGAAAAACCAGACAAGCGCCATGAAGGGGATCAGTTGAGCCAGGTCATCCCTCAGTCCGAAATCCTCTTTAATATAACCGGTTGCCACACCAACCACATCGGCGAAGCCCATCAATAGTGAGGCCATTAGTACGGGCATAATTTTGGCCAGGTTAAGCGTTTTCTTATTCATCGTATTGTAGTTTTAAAGATTAAAGGACTCCGCCGGCATCGGCCACAAACATCCTGGTACTCTTGGTGTATTCACCACCCATGGGATCTGAATACCTGAGATCAAGATAAAAGGCTTTGTAACCCGATTCAGGAAGATCCACCCGGAGCTCAATTACCGACTTATCCCCTGTACCCACTCTCACAGCTGACCAGGTTTCATTCCGGAAGTCCCGGTCATCCGAAGCGGAGCTCCACAGAAGTGCCCCTGCAAGCTTTTCCGGTGTAGTTTCCACCGAGAGAGTCACATGGCCTTCATCTTCGCTTAACAACCAGTTGCATGCCGGGTAGTTTTCCTTCCTCAGGGTATTTCCAAAGAAGGCACTTAAGGCCATGAGGGCGGCTTGCTCACCGTCTCCCAGGTCGTGACCGGCATTGGGGACATAATGTATATAATTCTCTCCCGGAATCTCATCCAGGTAGTTCTTTATGGCATCCACCGGCCAGTATTCATCATTTGTACCGATAAAGATCATTTTAGGCATGGTCAGCTTTTCCCGGTAGGAATAGGGATCTACCATGGTGGTAATGTCATTCCCCTTGTCCGAATGCACGTCCTGGGGGATTCCCAGATCCACATAATCCTGGATCTGGATGCTGTAGTCGCCCCACACCTCCACCTGATAATCCAGGTTTACCGGCATATTCAGAACATCAATGACTATTGGGGCTATGGCTTCTGCACGGCTGTCACTGGCCCCGGTAAGCCAGGTGGTCCATCCTCTTTTGGATGCACCTGTAAGCACAAACCTGCTAATCTCATGCTGAAGGTTTTCGCTTGAGAATTCCTGTATGGCATCCATGGCCTTCACTGCGCTTTTTACCATGGGAAAAAGGAGTGGCCAGGTGAAATCCCCATCATTTTTGTAATTGTGCAGTGTATAGGAAATCAACTCATCCTCCACCAGGCCATCGTAAAGCGGCTGATTGGGGATCTGCTTGATAACAGCCACCATGGCATTGTTTTTATGGGCCACCTGGGCCATGGCCTGTATAAAACCATCGTCACTTCCGGGTACCGATGGCTGGCCATTCTCCAGGCTTCCACCGGTGATAAAAAGCAGCGCACCGTCATGGTCCATCCGGGCAGGAGCAAGAATGGTCAGTGAGTGTTTCCAGGTATGCTCGCGCCATTGCTGGGAAGTAAGGATCAGAGAGTAGCTTGTCATTCCTTCCAGATCCCGGGACCCTGTGACTTCCCAGGCAAAGCTTGTATCGTTGTTTTCCAGGTAGCTTTGAAGGGCGGTTTCAGGGGAAACCGGTTCCTGAACAGGCACTGAAACGCATGAATACAATGCGATCAGCGCTGTGCTTATAAGAGCTGCCAGGAATAACCTGGAATTGCTATGGAAATGAGTAGTTTTCATGGGCACGGTTTTTCAGAATGTAAAAATATAAGATGACAGGATCATACACTTACAGTATTTAATAAAATTTGCATGATATATTAACGTGTCATGGAAGGTGGAAGTTCAGCCGGATCGCTTCCCCATTCCGGATTTGGTTCAGGGCCCATTTCAAACACGAGTGTTCCTCCACGGGTAATTTCCTGGTGCGTGAGCCAGCATCTGTCCATGGATTCACCGTTAAGTATGGCCCCTTGAATATACATATTCTCTGGAGATACCCCCCTGGCCCTGATGGTGAATTTTTTCCCGGGATAGGGATTGCCCAGGCTGATGCTTGCTTCTTCGAACAAGGGTGTTCCGATCAGGTAGATGCCCTGTCCCGGGGTGACCGGGTAGATTCCCATGGCACTCAGCACGTACCAGGATGACAGGGAG
This sequence comes from Bacteroidota bacterium, assembly GCA_039714915.1. GTDB lineage: Bacteria > Bacteroidota > Bacteroidia > Bacteroidales. The sequence continues at coordinate 10,476 of JBDLIM010000025.1, forward strand.
CCCATGTCTTCATTTCCGCAAAGTCCGCCGGGGCCGGTTCTGTACAGCTCCATTACCTGCCGAACTTTCTCCTGGGTTTTCCAGGGCATTCCTGCATAGTTGTACAGGTAGGCCACATGGTGGGACGGCTGGTTCCCGTGTACATATTGTCCGATGGTTCCCGCCACACCCACATATTTTGGTCCGCTGATTACCGGACTCATGCTAAAGAAGGTATCGAGCTTTGCAGCAAATGCTTCCCGGTTGCCGAACAGGTCCACCAGTCCATTCACATCATGCTGTACCGACCAGATGTACTGCCATGCATTGGATTCTGTATAATTCCGCATGGGCCTTCTGCCCACCAGCAGGGGATCGAAACAGCCATAGTAGGAGTGTTCCCCCCTGTTTATAATCTCCACCTCGGAGCCTTCACAGGACTTCAGCCAGGAACCATCCCGGTTCCTGGGGCGCATGAAACGGGTTCCGGGATCAAAAAGGTTTTCATAGTTCCCGGCCCTCTGCATGAACAGCTTATAATCATCTTCCCGGCCCAGATCTTTGGCCATCTGTGCAATGCACCAGTCGTTATAGGCCAGCTCCAGGGTGTTGGCTACCGATTCGGTGACCTCATCCACAGGGGTGTAACCCAGCTCCATATAATACTTCAATCCGGATCTGCCAGCCGATTCCGGAAGGGGGGAGGGAGGGGCCTGGGTGGCTTTTTTTCGCATGGCCTCATAGATGAAATCCACGTCGTAATCCCTGAAGCCCTTCATATACGCATCCACCACCACAGGAACCAGGTGGTCTCCCGCCATGCCCTGTCCGAATACGTTCCGGTGATGTTGTGCAGGGAGCCACCCGTAGTGCTTTGTTTTGGATGCGATCGATTTGATCATGGCATTGACATGCTCGGGCTCAATTAGCGTCATGAGCGGGTGCTGGGAGCGGTAGGTATCCCAGCAAAAAAAGCTGGGGAAGAAATCATGATCCGCTGCCAGGTGGATCTCCCCGTCCATACCCATATACCTTCCATCCACATCGGACGATATATCCTGGGCCAGCAGGGAGTGATAGAGTGCAGTATAGAATATTTGTTTCTGATCCTCTGTGCCTCCCTTGATGCCAATGTTTTTCAGCTCCGTGTTCCATAGCTTCCCGGCATCTTTCCTTACCCGGTCAAAGTCCCATTCCGGTATTTCGGCGAGAAGGTTGTTGCGTGCTCCTTCCACACTCACATAGGAAAGGCCTACTTTTACCAGGATTTGCTCATCCGAAAGAGTGGTATAATTCACAAAAGCACCGATATTGTTTCCCGTCTCGGCCGATTTATAGGGGAATTTGCCCTCGCCTGACTCTGGTGCCACGTAATTCCCGTCCCATGTTCCGTAAGCTGCAAAGGGTTTGCTGAACTCCGCCACAAAATAAACAATGGCCTCCTGGGAACGCTTGTATCCTTCCAGGGAGGAGTTGTTGACAAACTCAATGTGGGAGTCCCCCGGAGGACGATCCCCAAGGATGTGACCCAGGTCAATGAGTATGTGGGCGTTTTCCGATTCAGGGAAGGTATACCTGTGCATTCCCGCTCTTTTCGTCACGGTCAGCTCCGCTTTTACTTCATAATCTTTCAGATACACAGCGTAATAGCCGGGAGAGGCTGTTTCATCGCTATGCTCAAACCTGGAACGGTAGCCTTCATCCGGATTCTCCCTGCTGCCCGGATTTAGCTGTAGTTCCTGTCCCACCGTGGGCATGATCAGCAGATCGCCTTTGGCAGTCATCCCGACCCCGCTGTAGTGGGTGTGGCTGAAACCCATAATGGAGCGGTCCGCCCACTGGTAGCCCGATGCATAGGTCCATCCCCTGGTATATACATCCGGACTGAGTTGTACCATGCCGAAAGGCAATCCCGGACCGGGAAACATATGCCCGAAAAAATCTGTTCCGATAAAGGGGTCCACATAATCCACCGGTTCCCGGGAGATTTTGCAGGAAATGGTGAAAAGCCCGATGAAAATAATCAGCGCCGGTGGGAGAAAAATTCTGGGGAGATGCATCATGTTCTTTCTTTAAACAGTGATAATCGTTTTATTCAATCTTTGACGGGGGATCGATTTTTGACGGGGGATCGATCTTTGACGGGGGAGCCGCTTCAGGGGCTTTTCCCCACTCTTTATTAGGATAGGGACCCATCTCCAGTTCAAGGGTGCTGCCCTTCAGGATCTCCTCGTGGGTAAACCAGGGCCTGTCCAGGACTTCGCCATTTATGCGGGCCGACTGGATGTATTTGTTCACCCCGGAACAGCCCCTGGCCACAATGGTAAAGGTGTTGCCGTTATGGAGATCGATAGAGACCTCTTCAAACAGGGGACTCCCTATGTTATAGACCGGGAGTCCCGGCGTGACCGGGTAAAAACCCATGGATGAAAACACCACAAATGCGCTCATGCCTCCTCCGTCCTCATCTCCCGGTATTCCAAAGATATTGTCCATGAACCACACATTTAGCAAGAAACGAATCCGTTTCTGGGTTTTCCAGGGCGCCCCGGCATAGTTGTAAAGATAGGGAATATGAAAACCCGGTTCATTGCCCATGGAATGTTGTCCCACAAGGCCCGTGGCATCGGGGAACTTTGCCCAGAACTGCCATTTCCTCCGGCCCAGGTCTTCCCTGAACAGCTGATCCAGGTGGGCAGTAAAAGCTTCTCTTCCGCCCATGAGGCCGATTAATCCGTGAATATCATGCTGAGCCTGCCAGGCATAGGTATATCCGTTGTTTTCATCGTAATAATCCCTTCCTCCCGGTCCCCCGTCAAATTTGGGATCGATCTCGATCCACTCCCCCATATCGTTTTTAGGCCACATCAGTTTTTTATCGGGCCGGTAGAGCTTGCGGTAGTTGGCCGCTTCCCCCATATAATATTCACGGTCCGCGCCATGACCAAATTCTCCGGCCATTTCGGCCAGAGCCCAGTCGTCATAGCTGTGAGCCATGGTAATGGCCACACTCTGTCGCTTTTCAAATCCGTGAACCTCTTCCACAGTCTCCTGCTCTCCCGGGGCCAGTGCCGGATAGTAGCCTTTTGTCCTGTAAAAATGGTCAAGTTCTGTGGCGGGTCCGTTGCGCCAGGGGAGCATGGTGGCCTCAGCTGCATTTTTTTTCATTCCCTCGTAGGCCTTTTCCACATTGAAATCGCGGATCCCCTTTCTCCAGGCATCCAGGAAAACAATGGAGGAGTGGAAGCCATGCATGGCCGGGTTGTCCCCGAAGAGCAGGGGGAACTGGGGCATCCAGCCGCTCTGCTCATACATGTTCACATAGGATTGCAGCATATCCGTTTCTGCTTCAGGATCAAGCAGCATACGCAGCGGGTGCTGGGCAAGATAGGTGTCCCAGACCCAGTCGTCCACATAGAAATCCCGGTCACTTTCGTGCACCTGGTGGTCATAGGCACTGTAATACCTTCCTTCCTCGGAAATGTTTACCATTCGTTCATAACAACGGTAGAGGGCGGTGTAGAAGGTCCTTCGGTCGGCTTCGCTGCCCCCCTTCACCCGGATTTGATCCATTTTTTCCGTCCACCTTTCTTTCCCCCGCTTCTTCAGGGATTCAAAGTCCCACCCTGGAATTTCATTTTCCAGGTTGCTTTTGGCCTGCTCCGGGCTTAAATAAGAGATGCCGTATTTAAAATCCACAAACTCCTCCTCCTCCGGAAACTCAAACAGGGCGACAGGTTTATCCGGGATCATCTGGTCCAGTGTGGCAGCGCCCGGCAGATCGAATTCACCATAAACGTATGCCTTCATTCCATGAAAAACCTCTTCTCCGGATATGGAATTCCCTGCACCCAACTGCCAGCTTCCGCCCTGGATGATCTTTAGTTCTACCAGTTTGTGCCCATCTTTCGGGAAAGTGAATCTAAAATAGCCCGATTTACGGCCAGGTGTATATTCTGTCCCTATTCCACTATCAGTAAAATATGTGGAATAGTAGTGGGGTTTTACGGTTTCCAGATCATGGTCATAGGTCTGCTTCTGTTGCCATAACGAATCATGACCAGTACAGGCACAGGGCATGATGCCAAATAGTTCACCGTGCCGGTGTGACAGGATGGTAAGTGGAAAAAAGCTGATCTGGTCATTCAGGTAATCGTCACTTACCGGGTACATGCGCACCATCTGGTTGGGCAGCTGCACGGTGGGACGGGTGGGTTGCAGCAGATGCCCGACCCCTCCGATATGTGGGTCCACGTAAGAGATATTGGCGGCAGGATCTTCTTTGAGATCGCAAGCGGTAAACAAGAAGGCGGTGACAACCCCCAAAATAAGCGTACTGTGGAATGAAGTTTTCATGGTGCATAAGTTCAATCATGAAGGCCCTCTTCTCTGAGGTAAGTTAATAGTTTTTCCGGTTCATCAGTTTGCAGGATAGTGGCTCCGTACTTAAGTAGTTTCTTTTTCACCACCCTTGTATTTCCACATCGGATCCTGAGGTCAGGGATCCCCAGGGCATTGATCCAGACCCTTGCACCCCTGTTTTGTATGTACAGGGTAAGCTCTTCTGTATAAAACGAGTGATCAATATGCATCGCCTGGGGGGCAAATAAGTTCAGAGCCGAATCGGCCATTTCCGGGTGATAGGCACGGGGCATCAGCATGGCGCTGCTATCCAGTGACCGGATCTGTTCCAGCAAAGCATAGTTGTTGTCGAAATAGAAAACCTGTCGCCCTGTTCCGCTCTCAATCACCGTGTTTAGCACCGGTACGACCTGATCCGTTTTCAGGTCGATATCCACCATGATCTTTCCCCGGGCCAGCTCCAGAGCCTCTCTCAGGGTAGGGGCAGGTTCCCTTATGGACCTGTTTTCCCTTCCCTTAAGCGGGAATTCTCTCAGCTCTGCCAGGCTAAGATCGGATACCTTCCCGTGGCCGCCGGTGGTGCGGTCGATGGTCTCGTCGTGCATCAGTACAGGAATCCCGTCGCGGGTAAGGCGCACATCCAGCTCCACAATATCCACTCCCGCCTCAATGGCACACCGGATAGCAGCAAGTGAGTTTTCGGGGACACCGCTGTTATGCATGGCGCGGTGGGCTGCCACCAGAACCTTTCCTGATTCTGCATGATGAAACTCCTGAAGGATCTGCTCAACAGGTTCCTGATCCTGTCCCAAAACTGCATGCGCCAGTCCCAGCAGGAATGCCAGTCCCGGCAGCAGCGCCCTGTATTTGACCGATCCGGTGAACATGCTACGTTCTATTTAACTTTGAATTTTACACTAGAGTGGATATGCCGGGAGGAGCTGCCCACCAGGACCTCGAAGCTTCCCGGTTCCACCACCCAGTTAGCGCTTTTCATATCATAATAAGCCAGATCACTTCCGTCAATGGAAAAAGATACTTTCCGGCTCTCACCCGGTTTCAGGGTGATCCTGGCGAATCCCTTCAGTGCCTTGTCCTCCCTCTCCACGCTTGCCTGCTTGTCACGGATATATAACTGGACCACCTCGTCAGCGGCCATGGATCCGGTATTGGTAATGGTGAGGCTGAGCTGCAGGGTATCGTTCTGTCCGATCTTTTGTTCACTAAGCTCCAGTTCTCCGTATTCGAAGGTGGTGTACGAGAGTCCGTAGCCAAAGGGAAAGAGTGGTTCGATGTTGGCCCGGTCATAATGCCGGTACCCCACAAAAATGCCTTCGTTGTACCAGGCTAGCTCTTTCTCTCCCGGGTAGCTATCGGCCACCGGGGAATCTTTCCACTTTGCAGGGAAGGTAATGGGAAGCCGGCCCGATGGAGAGATATCCCCGAAAAGGATGGATGCCAGCGCGGTTCCCCCTTCCTGTCCCGGATAGAAGGCTTCGATCACTGCCGGGATTTTCTCCAGCCATCCGTCCATCAGGATGGGGGTGGCGTTGTTCAGGACCATTACTACCTTGGGATTTACTTCAAAAATCCGGTCGATCAGTTCCAGCTGGTCATCATCCAGGGTCAGCCTGGCGCGGTCCACCGCTTCCCCTTCCAGCTCCTTGTCCAGTCCCATGGTCAACACTACCAGATCGGAGGTGGCAGCAAGTTCCACTGCCTGTTCCATCATATCACCAGGCTCATACGGCGCAAAGCCCAGCCTTAGCCGGCAGGTGCCGATGTTTTCGTAGAAGTCGACCTGCAGGTCATACTCCCGTCCTTCTTCGAACCGGTACCGGGCAATTTTAAACTTGCCGGGACTGCCATCAATCCAGGAGTCGAGGATCTTTTTCCCATCCAGATACATACGGATCCCGTTATCGGCCTTTAGTCCGATCTCGTACCAGCCCTCACCGGGTGAGCTGAATTTCCCGGTAAAGCGGGCCGACCATTTATCCGGATTTACAAGTCCCGGTTCGGGGGAGGCCGACTCCCAGTTAAAGTTGATATCCCTGTCGATGCGGGTATGCACCGGATCCCCCTCCTGCTCCTTGTTGTTGAAGAACTCCACTTTTACTCCCGGAGTGCCATCCTCCAGATGGTAAAATTCCGGTCCGGCAATGGGCAGTTCCAGCGGGCGCGCCGGGATGCCCCGGGCAAATCGTACAGGAATGCTATCCCCCATCCGCTTTGTGATCCCTTCAAAGGGAGAGACACCATAGTTTCCGCTAAGACCACCGCTTCCGCCCCCTTCCATGCGGGCTTCATCCCCGTTGGGACCGATTACCGCTATGGATCCGGTCTCCTTTTTATCCAGTGGGAGGAAATTGTCTTCGTTTTTCAGCAGAACAATGCTCTGGTCGGCCGCCCACCGGGCAAACAGTCGGCGGTGCTCCATATCCGAGTGCCCCCCGTAACTGTCGATGGATTCATCGAACAGTCCGGCCGTAAACATCACCCTGAGGATCCGTCTTACTTTGTCATCCAGGGTGGTTTGGGAAACCTCGCCTTTTTTCATGGCATTCAGTAGTTTATCTCCATAGTATTTCCCGGTGGGCATCTCCAGGTCCAGTCCCGAATTGGCCATGGGAACAGTGGATCGGGCCCCTCCCCAATCCGATACGGCCATGCCGGTAAATCCCCACTCCTCTTTCAGAATATCGTTGAGCAGGTAGCGGTTCTCACAGGCGTAGATCCCCCGGAACCGGTTGTAGGCTGCCATAATACTCCAGGTATTCCCTTCCTGTACGGCCGCCTTAAAAGCAGGAAGGTAGATCTCCCGGAGGGTCCGTTCGTCCATTTCCGCACTCACGTCGAAGCGGTTCCACTCCTGGTTATTAGCCACATAATGTTTGGTACAGGTGATCACCCTTCTGCTCTGCACCCCTTTTATGTATGGTACCACCATGCGGGAGACCAGATAGGGGTCCTCCCCAAACCCTTCGAAGGTCCTTCCCCCGTGGGGGACCCGCGCAATATTGATATTGGGACCCAGAAGCACGTTTCGCCCCATTACCCGGGTCTCCTCGCCCATCTGCTGGGCAATGATAAACATCAGTTCCGGGTTGAAGGTGGCAGCCAGGTTGATCATAGACGAGTAATTGGTGGAGTGCCCCTTGGTGTTGGGACCCAGAGGTCCGTCGGTCATGATCATTTCCGGGATGCCCAGCCGATGGTTGACCATGGATTTAAAATCGTTGCCCCCCACCAGGTCCACCTTTTCCTCCAGGGTCATCCGTGCAAGCAGGTCCTCCACACGGAGTTCGGTCTCTTTGGCAGGGTTCTTATAGTCGGGTAGTGTCTGGGAATGAAGCGGAAGTGTGGTAGCGAGCAGCAGTCCGGCGCTTATAAAAGTCAAAATTCTACACATTATATCGACATTTTCGGTAAAGTTCTCAAATTAAATGGCTTTGGCCGAAGCCTGCAACCAGAATCTTCACCCATGCTGAAAATATCTTGCCCGTTTAAATTAAAACATATGCTCTTGTTTAAGGCCGGGTCAGTTTGATTCATTATTTTCACGGACTATGAAACCCGAAGCACTCCAGGCCTGCCTGAACGAGGCAAAGAACCACCTGACCAAGGAACTATTGCCCTTTTGGACCACCCGCATAATGGACATGGAAAATGGCGGTTATATCACCCATTTTGATGAACAGGGGGACGATACGGGGGAGGATGAGAAGTCCCTGATCGCCCAGTCACGCTCTCTCTATACCCTTTCCTCGGCCCACCGTGCCGGTTACGGAGAGGGAAAACTGGCGGAGATGGCTCTGCACGGGGTCAATTTCCTCCTGGAGAAGATGTGGGACCAGGTGCATGGTGGGTTCTTCTGGATGGTAGACCGGAAGGGGAAGGTGAAGATGGACCAGAAGATCATGTATGGTCACAGCTTTGCTATCTACAGCCTTAGTGAGTATACCCTGGCCACGGGCGATTCCAGGGGGATCGAATATGCAGAGAAATGCTTTGATCTGGTACAGGAGCATTGCGCCGATGGCCTTTATGGAGGCTACTTCGAAATGTTTGACCGGGAGTGGCAACTGGCCGGACCCGGTAGTCAGGGAGGCGACCGCAAGACCCTGGATGTGCATATGCATTTGATGGAGGCTTTTACCACCCTCTATGAGTGTTCGGGTAAGGAGCTGCATCGAACAAAACTGATGGAGCTTATTGAGATTCTGGTTTATAAAGTACTGCATCCGGAATATTTGACAGGGATTCCGCAGTTTACGGCGGACTGGCAGGTGGCCCCGCAGATTAAGTTTGATATTGTCTGGGGCTGGGACCGGTTTTCGGTCGAAGGGGCCAAAAGCAATCCTGGCGATAATACCTGCTTTGGACATAATGCCGAGTTTGCCTGGTTGCTGGTTCATGCACTGATAATTCTGAATGAGGATGTATTGAAGTACATGCCTTTACTACAGACCATCTATGATCATACGGTAGACTACGGGATCGACACCAAATTTGGAGGTGTTTTTGTGGAAGGGCCCCATTCGGGTGGTGTATATGACCTGGAGAAGGAATTCTGGCAGCAGGCCGAGGTGATGATCGGCCTGCTTGATGCCTGCCTGCTGTTCAGGAAGGAGAGATATTGGGAGAGCTATAAGAATGTGCACCGTTTTGTATTTCACAAGGTGATCAACAGGGATGTGGGGGAGTGGTACCCCTTGCTGACCCGGGAGGGGGAGCCCATCTGGACCCATATGGGGCACTCCTGGAAGATCAACTACCATACAGTCAGGGCTATGGTACAGAGTATTAGTCGCATGGAAGAGTTGTTACACAATCTGAAAGAGGGTTTATGAACATAGACCTCTCTTTGACCTCACTGGACTGGATCGTAGGGATCTTCGTGCTGACAGCCAGCCTGGCAACCGGGCTTTACATGGCCTGGCGGACCCGGTCCGGCGAGAGCAGTTCCAATTTTTTCCTGGGGGGGCGAAAGATCCTCTGGCCGGTGATCGGTGCTTCCCTGTTTGCCACCAATATCGGGGCGGAACACCTGGTGGGGCTTTCCGGCGATTCATACCGCTATGGCCTCTCTGCGGGTTCGGTGGAGCTTACCACTGCCATTACCCTCGGTTTTGCCAGTGCCATCCTGTTTCCCTATTATCTGAAAAACAAGATATTCACCATTCCGGAGTTTCTGGAGCTGCGTTACGACCGGCATGCACGCTCTTTCTTTTCGGGACTGATGCTGATTATCAGCATAATGACCAAACTTGCCTTTACCCTCTTTGCCGGGGCCCTGGTGCTTAACAGCCTTATGGGCTGGGGCATTATGAATACGGTGGTCCTTACCGGCATCATTGTTGCCGTTTTTACCATGATAGGAGGATTTACAGCAGTGGCCTACACCGATACCATCCAGGCAGCCATTATGATCATCGGTGCCTCCATTATGGTGATTATCGGACTGGAGAAGGTAGGGGGATGGAGCGGACTGATGGAGCGGGTTCCGGATGCCATGCATATTGCCGCTCCTTATGACGATCCGGTCTACCCCTTCTGGGGGATCTTTGCCACCGCCTTTTATGCAGGGATATTTTACTGGGGAATGGACCAGGTGAATGTGCAGCGGGTGCTGGCCGCTCCCAATTTGAAACAGGCCCGTTGGGGGGCCATGTTTGCCACCCTGTTGAAGCTGCTTCCGGTCTTTATATTTGCCCTTCCGGGGGTGATCGCCTTTGCCCTCTATCCCGGAATGGAGGAGGGGGAGAGTAAGCAGACCTTTATCGTATTGCTCAATAACTTGTTGCCTTCGGGATTGCGTGGACTGGTACTGGCCTCCCTGCTGGCGGCCCTGATCACCTCACTGATTGCCGTGCTCAATTCGGTCTCCACCCTGGTGGTGCGCGATTTCGTGGTGAAGGCACTGCCTCAGATTACCGAGAAGCGGCAGGTGTCTGCCGGCCGGCTGGTGATCCTGGTGGTCACCCTGCTGGGCATCGGTGCGGCCTGGCTGGTCTATCAGAGCGAAGAGGGGATCTACAAGTACCTGCAGACCATTACAGCTTACCTGATATTGCCTGTATTTCCGGCCATTTTCTTCGGGATCATCAGTAAAAGGGTAAGCCTGAAAGGGGCGGTGGTTTCGGTGTTTGCAGGACTGATCCTGGCATCTGTCTTTACCGCAGACCAGTTTATGGGACCGGAGGCCGGAGAGCGGATCTTTCCCTTCCTCCATTACAAACTAACCCTTAACTTTGGTTATCGCGGACTGTGGGCCACTCTGCTGATTACCGCCATCCTGTTTGGGGTATCGGCATTCACCCCGAAAACCGAAGCTGCAAAACTGGAGAAAACCACCATTAACTGGAGCGGAAGAATAGAACCATTTGCAGGGTGGTCTGACTGGAGATTGCATTTGGTGGTACTTTCCGTGGTGACCATTCTGGTGTATGTTTGGCTGAGCTAATTAAATGAAATTTCAGAATGAGAATATTCGTTTTCATACCCGTGTTAATCCTTTTGGCTGGCTGCTACAGCACCCGGAGGAGCAGATCTGACCAGGATGTGGAGACGGTCCTTCAACTCAGGCCGGGGCCGGAGAATCCCAGGAACAGTGAAGGGGATTTTATTCAGCTGAAGGATGGGAGATGGCTTTTTGTCTATACCCGTTTCACCGGTGGAGGAGGGGATCACTCCAGGGCACACCTGGCGGGGTGCTATTCGAAGGATCAGGGCCGGAGCTGGTTTTCGCAGCAACACATGGTTCTGCCCAATGAAGGGGAGATGAATATTATGTCGGTTTCTCTGCTAAGACTGGACAACGGGAATATTGCCCTTTTTTATCTGAGGAAAAACTCCACATCAGACTGCATTCCCTATATGAGGATTTCTACAGATGAGGCCGGATCGTGGGGGGAGGCGATCCGGTGTATCCAGGATGAGGCTTACTATGTACTGAACAACGATCGGGCTGTGCAGCTGAAGAGCGGACGTATCCTGTTGCCGGTGGCCAACCATAGCTGGGGGCAATACCGGGAATTTCGGAGCAGAGCCAGGATTGAGTGCTTTTACTCAGACGATCGGGGCAGGTCCTGGTACCGGTCGGCCGAAGCTGAAAATCCCGAAGAGGTCATATCCCAGGAGCCTGGTGTGGTGGAGTTGAAAGACGGGAGTATCCTGCTTTTCTGCAGGACCGATGCCGGTGTTCAGTATACGTCCAGGTCTGAAGACGGGGGACAAACCTGGTCGTCCCTGCAGCCGTCCCGGATCAGTTCGCCCCTTTCTCCGGCCTCCGTGGAGCGTATCCCTTCCACCGGCGACCTGCTGGCCGTCTGGAACAACAATCTCAGCAAAAAGGAGGGCCTGCGTCAGAACCGAACCCCCCTGACCATGGCCATCTCAAAGGATGAGGGCAGGAGCTGGGAAAGGGTGAAGAATATTCAGGAAGATCCGGAAGGATGGTATTGCTACACGGCGATTGCGTTTACAGAAAGAGGTCTCCTGCTGGCATACTGTTCGGATGACCTTCGGGAAAGCAAGCGGCTCTCCACCACCCGGATCACTCGTATCAGTAATAAATGGATTTACAATAAAGTCAAAAAAAAACCTGAAGAATGAATAAGAAGATCAGATGGGGCATATTGAGCACCGGACGTATTGCCGGAGATTTTGCCCGGGTATTGAAGAGTCTCCCCGGTGCGGAGATTGCTGCGGTGGCTTCCCGGAACCCTGAAACTGCCTCCGCATTTGCTAAAGAACATGGAATTTTGAGGGCCCATGGCAGCTACGAGGGGCTGGCAGAGGATCCGGAGGTGGATGTGGTCTACATCGGAACGCCACACACCCTCCACCTGGAGAACAGTGTGATGTGCATGCGGGCTGGCAAAAATGTGCTCTGTGAGAAGGCACTTACCATCAATGCGCGGGAGGCGGAGGAGATGATCCGGGTGGCCCGGGAGGAGAATGTGTTCCTGATGGAGGCCATGGTGATCAGACATATTCCGGTGGTTCTGAAGGCCCTGGAGTGGATCCGGGATGGAAAGATCGGGGAGGTGCGGATGCTCAGGGCCTCCTTCTGCAAACGCAATACCTACACGCCGGATCAGAGGCATTTAAATCCGGAGCTGGGCGGTGGCAGCTTGCTGGACCTGGGGATCTATGGGATCTCGCTGGTCTCTGCTGTCATGGAAAGGCCCCCGGTGGATGTGGTGGGATACGGGTATCTGGGCGAACTGGGATCAGATGAACAGGGTGCGGCCCTGATGCAGTATGACCGGGGCGAGATTGCCGAGCTTTCCTTTGCACTGCGAACCCCGGGCATTAACGATGCCTGGGTATTCGGGACGGAAGGGTATGTGAAGTTGCATGAGACCTTCACCGTTCCTGTCAAAGCCACCCTTTTCAGGGATGGCGGCGAAGTAGAAGTGTTTGAGGATCCATCCACCGGCGGGGGACTGACCTTTGAGGCCGAAGAGGTGATGCGCTGCCTCAGGGAGGGATTAAAAGAGTCTCCCCGCATGCCCCTGGAGGAGTCGCTGCAGATCATGCGGATCATGGATCAGATCCGTGCGCCGTGGGGGCTCACCTACCCCAACGATTTGTTGTAAATTAAAGCAAACATAGTAAGGATGAAACTTATCAGAATCATATTAAAGATCCTTGGCCCCCTGGTGGCCCTGGTCGTGATCCTGCTGATCTGGGCTCTGCAGAAGGTGGATAACACCCCCTATTTTGAAGCGGAGTATTACAGTCAAACCCGAAGCAGACTGGATTCAGCTGCGAATCTGCTGACTCTGCAAAGGGGAGCTCCGGAGGTGGGTTTCGGGAAGGTGCCTATTATCCCTGAAACCGGTGGGGAGACAGAGGACCCACGTGCGGGGATTTTCAGAGTGGTTCCGCTGGCCGGATATGGCGACCGGGAAGGTGCCCCGGCCCAGGGCGTGCACGATTCCCTTTTTGTGAAGGCAGCCGCCATGCGGGTAAAGGAGCACTTGCTGGTACTGGTGGCCGCCGATATTCTGATCGTTCCCCCCGGAGTCAGTGCAGGTGTAGCAGAGGAGGTGAACAGGCAACTGGGGATCGGTCGGGATCAGCTGTTTTTCTCTGCGACCCATACCCATTCGGGATTGGGAGCCTGGTCGGAAGGATTTGTAGGCAGGCAATTTGCAGGAGACCCAAATCCCGGAGTGGTGGAGTGGCTCACCGGCCGGTATGTTGCAGCCATTGTGGCGGCAGTGGAAGACCTGAAGCCGGGCAGTATCGGTACGGGTAGCTTTTTTGCCCCACAATTGGTGAGGAACCGCCTGGTGGGGGAGAAGGGACAGGAGGAGAGCGAATTTGTCTTTCTGGTGGCAGAGCAGGATTCGGGCCAAAGGGCCATCCTGGGATCCTTCAGCGCTCATGCCACCACCCTGGGTGGGGATAATATGCTGCTAAGCGGCGATTACCCGGGATACTGGCAGCGGAAGATGGAAAGAGGAGGATTTGATCTGGCCCTCTTTTTTGCTGGGAGTATGGGAAGCCATGGCCCGGAAACAGAGGGAGAAGGCTTTGAAAGGGCCCGATTCCTGGGAGAGACCCTGGCCGACAGTAGCCTGGATCATGCGGGCCAGATCCTGGCATGGGACAGCATCGGCTTTTCATATGTAAGCCTGGAGCTGGAGCTTCCCCCAATGCATATCCGGGTAAGCGACCGCTTAGGCCTCAGGCCCTCTCTGGGAAGAAAGCTCTTTCCTCCCATGGGTGATGTATACCTGCAGGCAGTCAGGATAGGAGACCTGGTATGGGCAAGTACTCCCTGTGATTTCAGCGGAGAGCTGGCACTGGTCCATAAGAATGCCATGCATAAGGAAGGGTACCGGGCCATGGTGACCAGTTTCAATGGAGCTTATACAGGTTATGTTATTCCTGGAAAATATTATCACCTGGATGCGTATGAATCAAGGCTTATGTCATGGTTTGGCCCTCATATGGGTCCCTATACGAATGAGATGATCCGCAGGATGATGGATACGCTTGTGGCTCTTTAAGAGCGGAAAACAGGAATGATAGGGAGTAAGCCTTTCTTCAGAACAACCAGCGCTTAAAAAAAACATCCATATAGTACTGACAGTAGGCATTCACCTTTGTTGAGAGGTCCATGGTATGCGGCCATCCCTTCAGCCTGTGATATTCATTGGGCACACCTGCCCCGGTCAGCCACTGTTGCAGCGAATCGGACTGACTTACCGGGACCACATCATCGATGGTTCCATGGAAGATCAGGGTGGGAGGATCATCTTTTGAGATATGGGTATGTGGGGAGGCCAGGGTGTACAGACCGGGAGCTTCCCGGTATTCTTTTCCCAGGAATTGTATCACTCCGCTATGATTTTGTGCTATTTCCGTGGTGAGATCGGATGGGCCGTAAAGATTTACCACAGCCCGGACCTGACTGCTGTGTTCTCCCGGAGTGCATTCCCGGGTGAACTCCCCGGAACCGGAATAGGCTGCCATCATGGCCAGGTGCCCACCGGCCGATCCACCGATCAGGGCCACCTTCTCCGGATCGATTCCAAACTCTTCTGCATGTTCCCTGATCCAGTGAATGGCACATTTTACATCTTCAACAGCGGAAGGGAATTTTGCAACTCCGGATAAGCTGTAGGAGACCGTGGCCGTGACATAACCTTTCAGGGCAAAATCGATCAGATAGGGCAGGTAATCGGAGCGTTTCCCCGACCGCCAGGTACCTCCGTGTATAAAGATCAGGACCGGTGCCGGCTTTTCCAGCTCTTTTAAGCTGTAGACATCCAGCATCAGGCTGGTGGTATCCACCTGCTTGTACACCCTGTCCTTCCAGACTTCGACCTGAGCAGGTACGGAAGGTTCCCTGTCAACCAGTTTGAGAAAACCCAGTGCATGTGCCGCTTTCAGAAATGTTTCATTCCGGTATCCCCGGGGTGCCTCATAGGGCCTGTACTCTACCTTTTCGTGTTGTGCATGAACCTGGGAAAGTGCCTGCAAAAGTAAAAGAGAAAATA
This sequence comes from Bacteroidota bacterium, assembly GCA_039714915.1. Taxonomy (GTDB): domain Bacteria; phylum Bacteroidota; class Bacteroidia; order Bacteroidales. The sequence continues at coordinate 25,838 of JBDLIM010000025.1, forward strand.
CAAGGGTTTTGAGACTCATCTTATTCTTTATCGGCATTAAATCTCTCCATTACCTCTTTCCAGTTGGTAAAGATGATACCTTCTTCCCTGAAGAAATCAATAAGCTCCTGGTCCCCGAACATCTCATATTCCCAGACGCGTTGCTGCCATGAATTCGTAATTCCCTTCAGATTCTCAGACTCCACCGAGGGGTGAAACACTATCTCAATCAGTCCCGGCGAGAATGATCTGACAAGGGCCTTGAATTTCTCTATCTTATCTCCATAGTCCTTACCTTCAGGGGCCCAGGTGATATAGTCGAGTTTAGGCAGGCTATACTTTCCCGACAGTTCTATATAGGCTTCATCGATGGGATATCCCGCCATTTTCAGCATATCCACCATTGCAGTATCCGATAGATCAGGGATATTGGCCGGTATGCCATACTCCTCTGCCACCTTGAAGAATGCCTTCAGGTAGTTGGTGTGACTGAAAAGGGTGCCCATATGGGAATCGATATGGTCGGGATGGTAGCCCAGCGAAAGGGATCTTTCGATCTGGGCCCTGATCTCGGTTTCTATCTCTTCAGCGCTGGAGTGTTGAAGTACATCGGGCACATCCCGCCACATCATCCCTTCCGGATCGATTAGTCCGGGTACCAGATCGGGATCAGATACGGGACCCCACCTGTGGGTATTCCATTCGCTGGTCAGGGTAAGGTGCAATCCCACATCCTCACCCGGATTCTCAAGGGCCCATGCGATCATCGCATCGGCACTGGGACAGGGGACCATCACTGCGGTGGACTGTATATTATCATTATTAAGCATTTGGGTGATGGCTGCATTGGCCTCATCGCACATTCCCGCATCATCGGCATGTAATATGATCACTTTTTTCCCTTTGGGGAATCCCAGCCTCTCTGCCCAGTTTGCAGGTTCAGACTTCTCTTGTTTCTCAGTACAGGCGTAGCTAAAAGCAGTCATAAGAATTCCTAAAAAAAGGCTGATGATCACAGGTTCTGTAATTTTTTTCATCGGCAATCTGAATTAAACGCTTGTTTTTAATACTATTTAAGGCTGGCCCCTGTAAGAGGCCAGCCTGTAACTTTGTTCAAAGAGATTTCCGGCACCCATGTCCCGGGGTGCAGGACTCGCGCTGTTTATTCGCTTGCTTTGGGTACAAAAGTAATTTCCAGAATATGTGAGGGCATTCCCAGCTTGGACCCTTCGGTCACGGCCGAAATGAAGATACCCAGTACCATTTTATCTGCGGAAATCTCATATACGAGGTATTTCCTGGTGCCATCCAGTACTCCTGCAAATTCGCCGTCTAAGATCTCCAGTACTCCGTTGTGTCCGGTCCATGTAGTTTCCACGCTCTCTTCCACATCCTCATCAGGAACTACTTCCAGGGTCATATCCAGTTCCGGGTCGAAAGTGAAAGTGGCTGCCACGGGGGTAAATGGTGCAAGGACTACGGCGTCGTCACCCAGAGCTTTGAATTCCAGTCCATTAAGCATGGCAAAAATGGTATTGGCGATCACACTGTCATTCTTCACGTCATGACTGTAGGTTCCGTCATGCTTGAATGTAAACTCATCTTCGTATTCTTCGGGAGCACCAAGCAATCCGATTATCCCGGCAGGAAGGTATTCCTGCAATGTCATGTCCTCGTCCGTATGGAAGATACCAATCTGGGACAGGGGATCCATGACCCAGGTCTTGCCATCGGCCATGGCCGGTCCACCGGTAAGCATTTCCGAAGGAGAAGGTTCGATAGTCACGTCGGTCGATTGGGTGTCAGAAGCATCTGCACTGGAAGCGGTGCAGGAGACTGTGTAGGTTCCGGACTGTACATAGGTATGCACGGGATTCTGTTCGGAGCTGGTCTCACTGTCCCCGAAATCCCAGGCAAAACTCTCCGCACCTTCAGCGGTGGCTGTAAAAGTCACATCATAACCGTCTACGCTGGCCTCGATAACGAGAGTAACGGGAGCTGCATCAATGGTGATATCCACGGTGGCAGACTCGGTACCGCCTTCCCCGGTGACCGTACAGGTGACGGTGTAAGTGCCTGCCCCTGCATAGGTATGGGAGGGATTCTGCTCAGTGCTGGCGAGTCCGTCCCCGAACGTCCAGGCAAAAGTGCTTGCATCGGTCACCGTGGCTGTGAAGTCCACATCATAGCCGTCCACAATATAGGAAATATCTACAGTGGGGGCCGGAACCGGATCCTCACAGGAGGTGACAAACAGACCCAGAGTAGCGATCAGGGCCATGCTCATGATACTAAAAAATGCTTTTTTCATTTTTAAAAGATTTTAAAGGTTCGTAGTAATATTCTTTCAAGTGCAAGATAGTGCAAAATCATGATTGTAATCTTGTCATATCTTAACACTCACTCCTTATATTATAACAGAATTCCTGCTATCACTTAATATACTGTTTGAACCATTTTTTTTCCTGTTTCCCGGCATAGGTATTGCGGTGTTTACACTGATGGAATTATCACCTAGATACATGAAATACTAACCTATTTGACAGCATATATAGAGAAATGGAACAAAAATGGTTAATAAACTTTTTCAAATATAGGAAAATTGCCTGGAGATTCGTTACTTGTATTCTGAAAATGTCTCAACGAAACCATGAAACAAAATCACACACAATGAAACTGAACTGGAAGCTGTGGATGTTGATCATTCAACTGATCATGGGGCAGTTGTTCCCTGTACGGATAATGGCTGAGGTCCATGGGGAGAACCTGCTGCAACAGATTACCGTAAGCGGCAGGGTGACCTCTGCAATGGATGGAATGGCCCTGCCCGGAGTGACGATCATTGTCAAGGGCAGTCAGAAGGGCGCGGTTAGCAATGCGGATGGGCACTATGAGATCGAAATTCCCTCCGGCGAATCAGTGCTTATCTTTTCTTATATCGGATATGAAACCCGGGAGGTCAATGTAGGGAACCAGCGGGTCATCGATGTTGCTCTTTCCGAAAGTTTACAGGAACTGGAGGAGGTTGTGGTGACCGCACTGGGGATCAAGCGTGAGGAAAAGTCTCTTGGCTATTCGGTAGGAAAAGTGAAGGGAGAGGAACTGACCCGGGTGGTACAGGAGAATGTCCTTAATTCCATGGCCGGCAAAGTAGCAGGTGTTACCATCAATTCCACAGGGGGGACCGGATCCTCGGTGAGCATGGTTATTCGGGGTGCCACTTCTCTAAACTCCGATAACCAGCCCCTGTTTGTGGTGGATGGGGTGCCCATCTCAAATACCCTGAATAATATTCAGGAATTCGGACAAGACAACCGGGTGGATTACGGGAATGCCATCTCGGATATCAACCCGGAGGATATAGAAAACGTATCCATCCTGAAAGGGCCCAGTGCAGCTGCACTGTACGGTACCCGGGCCGGGAACGGGGTGGTGCTGATTACCACCAAAAAAGCCGCTCAGAAGAGTGGGTTGCAGGTCTCTATTTCTTCCAACACTGTCTTTGATATACCGGTGCGCTTCCTGGATGTGCATTCCAGGTTTTCCACGGGTTATTTCCCTTACACTCCGGAAGCGGTGGGTAGCGATTCCATCCTGCCGGAAATAAAACCGGATGTGGGAGCCGGGGCCGGGATCGAATGTGACCGGGGCTATTGGGCGGTCCAGTGGGGCTCACCGGTAGATTCCATCACCGGGGAACGCCTGCCCATCCCTGTGGTCTCCAATCCCAACAATGTGCGGAACTTTGTCAATACGGGCATTACCACTACCAATTCAGTGGCCATCTCCAACAATTCAGGAATGGCCAGTTACCGTATGGGCTTTACCAACATGTCCAACAAAGGGGTGGTTCCCGGGTCGGACCTGTTCCGGAACAATTTCACCCTCTCGGCATCCTCCAAGGCCTGGGATAAGCTGACTATCAGTACCAATGTGAATTACAGCCATTCCTGGTCCAACAACCGGCCTGCCACCAACAATGGAGCAAACCCTTTGCAGTGGGCCTACGCGCTACCTGTAAATATTGACATTCGTGCCCTGGAAGACATCTGGGTGCCGGGAAGGGAGGGACTTGAACCCATTGCTGTGTCTTCGAAGCATGATAACCCTTACTTCCTGGCCCATGAGGTGGATAACAGCTTCAGCAGGAACCGCATTTTCGGGAATGTGGAAGCCAACTGGCAATTGCTTCCTTCTTTCAGCCTGAAGGGTCGCATCGCCTTGGACGAGAATAGTGAAATGCGGGAAACCAAAATGCCCCCGGGCTATACCCGGGAACCCAACAACGGGGCCTATGGGGTGGCCAGCATTCACAGGCATGAGCGGAATATGGATGTACTGGCCACTTATAAGAAGGACTGGGAGAATCTCCAGTTCACTGCTTCAGCCGGGGCGAACCTTCGCTATACCAGGTACAGCCGTATCAGCAACTCTTCCAAAAACGAAGTAGGACTGATTGTTCCCAATGTGTTTACACTAGGTAATATTAAGAACTCCGACCTCAATTATTCCAGTTACTGGGGCCAGAAGGCCATTTATAGTGTTTACGGGCTGGCTACCCTGGGATGGAAAGGAATGGTTTACCTGGATCTGACTGCCCGGAACGATTGGTCCAGTACCCTTCCTGTGGAGAACCGCTCCTATTTCTATCCTTCTGCTTCGCTTAGCCTGATGGTGAATGAGGTGCTGGCCATGGGACCGAAAGTCAATATGGTGAAGTTGCGGGCCGGATGGGCCCAGGTGGGCAATGATACAGATCCCTACAGTCTCTATCCTGTGTATGGCAATGCGGGACAGTGGGGAGACGCAGTCCGGCTGAGCAAAAGTGACAGGGTCTACACCCCCGACCTGATGCCTGAAGAAGCCACCTCCCTGGAGTTTGGAACGGATCTGAAATTCCTGAACAACCGCATCTGGTTAGAGGCGACCTATTACATGGTGGATAATCTGAACCAGATCCTGCCCAATATTCCCCTGGCAGCATCCACCGGGTACAGCTACAAGAAGCTGAATGCCGGACTATTGCAGAGCAAGGGGGTGGAACTGATGCTGGGGGGATCCCCGGTCAGTAAGGGGCACTGGCGATGGGACCTGAGTCTGAACCTCACCAGGAACCGTACCCGGATCATGGACCTGCCGGAGGATGTGCCCATGATCGAGTTCTGGGGCAAAAACAAGAGTTATTCCTATGGTTTCCCTAATGATCCGGAAACAGGAGAGGACGGGATGGTGGGGAATATTTATTCTTACCGGGTGCAAAGGGTGGAGGACAAGAATTCACCGTATTACGGCTATCCCATCATTGCTGATGAGGGCCCCATCGATTACGAATGGTTACCAGAGGAGCACACAGAGAAGGTGGGAAACTATAACCCCGATTTTCTGATGGGTTTGCAGACCCAGTTGGCTTACAAGGGCCTGAGCCTGAGTATGACCTTTGACTGGAGGCACGGGGGACAATATATGAGCCAGACCTTCCGCTATTTCGCGGAGAATAATTTTACGCAAACCTGGCTTGATAACCTGGTTTATCCCGGAGCGTCCGAATTGGGGAATGAACTCCGCGCCTGGGTTATTGACCATGAGGACGAACTTCTGTTCTCAGAAGGGTTCCATTCAGTGGGTGGTCCCACAGCTGAGTACGGGGGCTTCCCGGAGAACCTGAGTACCTTTATGCTGAATGATGGAATTTTTGCGCCGGGGGTCATTGGCTATCATGACGAAGATGGCAATTTTGTGTTGATCAGTGAGAATCTGGGTGGGGCAGGGACCAAGATCATTCCTTATGCAGCGAGTTATCCCTGGGATTTTGGCACACCCGCCATGTTCGATGCGGACTATATCAAGCTGAGGGAAATCTCCCTGAGTTACATGCTGCCTGCATCCTTTGCCCGTAAACTGGGGATGGCCAGTGCCACGGTGTCGGTATACAGCCGGAATATTATCCTGTGGACCAAGGATTCTGTATTTGGAATTGATCCTGAGCGGGCCTTCCAGGCTGAGTCCGGCAAAGGAAACCGGGGCACGCAATTTATGCAGGGCATTGAAAGATACAATGTATTGCCCTGGGTGATTCCGGTGGGCTTCAAACTGGGTTTTGTGTTTTAACTGCTGAAACTTAATGATCATGATAAGGATAAGATATATTCATTTCATTGTGCTGGCCCTGACCATGCTGCTTTTCCAGGCATGCCAGGATCTGGATGACCTTAACATCAATCCCAACGGGGTGGATCCCGAAGATGCGGATCCCAGCCTGTTGCTGGCCACAGTGATTACCCAGACCGGACAGATTGTGGTGGACCTGGGCTTTGGTCACCTGGCAGGGGTCATGCAACATACCCAGCTGGATGGCTGGTCGGGAAGTCACAATAACTACAACTGGGACAATGACAGCCATAGCTGGAGGAATCAATACAGCATTCTGCGCAATGTTCAGGAACTCTATACCAAGGCGGATGAGATGGACCTTCTTTTTTATAAGGGAGTGGCCCTGGTTATGGAGGCCTATCTGTTTGGAATGATTACCGACCTCTGGGGAGATGCTCCTTTCTCTGCGGCTCTGCATGGGGATTTGGAAGGGTCTGAGAACGTCAAACCCGTATTTGATCCCCAGCAGGAGATCTACCTGGGGATTATAGACAAACTGACTGAAGCCAACCTCTTGCTGTCGGGTGACAAAAAAGACTATGAAAGTGTAAATGCCACACAGGATGTCCTCTACCACGGGGACATTGAAAAATGGCAGAAGTTAGCCAATTCACTGACTATCCGCTACTACATGAGAATCAGTGAAAAAGAGCCCACCCTGGCCAGGGCGGCCATCAACAATATCGTGGCTAATCCGGATAAATATCCCCTGATCCTGGAAGCAGAAGAGGATGCCAGTGTGAAATACATTGGCAATTCCAGTGCGGATTCCTGGCCCAGCAATACCAAGTTTGATATTTCCGAGGACGGAAAATATTTTCGCACCAAACTTTGCGCCACCCTGGTGGACACCCTCCAGGCATTCAATGATCCCCGGCTGGCTGTCTGGGCCAGCCCGGTGGAGTATCCCCTGGTGCTGGATCCCTCCCTGCCGGATAACGGTGATACGATCATTGATAATATGAGGTATATTGCCCGGAATGTGGCCGATAACTACGAATCGACTACCGGCTATCCCCTTGATTATGATCCGGAATATGTGGGTCTGCCTCCCTCATGCAGCTTTGCCCCGGTGTACAACCTGAATCCGAATCTGGGGCAGGGACTTTACAATCCCCATGCTTCCCAGCTGAACGAGATGTACAAGGAGTCTGCAGGTCCCATGCTGCAGGCCCGTTTAATCTCCTCAGCGGAAGTAAATTTCACCCTGGCTGAAGCTGCTTATCTGGGCTGGATCCCGCGTAGTGCTTCAGGATACTATAAGGCTGGGGTGAAAGCATCCCTGCAGGCCTGGGGAGTGGGTAGTGTTTACGATGATTATATATCAGGGGTCCCTTACGCGGGACTGGAAGAGATCATGTTTCAGAAGTGGATTGCCAGCTGGACTGCGGCCGCCGAATCCTGGTTCGATTACCGGAGAACAGGTCTGCCTGAACTGCAGACCGGTGAGGCTTCCAGCCGGCCCGTACTTCCCTTGCGCTTTTACTACCATCAAAAGGATGAAATTGACCTGAACGAAGAGAATGCCAATGCTGCCATTGCAGAATTGGAGGCTACGGAATATACCGCACCTGACAGCAGGAACAGTGCCTGGTCAAAGATGTGGCTGCTGCAGGGAACCGGTAAACCGTATTAGTGATATGTGAAAGTAAAAAGGATGAAAACAGCAGGGACCAGAATCTTAGTCACTCTTTTAACAGTTATCTCCGCAGCATGTGCTGCCCAGCAGGAGTTTATGCATATGGAGATATTTCCGTTCCAGGAGGAGCATGCCCACGGAGCCACCATCGTTGAACTTAAGAACGGAGACCTTCTTGCGGCCTGGTTCCAGGGAAACGGCGAGCGCTGGGCCGATGATGTCAGAATCATGGGTGCCCGTCTTATCAAAGGGGATCAGCAGTGGAGTACGCCGTTTATCATGGCGGATGTGCCGGATTTCCCCGATATCAACCCGGTTCTTTTCATTGATCCGCAGGAGACATTGTGGCTGGTATGGTATACGGTGATCGCCAACCAGTGGTCCACCTCTCTCCCTAAATACCGGATCAGTACCAACTATATGCAGAAAGAGGGCCCTCCGGAATGGAAGTGGCAGGATGTGATTCATTTCAAACCCGGTGATCCTGCGGAAAGAGGAATTCAGCCCGGTGACCGCTTTGTGAAATCTGTGGGGGAGCAGATCGATGTGCTGAGAGACCGGATCATTTCAGGCGGAGCCACGGAAGAGCAGGTGGAACAATATGACCGCTTTGCCGGGGACCAGCTCTCCAGGGCAAAGGGGGAGGATATGATCAGGAAGGGAGATTTAATCCTGGAGGATGGCAGCAGGGAAAGCGCACAATTGGGCTATCCCTATTTCCGCCGCATGGGGTGGCAATCCAAGAACAAGGCTGTGTTTGTGGGTGAGCGGATCATTATTCCCTTTTATTCGGACGGACTGGAAATGTCGATTATGGCCATAACTGATGATTATGGCTTACACTGGAAATTCAGCACTCCTCTGGTGGGCATTGCCAACATTCAACCCACCATGGCTTTTAAATCGGATAGCACCATTGTAGCCTATATGCGTGATAACGGTCCCCCGCCAAATCGTCATCTCGTGAGCGAATCGAAAGACAGGGGCCTGACATGGTCGCATGTCAGGGATTCTGATATTCCGAATCCGGGTTCAGGCTCGGATATGGTCACCTTGTCCAATGGCCATTGGGTGCTGGCATATAACGACCTTGAAGAGGGACGGTATTCACTGGCTGTTTCTCTTTCCGAAGATGAGGGCGAAACATGGATGAATACCCGACATATTGAGCTGGATCTGGAAGGGGATGATCCCGATCGCCGGAGCAGGTTAGCTTATCCCTCCATCATTCAGGGAGCGGATGGAATGATTCATGTGGTTTATAGTCATCAAAAACATTATAAAACACCTGATCCTGAAACAATAAAATACACCAGGTTTACCGAAGAATGGATAAAAAGCGGGGATGATTAAGCTTAGCGCAGTTTATCGTTTTTGCTTATCGTTTTTGAGCAGATAGAAAAAACCGTCTTCGGCCCCTATTAGCAAGTCCCGGATTCCGTCCTTGTCCCAGTCAACGGTAGTAGGTGAAGTACTGTGTCCGCCCAGAATCACCGATGACAGTTCCCCGGCATTCTGAAAAATAAATTCATCTTCGCTTCCGATATTCCGGTAAAGTGTCGTGTTTATACTATTTATAAGAAGGTCCAGATCCCCATCCTGGTCCCAGTCCACCAGATCAATCTTTCTGCGGCCACTGCTTCCTGCTTTTTTTGGATTAAGCCGCAATAATTTGCCTTTATCGTCATGGAATATCCGTTTCCCGGGCATAAGAATCAGCCCATCTTCACGCTTTTTGCGTTGAAAAAAGCTAAGGTATCCTTCATGATCAATGGCCACCAGGTCGTTGAGTCCATCATCATTTAAATCAAGAACAAGGGGTCTGGTACGCCATTGTACCACAAGCTCACCCGCTTCGGGATCCCACCAGTTCCATGCCGGTTTGGGAGGTGGGCCTTTCCAATCTACTTTTACTGCTTGAGGATCTGTCAGTTGAGCCTGGGTCAGCGAGCCTTTGTTCTCCAACCAGATGATTTTCCCGATAATGCTGTTCAGAATGATATCAGGCAGACCATCCATGTTCCAGTCAGCCACAAAAGGTACGGTATATCCCCACTTTGCTTCAGCAGGTCCCTGGATGGAGAGATTCGGCCCGGCCATAATCCGGAAGGGTGTACCGTTTGTTTCCAGCCTTACAGGCGCGGACCATTTTGGTGGATCCTGGCCATCCAGGTTTTCAATCCATTCAATAAAACCTGCAGTGTTGCCTGCTACAATATCCTCATCTCCGTCCCCATCCCAGTCATAGCTGCATGGTGTGGCGAGCGCGCCGCATTTAACAAATTCTGCTCTTTGTTTGAAATAAACCGGCGGGCTAAGACGAGGCAATCCCTGCTGATCTGTGCCTGTGTTTTCTATAAAGACCACCCGGCCATCTTCTTTACCGACAATGATATCAAGATCGCTGTCCTTATCCCAGTCGTATACCACTACTTCGGGCATTTCAAGCTCCAGGTGGAGTGTCTTCCCGTCGATCTTCAGGTATTCCCCTTCTTTATACACAGGTTCAGTCCGGGTTCCGCTGTTTTCGAAAAAGGTAATCCGATCAAGGAACTCTCCGCAAATAAGATCAAGATCACCATCACTATCCCAATCCACAAGGTTCGGGGATGGCCATCCATATACATCCAGTGGTTCACCATCAGCCAGAATCTTTCGGGCTTTGCCGTAATCAGGTTTTTTATTGGTTCCGTTGTTTTTAACCCAATAGACGTAGCCATGCAGGGGACCGTTGGTCCATATACCTTCTGAATTGAATGCATCATCCCAGCCATATTCACGCCAGTCACTCACCCCGATGATCAGATCAAAAATCCCATCTCCGTTGTAATCAGCATATTTCCACTGGTTGGCCCGTCCGCTATGGAATTTCTGTTTGTATCCGATATTGACAGGTTTGTTGTATAACTGCTCTCTGAAATCATCATAGATATTGCCGGGGGTACAAACGACCATCTTACCTCCCGGCCAAGATACTGTTACTTGTTTTTTCCCCTCAGCAATCCGCTCACCCGGACTGAAAATATTGCTTCCATTATTTTCAAAATAGTAGAGTCCGTTTGAGGGTTTATCATTTGTGGAGACCAGTAAATCGGTATCGCCGTCCCGGTCCCAATCCACCGGGATCGGATTGGCCCAGAGACCGACCCCCAGGTCTACGATCAGACCGTCATTATGATGCTTTAAGCGCACTGATTCGGGAGAGATCTTATTTTGTGAGCTGCATGGATAGGCATGCCATAATGCAGCCGCAATGAGAACCACATGCTTAAACTTTATGATGTTGGTTGACAGGTTCGTCAGATTAAAAGAGTTCATGGAAGTTTTATAAGATTATCTGAATTTCATACTGTAAAGGTCGGCATCCTTCATTACGAAGCGGAGCCGTACCGGCTTGTTATTTAATTGCATAAGATCAGGATTTCCCTGCCACATTACAGCCTTTTCAATTTCATTCCCGATCAGTTCTTTTGAATTCTCCAGCTCATAGCCTTCGATTTGCTTTCCTTCCAAATCGAGCATTTCAACGCGTATAAAACCGGCTGCCGAGCTTGAAAAATTGAGAAACAGGGTATCACCAGTGAAGCGGAATGGCCTGGTAATCATTTCACCTCCTTCATAAGACGCCTGAACGGAGGCAAAACCATCCAAGCGTAAGGTATAGCGATGCAGGTGTGCCGTAGGCTGGGCGTAATCCTGATTTACATAGATGGACATTTTATCAGGAGCTGTCTGAACAACGTTAAGGGCAGGATAATTGGAACGTGACACCCAGTTGTGCAATCCGGTTCCGGGACGAATAAAGCCCTCCATAAATGTCCGGTCATATGTGTTCCCTCCCCTGGAAGTCATCAAAACAGCATCGGAGCAATCCTTAAAATAGCCTGGATTTACATTCAGCCGGAGAGCCTGCTCTTCGCTTAGCACCTGTCTTCCCGGCATAAACCTGGCTGCGATGGAAACATACAAATGCGGAGCCCGAAAATAGGGGGCAGTCTGATTCGTATAAAGATGTTCCATGGGGGTATCTCCAAATTTCATTTCAAGCGGATCTGTCCAGTGGATAAAGTCCGTTGAGGTGGTCCGGCTGACTGTACGGAAGTTCCGGTCACCGATCCTGGTCCATGATCTGAAATAACAGAGGTACAAGTGCTCCTCTTCGGACCAGAAAGAGACGTTCTGGGAATCAAATTGACCTTTAGTGATTACCGGCTCTTCCTGAAGCACGTTCCAGTGAATTCCATCTCCGGATATATATGCTATTAAACCGCTGCTTCCGGTTCCCCCCAATGCTTTATACTTTTGTGCCGGATCTGCTCCTTTACGCGTATCGAGGAAAGGGCTGAAATTATGGCTTACCGGAGCTGCTTTGGCCAGTATGACATTGTTATTCGAAGTGCCATATACAGGATAGATACCCAGATCCGGCCTGGTCCAGTGAACTCCATCCTTTGACTCGGCATAACAGGTGGTTTCCACATTGCTTCCATCTTTTCCTGCTTCCGGCAGTCCCCTGTAGTAAAGCCTGTAAAGCGTGTCGTCTTTAATGACGGTGGTATATCCACAGAATGCTCCTTCCCAGGGTTTATCGAATAAAAGGACAGAACCTTCGTCCTTTGGTTTATGAAGGACAAGTCGTACCTGGTCCTGTTTTTCTATGAGAAAATGATCCGCAAATAACTCCAGACGGGAACCGAGATCCACAACTTCTTCCCCGTCACCCCCTAAAAATCCCGCTTCGTTTAGCCGCCAGTGTGTACTCATCAGGCAGGTTTTTTCACCCTCTTTATCAATCTGATAATAGACTGTCAGGATCGAACCGTTATCAAGCTGAACAGATGCCGGATAACCCAGGTCAGAATTCATGGCAGGATTGACCATGATCTCCTTGTCTGTGTCCCAAGTTAAACCCCCATCCCGGCTGATGCAGGCCATTTCTCCAAAAGGTTCATGACGAACTCCGTAAGAAAGCAGAATCCAGCCATTTCTCAACTGTATAAGATGTGGTGGATAACCCCAGATGCCAGTTTTATGGGTGGTGGTCCAGCTTTCCCCACCGTCATTGCTTTCTGACTGCCGGAGAAAAGAGTTTTTATGATCGGGTGGATTGTAGCGGAACATCGCTATGAGCTTACCATCTGAAAGTTCAACTACATGGGGTTCGTGGTAATATGCAATCGTGTCTTTGTCGTTTATGGGGACCGATGCAATCAGCTGCCAGGTTTGTCCATCGTCCAGGGATTTTTCAACACCGATGGTTTTCTCATTATTTATATTCGCAGTACCCACATAAAGTAAGCTGCCACCGGATAGCTCAATGGGCCCGTGTGGAGCAGAAACAAGCTGTTTTACAGGTTCCTCCCAGCTCAATCCGCCATCCGGCGACCGCCTGGTCCAGTTTCCGATCCAATGTTTTTTTGTTGCATTTCCAAGGCTATCTGCATGGAGTTTCCAGGATGGGTTCTTCTCATAATATGTTTCTTTATCAAAAGCCAGTGATGTAAACCAGTTGACCAGCAGGGTTCCCTCTTTTGTTTCAAGGATCCCCGGATCGCGGTCATCGAGCGGAGTATTATTAATTGTCTCGGGTTCGGTCCAGGTTTTACCCTGATCGCTGCTGCGAACCATCTGGGTGATTCCAAAAGGGCATACATGGGCATCACGGTTCCCGGAAAATACTACCAGCAGCTCGCCGGACTCAGTTTTTGCAATAGAGGGCCAGCCTATGTATTTTCCCTGCTGTTTGCAGATCACTCTGGTATGGATAATTTCCGCGTAAGGGCCAGGCTTTTCACTGCATAGAGCAGTCGCGGAAGTGAGGAGTGAGATTGCAAGAAGAGTCTTTAAGTACTTGTTAATAAGAGATGTATCCATAATAATTTAGTGTATTCTATTCCAATCCAGCTCCATCAGGAATATTTGCCTGAAATCCTTCCCGGCCGCATCTTTCACTATGGCTCCGGCCTTATCCTGTGTCGGAACAGGTATCACACAGGCAAGAAGGTTTCCGTCCCCTGATACAAGCAACTGGTCTCTTGTCAGCCGGTCATCACTTAACTTAATGGTTTTACCCAGGCTGAGCCTTGTTCCGACGTAAGTTACAAATACATTTCCATCACTGATGAAAAACACCCATTCACCCGATGGGTGCCAGCGAATGGAGGAAACCGGTGAACCAAGATCAGTTACCTGGGTGGCTTGTTTATCCGATCCATTCGTTTTTATGATAAACAATTGATCAATTCCATTTCTGCCCGGGGCTGCAAACGCAACTTGAGTTCCATCCTGAGAGCCACGTACAATGCCTCTTACATCCATGCCGTATGTCAGCCTGTGTATGCTAATGCCTTCAGGCGGCTCCGGATATTGATCCTGAGTACCTGAGTTTGATGTGCTAATATCGATATTAGCCGGAATTTCAGCCACAAACAGATCATTCGTGTAATCAATGCCATTTTGTGCCCTTACTTTTCCTATGAAGGCTCTCATGGTTCCCTCAGAATCTACCCAGGAGTCTCCATATGCTTTTTCAATCTCCCCGGCTTTTGATTTGCCTTTTTTCGCGGGCTTCATGATCACTGCAAAATAGTGTGTATATCCCTCGGGAGTATCCGGATGAGCTTGCATGAAACCGATGGTCCGCTCGTAATCCTGAACCAGGAAATCATCGTACGTGAATCCAATTCGCCTGCCGTTTTTTGAATACTCATGCCTGTGTGTTCCTCCCCGATGGGCTCCCGGAGTGCTTGGATTTCCCCCGACATCCCGCATGTCTACTTTTACAATTCTTCCTTTCCCATCCCCATCCACTTCGACCGCACTCCGGTTACGGATGTGATAGTACCCGCGTGTTTCTACCTCCTCCAGGCCGGGACCATGAATAAAGATCACCTTATTTTCGAAAGGATGCCATGAGACGGCAGCCACCCCGGGGGCAGCTTCATCCCCTGTTAGCGAGGGCGGGTTCCACAACACAGTCTCCGTACCGGTGGCAATCTCCACCTTCTCGATGGATTTGCAATTGGCCAGGTTTTCGGCATATACCGTTCCCCTGGTGTCATAGCATAGAAAGAGTCCGTCGGGGGAGAAATTGTCATTGTTGTCCAGCGCATGGGTTTTCGGGGTGAAGGTGATCTGTTTTTCCGTCATATGAATCACAGTTATTTCCCGGGATAAAGGTTTATCCTGGGCATCCCGGAGTCCCGGCAGAAGCAGGACTGCCATGAAAAATGTGTTAATAGGCGCCACTTATCCGGCGGGTTTTATGGCTTCGACATATCTTCCAACCCAGTATGGCAAGAGGAATATGTAAGGAGGGTATTCTATTCTGCCATCGTTTCCTCCATTGTTCCTGTAGGCGTTATTATGCAGGTGCATGGGCCGCTCGTCCCTGGGTAGCACCTTGGTATACTCCTGCTTTCTGAAATTGGGTTCTACCCGGATCAGGTCCTTCCGGTGGCTGTTCTCAACTGTCCAGGAAATCAGGTCCATGGGAAACTCCCTGAGCCACCAGATGGATTCTTCCAGGTCCATATCGGATCCTCCTGCCAGGGCATATAGAAAGTTCCACAGGGGATTCTTTTCAGAACGTTCGATTTCCCAGTGACTCTGAACTGTTTTCAGGTAATCCTGTCTCAGTTCTTCGGTAAATGCATATCTGACCAGGGCCGGAACGGTGAGGAAGTACATTTCATCGTCAGAGTGGTTCCAGGAATCGCTTAGCATTTCACCCTCCACATGACCAATTACGTGGGCAGGACGCAGGATGTTCTCCAGGTATCCGTGCTTATACATGAGTTCATATGCTTTCTCCTTATAGATCTCTTCCCCTGTAAAGTGGTAAGCGGTCTGAAGGAAGGCCACGATCAGGGTGGAATTCAGGCGACGGTCACCCACATTGACAGGGAAACTGTTCACGTAGTCGGGGTTCCACCTGCCCCACCTGGTGATCTCCCCGTTCCAGGTCCTGAGGTACCAGTCGTTGTCTATGATATGGTCCATTTCAATTTTGATCTGGTGAACGGCACGTTCCCGCCAGGAGGGATCAGGCACCATTTCAGCAAAAAGGGCATAGACAAAAAAATGTCCACAGGATTCATCGCTGCTGGTGGTGGATTTCCATCTCCATTGCCCATCTTCGGACAGACGCCATATCTTTTGATCTTCAGGAATGTCAGGATCAGTGTCACTGGACTGGTACCCGTCCATTTCATAGGTCCTTGCCGGGAAACCGGGAATCGCGCTGATTTCTGTAAGGCGCTCCATGGCCTCAAAGGCTTCATATGCATTTTGCAGTGCATTTCCGGATCCGCTAACTGCGTACCTGAAAAGTTCACCGGCCAGATACATGGAAGTCCATAGCCCGTCGTTGTCTGAGTCACTCAGCACCAGGGATGAAGGATCCCCGGGCCTGGAGAGATAGCCTTCAGAGCTGAATCCATATCGTATGTGACGCAGCCTTTGTATTTCCTGAAAATGGCCTGCTTTCTCTTCCAGGATCATATTCTGGAAATTGATTCTGCTCATTCCTTTTTCTGTGAGGATCAGCACCGACTGATCCGGACCTGCAGCCATATCGGTCACCCGGTCATCCACCAGCCAGCGCCCGGAGGCATAATAGTCGTACTTACCATCCTCCCTCAATGCAAAGGCCCCTCGTGAGGACCCGATCCAGAGCCTGCCGTGAATCAACTTAATGGATGTGATCACAGGATCAGGAAGCCTGCTGTTTAGGGGAAGGATCTCCTTACAGGAAACAGGATCCAGAGTAAGAATCCCCTTTTCGCTGCCTACCAGCAGCTGCTGTCTGTCAGCTGAAAAGGAGATGGCGGTCAACTGTGTTCCTGTAAATTTCCTGCGCAGTTTACGGTCAGTGCATTGAAAGCTATGAATGGCGTTTTCTGAAAGAACAATGTAAAGCTGTCTGTTTGCATCATACAGGAGTTCAAGCGGCTCAAATCCCTTAAGCTCTTTTTCCCAGCTCTTTTTGCCTTTCTCAAAGAATACCAGCTTCTCCTTTGTTGCAAGCAGGAAGGAGAAGTCATCTCCCATCACAAAATGTGTGGGTTCTATGGCCTGATGCTCCACATGGAATTTCCCGGCCCAGGCATTACTGAGAACGGCTTTGTCAGTCAGGTATACAAACTGATCCTTATAGGTATCGAGTGCAACAATATGCCTGTCACTTAATGGACGGTAACGCTGGTCCGGCACCAGGTATTTTTCCCAGGCCTGCAACAGTCCGTCATCCGTAAGTATCTGAACATTTTTGTTCCGGTCACTTCTTACCTGCAAAAGGCGGGTCTGCTCACCTTCTCCGGTTCGCTCACCTTCTCCGGCCAGTTCATATTTGTCGGCATAATCCTGTTTATAGGGAATTTCTGTGTAGGACTGGCAGATAGCCGTGGCTGAAACCAGGGCCAGCACTCCTGATGCAATACCTTGAATGATGGTTTTCATATGCTGTAATTGAATTTCTTCGCGTAATTCAAATATAATTAAAACTTCAGCCTGCCCTGCAGGGTGGTCCCTGTCCAGTTGGCTTCGGCAACAGGATAGAGGCTGTGGTCAAAATCCGACCAGGCCGTATGCATGATTCCCCTGAACAGGGATCCGCGCTTCTCTCCGGCCTGCAGGATATCTATGATATTGGCAGGTTCAAACCAGACCACTCCTCCCACACGAAATCCTCTGTCCAGGTAGAAGCTCATCTGCTTCAGGGTTTGTTTCTTATCGCTGTGATAAACCGCCACATAATTCCAGTCATGGACCAGAATATCTTTGGGCAGGCCCTCCACGGCTCCTTCAGCACCAATTACAGGTGCATTCTGAAAATCGTTAAAAAGGTCGCCCCAGATGCAAATATCAACATCGGGATCGTATTTCCTGATGATTCCGTATACCCTGTTGATCTGGTCGATCATGATCTCTTTGTTACTCAGGTTCCTGGCCAGGCACCGGCTGCAGCTGTTGATTGCTCCTGCCTCATCCTGACTGATATGTAATTTGCCGGGCTGCAGTTTGGTGAGTACATTGGAGATCACTTTTTCCTGGATCTCCCACCCCTGCGGATCGGAGGGACAGCTGGCAGGATGAGGGAAAAGGGAGAAGTCCACCGCATCGTAGCTTAACAACAGTTCCCTGTTCCGGAGCTCCTTTTTCAGGATCTCCACAAGCGGCTTTTCGGTGGAGATTATTTTATAATCGCTATCCCTGGTCAGCACACGGCCATCCTTTGTGCATATTTGTATGGAGGTGCCGGGGCAATCCAGAATGCGGGGTACAGCCAGTTCAATGATCCCGTTTTCCGGAACCTGCCAGGATTCTTTTTCATGGTAGATGCCTTCATCCAGGCAGGGATCCATCAGCCTGGTGATGGTGGAGCTGCCAAAGGTCTCGAAATAGGGGACAGGTTCAATGAACCTCGATCTGCAGAATTCGAACATCGCTTCCGTATTCTTTAGTTTCTGCGGATCATCCAGATCAAAATAGTTGCCGGAGTAGATGTAAACTACATTATAGCGCAGCCTTGCTAACTGTTCAATATTTTGAATAAATCCGGGTGTCAGCTCTGTGGCTGTCTGGAGGGTGCTGCGAAGGGGATAGGCGGGCTGGTCCCTGATGGTTCCCACCGGAAGTTCTCTCTGCTGTTCCAGGGCCTGAAGAAGTGTATTGATCCCGTAGAAGAGACCCTGCCTGGAAGAGGAGGTGATCACAAGCTGCTCCTGTTCAATCTGCAGTGCGTAGCTTCCTTCCGGCTGGCCCGGAGAGGCTTTGTCTGTGATCTCCAGCCTGATGGTTTTGTCCTTTTCCGGATTATCTGAATATTCAGGTGAACTGCCAAAAGTGGATTGCCACACTCTTTCCAGTTCCGAGATGATAAAATCATCGGCTTTCCCGGGATCATAGATGCTCCAGGCAGAGGTGATCCTGCACATCTGTCCTGTCAGGACCTTCTCTGCTGGAGGAGGAAATACAGCCAGGAAGGGGTGGCCCGGCTTGGAGAGTTCAGAGGCTGCCGCATGTACGAACTTCAAGCCGTCCAGGTACCTGCGGTAGCCGTAAGGGTGCTGCCACAGCTTGTTGGTCTGGTCGAGCCACCGGGTGGTTTCCATATACCCCTGGAAGTGATCGGCCATGGCAGAGGCAGGCATCTCTGGCAACTCTTTGTAAATAAACTTCCTGGTCTCTTCGATAACATCTCCGCCGGTGCACAGGTAGGCAAAGGAGGTGTGCGTGTCGTTTTCTGTGGGGAAGGTGATGGAAACGGAGTACTCATCTCCCGGGAAATCGCTTAGCGGAAGCTTCAGAGCGCTTCCCAGGGGCAGGTGAATGGTGTGTTGGTGATCGGAATGGATGGAACGGAATACCACCTCTGCCTCAGGAAGTCCCCTGAGCATGCCCACCACATTCCGATCCCCTACGGTTCCTTTAATATATCCCTCCTCCGTATAGAACTCACTGTTTAGGGCCACATCCAGGTTTTCCTGTATTTTGTCCCAGGCGGTTTGTTCATCCACCGGCCGCAGTATAAATCCCCATCCACCGAAGCCCTGCCCGATTTTTATAAGGAGCAGATTCCGGCCTTCATTCAGCTTCAGCCTCAGGTATTCATCATCCGCTTTTACCGGCCGGGGCTTGTGGACCCTGAGGATCGGTTCTCCGTTGAACCAGACCTTAACTCCATCGTTTGAACCAATGCCGAATAGTTTTTCCTGTTTCTTCTTGCTCTCTATCCAGAGAGCTGCATAAGCAACCACCCCTTCGTTGGGAGTGAAAATCTTGCGCAGATCCACTTTGTCATATTCGGAGTGATGCACCTGCCACCGGATTATTTCTCCATCGGGAAGCTCCACCGGATCCCCTGCACCTGGTCTCACCCCGGATTCGCCCCCTGCCGGTTCCAGGTAGTCCTTTGAAAAACCGGGGCAGGCCTCATCGGTGTGAAAATATTCGGTGACTCCCTCCGGCAGCGGATTAGGGAAGGGGCCCACTACTAAAAAATCATGTAGAAAGGTCCCGTTTTTCAGTTCATCTGCCTGGTAAACCGCATATGGATCCTGATCCATGACGAATCCCCTGATTCCAAAGGCGGACAGGGAAAGAATAAGACCAGTAAGTAGCAGATAAAGTTTCATCCAGTTGTATGTAGTCATGTTCGATAATGCTTTGGTTCATTCATCTATCCGGTTCATAAAACAAGTCGGAAGGCTTCAGGTCCCTTTTGGAAAATCCGGGCCCTGTCCAGCTGATTTTTAGTTCTTTGCCGCCTCCGCACTGGAAATACTTCAGTTCTATTCCATGCAGGCCTTTTTTCAGACCCACACTTCCCCGTTTTTCGATGGCAGCGTGGTTGCCGTCATTCTCGATAAGCCCTTCGCCATTGATAAAGAGCCTGCTGCCATCATTGGATTCCAGGAAAAAGCTGTATATGCCATCTTCCGGGACCTTCACATACCCCCTGTGCCATACTCCAAAATAGCTATCTTTCCGGGCCATGGAGAGATTAAACCCATCGACTATGCCTGTGGTGACGGGAGTGCTCCTTTCCAGGTCAGCCGTTGTCACGAAAAACCTTTCATAATAGCGGTACTTCAGTCCGGGGATCAGTTTTTTGGGAGTATGCGCTTCCTTCAGGCTGCTTTTTATGAAATCAGTTTCAACTTCATAGCTGGGGATCATCCCATCACGCAATGCAAGCATTCTGATTTTTACGGACTTGTGAATGCTTAGAGGGGATCTATAAGGCGCAGCATTTTCTGCAGGACTTGTACCATCCAGGCTAAAACGGATTTCTGCTCCCTCCGTATCGCAGGCCAGGCTGATAACTGTGGAATCCTGAAAGAGGGTTTCGCCGGTCACCACATAGGGCAGGGATACAACAGCACCCCCGTTGTCTGACCGGGGACGGTCCCCTGGCTGCTTTCCCCACTCCTTATTGGGTGCAGGTCCCATCCTGAAAACAAGGGTGGAACCCTTCATAATTTCATCGTGGCTGATGTACGACCTGGAGAAGGGTGCCCCGTTGAGGGTGGCTGACTGGATATAGATGTTCTCCGGTGAATTGTTCACTGCCTTCACCCTAAATCTTTTTCCGTTTTCCAGGTGGATGACTGTCCTGTCGAAAAGAGGACGGCCTATGGCATATATACCTTGTCCGGGGGTCACCGGATAGAATCCCGTGGCACTGAGGATGTACCAGGCCGACATCTGCCCGCAATCCTCATTCCCGGCCAGACCCTCCGGTCCGGCTGCATAAGCCCCGCTTAAAATCTGACTGACCAGCTTCTGGGTCTTCCATGCTTCCCCCGTATAGGTATAGAGATATGCCAGGTGGTGGCTTGGTTCGTTTCCGTGTTGGTACTGGCCGGCAGAGAAAAGCTCATCCAGCCATGTGGATAAGGCCTCTTCGCCGCCCATGAGCCTTTTCACCCCGTCCATGTCGTGTGGTACGAAGAGATACTGATATGCATTTCCTTCGGAATAGGCCGAATTATTCAGAGGATCGAAAGGTTCCAGCCAGCGGCGGTCCGATCCCCTGCCCCTCATGAAGTTTGTGGAGCTGTCAAATACATTCTCATAAAAATGCGCCCTCCGGAGAAAGCGCCGGTAATCCTGCTTCTCTCCCAGCTCCTCTGCCATTTGAGAAATGCACCAGTCGTCGTAACAGTACTCCAGAGTTTTGGAAACAGACTCTCCCTGCCTGTCATAGGGGATGTATCCCAGGGTTCTGTAATCCTCCAGTCCCAGGCGGTCGAGCCCGGCACTATGCTTTATGGCCTCGTATGCCAGGTCCGTATCAAAATCCCGGATCCCTTTCACAAAAGCATCCACGATCACCGGGACTGCATGGTAGCCGAGCATGTCATCGGTGTAGTTAGCTGCCAGGGGCCACATGGGAAGCCTTCCGCCCTGTTTGTACTTGGTCAGCAGGGAGTTGATAAAATCACCGGTCCTTCGTTGCTCGAGTATGGTAAAAAGGGGATGCAGGCCCCTGAAGGTGTCCCACAGAGAAAAGACCGAATAGTTGGTAAATCCGTCTGCCCTGTGGATCTTTTGATCCATTCCCCGGTATAGGCTATCCGCATCCATAAAAAGAGCGGGGCTCAGGAAGGCATGATACAGGGAGGTGTAGAAAATGGTACGTTGCTGAAGGGATCCTCCTTTAATATCTATTTTGCCCAGTGCCCTGTTCCAGCTTTTTTCCGCTCTTTTTTTTATCTCTTCAAAATCCCATCCCGGGATCTCTGCATCCAGGTTCTTTCGTGCTCCCTCTGTTCCCACCGAAGAGATGCCAACCTTAGCCAATACCACTTCGCCTTCCGCTGTGCTAAAATTCAAGGCAGCAATCCCGGCATTCAGGCTATCTGTGGCCGCGTGCTCAGAGAGAGAGAAGGGTTTTGAAAACCTGGCCACAAAATAGACATGCTGATCCCAGGCCCAGCCGTGCGACCTGCGCAATCCCTCGATCTCCAGGTCATTCACTCTCTTAATGTATACCTCCTCTGCACCATCGGGGTGGAGGAGGTCAATGAGGATGTGGGCACTGTCGGTTTCAGGGAAGGTGTATTTATGAAATCCGCACCTGAGGGTGGCCGTCAGCTCAGCCTTTACCTGGTAATCCTCCAGCATAACCGCATAGTAGCCGGGTCGGGCCGTCTCATTTTCGTGACTGAAGGAGGAACGATAGCCGACCGAAGGGGATTCCGCTGTTCCCGGAACGGTTCTTAGTTCCCCCACGGTGGGCATAAAAAGGATGTCGCGGAACTCCGGTTCTCCCACACCGGAAAGATGGGTATGAGAAAATCCGATAATGGAAGAGTCGGGATGGTAATACCCTCCGCAGGAGGCCTGTCCCCTGAGCCGGGTATCGGGACTCAGCTGTACCATTCCAAAGGGCA
>JBDLIM010000026.1:0-47687 GCA_039714915.1 Bacteroidota bacterium
CGGGATTACTTGCCAAATCCCATCCGGGATTACTTGCCAAATCCCATCCGGGATTACTTACGTGATCCCCAGGGGGAGAACCAACAAAACAACGATAACCCAAAGAATGCGCACTTATGCGCATTCTGGTTCTTTTTTGCCCATCCCCTCCCGAAAACAAGTTTTCGTCGGGAATGGTCAAAAAATAACCCACAGCCTTTCGGCTGCAGGTTATCGTTGTCTTGCGGAGAGAGAGGGATTCGAACCCTCGGTGCCCGCGAGGAGCACAACGGTTTTCGAGACCGCCCCGTTCGACCACTCCGGCATCTCTCCTTGATGCTGCAAAAATAGTATAATCAATGGACTTCTCAATTACCTGTATTGCTTTTTACATACTCTCTTTCGGGTGAAATAAAATGTAACACCTTAGTTACATTTGAACTGCAAAATATATTCAAGTTTCAGCACACAAGGAATATGTATTTTACTAATATCTTGATTATATTTATGTTATGAACACCGGAATTCCGTTTTAACCTCATAAACACATTCCAGAAATCTAATATGTAACTTGTTAGTTACATTCTGATTTAGCAAAAACAGATACCTCGCAAATTCAGCAAATTCAGTAAATTCAGTAAATTCAGTAAATACAGCTATATTTAGCTCATCAGAAAATGCGACCTAGTCAATGAACCGAAACGTACTCTTTTTCCTGATCTTATGTACATCGCTTATCCTGAGCGGATGCAATAGCTCAGAGTCCATAATTACGGATGAAGCGGCCTACACAGAATCCATTACGCAGTGGCAACACCAGAGGATGGAAGGTCTGAAATCAAAAACCGGATGGCTGAACCTGGCAGGGTTATTCTGGCTGAATGAAGGGGAAAACAGTTTTGGATCCGATCCCTCCAACGATGTAGTATTCCCGGATAAGTCCGATCCCTTCTGTGGTACGCTTAGCCTGGAAAAAGGGAAGGTAACTATGCAGGTAAATGACGGCGTACAGATCGCCATAGGTGACTCCCTGGTTACACAGGCAGACCTGGTGAATGACCACGAAAAAAACACCACCCATCTGCAACAGGGCGACCTGGCCTGGTATATAATAAAACGAGGAGAGAAATACGGAGTCCGGTTAAGGGATTATAAGCATCCGCGCATGGATGAGCTGGATCACATTCCCTCCTATCCCATTCAGACCGAATATGTGGTTGAAGCCACTCTTAAACCCTTTGAAGAGCCGCGGACCATGACTGTGGCCACCCCGGTGGAAGGTGTTACCGAGAATTACCAGTGCCCCGGTGAACTGCATTTTAAGATAAAGAGCCAGGATCTGGTGTTGTATCCCTTTACCTCAGGCAATCGCTACTTCCTGGTTATTGCAGATGAAACAACCGGGATGGATACCTATGGTGCAGGACGGTTTATGTATTCCACGCCTGATTCCACAGGCAGGATCATCCTGGATTTCAACAAGGCTTACAATCCCCCCTGTGCCTTCAATCCCTATGCCACCTGTCCCATGCCTCCACGTGAGAATTTCCTTCCCATAGCCATTGAAGCAGGTGAAAAATCGGTGCACCTTGAGTAGCGTGCGGAGATAAGCAGTTCCCTATTTGAATTTGCCAGTAGCCCGTGTAACAAAGGTGGAAAAGGCCACAACCGATACCGAACTAACGGGCATCAGAATGGCAGCCACAATGGGGGACAGATTCCCGGAAAGAGCAAAACTGATGCCAATGATGTTGTAAAGAAAGGAGATAAGGAAACTGATCTTTACAATGTTCAAAGAGGTTTTTGTATACCTGATAAAGCGCGCCAGTTTCCCAAATCGGGCTGCCTCCAGAACTGCATCACTGGCCGGGGAAAAATGATATACTTTGTTGGCAATAGTCAGGGCCACATCGCTTTGCATAAGTGCTCCGCCATCGTTGAGTCCATCTCCGGTCATCAGCACGGTATGACCCCTGTCCTGTAAAGATTTTATAAAATCCGCCTTATCCCCGGGCTTCTGGTTAAAGAGGAGGTGCTCCCTGTTAAAATAGGCCGACAGGGCATTCAGCTCCGAATCGTTATCCCCTGAGATCAGGTACAAATCAAATTGCGCATCAAGCGTTTTCAGAACCTCCTCAAATCCTTCCCGGTACTGGTTCCCGATGGAGTATACACCTGCTGGTTTGTTATCGATCGAAACATATACCTCGGAGGCTCCCTCTGAAGCTTTCTTCACAGAAGACATTACGTATTCCCCCGACCCGATCTTAAGCTCCACTTCCCCGACTTTTCCGAAAATTCCTCTGCCCGACACTTCCACAAAATGTTCCGGTTGCCTGTAAGTGGCGGTCTGATAATGGTTCACAAGGGCCAGGCTTAGGGGGTGGGTGGACTGCCTGGCCAGGGAGAAAATGGCGTTCTTCTCAGTTTCGCTAAGATCGGCGCCTGAGTAGGTGATACTGCTTTCATTGGGTCTGGTCAGTGTACCGGTTTTATCAAAAACCACGGTGTCGATATGTGAGAGTCGTTCAATAACGCTGGTGTTTTTTATATAGAGTCCGTTCTTTCCGAAGATCCGCATGGTGCTTCCAAAGGTGAAAGGAATGGACAGGGCCAGTGCACAGGGACAGGCCACTATCAGCACAGCCGTAAATACGAAAATGGCTGTATGCGATTCGTCTTTCAGCATCCAGAAGCTAAAGCCCAGAAGAGCGATGGCAACTATGACCAGGGTAAAGTATTTGCTGATCCTGTCGGAGAGGGTCTTCAGGGAATCGCTCGGTTTCTCATAGGTTCGGTCCTGGTTCCATAATTTTGTAAGGTGACTCTGGCTCACCTCCTCCTGAACCCTGATGGTGATAATCTCCCCCATCTGCCTCCCTCCTGCATAAATGAAATCACCCGGCTCTTTTACCACAGGAGTTGATTCACCGGTCACAAAACTGTAATCGATCCTGCCCTTTCCTTCCACAATAACAGAGTCTGCCGGAATCAGCTCCTTGTTTCGAATGATCAGTTCATCATCCACCTTAATCTGCTCGAGCAATACGCTTTCTTCAATCTGCTTGTTGATCTTGGTGACTGCAATGGGGAAGTAGGATTTGTAATTCCGGTCGAAGGAAAGGGCTTCGTAAGTTTTGCCCTGGTACCATTTACCCACCAGCAAAAAGAAAATCAGGCCGGAAAGACTGTCGCAGTACCCTTGACCACCCGTAAAAAGAATCTCATAACTGCTTACCAGGAACAGCACAAAGATCCCCAGGGCAATGGGCAGGTCTATACTCACATTCCGTTTTCGCATGTTCTTCCAGGTGGATATAAAATAGTCACTCCCGCTGTAGAACACCACGGGGATCACCAGGATATAGCTCAGGAGGCTGAGCAGCGACTGCAAATTATCTTCCAGGGGTTCTCCATTGAAATAAGCCGGCAGACTATAGGTCATCACATTGATAAACACAAATCCGGCCACGCCCATTTTGTAAAGAAGCTTCTTGTAGGAATGGTTCTCTTTTTTTCTGTCAGCAAGGCTCAGTGAAAGGTCGGGGATGTAATGGAGAGAGCACAGGAGCTCAACCACCTGTCTCAATGTGATCTGTGCTTCATCAAAAGTAACATCCACCTCCTTCTTAGTGAAATTAACAAAAGAGTGTTTGATGCCCCGGTTCAGGGTATGCAGGCGTTCAAGCAGCCAGATGCAGGAGGAGCAATGAATCACAGGAACATAAAACTTTACCTTCGATATTCCTCCCTCGGAAAAGGTGATCAGTTTATCCCTGATCTCATCTTTATCCAGAAAGGCATACTTGTTTCCAAACTCGGTGGTTTCCAGTCTTATCCCCGGGGCCTGATCGATCTCATAGTAGCTGTAAAGCTTTTTCTCGTTTAAAAGCTGGTAAACAGTCAGGCAGCCATTGCAACAAAAGGGTAGCTCATTCCACATCACCGGATGCTTTCCACAGTCGGCACCGCAATGAACGCATCTATGACCTTCGCTCTTCAACATATGTATTGGGAGAGATAGTAATCTCTGAGGATCAAGTCTTGTTCTGCAGATTGCTCCTTTTCCAGGCTTTTTTCGAATTTCTTTTCAATTTTCTCCTTCGGAGGGCTCAGGTACGGTATCCCCAGGCTCAATCCGCGTAAAACAAAGAAGATACCTACAATTACCACCAGTACCGGAATAAGTCTGTTTATTTTCCGGCGGATGGCCACATTAAGTATATTCCCCGCAATGGCAATGGAGAGCAGCATGGGTATGGTACCCAGTCCGAACAGGATCATATAAAGTGATCCAAGCAATACGTCACCCATTCCAATGGCTCCGGCAATGGCCATGTACACCAGGCCACAGGGAAGCAATCCGTTCAACAGTCCGATAAAGAACAGGCTGGAATAAGAACGCACGGAAAACAGTTGAGCGATGGATTTCTTGAGCCTTCCCACAAAGGAAAACCAGCTCTTATCCATCCGGTACTGGTTCCTGAACAGGGACGGGAAAAGCACTGAAATAATCATAAGCCCTCCCATGATCACTGAGATCTTCTGTTGGAAACCGATCAACTGAACCCCCTGTCCCAGCAATCCGAATACTGCTCCCATGATTCCGTAGGTCACGGTTCTTCCCAGGTTGTAAAGGCTTCCTCCAAATATTTTCTGGGGGATGCTGTTCCCATGCAGGGGCAGGGCGATGGCTATGGGCCCGCACATGCCTGCACAGTGAAAACTGCCCATTAAACCCAGAACCAGCGCTGATATAAGAGTAAGCATGTCTTAATAATTATTATGGAACATGGATGGCTTTATCCACCTCGTATTTTAATCCTTCCGAATACCAGTACAGCTTCAGGATATACCTTCCGCTGTAAAGCTCAGATCCCGGTATGTTCAAATAGCCAATGGAAAAATCGAAAGGCATGTTTAAATCCAAACTGCTGCTGGAGGGGCGATAAAGGAGTACAGCGCCCGAATCGATCCTCATTTCCTGAGATCCCTGAAAGGTGACCACCAGAAATTGATCCTCAAAATGGCTTGCAATGGAGTCCCTGAATGCCACCGACCTGGCTTCTGCATTCATCTGCTTTGCATAGTCCACCCCTTTTTCATAATAATCCTCGTGAACCAGGTTAACATCCTGCCTCATGGCAAAGCCAATAAAAACTCCGGCAGCCATTAAAAACAGTATCAGGAAAATAAGAATTCCCGTTCCCCAATTAAATTTCATAACTCTTGCTTTTACTACGGACTTACAAAGGAAGTTTTATAAGTTTCGATCAATTCACCCTTGCTGTAAATCCCGAATTCTACTTCAGTCTTATCACTCTGCAGGTGATCGCTCAGGATATAAAGGATGAAGGTTGTTTCAAACAAAGACTGATCCTCTATTTCCATAAGTGTTCCTGCCATCTTGATTTCTCCTTCATGCGACAACAAGCGAATCTCCAAAGGTAGTTTATCGTGGGTTTTATTTACAATTTTCAGGTTATATACATTCGAAATGGTTTGATCGCTGTTTTCCTGGTACAGAAGACCGGGTGTCCGCAAAATGGTGGTTTCAATGATGGGCCGTGAAAGGAGGGTGTATATAAAAAAGGAAAAGAGGATCAGAAGGACCACTGAATAGGCTCTGTTTCTGGGATTCCAGATGGACTGGTGCCCATGCTGAATGCCCTGTTCTGAATCGAAACGGATAAGCCCGGGGTCTTTTCCTGTGGCCTTCATTACGCTGTTGCACTGATCAATGCATGCTGAGCAATTTATACACTCCAGCTGTGTGCCGTTGCGAATATCAATGGCTGTCGGGCAAACGGATATACATTGTCTGCAGTCGATGCAATCCCCGCTGCTTTTCGCACCCCTGGGTTCGCCTCTCTTGTAATCGTAACTGACCACAATGGATTTCGAGTCAAGCAACACACCCTGCATCCTTCCGTAAGGACAAACCATGGTACAGATTTGCTCCCGGAAGGAAGAGTAAACCCAATAAAAAAATCCAGATACAAGAAGCATGATCACAAATGAACTCATATGCTCACTGACGGGATCCGAGATCAGGATAAACCACTTCTCGGTACCTATGAACCAAAGCAGGAAGGTATTGGTCATGGCCACTGAGATCAGAATGAAAGTGGAATGTTTGGCAGTTTTTTTCAGTGCTTTTTCAAGAGTCCAGGGAGAATTATCCAATTTGAACCTTTTCCGGTAATCCCCTTCAATCAGGTATTCCACCTTTCGAAATACCATTTCCAGAAAGATGGTCTGGGGACAGGCCCAGCCACACCAGAGCCTGCCAAAAGTAACTGTGAACAGAATGATGAAAAGTACAAATGAAAGCATTAAGAGGGCTAGGATCAGCGTATCCTGTGCCCAGAATATGGCGCCGAAAATGATAAATTTCCGGCTTGTTATATCAAGAAGGACAAATGGATTTCCATTCACCCTGATAAAAGGAACTGCAATAAAGAACAGCAATACAAACCAGCTGAAAATGCTGCGACGTGTATACCACTTTCCTTTGGGTTTCTTTGCATATACCCATTTTCGGTTCCCCTGTTCGTCCAGGTTAATGGGCCGGTCCCTGAATGAAATATCTGTCTTATTCACATGCTTCCCCCTGCGGTGCCTTGGCATTTGCCGGGTTTGTTCCCCTCAGGCTTAATACATACGAGCTCACCTTCTGAATCTTCGAATCGCTGAGCTGAGTTTTAAATGCAGTCATCCCTTTGGCCGGATTTCCATTTTTTACCATACTAAAGACACTCTGGAAATCACAGCCGCTGATCCAGGCATCATCGGTCAGATTCGGACCTATGGCATTTCCTTCCCCGTTCATCCCGTGACAGGCAAAACAATTCATGGAAGTATATATCTCCTTCCCCTCTGCCAGGTCAGCGGCATCAGTCAGAACCAGCATTTCTTCCGTTCCCTGACTGGACATCTGGTATTTCTGATCATGCAGCTGAGACTTTTTTGCGTATTTCGCATCCTGGAGATCCCCCACATCCAGCCAGAAATAATAGGCCGCATAAAGGATCGAGAAGCCGATGGTGATATAAAATATGGCCATGATCCATCGGGGAGGTGGATTATCCAGCTCCTGAATGCCATCGTAGTTATGTTCGTTCATATTCTCTTCCATACCCTTGATTTTAAGATATTATAAACTCTTCCGAGTCCTTATCATTTAAAATGGAATTTTTGATCTCATTCATTTCCTGATCCGGTCTGCGAATGGTCCGCACCAGGATCACCACAAAAAGAATAAAAAATATAAGCAATCCAATCACATAATAGATCTGGATTCCTCCTATGCTTTCCAGAAAACTACTCACCAGTTTCATCGCTCATCTGATTTAGGGTGGCTGGATCGATGTCCCTTCCCACTTTATGCAGGTAGGCAATCATAGCTACCATCTGTTTGGTTGGCTCAATCTCGATCCCGGAATTCTTCAGGTCATCCACGATGGCCTGGGCCTGTATCATCAAATCATCCACAGCCTCCTGATCATATCCTTCCTCATAGGGTACCCCCAGGGTTTGCATGGCCCTGATCTTCTTTGGGATCATGTCCAGATTAATGTCCTTCTCAGCAAACCAGTCATATTTGGGCATAATAGATTGCTCGTTCATCTTTTGGGGATCCATAAAATGATTGTAGTGCCAGGCCCCATTCTTATACATGGGCCCGTTTACATATCCCGTCCGGGCTAAATCGGGTCCCGTCCGCCGTGAGCCCCACTGATAGGGATGATCGTAGACAAACTCGCCAATTTTAGAATACTCACCATAGCGATCGGTCTCCCATCGGAAAGGCCGGATCATTTGAGAATGACAGGTATAGCAGCCCTCTTTAATGTAAATATCGCGTCCTTCCAGTTCAAGCGGGGTATAAGGGGTAACCGCATCAATGGTGGGAATATTGGATTTAACAAAAATCATGGGGATAATCTCCACGGCTCCTCCAATGGCCAGTGCAATAAATACCCAGATGGAGAAGCGCACCGCCTTTCTTTCCATCCAGCGGTGGACAGTTTCCTTCAATGGATTCCTGGCTCCCTGCAATACCAGTGCCGGGGCTTCTGCCAGTTCATTGTCTTCCGCCTTTCCCAGGGCCATGGTTTTAAACAGATTGTAGACCATTAAAAGGAATCCGGTCAGAAACAGGACCCCACCAAGGATCCTTAAGGTATATAAAGGAAGGATCTGGGTGAGCGTTTCCAGGAAATTGGGATAGGTAAGAAATCCTTCGGGTGTGTATTCCTTCAGCATCAGCCACTGGGTAACTGCGGCCCAGTACAGGGGGATGGCATAAACCAGGATGGACAGGGTGGCAATCCAGAAATGGGTGTTTGCCAACTTCTGAGAATACAGCTTCGTTCTGAATAACTTGGGAACGATCCAGTACAACATTCCAAATACGAGACCTCCATTCCAGGCCATTCCTGCAATATGGGTATGTGCTACGGTCCAGTCAGTAAAGTGCGTGATCTGGTTTACACTCTTCAGCGACATCATGGGGCCCTCAAAAGTGGACATGCCATAGGCAGTTACTGCCACTACAAAAAACTTCAGTGCCGCACTGTCGCGCACCGTATCCCAGGCTCCCCTGAGGGTGAGCAATCCATTGATCATCCCCCCCCAGGAAGGCGCAATAAGCATGATGGAGAAGGTAACCCCCAGTGCCTGGGCCCACTCGGGCAGGGCCTGGTACAGCAAATGGTGCGGACCTGCCCACATGTACAGGAAGATAAGCGACCAGAAGTGTATGATACTCAATCGATAAGAGTAAATGGGCCGATTGGCTGCCTTGGGCAGGTAATAATACATCAATCCCAGAAAGGGAGTGGTCAGAAAGAATGCCACCGCATTATGACCATACCACCATTGAACCACGGCATCCTGGGCACCTGCATAGATGGAGTAACTTTTAAACAGGGAAACCGGTAACTCAAAAGAGTTGACCACGTGCAAAATAGCCACTCCCAGAAAGGTAGCCAGGTACCACCAGATGGCTGCATAAATGTGCTGGACCCGTCTTCGCAGGATGGTTCCGATCATATTCCATCCGAAAATCACCCAGACCACGGCCACCATAATATCAATGGGCCATTCCAGCTCCGCATATTCCTTGGAAGTGGTAATGCCCAGGGCAAATGTTACTGCAGCAAGAACAATGATCAATTGCCATCCCCAGAAATGAATCTTGCTGAGCACATCGCTGAAAAGCCTGGCCTTAAGCAGTTTTTGGAGGGAATAATATACCCCTGCAAAGATGGCATTTCCCACAAAGGCAAAAATGACCGCATTGGTATGTATGGGTCTTGCCCTGCCGAAGGAGGTATATTCCAGGGAGAAATTGAAGGCCGGAAAAGCAAGTTGTAAAGCAACCAGTACACCAACCAGAACGGCCACAACTCCCCAAATAATCGTTGCCAGGACAAAGAGTTTTACAATCTTATTGTCGTAGTAGAATTTCTCGTTTTCCATAGGTTCAGGCATTAAGACTTTTGTTCATTTTCCGGAGGCTATTCCTCCTTTTCACAGGGTTCATCATCAAACAGGATCCTTCTCGCCGGCGTATCGTTATCCTCAAACTGACCGTCACGAACAGCCCAGATAAATGCACCCAGAAAAATCAGGGCGGCAAATAAACTGACTCCGATGAGCAGGTAAAAAATATTCATCTGATGTGAACTATGATAACTTACTGTATTTCTTAATTTTTACGATCTGATAGATCACATATCCTATAATTGCCCAGGCTCCTCCTGCTGCCAGCAGGTAGGAAAGAAGCAACCACAGTGAGATATTGTCATTGGTCGACCACAGGACCTCGCCCCTGATCAGTTTCGGCACTTCCTTAAGCTTGCCTACCTGCGCTTTCTCCAGGGCTACCTCCTCGGCTTCGTAATCATCATTCAGGGATACTACGATGCTCACAAATCCCTCTTCATCCCCAATCAGACTTTCTGGTATGGCATATTCAGCCCTGCCGTTATCGTTGGTAGTTACCCTGCCGATCGGAATGTTTCCAAAGGCCTTTTTTGAGCTGATCAACACCGGTGCATTGGCCAGGCTGTTGTATTCCTTGTCTCCGTCTTCAAATTCGGCCAGAATTTCAACCATGGCCTTCTCTTCATTGACAGAAGCAAGGAGTTTAGCCTTTATGGGTGGTGCGTCCACCAGCAGGACTTCACCGCCGGGCTTGTAGTTCATAATGAAATTAACCAGCTTCCACCTGTCATCCTCAGATATCGTGGTCTTAAAGGGAGGCATTATGCCTCTTCCGTTGGAAATCTTGTAGAAGATGGCACCTTCTGTATTCAGATGCATCCTTTCTGATGCAATATCCACAGGAAGGGGTACCAGCGCCAGGGGATTGTTCTTTCCGGGATCTCCATGACAGGACTTGCAATTCATCATATACAGGTCTTTCCCCGATTTTACATTTTCCAGGGTATATGCAGAGGGATTTTCAAGGGCTGCCTCAGTTTCGGGAACAATCCAGTCCTGCCCCAAAACAAGCTGTGCACATGAGATCAGCAGCACTGCAGGTAATAATCGCTGTTTTCTGTTCATGGCCATTTAGTTTTCGGGTTTTTCAGTAAAGTACTTTTTATCGATTCCTTTCTCTTCGGCATACTCCCAGATAGTAATGACCGGGAACAGCTTTGCCAGTACCGAGATTATCAGGACAGCTGCAAAAAAAGAAAACAGCATAATCATAATCTCGATGCTGGTCGGAGAATAATGATGAAAGTTCTCCGGGACATTCTGAACCGGAAGAAAGGGGTGCTCCATGGTTGGAATAACTATCAGGTATCTTTTGATCCAGGCCGAAACCAGCACCACCACCGCAATAAGTGTGAGTGGCAGCGGCTTTCGAAAGAACTTCAGCCTGATTAATAGAATGGGTAATACCAGTCCCACAATCTGCACAAACCAGAACAGGAAAGCATACCCGCCCGAAAACAATTCACTGAGATGAACCCCTTCAGCCAGTTTCATTTTGTACACCGGTACCAGGAACTCATTGATATTGAAATAGAGGTAAACCAGGCTCACAAGGACCAGGAGGCGACCCATTTTATCAAAATGCACATCTTCAAAGTAATCCTTCAATCCATACCTCAGTCGGTATACATACATCAGAATGATTACCGCTGCAGTTCCTGCCACAAAAGCACCTACAACGAAATAGGGCCCGAATATGGTGCTGTCCCAGCCGGGACGAAGCGTAGCCGCAAATAACCAGGAAGTAACCGTGTGAATGGACAGGCCCACAGGGATAGCTAATATCATAAGTACCCGCAGGGCATGATAAATGGTCTTGTATTGCTTTTCATTTCCTTTCCAGCCCAGTGCAAGTAAAGTGTAAAGTTTTAATTTCCATTTTGGCAACTCTGAACCCATGCGGTCTCGCATAAGGGCCAGGTCCGGGATCAAAGGGATGTAAAACAACAATACCGAGATAGCCAGGTAGGTGGAAACCACGGTAAGGTCCCATACAATGGGAGAGGCAAAGCGTCCATGTAAAAATACATTGAGCAGCCTGTCGGGACGCCCCATGTCCATTACAATGATGATGCCTGCCAGGGCAACTGCCGCCACAGCAATCTGTTCTGCAGCTCGTGAAACGGGTTTTGCCCAGTGGAGCTTTAGCAATTGTAAAACCGAGCTGATCAGTAAACCGACCAGGCTTATGGCCACAAAGAACACGAAATTAGCCACATACAATCCCCACGAAACATAGTCCCCCATGCCTGTAACTCCTAGCCCGTTCTTTATTTGTATGAGCCAGCCCCATAAGCCTACGCCAGCAAACATGATAAGGAGGAAAAACCAGAAGCGGGTCAGTTCATCCTTTTTCACTATGGACCTGGTGAGATCGCTGATAATCTTATCCAGCAACTTCCTGGATTCCTCAGGAGATTCAATTTTATTCATCTGATAGCTTATTAGGTGTGCTTAACTTCTTCTGTTTCTACGGGGAAAGCCCTGTCTTTGGGCGGCAGGTAAAACACCCTGGGTTGTGTGCCCAGCTCCGTCATCAGGGTATAGGCAGCCCCCTCTTCCACAAGTTTACTGAATCGAACTGTTTCCTTGGTAGTGCCATTGGTGACCGCATCTTCATTCCTGTCACCAAACCAGTACACCCCATTCGGACAGGCCGAAACACAGGAAGGCAGCTCCCCGTCCCGCAGGCGGTCTGCACTGAAAAGGCACTTGGAGATGGTTCCCTTCTTCTGGGGAACGTTGGCTTCAATGTTGTAAGTAACGCCCTCGTATTTTTCAGCATCCCTTGGCTCAAGCCAGTTAAATACCCTGGCTGAATAAGGACATGCGGCCACACAGAACCTGCAACCGATGCAACGCTCATTGTCAATCAACACAATGCCGTCTTCCCGCTTGAAAGTCGCATTTACCGGACAGACTTTAGTACATGGCGGATTATCGCAGTGTTGACAGGGTTTGGGCATGTAATAGGGCGCCGTATGTTCGGCATCCTGCATCTGAAGCACATTGATGTGATGCTGCTCGGGCCTGAGCTGATGATGAGCCTGGCAGGCCTTCATGCATTCCCGTGCATTGCGGCACCTGGAAAGATCAATAACCATCACCCAGCTTCTGCCGGGCAAGCCTTCCCTGCCCCTAAGCTGATTCTCTGTAAGGGAGGGCATTTCTGCCGGAGTAAGCTGGGATTTATCAACCTCCACCAGCTCGCCGCTGGAGGTGAGCAGAGTAATCTTATTACCGGATACCTCCTCTACCCTGTTGCATGAATTTAAGATGCTGCTGCCTCCTATCACACCGGCCGCACCAAGGGTAGCCCCAAGTGACTTCACGAATTTTCTTCGGGAATTATTCTCCATAGATTTAAGGTTTGAGAGATACGGATCTCAGTTAATGGGCTAGTTTAGTTAGTTTTAGTCAAATCAAATAATGTGATACCTGATTCTCGCATTAAAATTAGGGAATCAAAATAAACTATCAAATTATAGAAAGATGATATATATCATTAATAAAGTTGTCCTAAGTCCGGTTTCCAGAAGTTTTATATAC
Organism: Bacteroidota bacterium; assembly: GCA_039714915.1. Taxonomy (GTDB): domain Bacteria; phylum Bacteroidota; class Bacteroidia; order Bacteroidales. Next base: position 13,042 of record JBDLIM010000026.1, read on the forward strand.
CTTGCTATAGAAATATGGCAATGATGAAAAAAACGAGTGTAACCAAAGTGGAGGTCATCAAGCTTAACATTGCTTATAAGGAGCCTTTTGTGATCTCCCTGGGAGTCATCCCAGAAGCCACCAATGTGGTCATCCGCATTCATACTGATTCGGGATTGACCGGTACCGGTGAGTGCGCTCCCTTTGTCTTCATTGTGGGTGAGACTCAGGAAACCGTGTATGAACAGTCAAAAAAGGTGGGGAAACTTTTGATTAATAAAGATCCGTTTGCTATTGAGGAGCGTCTGAACGAGATCGACCGTGCTGTCAAAGGTAATTATACCATGAAGAGTGCTTTTGATATGGCTCTTTATGACCTGGCCTCGCAAAAAGCCGATATGCCATTATACCAATTGCTGGGTGGAAGTAACACGCGTGAGATATTTACCGATATGACCATCAGCATCGGTGCTCCTGAAAAGGTGGCCAGAGATGCACTGGAGTTCAAAAATGCCGGATTCCCTGCCATCAAGGTGAAGTTAGGGACCACCATGAGAGAGGATGTGGCCAGGATCAAAGCTATCCGGGAGAGTATCGGGTCGGATTATCCTTTGCGAATTGATGCAAACCAGGGTTGGGATACCATTACTGCTATACAAACATTAAAAGCCCTGGAACCATACCATATCGAACACTGCGAAGAGCCCATCCCCCACTGGAACAACCGGGAACTGGTCAAAGTCAGGGAGAACAGTCCAATCCCCATCATGGCCGATGAATCACTGTTTAATCATCACGATGCATTTCGTCTGGCCACCATGGGTGCCTGCGATTATTTCAATATCAAGTTCTCCAAATCAGGAGGGATCAACAACGCCCTCAAAATTGTGGCCATCGCCGAATCTGCAGGGATCAAGTGCCAGGTGGGTTGCATGTCCGAATCGCGCTATGCCCTTACTGCCCTGATGCACCTGATACTGGCCAGGGATGCCATTGTACATTATGATATGGACTCTTCTCTGATGCTAGATGCGGACCCGGTCACCGGAGGCATTGAATACCGGGGAAGCGGAAAATGGGAACTGGGAGATGAACCTGGTATTGGCGCGGGTTTTGACGAAGCCTACCTGGAAACAATGGAATCAGTGACCATATCATGACCTGAAACTATCGTCCATGATGTCCGATCCAACACAATTCATCCTGGAGAACATGACCGGAACAGAGGTTACCCTGAGTGGTAAACAATACCTCTATTTTGCCGGCACAAGCTATTTTCAACTCCATTCGCATCAAGAGCTCCTGAAGGCAGCCTGTGATGCAACACTGAAATTCGGCATAGGGGGCGCTACCTCACGGATGATGACAGGTACTACTCCCCGGATCATGGAACTTGAGGGAAAGATTGCGGAATTCTTTGGCACAGAGGATGCGGTGTACCTTCCTTCAGGATATTTAAGCAATTTCGCCGGATTCAAGGCATTGGCCAACCAGGATCTGTATGATTTGATCTTTATTGATGAAAGTTCCCATTACAGCAATATTGAGGGAGCGGAAATAGCCGGGTTTCCTGTGGTCCAGTTTCACCATGGGAGTGTTGAAGATCTGAAGAAGAAACTGGACCAGCATCTGAAACAGGGGCTGAGGCCCCTGATTGCAAGTGATGGATTGTTTCCAAGCCTTGGCAGGTTGGCCCCTGTTGGCCCCTATCTTGAACTGGCAGAAAAGTACAACGGAGTGGTGTGGATTGATGATGCACATGGAGTTGGTATCCTGGGCCAGAATGGAAGAGGAACCTGTGAACACCTGAAACTGAATTCGTGTAGACTTTTTATGGGAGCTACCCTCTCCAAGGCATTTGGGGCTTATGGGGGAATCATCCCGGGGAGTAACGAATTTATAGGGCAGGTCAGGACCGGAAGTGTGATGACCGGGTCAAATTCACCAATGAATGCTGCAGTTGCGGCAGGAGTTAAAGGCTTGGAACTTGTGCGGGAACAGCCGGAGATGAGAGAAAAACTATGGGAGAATGCCAGATACCTGAAGGCAGGTCTGAAGGCAGTACAATCTACGGTTCCGGGTGAAGTGCATTTTCCATCAGGCAACGATGACATTCCAATTTTCGCATTTGCCACTGGTGATGCAAAGGCCATGAAAGCCATTCACAGATCACTGTTGGAAAAGGGAATCTTTATACAATATACAAGCTATCGCGGAACAGGAAAAGAGGGGATGCTGAGGATTGTGGTCTCCTCCTCCCACACAAGAGCACAAATGGACACCCTGGTGAAAGGTCTCATAGAGAGTATCTCGAAGCTTACCCAATAGCAAATCCCAGGATCAGATAGAGGAGGGCTGTCACAGCACCCGTGACCAGCGCATAAGGAAGCTGTGTTCTCACATGGTCAATATGGTCCGATGCTGATGCCATGGAGGAGATAATGGTGGTATCTGAAATGGGAGAACAATGGTCGCCAAAGACTCCGCCACCCATTGTGGCTGCAACGATCAGGTATATATTCGAATCGTGCATCTGAGCCAGGGGTATGGCAAGGGATATCATGATGGCAAATGTGCCCCAGGAGGTTCCTGTTGAAAAAGCAATAAAGGCTGAAAGGATAAATACAATCATTGGCAACAAAGCAGGTGACAGCCAGCCTTCGGTGATGGCAGCCACATAGACCCCTGTCCCCAGGCTGTTACACACGTGGCTGATGGAAAATGCCAGCATCATCAACAAGGCCAGTGGCATAAGTTCACTGATTCCCTTCAGAGTATACTTCACCATTTCACGCACCTTCATAATACCCTGGGCCCGGTAGAGCACCATGGCCACCAGGATTGAACTTGTAACAGCGTAGAGAACCGCTGAGGAACCCGACCCACGACCCATGGCCCTGCTAAGGTGGTTCATCAGAGAAGACGGATTCTCAACCTGATCCCAACCTGTATAGATAAGGCTGACGATCATCATGATAATCATTGTCAGCAGCGGAACAATCATATTTGCGGCCCTGGGTTTCACACCCTCTTTCATTGTACAGGATGTAATCTCAGCAGAGACCATGGGTCTGGCATTGTCATTGATCAGTTTCCCTGTATCCCTGGTTCTTTTCTCAGCTTTTGCCATGGGACCAAAATCTTTCCGGGTAATAATCACCAGAAAAACCATCAAAATCGTGATCATGGGATAGAAGTTGTAAACCATGGCAGATACCAGAGTTCTGAAAGGAGACTCAATACCTTGTGTGAGCAACAATCCCATAATAAATGCTCCCCAGGCGTTGAAAGGGATCAGGATGGAGCTTGGTGCCGAGCTTGAATCAGCAATATAAGCCAGTTTCTCCCTGGGAACCTTCAACCTGTCAAATACCGGACGATAGAGGGTGCCCACTGTCAATGAGCTGATGCTTGTCTCAATAAATAACAGGACTCCAGTGGCCAGAGCTAATAGCTCCACTGTTACCCGGCTCTTCCCGCTACTCCTTTTTTCGATCCGCTGCAGCAGTTTATCAATTCCCAGAAGAAATCCCCTTACCCCTCCTGAATACTGGATAAAAATTAACAATGCTCCCACAAGGGCACTGAACATAATGGTTCTGGTGTTGCCCGGGTTAGTAAAGACATCCACAAATCCTTCCAGGGTGGCGATGGTACCATCCAGCACGTTCCAGTCACTGATGATCAGCCATCCCAGCCAAATCCCAACTACCAAAGAGATATAGACCTGCCTGGTTTTCAGCGCCAGAATAATTGCAAGAAGGGGGGGCAGAATGGAGAGCCATCCAAAGTCATTCATCCTACTAAAATAGTGATTGACTTTTAATTATCTAAATAAATATCAAAACAGCTTCTTGCGGTGGAATCCCTTGGATTCTTGTTCACATCATACTACTTTTATATAAACTGATTTTTTGCACAAAAAAATGAAATTAAACATCTCCCTGACAATTATTCTGCTCATATGTATAAACGGAGCATTTGGACAATCAGGAATGCTTACAAATCCTCTTAATGAAAAGTGTGACGACTTCTGTTCTGGTTTCAAAAGCGCTCATATCGAAACCTCTTCAGCCTACAATCCATTGATGGACCAATATGACATCACCTTCACCAAACTTGACCTCACCAGCGATAATGACTCCACGTTTATTCAAGGTTATGCACAGATTGTCGCAAGGGTTGCCCTTGATCCGTTAACCTCCTTCTGCATAGGATTAAGCTCAAATATGGATATTGATTCAATACTCATAAATGAAAACAGGGTGTCGTATGAGCATACCAACAATGAGATCATTGCAAATACTAATCCGGCTATACCAGCAGGAGAATCATTTGAAATAATGATATATTACAAGGGGGATGGATATGATGCCAATGGGTATTCAGGTGGGCTTCACCATGGTGTATTCGAAATGAATCATTATACATTTACTTTTACTCAGCCTTTCGACGCCACTGCATGGTTTCCATGCAAACAGGCGCTGGGTGATAAAATCGACTCTCTGCATATTTTCATCACCACCCCCTCCGCCTATAAAACCGCCTCTAACGGGCTGCTTACAGCATCTGTTGACCTGGGCAACGGAACCACCCGGCATGAATGGAAAACCCGGTATCCAATCTCTTACTACCTGGTGGTCCTCAACATCTTTGACTACGAAGAGTATAATTTCTATACGCATCCCGATGGTTGGGAAGATTCCATTTTTATTCAGAATTTCATGTTAAGCCAGGGTCACATCAACCTGATGAAAGAAGAACTTGACAAAACCCATGGTGCCATGAACCTCTATTGCAAGCTGTTTGGTCCCTATCCCTTTAAAGAGGAGAAGTATGGTCATGCCATCTGGGGAAAGGGATTTGGTATGGAGCATCAGACACTGACCTCAATGCCTATAACTATTGACTTCAGAAGGCTCTCCCATGAACTGGCTCACCAGTGGTTCGGGAACCTGGTCACCTGCGGCACATGGCAGGACATCTGGCTCAATGAAGGATTTGCCACCTATTTTGATTACCTGGCCCTGAAATTACTGGATTCAGAAGAGGCAGGGGATTCAAGGATGAGTTATTACCATGACAAAGCTTTGTCGTCGAATCAGGGGAGCATTTATGTGCCCGCAGGAGATGCCGGCAATGCGGACAGGATTTTCGAATACTATCTAAGCTATTGCAAGGCGGCAGCAGTTGTTCAGATGCTGCGCTTCGAGATCAATAACGATGAAATTTTCTGGCAGGCTTTGCGCAACTACCTGGATGAATTCAGGGACAGTACAGCCATTACGGATGATCTGAACCGTGTGATCAATGAGACCACAGGGGAAGATTACAACTGGTTCTTTGAGCAGTGGATCTTCGGACAGGGATACCCTGCTTACTCAGGTAACTGGTATCAGAAAAACGACACCCTTACCTTAATAATAAACCAGTCCGCTTCCAGTCCCCGGCATACGCCACTGTTCAGAATGAAAATGCCATACCGCATTGAATATGATGGCGGTGACACGCTGATACACCTGGTGCAGACGCAGAACAGCCAGGAATTCAACATAGCAATGGCTCATGATGTCTTTAATGTTGAGATAGATCCCCACAACGAGGTGTTGAATAAGCAAAACGGACTAACGGAAATTGATGTCACGAGCACACAAGCCTTTTACACAGAGATGTTCAATGTGTATCCCAATCCTTTCTCTGATCAGATTACCATAGCGACAGGTTCAGGCTCAGCTTCCGGTTTTCAAGTTGAAATCTATGACCTTTTAGGCAAAAAAGTGCAAACTGAACAAACTGAGCAGCCTGAAATAATCATTCACACTGATTTGTTTGAGACGGGAATATATCTGCTTGTAATAAGGTCCGCAGAACACAGCCGGACCATAAAGATGATAAAGCAATAGATTCCGGGTGCTGTGAATACCTTTCTTATGATACCGCAGGTTCCAGCAGCTTAAGGCTATTTTTATCAGCATCAAAGGATGCCTGGATGCCTGTCGGAATGGTGATCATCCGCCTGATATGTCCAAAGGAGAGTCCGTAGGAGACCGGAATCCCCAAGGGCTTGAGCAGATCATCCAGGGCCATCTTCAGCGTGAGTCTGGGTTCATCATTGATGTTGCAATCGCCCATTACCCCCATCACGATCCCCGCTGCCCTTTTCAGGTTGGTTCCCGACAGCAGGTGAAAGAGCATTTTATCCACCCGGTATGTCTTCTCTTCAATCTCTTCCAGGTAAACAATCTTATTCTCAAAATCGGGTTCAAACCTGCTGCCGATCATGGAGTCCAGCACGCTAATATTACCCCCGATCAGTTCCCCTTTAGCCGTCCCCCCAGTGAGGGTATAGCGGTCAAATTCCGGATTGTCCCGGGTCTCCTTCTCCCGCTTGTAGGGGTACTTCAAGGTTTCTCCCGGGTCCATGAGCACTTTTTCAAGAGACTTTAGGCTGAAACGGTTAAAATCTGAGATCCCTACCGGACCATGAAAAGTAACCAGACCGGTCTGCTCATAAATAGAAGCAATCAGGGCAGTAATATCGCTATACCCGATAAATACTTTTGGATTTTGCCTGATCAGATCAAAGTCCAGCAAGTCCAGTATCCGGATGGATCCGTACCCTCCCCTTACGCACCAGATGCAATCCACATCCTCCCGGGTAAACATCTCCATCAGTTCGTCTGAGCGCTCCCTGTCCTTTCCGGCGAAATAACCATACTCAGAAAGGACAGAATCATTATAAGTGGTTCTGAATCCCAATCTTTCCAGCTTGCTTACAGTTTCCACCAGCTGCTCTTCCGTTATGGGGCTTCCGGGCGTAACCAATCCTATCAGGTCACCCTTCTTTAATCGTTTTGGAAATATGCGGGGATCTGATCCCGATTGCCAGTCAGTTCCTTGTTTGGCAATGGCCGCTGAAAAAGGCACCACAGATAATGCTGTAAGTGCAGCCAGACTTTTAACAAATTCTCCTCTGCTAAGCATTTATTAACCTGTTTTAGTGATCAAAACAGAAAAGCAACTCATTGTGAGTTGCTTTTCTGCAAATCTGTTAAATCAGTATACTGTACTCCTCCTTTATTATTTCAAAATAACTTTAGCAGAACTTACTTTTCCGCCTTCATCTTGAAGTTGTACGATATACAATCCTTTATCCATAGATCTGACATCAATGTTAGATCTGCCATCGATAGTTTTAGTGAGAACTATTTGACCAAGACTATTGTAAAGTTTAAATTCAGCCTTTCCTGCCACATCCACTGTTAAGAAATCGGTAGTTGGATTTGGATAGACGTGCAAAGTTTCACTTTCATCGTACATTTTAACTTTTGTATTGTCTGTCACAGGGGCACCGTAAGCAGTCATTTCTGCATCTGTTAACGCTCTGTCGAAAATGATCAGGTTATCGATATCGAGTTGATTATCAAAATCCGGGCCCTCATTGTTCCCACAAACTTTAAATGCAGCTATGTCGTCATCTCCGCTTCCATCGGTCACAGCAGCATATGGAGAAGAAGAGCCATCAACACTGCCGTATGCTATTTCGTTAACATTTACACCATCCAGGTATATTTTTACACTTCCATCAACACTATCAGAATCAAAATATACATTTGCCACGTAGGCAATCCTGTGCCATTTGTCTGCTTCTACTGTTGTTGTTGAATACTGACCTCTGAATGGAGAATAATCAGCTCCTAATAAGGCATCCGTAATTACGATCTCGCCTGACTTTCCACCCGAAGTAGTGTGTGGGTTTATTTCCAATAAAGTATATACTTTTGCAAGATCCGGAATTTTAACATCCATCATAACAGTGTAATTGTTAACGCCTTCTCCAACGTATACTTCGTCGAAAGGATCACCAGAAGAAGTGCTAAAATACTGTTTTGAAGAATCGGCACTTAAACCGTGCCACAGATATAGGAAGCTGCCTGTTTCAATTCTGATGGCTTTTCCATCCACACCATCAACTACGGAATAATCCGTATCCAGTACGGAGGCTTCCGGGTTGTAGTCAGATCCATCAGCTCCCGCCGGACGTTTCATAACACCATCACAAAAAGCAGCATATTCTCCTGCTGCAGTTGCATCATCCAATTCATTGGCAAACAGGGTCTCAAGGCTGGTCTCATCATCGAATCTGAAAATTCCAGTGGCACTCGCTTCTGCCGGTTCGGTTCCACCAAATGCAGCTATTTCTGCACTGGATAAGGCCTTATCGAAAATGATCAGATTATCGATATCATGCTGATTGTCGAAATCCGGGCCCTCGTTGTTCCCACTCACTTTAAATGCAGCTATGTTATCATCTCCGCTTCCATCGGCGACTGCAGCATAGGGAGAAGAAGAGCCATCCACACTACCGTAAGCTACTTCGTTTACCAAAACACCATCCAGGTACATTCTTACATTTCCATCGGTGCTGTCAGCATCAAAATATACATTTGCAACATAAGCAATCCGGTGCCACTTGTCTGCTTCAACGGTTGCTGATGAATACTGCCCGCTGAATGGAGAGTAATCGGCTCCTAATTTTGTATCCGTAATCACAACTTCTCCGGACTTCCCTCCTGAAGTGGTGTGTGGATTGATTTCAAGCAAGGTATACACCTTTGTAATATCCGGCATTTTCACATCCATCATCACGGTGTAACTGTTTACTCCTTCTCCCACGTATACTTCGTCGAAAGGATCACCAGTAGAAGTGCTAAAATACTGTTCTGAAGAATCAGCACTTAAACCGTGCCAGAAATAGAGAAAGCTACCAGTTTCAACCCTGATAGCTTTGCTACCATCAACACCCTCAACTACAGAAAAATCTGTATCAAGTACGGATGCTTCCGGGTTGTAATCAGATCCATCGGCTCCAGCCGGGCGTTTCATAACACCATCACAAAAAGCAGCATATTCTCCTGCTGCAGATGCATCATCCAATTCATTGGCAAACAGGGTCTCAAGACTGGTTTCATCGTCGAATTTAAAAATTCCTGTTGCACTAGATAAATCCTGTGCAAACAAACCTGTCGCAGTCACCATCGTAACAATAAAAAGTAAAGGTTTTAATTTCATAGTCATTCAATTTTAGTTAAAAATAAATTATGGTTCTCAATTGTTTCTATCACATAAGTATATCATTTAGCTATTGCACACCTGTACGAACATCCCACCAGATTTGATCTCCCCAATAAAAGTCAACAACATTCGCACTGGGTTGTTCAGTGTTCTTTTGTAATTCACCATCAGGATAAGCAAAGCGGAAAGGAGGTCTGTTATGTCCACCATAGGGGGATCCCTCCGCGACCGAGAGTAAAGGAACATCTGTTCTTCTCATTTCTGCCCATGCTTCCCAGCTTTGACGGAATAATGATGTCCATTTCTGTATATAAAGTTTGTTAATACCAGTTTCATCTCCATCCCAATCTACTTTTGGATCTAAAATGTAGGCATCAATAGCAGGATCCGCCACTTCAAAATACTCCATATTTGCCCTGATTCCTTGTTCGTAAGATGCCTTTGCTGCAGCAGCATCTTTGTCAACAAGACCTCTGGAATAGGCTTCAGCTTTTAAAAATTCAACTTCTGACCAGGTCAGGAAAAAAACCCTTCCGTTAGTTGTATTGTTTATGAATTTAGGTTGAATCTTGGAAGCACTTCCGTCTGCCCCAACTTGTAAGCCCTTATATTTTCCTCTTATGCTCCTTGCATAAACCGGCCTTCTTGGGTCAGATAAGGCATTCATAGAATCAATGAGTGGTGCAGCCATATAAATATATGGATAGTATCCTGATTTGTCTGTCCATGGCTCTATCCAGTCATTGGTACCCGGGTAAAGTAGTGCAGCATTATCTTCGTTGCTGTCAATGATCGGGTAGGTGTCAGGATCAGATAAAATCTCATTGATGTGTGTGGCTGCTGTGTTGAATTCAACATTGGAGATCCTTGTGGCTAACCTTAAGCGCAAAGAGTTCGCAAACTTTCTCCATGCCATGATCTCTGCCGAAAACACTTTATAGCCAAACAGGATATCATACCTTCTGAAGGTATTTTTGTCATTATCACTAAAACCTTCATCGATAAACAACTCATTGGCTTCTCTTAACAACTCAAAAAGGTCAAGATATATATCCTTTTCTGAATTATATTTCGCATTTGCAATCCCTTCATTCAGTTTTGCTGCATCAAAGTAAGGGGCTGCTCCATACGCATCAACCTGAATCATGGTGGCATAGGCTTTTAAAACCAGGGCCGCAGCCTTCATATTTACCTCTTTCACAGGATCTGCCGTGCTAATGATGTTATTTAAGTTGTGCAGGCTTCGTACGTAATAAGAAGCCCACATTCCCTCTGGCGGTCTGCTTAAATATTTGTTTGCATCGTTGTTCTGACCCATGGCAATATGACCCGCATAAGAAGCAGCGTACGAAAGCTCCTCGTCAATATTGAAACGATCTCCAAGCTCTACAATGCTATAGGAGAGAACAGACAGGTTAGGTGCATATTCAGGATTATTGGGGTTGGTATTTATCTCATCAAAATCAGCTGTACACGAAGTGGCAAGTAGTAAAATCCCCAGTACCGGTTTTGGTATTATATTTAATATTTTCTTCATTTTCCTCTGATTAAAAGTTAATGATGATCTTTGCACCGATGGTTCTTGCAGGAGGCAGATTGTAATTCTCAAAACCTGTATCCAAAACACTACCTGATGCAGCAACCTCCGGATCAATACCTACATCATTTGATTTATGAGTGTATAATAAGGCTACGTTTCTTGCAAAAAGCGAGAGCGTAGCTGTTTGCAGGTGCAGTTTTGAAACAAATGAACTTGGTAACCTGTAACTGAAGTTAACTTCTCTTAATTTTACAAAACTACCATCTATAATTCCCATTTCAGTATAGCCTCTTGAGTACTTCCAGAATGTTCTTGGAGTTACTACTATATCACTTTCCCGGCCAGATACATCTTCTCCGCCAACGATCACTCCATCTGCGAAAACTCCTGTTAAACGATAGCCGTTAATACGTTGATCATCTTCAACCGTTGCCTGCAATATTCCTGTTCTTTGTCCCTGAACTTTGGTTGCACTGTACACATTGCCTCCCATTCTAACATCAAGCAGCGCACTTAAACTAAATCCTTTATAGTTGAAAGTGTTTCGAACACCTCCAATGAAATCGGGATTCACACTTCCTACTTTTACAGGATCATCGGTGAGTACATACTGGTAGTCACCACTTGTAACATCTCCGGTGACTTCATCAATTACTTCTATGTATTCTACAATATAGTTTCCGTTTTCGTCAGTTTCACGTACCCTTCCTTCAAGAATACCCCACTCCTGGCCTTCACGGGCCCACATGGATACTCCATACCCTTTTGCGGATGAAAAACCATTAAGTTCAAGCTCCTTAATTTCGCCATCCAATTCAATGATTTTATTACTGTTTTTTGCATAATTAACACTAATATCCCAGGAGAAGTTATCCCTTTCAACCGGTGTCGCATAGAACTGAATTTCTACACCATTGTTTTGAATTGTTCCTGCATTTTTCTTCCAGGTATAGTAGCCTGAAGAAGGAGCTAAACGTACATTCATCAACTGATTGGTTGTAGTAGCTTGATAATAGGTAAGATCCAGTCCCAGTCTGTTCTGGAAGAATTTGAACTCACCCCCAAATTCATAACTGGAAGTTTTTTCTGGCTTCAGATCTGTGGATGGCAAAATCGAACCCAGTCTGAAAAAGTTGGCATCACCAACTGATCCATTGGGCCATGGCAGACTGCCATAATTATAGTAATAGGGCATTATGCTATACGGCGATGTATCATTACCTACCTGGGCATAACTGGCCCTGACTTTACCATAACTAAACAGGTTGTTTTGAAGATCAAAGGCATTAGAGAATATAAAGCCCAGGGTGGCAGAAGGATATCCGTATGATCTGCTTTCGACAGGCAGGGTAGAGCTCCAGTCGTGACGATAGGTTAAATCCATAAACAGATAGCTTCTGTATCCAAAATTGGCTGAAGCAAACAGAGAGTTGGTTTCCTTTTCCCACCTGCTTTTGGTTCCGATAATATTGCCATCGGCTGCAGATGTGGAGTAGAAGTCAGGTACTACCAGGTTGGGTACTCCTAAAAATGTACTTTCAGCCATGCTTCTGCGGTAGTTTGCTCCCAGGGTAGAGTTGATTGTAATATGCTCCGTTAAATTCTTAGCGATATTCAGCATCAAATCTGCATTGGTCTCATTTTCTCTGTAAAAAGATTCTGCAAATGAACCATTTACCGGATTTTGTTGCATGCCATACAAGCTGCCTTTTGTGTCGCTGTGCAGATTCGACATACGACCTTCGTTAATATCATCCGTACCCACTCTTGCAACCAGGTCAAATCCGTCTGCAATGGTATAGGTTGTGCTGATACTCCCAAACAACCTTCTTCTTTCCCTCGAGTTAAGATTCTGATAAAGAGACCAATAAATGTTATTATTGTAGTCGCTGTATCCGGTCATCCAGTTCAGCCTTGATTGGTGGCCGTCTTCGTGTGTAACGTAGTCGAGATAGTGATCCTGCAGGTAATCAATATTCACTTGCCGTCCAAACCAGTTGTTAAATTCGTAAAGCGGGTTTTTGGTGCTTCGTCCCTGGAAGGACAGGTTGTCGTTTTTAGTGATGTTATAATTTCCATTTACCTCAAACTTGAGTTTATCAACCAGTTTGACATTGGAATTGAAACCAATGTTCAGTTTTTGCTGGTCGGTGTTTGGTGTAGTACCTTTTTGATCGGTATGGGTAATGGATACTCTTCCCTGTGCTGTTTCACCTCCACCAGACAGCGCAATACTATTTACAGTTGAGATACCTGTTTCGTAAAAGTTCTTTACATTGTCAGGCCTGGAGATCATCTCTGTAGCTATGCTGTTTCCGTCAGCATCAAGCTGAGAATCAAATTGAACAGTTTTGACGCCGTTATCCAACCTGGCCCCAAAACTCTCATCCCAGGTATCATCAGGGCTCCAGCTCCATTTTGATGCAGCCCAATCCTGGTAGGTATCCGTACTGCCCGACTGTGCATATTCGTATTCACTGCCATAACCACCTTGTCCGTATTGATTTTGGTAATTGGGAAGAATGTAAACCTCATCAAATGCTACAGAGCTGGAGAATGTAACCCCGATACCTTTTCTTTTTGTTCCTTTTTTTGTTGTAATAAGGATGACTCCGTTAGCACCTCTTGAGCCATACAGTGCAGTGGCAGCAGCCCCTTTCAATACACTCATGGTTTCAATAGATTCAGGGTCTATGTCAGCTGCGGCATTACCGTAATCAACGTCTGTAGTAGAAGTAGTGTTTGAAATGGGTACTCCGTCTATCACAAACAGCGGTGATGTATTTCCTTTAAAAGATTTATTACCACGTATTTTAATTACTGCTGAACCTCCGACAGATCCTGAAGCAGTGGTAATCTGGACTCCGGCAATTTTGCCTGATAGCGCAGACACCACATTGTTGTTTCCACCCTCTGTTAATTCTTCATTATCAATATCCTGCACTGAATAACCCAGTGCTTTCTTTTCCCTTTTTATGCCCAAGGCAGTAACCACTACTTCATCAAGCTCTTCCACATCCATTAGTAGTGAAATACTGAAATCCCTTTCCGTCCCAACAGGTATTCGCTGGGTTTTATAGCCTATAAAGCTTATCACCAAAATATCTGCTTCACTTGAGACATTGAGGTTGAACTCCCCATTTACATCTGTGATGGTTCCGGTGGTGGTTCCTTCCACATTTACAGTGGTTCCCGGTAGAAGTTCACCACTTACTCCATCCATTACCTTGCCTGTAACCGGTATCTGGGCGTGGAGCTGCAGACTTAAAATGAACAGCATCACTATCAAAGCAAAATACTTCATAAAATAAAGTTTAGGCGTTTAATTTTCTGATTCCAATACCGGGAAGTTCATTGAGCGTCACTTTGCCATCAATCACCTTCATCCCTTCATAAATATCGTTGCTGATCAACAGGTTTCCATCCAGATCAGCCCAATCCACCAGGGGCGATAGCTGAGAAGCGGCCGACACCGCACAGGAGGTTTCGGTCATACATCCGATCATCACACGCATGTCCAGTGCCCTGGCAACCGTAATCATTTTATGGGCTTCACGGAGGCCGGTGCTCTTCATCAGTTTGATGTTAATACCTGAATAGATCCCTTTAAATGCAGCTACATCACCCAGGCGCTGGAAAGCCTCATCGGCAATAATGGGAAGTGGACTATGCTCTGAAAGCCAGGCTGTATCGTCCACCTGTTCCTTGGGCAAGGGCTGCTCCACAAATTCGATCCCCTGCTCCTTCAGCCAGTGGATCATATCCAGTGCTTCATGCTTATCCTTCCACCCCTGGTTCACATCCACATAAAGAGGTACATCGGTCACCGATCGAATGGTTTGAATCATTTCCCGGTCATTGCCTCCCCCCAACTTAACTTTCAACACATTGAAACGCGTGGCTTCCTCAGTCTTAACCCGGACTACCTCGGGAGTATCGATCCCAATGGTAAAGGAGGTCATGGGGGTAAGACCAGGGTTGAGCCCCCATAAACGGTACAGGGGCTGATCCATTATTTTCCCGACCAGGTCATGAAGTGCAATATCGATGCAGGCCTTGGCGGCTCTGTTGCCCGCTTCCAAAGAGTCCACATATTCCAGGATATCGTCCATCAGGAAAGGATCTTTGAACCGGGACAGATCCACCTTCTTCAGAAACTGAATCACCGACTCCTGTGATTCACCCAGGTAAGGAGGCATGGAAGCTTCCCCATACCCGGTAAATCCTTCATATTCCAGCTCTGTCAACACCACCGGTGTGGTTTTACGGGAATGACCGGCCACCGTAAAGGTATGTCTCAGCTGCAGGTCATAAGGTCTGTAACTTAAAGTTATACTCCCACTCTTTCTTCCAGCCGGGGCGACTGAACTGGCAATAGAGGGTACGCTGGCTGCTACCGAGGCTGCCCCCATGCTTTTTAAAAAGGTTCTTCTTCCTGTTTTCATTCCGCAGTTGCTATGATCTCTTGATAAAACTTATTCTCTGCGATGGGCTCAAAGCCTTTATATTCCTCCCCTACGATACGGACCGCCCGCACAAAGATCTCGGGGTATCGCTCAATGAAGTTCTCCTTTTCAGGGTCCATGCTATTGATACTGACCCGCTCATGGTAACCGGCCGAGTGAATAAAATCCCCATCTCCCAGGTACATGGCCACATGGGTCACCACCTCGGGCTGTTCCTCAACGGCCTTCCTCCCGAAAAACAGGAGATCTCCTGTTTCCAATCCCTCAGAATTGTACTCGGTGGTCAGTTCTCTTCCGCAGAAGGCCTGCTGGTCAGCATCCCTGGGCAATTGTATCCCGTTCATGAAAAAGACATTGGTGATCAGCCCGCTGCAATCAATGGCCTTTGAAGAAGTGCCACCCCAGAGGTAAGGAATTCCGTGAAAACCCATGGCTGTTTCCTCCAGTTCCTCTTTTCGCAGGCTTTTAAAAAATACCTCATCTGCCGGCAGAACTTCCTCCTTTTTTACCCAGGCCAAACGGCCATCCGGGTAGCTCACCTGGTAGAAATCCGAAGTATTGGATAGTGCCGGAAGTATACATCCGATAACCAGGTCGGAGACCGGCAGGGAGGCTTCATCCGGTTCGCTGTATGCGAAGCCGTACTGGGCTTTAAAGACAATCTTGTCAGCTTCCTGGTAACGGGCTAGTTGCTCTCCGTTAAGGGCCTGGACTTCAGGAATATTCACCCATCCTAAATACCCGTCCGGAGTCTGTATCAGGCTTTTTCCGTTTGCCTCCTTCAAAATCCTTACAGGCCTGCCAAGCAGGGCCTGGGTTACCATCTCCCTTTTGCTGCTTGGCTCCTTTCGCAAATGGATCACCGAATTATTCACCAATCCGTTGACCCACCGTCCATCTCCCTCTTCCGGAAGCAGAACCAGTTGATTCTCCACCTCCGGGAACCCGTCATCGACTCCCTGTACTATAGCTTTATAGGCAGCCTTGCTACTCACTTCTCCAGACAAGGACACCTTCCCATTCCCGGCCTGAACCGACAGGTCCCACCAGACGAAGCGAGCATCCGGGGCATATTGAAGTCTCAGGGAATCCAGCAGGGTGTTCACCTGCATAGCCACACGTTCTGTACGTGGGGTGCATGCACCTGCCAGAACCAGGATCATCAGCAGGATAATCCAAATGTATCTGTTTTTCATCATGCTATAAATATAATAGTTTTAATGTATTATGTCATACATGTTACAAATTCTAGCTACCATGATCCCCGTAGAAGATTTTCTCTGCTTTAAATATTCCTCCAGGGTCTCTTCCGAAACGACCACCTTTTCAGCCACCGATGAGGCATGCATCAGATGGATGCGTCCCTCTTTTCGCACCAGAATACCCACATGACCGATTGCAATGCCTTCTACGGAAGTGGTAATCCCTACAATATCACCTTCCTGTAGCAGGTGTTCCACCTTGCTAAGGCTATCCTCAGGAATATAGAACATCTCTCGTTCCATGATCCCCCTCTCCTGTCCTGCGATTGCCTCTACCAGTTCCTGGTCATCTTTAAGTTGCTGATAACTCTCCGGGTGGGTACTCATGAAATTGATCTGTTTAGACAGAGGGACTCCTGAAAACTCAGCGCTCATATCACGGATCACCTGCTTTTCCTGGTTGTTATGGATCCAGTCACAAAAATAGTGTAACCTGGAAAGGTAGCCTTCCAGATTCCCGTCCCGGTATCTGATCTGTTGTAGTTCGGCAATAAATTGCCCAAAGTCAGGCTCCTCACATTTAAGCGTCCTGGCGATTGCCAGGCAATTCTCAGCAAAGGTGGTACAATCCAGCTCCCTCAGGTTGATCACCAGCTGCTCCTCCTTCCTCTCCAGGGTATGAGCCACATAGGGAGTCCTCAATAGGCTGGATCCCACTTCCACCACCAACTGGGAAACCTGGACATCCTTCATCTCGGACAGGCTTTCCAACAACCCTTCCAGGATCTCCCTGTCCTCCTGCATATATAAAACATGCTCAGGAAGCTCCTGAGTATTCTGTTTTCCTGCGCTGCAAGCAGCCAGGGAAAGGGCCATAAGGATAATTACCTGTACGTTTCTCATTTCGATGCCTCGGTTTTTAGTATATATATTAAACAGGTCAAACATACTCATTTTTAAAGACATTCATGTTCGGTACGCCTGATGATCTCCTCCTGGAGTTCGGGTCCCAGGTCATTAAAATAATCGCTGTATCCGGCCACCCTAACGATCAGGTCCTGGTACTTTTCAGGGTGCTTCCGGGCTTCACGCAGGGTGTCTGCCGAGACCACGTTAAACTGAATATGATGCCCATCCATCCTGAAATAGCTACGGATCAACTGGGTAAGCTTGCGTATGCTGCTGTCATCCCTGAAGAAATCAGGAGTGAATTTCTGATTGAGCAGGGTGCCCCCTGTTTTCAGGTGATCAATCTTCAGTGCCGAGTTCAAAACAGCAGTCGGCCCCCTTCTGTCCATTCCCTGGAAGGGGGAGATCCCTTCGGAAAGGGGTTCATGGGCCAGACGGCCATCGGGAGTAGCACCTACCACCTTGCCAAAATAAATATGACTGGTGGTGGGCAGCATATTGATGCGGTAAGTTGCACCGCGGGGACTTTTCCGTCCGTTCACTGCCTGGTAAAATGCCTCAAAGACCCAACTGGCATGTACATCAGCCCGGTCGTCGTCATTTCCATATTTGGGAGTTTCATAGAGAAGATCCGCACGCAACTCATCATGCCCCTCAAAATTCTCTGCCAGGATCTTCAGCAGCGTAGACATACTCATGTTTTGCTTTTCAAACACATGTATTTGAATAGCGGTCAGCATATCGCTAATGGAACCCAGGCCCACTCCCTGAATATAAGAGGTATTGTACCTGGCTCCCCCGGCATTGTAATCCCTGCCGTTGGCAATGCAATCATCGATCAGCAGGGAAAGAAAGGGCACCGGCATATGCGTACTGAAAATGCGTTCGATGATATTGTTTCCCCTGATCTTTATATCAATGAAATATTCCAGCTGCTTTCTATATGCCTCCAGTAAGTCCTCAAATGATTTCATGGCAGCCGGGTCACCGGACTCCATCCCTGTCTGTCTGCCGCTCTGAGGATCCGCTCCATTGTGCAGGGTAAGTTCAAGCACCTTGACCAGATTGAAATAGCCTGTAAGGATATAGGCTTCGGTACCAAACGCACCGCTTTCCACACAACCTGAGGCTCCTCCGTTTCTTGCATCCTCCAGGCTCTTGCCCTGTCTGACCAGTTCCTGTACAATGGCATCCGTATTGAAAATGGAGGGCTGTCCAAATCCGGTTTTCACAATCTTCACCGCACGATCCACAAAAGCATCCGGATTCTTCTTGCTTACCTGAACCATGGATGAGGGCTGCAACAGGCGCATCTCTTCAATCACATCCAGAATAATAAAACTGAGCTCATTTACCGCATTGGAACCATTGCTTTCAAGTCCCCCCACATTGATCAGGCAAAAATCGGTATAGGTATTGCTTTCTTCAGCCGTCACTCCCACCTTGGGTGGAGAGGGATGGTTGTTAAACTTCACCCAGAAGGATTGAAGCAGCTCCAGCGCAGATTCCCGGCTTAATGCACCTGTGTTCAGATCCTCCAAATAGAAAGGATAGAGATGCTGGTCCAGCCTGCCCGGATTGAAAGAATCCCACGGATTCAGTTCTGTAATTACTCCCAGGTGTACAAACCAGTAGTACTGGAGTGCCTCATGCATGCTTGAGGGTGCCCGGGCAGGTATTTTGCGACAGATGGCTGCCATATGCTTCAATTCATTCTTACGTTCCGTATCTGACTCAGCTACTGCCAGTTTCTCCAGGTTTTCCGCATGCCGTTCAGCGTACATAATTAAGGCATGGGCAGTGATTTCCATGGCCCTTAATTCCTCCCGCTTATTGTAAGCATCCGGATCATTTAAAAAATCCAGTTCAGCCATCACCCCCCGGATCTCACCGATCAGGTCCTTCATCCCCTGCCTGTAAATTTTGCTTCCAAGCACCGTATGCCCGGGTGCACGCTGTTCCTGGAATTCAGTAAACATGCCCGCATCATATGCATCTTTCCACTTGCTGTCCAGATTATTAAATATTCGTTCGCGGTTGGTCCTGCCTGTCCAGTAAGGAATTATGATTTCTTCAAAAACCTGTCTGGTTTCAGGATCCACTTTGAATGAGACCTTTTTCCTGCTATTCAGAATGTCCAGATCCTTTAAGGAGTGAAGGTTAATTTCGGGATAGGTGGGTGTGAACTTGGGTGCAGGCCCGCGTTCACCTACGATCAGTTCACCCTCATTAATGCAAATGGTCTTATGGGCAAGAATATACTCAAATGCCTTTGCCCGCTGTACAGGGATGGAATACTGTGTGGCCGATAATCCCTGGTAAAACCGGGTGACCAGAAGTCCCCGTTCAGCCGAAAGACGATTCACAGCCTCCAGGCTCTCTTCTCTGAGTTTTCTGATTCGTTCCGTCATTGTATCCTTCTCCTTTCGACCGGTCAATCAGGTTTATCCACCAATAAATACCTCCAGTCCGCTCTTTTCAAATTCGTTTTTTAACTGCTCCATAAATGGCTGGTCAGGCTCCTTTACCCCCTTTAGCTCCTGTTTCATCCTTAACCTGAAATACTTGTTATCTGCAATGTGGTGAAAGGGCAGCAGGTGTACTTCCTTCATATATTCCGCTCTTTCTTCCAAAAAACCAAGCATGCGGAGAACTTCCTCACCGGAGGTATTCACTCCCGGGATGATGGGAATGCGAAAAATCAGGTTTGCCTTATTCTGAAGCAGGTAATCGGCATTCGCATGAATCAGCCCATTATCCACACCCGTATACTTAAGATGAAGCTCCGGCTCCATGTGCTTCAGGTCATAAAGAAAAAGGTCTGTATGCTTAAGAATCCTTTCAAAGTGCTCTCGCTTTGCAAAGCCACTGGTATCCACGGCAGTATGCAATCCATTTCCTTTTGAGGCCTCAAGGAGTTCTGACAATTCTTCAATCTGTCTCATGGGTTCTCCTCCCGAAAAAGTGATGCCTCCATCCGACTCTTCATAAAAATGGCGGTCCCTTAAAATTACTTCCATCAGGGCTGCTGTCTCCATCTTCTCCCCATAGGTAAGCTTAGCTGCTACACTTTTTCCATTCACCTTTCTTTCAATATGGATGGTAAATGGTTCTTTAGCCTGACTTTCAGGATTATGACACCACCAGCAGCGAAGGGGACAACCCTTCATAAATACGGTGGTCCGGATGCCCGGTCCGTCGTGCACGGCAAAGCGTTTTATATCAAAAATGGTCACCATGGAGTTAGTGAATGGGGAACGGTGAATGGTGAATAGGGAATGGTGAACAGGGGGTGCTTCAGGGAGTTGCTCCCGGAAGGGTCAGTGATAGAACATCCAGCACTCGAAAAGTCCGGTATCAAAAGAATGGCAAAGGTTGATATGTGCACCCATGGCATGCATAGCTGATGCAAGTTACGGATTTTTGTACAAAGTGAAAAGCCGCTCACAAATGCAAGCGGCTCTCCCACATTAAACTACAGACTTTAGACTATCGACTTTAGACTTTCTTAAGTTTCCATCGCCCCCGCTTGAATATGGTAATGGCAATAAAGGTAAGGGCAGCCTCCCCGATCAGGATGGCATAACATACCCCGTTGATATGCAGGTTCAGCACCTTGGTGAACACATAGGCGAGAGGGATTTCCATCAGCCAGAAGGCGATGAAGTTGATCCATACCGGAGTGGCTGTATCACCTGCACCGTTGATGGAATTAATCATCACCATTCCCATGGCATAAATCAGGAAGCCAAAACTGACTACTCTCAGGCAGGTTACCCCACTGTGCAATACCATGGGCTCTTCCGTGCCGTCAATGAAAAAGCTGATAAAAGAATCGGGGACGGCAATAAAGATGATGGAGATCAGTCCCAGGAAAACCATGTTCCCGATGCCCACCACCCAGGCCGAACGCTCTGCCCTGTCTGGCTGTTCTGCGCCCAGGTTCTGCCCTACCAGGGTGGCTGCTGCATTGGCCAATCCCCACGATGGAAGCAGGGCAAACATGACAATCCGGATGGCAATGGTATACCCGGCAACCACCTCTTCTCCCAGGCTGGTCACTACCCAGACCAGGAAAATCCATGAGGATGTGGCAATGAGGTACTGGCCAATGGCCCCAAGGGATAATTTCACAAGCTTTGTGACTTCCTTCACCCTGATCACAATCTGACGGGCCCTTACCTTTACCCTGTACTTTCCTTTCCCAAGCAGGTAGAGCTGGTATACCACCGCCACACCTCTTCCAATGTTGGTGGCCACAGCAGCGCCTTTTATCCCCAGTTCGGGGAAGGGACCGATCCCGAATATCAGCAGGGGATCAAGCACAATGTTCAGGATATTGGCAAACCAGAGAACCCTCATGGATATGGCTGCATCGCCACTGCTTCTGAACACAGCGTTGATAATGAACAGAAGCATGATCACCATATTTCCTCCCAGCATAATGGTCGGATACATAAAGCCCATCTCAATGGTGGCCTCTGATGCTCCCATCAGGCGGAGCAGGTCCTTAGCAAAGAAAATACCCACTGCTGAGAAAGCCAGGGATGCTACTATTCCGGTAAAAATGGCCTGTACAGCTGCCACTGCAGCCTCTTCAGGTTTTTTCTCTCCGATCCTGCGGGAAACCATGGCGGTGGTTCCCACACTGAGGCCGATCCCAATGGCATATATGATGGTCATCAGCGATTCGGTGATGCCCACGGTGGCCACAGCCTCCGCTCCCAAACGGGAAACGAAGAATATATCCACCAGTGCAAATACCGATTCCATGATCATCTCCAGGACCATTGGAATACTGAGCAGTACAATGGATTTGCTTAAAGGAATCTTTGTGAAATCCTTTTCCGATCCACCGATGGCCTCCCGTAAATCCTGATAGAATTCGCGTAAAAATGATTTTGAAAATCTTGATCTGATACTTATATGTGACATGGAATTGAGAATTACTGGTTAGAAAAGAGAAATAGAGTGACTGATCCGCTTTAAGATCGCGGATCGAGGGTCACGGTCGTATTTCCAATAATCCTCATGTTTTCCTTAGAATATGAAACAAATTTAGGAGCTTCAGTCCACAAAGCAAAATAATTCAGTCAGAATTAACGAATTATTCATAACATTCAACCTTTGACAGTTCTTTCGTACGTTCTCCAGCCGTCTTTTTTGCAACATTCTTCAGTGGTTTTCCAAAGACCCGGTAGGTTTTGTAAACCTCACCCTTCATGTATTCCATCTCTGCCCTGACCCGGGTGTTGGATTCCATTTCCAGGTGACTGTCGATATACTGCATCTTCTGTTGCCTGGCCGATTCCAGCAATGCCGCTCCCATCATGGTATCCAGTCCCCTGTTCTGGTAATCCGGGTGAACAGCACCCAGCAGGAGGTTCAACTGCCTGGTGCGCCTGCCGGCGATCAGGATCTGGAAGAATCCGAAGGGGATCAGGTATCCCCGGGACTTTTTAATCCCTTTACTGATATCAGGCATGGCAATCACAAAGGCAACACTCTCTCCGCGTTCGTTCACCACTACCTTGATCAGCCGGGGATCCATGATCAGCAGATAGCGGTTGGCAAAATCATCCATCTCTTCCAGGGTAAAGGGCATAAATCCATAAATCTCTGTGAAGGTGTGATTTATTAGCGTAAAAATGGGTCTGATCAAAGGTTTCAGATCCTTACGCCTGGTAAACTCCAAAAGTTTGAGCCCCGGATTGTTCCGCCGGGTCCTTTCAGCAACTTTCAAATACAGTTCCGGAGTCTGTTCCGGTATGCGGATCTTATACACCACCAGGTCGATATCCTTTGTAAAACCCAGGGATTCGAGGTGTCCGATCTGGTATTCGAAATTACAGTGGGCAGCAATAGAAATAGATTCATTAAATCCCTGCACCAGGAAGCCCTGGGGATCTTTGTCTGAAAAGGCCAGGGGTCCCACCAGCTTCTCCATTCCCTTCAGGCGGGCCCAATCCTCCACATGACGGATAAGCACCTCAATCACCTCCTTATCGTCCCAGCTTTCCAGGTAGTTGAAACGGGCATTTTCTTCCCTGTGTAAATCGTTATATCTGTGATTAATAATTCCCATGATCCGGCCAACCACCTTGTTACCCCTGTAAGCCAGCAGCATGATTACACTGCTGTATTCAAAGGACTTGTTCTTCTTTGCATTGAAAAATGCCCATTCGTCGGAATAAAGGGGTGGGATCCAGTTTGTGTGCCCCTTATGAATTTTGGCGGGGAGGTGAATAAATCTTCTCATGTCCTGTCTGGAGCAGACAGGTTTAATGGCAATACTCATAGAGTTCAGGTTCTTGGGTCGCCGGCAAAATAGGCTATTTATTTCAATTATTAAAACTCCCTGGACAGCTTTAACAGGGAGTCACCTGTGACCCTGTTTCCAATCCACTCATCCATCAATCTGGCACCCAATGATTTATAAAACTCAATGGAAGGTTCGTTCCAATCCAGCACAGCCCATTCCAGCCGGCCGTAATCCTTTTCGACTGCCAGTTTTGCCAGGTAGGCCAGCAATGCCTTTCCGAAACCCTTTCCCCGTTGCTCCTCCAAAACATAAAGGTCTTCAAGGTAGATTCCGGGTTTTGCGAGGAAGGTGGAAAAAGTATAGAAGTAGAGCGCAAATCCCACGGGAACATCCTTAAAATACCCGATGATCACTTCAGCTGCCTTTTCTTCCCCGAAAAGGTATTTTTCCAGTGCTTCTTCGGTGGCAACCACCTCGTGGGAAAGACGTTCGTAATCTGCCAGTTTTTTTATGAAATCCAGAATCAGGCCGACATCCCCTTTTTCTGCTCTCCGTATTACAAATCCGTCAATTTTTGTTGCTACTGTCATAGGCTTGTTAAGAATTATCGTAGGTGGGAATGTAGGTGGGATGATCCAGGAAGTATTGCCTGGTGTCCTCGGGCATATTAATAAACCGGACCCTGATATCGGCCATGAAGGTTCCAACTACCTTATGAACAATTCCCAGTTTTTGTTGCTTCTCAAAAATGCTGTAAAGTGCTGAATTCGTGTCCGTCATCACCATAGCCAGGTAACGGCCCGACCGGGCCAGTACCCCCTCCATAAGCTCATAAAGTGTCTGCTCGTAACCCGGCTCGCAGTAGATCCCATCAAAGGCAAGCAGATCCAGCTTCTCGGGAGTGATTCTTTTTCTCACCCAGGGTATTTTAACAAGAATCTTAATTATCCGGTTGGCGGCCTTGCTTCCAAAATCCATAATACGCCAGGTTACCGGGTAGATCTGGATGCCTGCAACCACCCTCCCCTTATCACGGATTACATAGTAATCATTATTCTTGAAAATGGGATCCGTAAAAAACAGGGTGTACTCGCGGTAATATTCCTTAAGCAGGGAAAGCATTTCCGCCTGTTCATCTTCAGGCAATTGCTCCACCCTGGCAGATTTCTTCGGGCTCAGCCTGCTGAAACTGAAGCTGGCCATTTCCCCCACAGTTTCCAGTCCCATCTGGACACTGAAATTCATGGATCGCAGGTTCTTCTGCTCGATCATGGCATAAATGATCGAGGGAGGATCTGCCTTCCGCTTTCCTTCACGAAGCTGGGACGGCTCTGCGAATATGGGCTGAATAAAGCGGCCAAGGACCATATTTCGCTTGTTCTCGTCTTTCAGATCAGATTTTTCCTTCCTCTTTTTGGGAACGGAGCGCATGGGAGCCTTAATGGAGAAGTAGCGAATGAGCCAGCTGTCGTGTGCCATCCCGTTAGTTTCTGCCGGTTTGCCGCAAAATCCTACCGATCCCATCATTTTTCCTGACTTCCGCAGGTACATGTAGTAGTTCTCCCCGGGCGACATCAGCCGATCCTCCAGGTTGGTATGCTGGTATCGGAAACTTCCCGGCTGACCAAGTGTGGTGCCATGCATGTGCTCCATGAGTTCCTCGCCCGGAGTCGATTCCACCTCCACAGTCAGGTCGTGATATGTGAGCAGGATTCTTGACTTACTCATGACAAAACTTTAACTGCAAAAATAGAAATTTGATTTTGTTTTGAAGGCTTAAGGACTAATCCCGGCCTGTTCAAGAGCTTTCAGTATGGTTTCAGACCATAGCTCATAACCTTTCCGATTGAGATGCAGCATGTCCTGCCTGAAATAGCCCGGATCAGGTTCACCCTTGTGGTTCATAAATACTTCATAGGTGTCAATGAAAAACAGATCCTGGTTCCGTTGACAATAACGGCGGATCAGGTCTCCCGATTTTCGGAGCTCAGATATGGCCTCCCAGCGGCTGGGAGTGGGTGTGGTTTCCATCCAGAATACGGGAGTATGCGGATTTCGCTCCCGTATTTGTCTGACCAGAGTTTTAAAAAGCCACAGTACCTCCCTGGGTGTCCGGTCCTGATCCCCTCCGGTAATATCGTTGGCCACAAAGACCAGAATGGCCTTAAAGGTGTGAGGCTTGATAATCCGGTCGGCATAGTGGTTGAAATCGGTCAGCTTAGCTCCTCCATAACCCCTTTGCATCACCTGGAATGGGACCAGATCTGAATGTATACTGTTCCAGAGCCTCACGCTGGAGCTTCCTGTCACCAGCAAGGTGTTCTGATCGCTATTTTCCACTGCATTCAGGGAATCGAATACCTGAATATCGGCTTCCCAGTTCAGGACCTCACTTGCATCAATATACTTTGAGACCGGTGTACAGGAAGAAAACAGCAGCAGAAGAGGAGCTGTGAGAGTAATAAAAGATCGTTTGAGCATCTGTAATGGGCTTTTCAGAATCCGGAAAGCTAATCAATTCCCTTTGCTAATCAATTCCCTTTTTGGTTTCAATCACCACCACTCCATTTGATCCCCGGGTGCCATAAATAGCTGCGCTTGCATCCTTCAGCACATCAATGGATCGCACGTCGCAGGGATGGATGTAATCGATGGTGCTAACTACTCCTCCATCCACCACATAAAGTGCTTCAATTGAAAGATTTACAGAGCTGGCTCCCCTGATGTATACAGCTCCTCCCATCTGTGCGCTGCTCACCGAAACCCCGGGAAACCTGCCTTTGATTAGCTCAAATATATTGGTGTAATTGCAGAATTCATTATTCTCCTGCTGCAGATGACTCATGGCAAAGGTCAGATTCTCCTGGCTGATATAGCCATAACCTGTGGCAATCTTACGATTGGCTTTTGTATTAATAAATACAAGGTTAATAAACAGGGTATCTGTATCCTCATCAATTTTCCTGCTCACGCTTCTGAACGCTTTGGGCTTAATGATGACCTTATCTTCCTCATTGCAGACGATGGAAAACATGCCCAGGCTATCTGATTTCACGGATGCCTTGCTTTTTTTGCTTGTTACTTCAATGTTCTGGACGGGATACTTGTTATAGGCAGTTAGTTTTCCATATACCACCCTTGTCTGGGCGTTCAGAACCGTGCATAAAAGAATGCTTCCCAGAAGGAAAATAGATCGTTTTGTCATATGAATCACCTATTGTCTAAAGATTGTTGTTGTTTATAGCCCTTGGTTTCGATGACCACCACCCCGTTTGCAGCCTGGGAACCATAGATTGCTGCTCCGCCGTCTTTCAGAATATCGATGCTGGCCATTTCGCAGGGATTTACAAAGGAAACATCGGTTACCCTGACTCCATCCACCACATAGATAGCTTCGTTATCTCCGGTTAAGGATTTCTGCCCCCGTACAAAAATACCCTGTCCACCGCTTAGACTGCTTTTAATCTGCACACCGGAGAATTTTCCCTGTATTAACGAGAAAACATCGCTGTATCCGCAGAAATCATTGTTCTCCGATTCAAGGTGTGCTAAGGCAAAGGTCAGGTTATCTTCAGAGATATATCCCATCCCCGTAGCTATTTGCCTGTTTTTCTTACTATTTCTGAATACCAGGTTAGCCGAAAGGTACTTATCATCCTCATCCACCTTCTTATTAAGGGCCTCAAATACCTCGGTTTTAATCCTAATCACATCTTTCTCGTTGCAAACCAGCTCGAACTGACCCAGGGAATCGGTCATCACGGTTGATCCGGCTTTTTTAGATTCCACGGTCACATTTTTTACAGGATATTTGTTAAAGGTGGTTAGTTTTCCTTTGATTACCCTGGTCTGAGCAAAAGAGCTGGTCATCATAAGCAAGCAAAATACAATCAAAGCTATTGATCTCATGATTATGTGTTTTAGGTTAGAAATATACACTCTTTTGAAACTATTACCTTCAATTATGATGCGCAACACTCTCAATACCCTATAGACTGCAGCAATTTTCCTGCCAATAGTCCAATTCTCGCAAATGAATTTTCGAAGCTAAGAATCCTGTAATTATACAGCTTATACAGGTGAACCTTTTAATAATTGAGATATTAATCGAATATGTTCCGGAGTAGTACCACAGCAGCCTCCAACTATGTTTGCTCCCGCAGCCACCAGCTCCTTCATCTGGGGTGCCATCTCCCCGGGTAATTCAGGAAAAACAGTTTCTCCGTCCCTGTAAACAGGTAATCCGGCATTGGCATGCACCAGGACAGGAATATCAGGATTGATTTCCCTTATTTCCCGGACAATCTCAATCATACCTGCAGTCCCGTTTCCACAGTTGGCACCAATGACATCCGCCCCCGCCTCCCGGGTCATTTCGAGGTATTCATCAATCCCGGTTCCCATCATGGTCCGGTAATCGCCGCTTTGGGTTCTCGAAAAAGTAAATGTACAGGCCACATCCAGTTCGCAGGTAGTTTTTGCCGCCTGAATGGCAATTCTTGCCTCCTCAAGGTCTGACATGGTCTCAATAACAATCCCGTCTACCCCTCCATGGACAAGTCCGCTGACCTGTACCTTGAATCCTTCCATCAGGTCTTCTTCCGGGACCTCTCCCATCATCACCATTTTGCCAGTGGGACCTATGGAGCCAAGTACCAGGGACTTTTTTCCTGCAGCTCTTTTTGAGATTTCTGCTGCTGCCCTATTGAGCTCAAATGTCTTTTCTTTTAATCCATATCCATCCAATTTGAAGGGACTCCCGCCAAAGCTGTTGGTCAGAATGACGTCAGCTCCAGCATCTACATAACTTTTTGCTATTTCCAATACATGATCCGGCTTTTCCACATTCCAGGATTCAGGGCACTCCTGAACCTTTAGTCCCTTTTGATGCAGGAAAGTTCCCCAGGCACCATCGGAAACAAGTACCCTCCCTTCAGCCACTCTATCTAATATCTTACCCATTTATTGCTTTATATAGCTGTAATCGATTATTTAAATGCAAATATATGATTTCCTCCTTGCAATTTTCCGGATATGATCCATGCTTATACCCGGGCTAGTTCTTCATTCCATTGGGACGATGGACAGGAAAGACCTGGCCGGTTTCTTTTGCTTTATCAATTTTCTTTTGAAACTCAGCCCTGGATTCATCCGGAGTCCAGTACCATTCATGTGAGGTGAATGAAGTATCCATGATGGCTTTCGCTTTTTCTGCAACATCCGGATAGTTTGATGACAAATCACGCTCTCCATATGTATCCTCATCAACCAGGTAAAGCCTGATGGAATCATCCGGAGATTTTCGATATGCCTTCCAGGAGCCCATGCGAACCGCCTGTTCTCTGTTTTTACTGAAATAAAGGTACTCATGCGAATCAAACTGATCCATGTTTCCTGTGAGTGCAGGCCAAAGATCGCATCCATCCACATGGTGTTCAAAAGCAATACCGGCCAGTCCTGCTGCCGTTGGATAAAAGTCGTTTAGCCAGACAGGTTCATTCACCACAGCGGGCCCGAATTCAGCCTCCCAGGTCACAAAAAAAGGCACCCTGTTCCCTCCTTCAAGTACTGAAAATTTACCTCCGGTAAACGGACCCTTATTTTTGAACCATGGATCATCGGGCCAGTATGGGCCATTGCCTCTGCCCAAATACCCACACTGTGCATACCCATTATCCGAAGCAAAAAAGATGATCGTATTGTCATATGCCCCAAGCAATTTCAGCTCTTCGACCAGCTCACCCACAAAACGGTCAAGTCGCATCACCATAGCAGCCCATTCCCTGTTTGGCTGGGGAATCCCGGTTAGTTGCTGCATTTCGCCGAAATTATCCATAATAACTGGCCCGTGGGGAATCTGCGGGGCATAGTAAAGGAAAAAAGGGACCTTGGCATGCTCTTTCACAAATTCCATGGCTGCCCGGTCAATTTCCCCGGCCGAAAAAGTTCCACCCTGCGGGTCCTTTAACTCACTGATCACAATATCCCCGTTTTCATCGTACATATTTAAATCATCCGGATCTGGTTCAGGCACACTGATTCGATATCGCTTAGGCATGTCAAATCCCACATTTTCAGGGTATTCTATTTTTACTTCATTCTCCCAGAGGAACTCAGGATAATAGGTATGTGCCCTCCCCTGGTCGTAAAAACCAAATGCATAGTCAAAGCCCTGCTTATATGGAACACCCTCCGAGTCTGGTAAGCCAATACCCCATTTCCCGGTAAAACCTGTGGCATATCCGGCTTTCTTCAATACTTCAGCAATGGTTATATCTGAATCTCTGAGATACTCCTGCCCTCGTGCACTGCTATTTACCCGGATAGGCCCATGTCCGGTATGCAGGCCGGTCATCAGACATCCCCTTGAAGGAGCACATTCAGGAGCGGCCACATAAGCCTGGGTAAAGCGGACCCCTTTATTAGCCAAACGGTCCAGGTGTGGAGTCCCGTATAATTCTTGTCCGTAGCAGCTTAAATCCCTATAACTCAAATCATCGGCCAGGATAAATATAATATTGGGCTGAGTCTTTGCTTCCTGGACCGGATCCAGGGAGCTAATCCATACCTTTCCGCTAATCCCCCCCGAGACTTGCTCAGGATCGGAAATCCTGACCGCAAGATGATTGTCACGTACATAATATATGGTTTCTGTGATATCCAGGCTAAAAGCTGAATCCCCTCCGGGATACGAGCCAACAGGAACTTCGTTAAGGTAGATTCCGGCTGAATGACTGATCCCTTCAAACTTCAGGCTGATCTGCCTGTCCTCCCAGATTTCAGGAAGGGTAAAACGGCAATGAAACCAGGTAGTCCCGCTTAGCTCCTCTGCCGGATAGTGTTCCTCCACCAGGGCCGGAATTCTGACCAGTTCTCCAATGCCCCGGTGCAATACTTCCCATCCGCAGGAGGGCAGGCCATCTGCCCCGGGCTGACTGTCCGGCCATATATTCCACTGGTAGAACCCCAGGTCAAGTTCATCGGAGTTGTATTTATGACTGCATGATACAGCCAGAACAGGAATAAGCAGGAATATAAATCTGATTTTCACAAGAAAATATTTTAATGGACGTTTCATA
Organism: Bacteroidota bacterium; assembly: GCA_039714915.1. Classification (GTDB taxonomy): domain Bacteria; phylum Bacteroidota; class Bacteroidia; order Bacteroidales. The sequence goes on from JBDLIM010000026.1 coordinate 43,554, forward strand.
CGTTAAAAAATTGCTCTTCGATAAGGATGACCAGATGGTGCTGGTTTCCAAAATCCAGAATTTCAGGTCAATAGCCCTGAAGATTTAACCTCACTTTGTCGAGACTTTCATTGGATCCGACCAGGGTAACAATATCGCCTAATCTTAAGCGGGTATATCCATGGGAAATAATAGGATGATCCCCCCTGGTGACTGAAAGGATAATCACATCAGAGGGCAGGCGCAGATCCCGAAGCGTTAGTCCATGGTAATCCGAATTCCTTAATTCAATATCGATTGAATCCTGGGACTCGTCCATGCCCAGAAGCAGGGAGGTAGCAATGGGAGCTCTCACAAAGTGCTCCATCAGCGACACCATGGCCATGGTGGGATCGATAACCATCACCCCAATTTTATGGAATTTCTTATAATACTCTCGTTCATTCAAGCGGACAATCAGGTGTTTGGTGCCGAAATGTTCATAGGCAGTTTCACAGATGGCATAGTTTTCCTCATCCGAAAGCAGGCAGATAATGGTATCTGCTGTTTCAGCACTGAACTTCCGTAATGAAAGGTGATCGGATCCCGTATACTCATGAACCTTAAATTCCTCGCTGGCCAGTACTTTTACCGTAGGATTAGTCATAATGAATTCCACCTTCCAATTTTGCTTTTTTAGCTGATTAGCAAGTGCAATGGATTGATTTTCCCAGCCGAATATAAGGATCTTCCGTTCCACTTCGTATGAGCCATCCGATTTCACATGCACTTCGCCTGCCAGGAACAATGCCCATTTAAATAAGGGCGGTCCTACGATCTGGTTCAGAACAATCACTGAAATCATTACTGTGGCAAACTCTCCGCCCCATCCAGGATATTCCGTGGCGATGATGGTTGCCAGACCCACTCCTACTCCAGCCTGGGTCACATAGGGCATCCATGAAATCCTTCTAAAGAGTGCAGAATCTCCGGCAATGGAACTGCCCATGTATCCCGCCAGGAAAAGGGACATCACCCGTGCTCCAAAAATAATCAGGGTGACAAACCATAAGGCAGCCAGCACATTCAGTGAAATCAGGGCCCCGGTAAGTGTAAAGAACACGATGTATACATAGGGTCCAAGCTGCTTTACAATTCGCATGAAATCATTCCTGTATACAGAGTAATTGGTGACAAGAAAGCTTCCTATAATACACACCAGCAAGGGTTCAATATGGAGCTCAGAGCCCATATAGCCACTTGACTGATCAGCAATAAAATGCGTAAATAAGTAGACCAAAAAACCCGTGAGTAAAACAAGGCCCTTCTTTAGTGGCAGGGCCCCCTTAATGGAAAGAATCAGTCGTAGAAGCAACCAGACAAGGAAGCCCATTCCAAATGCAACTGCCAGTTCGATCAGTACCTGGACGATGTAGATCAACCTGAAATCCGCTTCCTGGATCAGTGACTTCGAAAGGGTGAAAATAACTGCGAAGAAAACAATCACCGCGAAATCTTTTACTACTGTTACTCCAATGGCTGTTTGTGTGAATGGGCCCCTGGCCCTTAGCTCATTAATAATTGCGATGGCCGATGCGGGCGACCTCGCTACGGCAATGGTACCTGCCAGCATGGAAATGGCAATTTTAGCAGCCAGTTTCATCCCATCAAAAAAGGCAATAACATCGGTAAGCAGGTACATGGCAAGGCTCACCAGGATAAAAGTCACCGAAATTTGGGTAATGGTCATGGAGATGATGCTCTTCATCCGGCTCCTCAACTCTTTCAGATAGAGTTCCGATCCCACAGCAAAGGCAATGAAAGCCAATGCTACATCATTCAGGAAATCGAGTTTAATGAGTGCTTCTTTATCGATCAGGCCCAACATTTCAGGTCCGGAAACAAGCCCTATCACCAGGAAACCAGTAATCAATGGCAATTTTAACCTCTGGAAAACACCAGCTATTTTCGCCGCAGCCACAGCAACGATCCCAAAGGCTCCCAGATAGAATAATATCTGTATACTTGTATTTAGCTCTTCAAATCCAGATCCCATATATTGACTCCTCTCATGGCTCTTTGCGGTAAGTTATGAAAAAACAAGCACTCTAATAATTTCGCAAGGTTTTTGACCCGGTTCAAGATGCGATTTCGTATTGCTGCTGTGTTAAAAAAGTTATATATTTGCAGCCCGAAAGTGCAAATGCACTCAGAAGTACAAAAAAGTGATGGCGAGGTAGCTCAGGTGGTTAGAGCGCATGATTCATAATCATGAGGTCGGGAGTTCAAGTCTCCCTCTCGCTACTTAATAATCAACCACTTACGAAGATTCAATTTGTAGGTGGCTTTTTATTGGAGACACAAACGTAGACACAAGACAACCAGTTGACCCATTTCATGCCGTTTTAGACGGTTTTTAAGGAGCTATATAGACGATCGCCTGTCAGAAGGGAAAGAATATAGGTCACGGGGCAAAGTCGCATAAACCGCCTAAAATAGCTTTCTTGATTTTAACAAGGCTTTTGAAGGTTACCATCAATCATCAGAACGTTTTGATACCACCCTTTTGAGTGGTTGATCTGTTACAGGATCCAGAAGGTTATTATTTGCTGTATTCCTGTCAAGATTCTCATATTCGATTCGTTTGTCATGCGCCTCTTTCCAGTTCTGAGCGAGTTTACGAACTGTATCCGGTCATCAAGTTAAATGTTTGCATCCTGCTTAGAAGAAATTGAGGCTGCTCTTTGTTCTGAGTATTCCGATACGATGACTCAGCAATTTTGCTTAGTCCTAATTTTGCGTAAGAGATATTCATGTTCCTAGTATCACGCATTACATCCGCATGATTTTTCCCTGTCAACTCCGCAATCTCACGGCTTGACTTTACCTACTTCTATGATAAAAGCCTGTGTCCCCAGGTAGGAAATGGATTTTCCCAGGATAATACCTCCGTATCACGGTACCAGTATTACCATACTTGGACGATCTCTATTCAGATATGGGTTTACATCGCCTACCTATTAGAATCTCAATTAACCTTGAAAGGGTCAGGAAAGTCATCGGAAATTAATATTTTCGATATAATGCTCAATTACCATCACTTGGCCTCCCACATAGCTCATTTCCCTGTGTAACCATCCTCCTCCGTAGAGGTATGGCACTCACGTCTGTAAAAAAAATACAAGGCATAAAGATTCTAAAACCGTGATGAGGTATAAGAATATCACTACTGAGGTGTTAGAAGAGACCCTGGAAAATATTTAGCCTCTTAGTCATCGATTATACTGAGGCCGGTCGGGAGGTTTGGAAACTATCAAGTATTTTGGCTTTGTATACTCACCCTGTTGTGATTATTACAAATTGGCTATATTATGCGATTCTTGAAAGCAGCCAGAACTTTCAAGCAACGATAGGTAAAATAGGGCTTCACAAAACTAATTTGTAAGGAGACTCAAGTTAAAAAATTTGGCACAAATGATTTCACAAATCTCATTTTATCCGGAGATATGAGCAATAGTTGCATGATTGCGATTAGCATTATAAGCTCTTACTGTTGGATGTTGCATTGCAATGGCCAGCAAGCGTGAGAATACTCTCTCAACGGAGGTTCGTTTTCATAGAGTTCTTTGAATTCCTGAGTATCATAGCCAATTTCTGATCGGATACTTGGTTCCATCCGAACAAGGACATTACAACCCTTGCCCTTGAAATACCTTGGATGCATAATAGGACACGTGATGTGTTGATATCGGGTTTGTTTATCATAAACGATTGGACAGGTGTACTGGCAATAAAGGATCCCGGTTTTTTTAGGACACATTTTGCCCTTGCGATACATCGTAAGATTTGCTTCGCAAATCACTTTGCCATCTTTGATTTGATGACCTTTAGATTCTCTTCTTGGATTGTGAGGAATAATAGCCAATGCGTTCAGATCATTGATGATGAATTTCAGATAGGCTTGTAACCTTCATCTCACCAATGAATCCATCGGTGCTGATGCAGAGCTTGGTACACACGGAGTTGCGATGCCCTATAAAGACCTTGAATTTCTCAATGGTCTTCTTACTGTAGAGATTGGTTTCAGAGTAGCTTCTCACTCCTCCGATGGTTAAGGAGAGGTCATTTCCACCTGCTGAATCCTTAATTGAAGGAACCTCAATCAAGAACGCCATA
>JBDLIM010000027.1:0-47161 GCA_039714915.1 Bacteroidota bacterium
TGACACTGATTGCTTCAATTGTGTTCCCGCTTATTGCTGTTATATCCAATCCTAAAGCCCTGATCAGACTTCTGGCCGTACTTGCCGGAGCTGCAGTCCTGGTGGTAATTTCATATGTGCTGGCAAATGATACTCCCATTCAGATTATCGGATACCCAGGAACAGATAACAGTGATCCGGCAGTCCTGAAGGGGATAGACACTGTCCTGTTTGTGACCTATATGCTATTTGGATTGGCGCTGGCGTCAATCCTGTATGCCATTGCTTCAAGGGCATTTAAGTAAGAATTCATTAGAAAAAACAAAAACCGATGGCAAGAGAAACACCGGAAGTAAATGGAGGATCACTGGCAGACATTGCCTTTCTCCTTTTGATATTCTTCCTGGTTACCACCACCATGGACATTGATACGGGTATCACCCGGCTTCTGCCTCCTGAACCTGAAAAGGACCAGGAGACCGAGGTAAGGGTGAACAAACGTAATGTACTGGTGGTACTTCTCAACCGAAGCGATCGCCTGATGGTTGGTGGAAGTGAGATGGACCGCCTTGATCTCAAGGATAAAACCATTGAATTCTTCACCAATCCTCTGAACAATACGGATCTTCCCGAAATGGAAGATACAGAAGTTCAGTTTCCTTTAGGCAGCTCTCCTCTTTTACCACCCGATGGCATCTGGAGGGGGAAAGTCTCAAAGGGGGTAATCTCGCTTCAGAACGACCGTTCCACCACCTACGGGAAATACCTTCAGGTACAGAACGAGCTGGTGGCCGCCGTAAATGAGCTGAGGAATAATTTCTGCAATCTCTATTTTGATATGGACTATGAGGAGTTAAATACTTCCAATCCCATTGAAGAGGAGATTCATGAAGGTATCCGGAAGATTTATAAGATGAATATATCCGAATCTGATCCTAAAAGTATAGGAGGGCGTAACTGATGTCAAAATTCAAAAGAAAAAAAGGGAAAGGCGGCCAGAAGATCAACACAGCTTCTCTTCCTGACATTGTATTCATGCTCTTATTCTTTTTCATGGTGGCAACTACAATGAGGGAAACTGAAGTACAGGTGAGGGTGAAGGTACCCGAAGCTACAGAGGTGAAGAAGCTGGAGAAAAAATCCCTTGTTAGCTATATTTACATTGGACGCCCGGTTGCCCACGTGGCACGGATGTATGGAACCGAGCCGCTGATCCAGCTTAACGACAAGCTGATCAGTGAGGAAGGAATCCCCTATGAGTCGATACAGGATTACGTTTTATTTGAAAGGGAAAAACTTCCTGAATCTGATAAGAACAGATTGACCATGTCTCTTCGGATAGATCAAAACATTACCATGGGTAAGGTAGACGATGTAAAGCAGGCACTCAGACGTGCCAAAGCGCTGATCATAAACTACTCGGCCCGTAAGGAATACCGGGAGCAGGGAAGACAAAGATAGTTGTTAGTCGAAAGTCGTTAGTCGAAAGTCGTTAGTCAATAGTCGATAATCGAAAGTCGTATGACTAGTCCTATATGGAGGGTACCCAAAAATGGGTTGCCCTCTTTTTTTTGAACCTTCCCTTCAGCAGGGAATCCAGATCGTGGCGTAATTCTTGTGTTACATTTAGTGGTATCACTTAAGTTTTAAACCACAAAAATCTGAACCAATGGCTAGAGAAACCCCTGAAGTCAATGGAGGTTCCCTGGCAGATATAGCTTTTCTCCTTTTGATATTCTTTCTGGTGACCACCACCATGGATATTGATACGGGGATTACCCGGCTTCTGCCACCTGAACCTGAAGAAGATCCCACAGACACTCCAATTAACAGGCGAAATGTAATGGTTGTATTAATCAATAAAAGCGATCGCCTGATGGTAGATGGCCAGGAAATAGATCCATTGGATTTAAAGGATAAGACCATAAAATTCTTTTCCAACGAATTTGACGATCCGGATCTGCCAGTTATGGAACCGTCTCAAGTGGAATTTCCTCCTGCAAGTTCACCTCTGCTCCCACCGGACGGACTCTGGAAAGGAAAAATCTCAAAGGGTGTAATCTCCCTTCAAAATGACCGTTCAACCACTTATGGCAGGTACCTGAGCGTGCAGAATGAAATTGTGGCCGCAGTTAACCAATTAAGAAATGAGTTCTGCAGACTCTATTTCGATATGGAATTTGATCTTCTGAATACTTCTAATCCCATGGAAAAACAGATCTACGATGGAATACGCGAGATCTATAAGATGAATATATCTGAATCTGAACCGAAAAAAATAAACTAGGAGAACGATGTAAAACAGGTACTCAGCCCTATTCGTACAGGGCCGCATACACCTGATCTACCATATCCTGGAAGGTCTCTGGTGCATCAAATACGGAGCGTTTCCTGATAAAACGCTCCGTATGATAGAAAAGCTTGTTTCTTTCAAACCCGGTGAAATCATCAATCCGGCTGTGAAAATATAACTCCCCGATGTTCTTATCGTAGATCTTCTTCACCGAATTGCCAATCCCGAACAACAGGTAGTATTTTGAAATGAGTTTTGAGGGATTCTCATAATCGCAGTAAATCTTATCCACATAGCTCCCGTTCTCGTATATTACCACCTCCCTGACGAAGCCTTCATAGGTATAAAAGATCCACTCCCCATGGCGTTGCCGGGTTTTCTTGAATCCCTGTGATTTAATAGTACCATCGTTGTAAAGCTCCATTTCCGGAATGTAAAATTTACCACTGGGGGCTTTCACTTTTCCATTTACCAGGGTCCGGTCTTCAATCCCGAAATACGCCAGGTAAGGCATCTCGGCAATAATCTCCTCAGGACGCGATGATTCTTCCGGTTTTTCAAAATTCGTACCGGTGAATACTTCCTCGGCATGTTCCGCCAGGATCTCCTGTTCATAAATCCCATCTTCAAAAGCTTTCCGGTCGCGCAATTTGCTAATTAAAACTCCCATGTTATTATGAGCGCTTGCGCCTAAATCCAACAGACCCATGGATGTAATAATTAGTTCCTTTTCGTTTCTGTAAATACAGGTGTTGAGTTTATCATGATAGAGCATCCTCAGGTTCTTAAATTCCTTATACCAGCGCTGTCCTTTCAGCTGGTTCCGCTCTTTCCCGTAAAGCAGGGTAATTCTTACGTTTCTCTGATCAGCTTGCTGAAACCTCAAAATGATGCTTTCATGCAATTTCAGAGTTGGGGTAAAAAAAACTATTTCATTGTTTGCCTCGGAAATAAGGCGGTCAATCTGGTAGGATGTACCCACCGAGGATAGAAATTCAGCAGCCATAAAACCTTACATAAATTGTATCTAGAATTGTGTACTCAAAATATGTAAAAAAGTAGCTGCTTCTTTGATGAAATATCAACAGTGACCTCAGGAGGACTCGAACCCCCACCATGGGAACCGGAATCCCACGTTCTATCCAGTTAAACTATGAGGCCATAAACGGTTCGCAAAGTTAATAGATTTTTATAATTTCGCACACTGTATCAGAAGCCAAGAGAATGGATTATAATTTTTTAGAGATTGAGAAACGGTGGCAGGACTACTGGGAGAAAAATAAAACCTTCAGAACCGAGGACGATTACTCCTTACCCAAGTTTTATGTGCTTGACATGTTCCCCTACCCTTCGGGATCGGGATTGCATGTGGGTCACCCCGAAGGTTATACGGCCACCGATATCGTAGCCCGATACAAACGGATGAAGGGTTTTAATGTGCTTCATCCCATGGGATGGGACGCATTTGGCCTTCCTGCAGAGCAATATGCCATTGAGACCGGCACCCATCCATCTGTAACCACGCAGAAGAATTGTGCTAATTTCCGCAGGCAGATTAAAGCCCTGGGACTGGGGTATGACTGGGACCGGGAGGTAAATACCACCGATCCGGGCTATTTCAAATGGACCCAGTGGATTTTTATCAGGCTTTACAACACCTGGTTCGATGAGGACTTGCAGAAAGGCCGCCCCATTGAGGAGCTTCCTATTCCCGAGTCCGTAAAGGCCGAAGGAGAAGAAGCAGTCCGGAGCTATACAGCAGAAAAACGTCTTGCTTATTACGACGATGCCCAGGTCTGGTGGTGTTCCCAGTGTAAAATCGTATGTGCCAACGAAGAGGTGCTGAATGATGGCAGCCATGAGAAGTGTGGGAACCCGGTCGAAAAAAAGAACCTGAAGCAGTGGATGCTCCGCATACCCCATTATTCTGAACGCTTGCTGAATGGATTGGAGGATGTGGACTGGCCGGAAGGCGTAAAAGACATGCAACGGAACTGGATCGGACGCTCTACCGGTGCCGAAGTGGATTTCCAGGTGGAAGACACAGATAAGTCACTGCGGGTATTTACCACCCGGTCTGATACGCTGTTCGGTGCCACTTATATGGTGGTCGCTCCTGAACATGCCCTGTTGAGTGAACTGACCACAGCGCATCAGAAAGAAGTGGTGAATCAGTACGTGGCCCAGGCCGGACTGAAATCGGATCTGGACAGATCTGATCTTTCAAGGGAAAAAACAGGAGTATTTACCGGTAGGTATGCCATAAATCCCGTCAATAAGCAGAGGATCCCTATCTGGGTAGCCGACTATGTACTCATGGGGTATGGAACCGGGGCCATTATGGCTGTACCGGGTCATGACACCCGTGACTTCGAATTTGCAAGTGCTTTCTCACTGCCCGTTCTTTGCATAATGGATCCTGAGACAAGCGATCAGGAACTCCGCTCTTCGGTATTGGCCGGAGAAGCATGCTGGACAGAAGATGGAAGCTATGTGAATTCATCTGACCAGGGAACCGGGCTCGATATCAACGGACTCTCCAAAGAGCAGGGAATTTCAAAAACCACCAGGTGGCTGGAGGAAAGGGGATTGGGAAAATTTGCCATAAATTATAAGATACGCGACTGGTTATTCAGCCGCCAGCGTTACTGGGGTGAACCCTTCCCGGTAATACACTGGGAAGATGGTGAGATTTCTCTCCTGGAGGATGCTGAGCTTCCGTTGGGGCTGCCTGAGCTTGAAAAATATGAGCCCGGGAGCCATGGGGAATCACCCCTGGCCAATGCCACTGACTGGCTTCAGGTAACCGACTCTAAAGGGCGTAAGGGACGAAGGGAAACGAATACCATGCCGCAGTGGGCAGGATCCTGCTGGTACTACCTCCGCTACATTGATCCTGACAATGACCGGGAACCATTTTCCGGGGTGAAAGAGAACTACTGGATGCCTGTGGATCTGTATGTGGGAGGGGCCGAACATGCAGTGCTGCATTTGCTTTACAGCCGGTTCTGGCATAAAGTATTATACGACCTGGGCATCGTCTCAAGCGATGAACCTTATAAAAAATTGTTTAACCAGGGAATGATCCTGGCCTTTGCCTATGAAACATCTTCCGGTGCCAAGGTGCCAAGCGACCTGGTGCAAGAAACAGATGGAGCTTATTTCCATATGGAGACAGGCGAAGAACTGGATCAGATTGTGGCCAAAATGTCCAAATCCCTGAAGAATGTTGTGAATCCAGATGATGTGGTTTCAGCTTATGGTGCAGATGCCCTGAGATTGTATGAAATGTTCCTGGGACCCCTGGATGCAGTCAAACCCTGGGTGGAAAACGGTGTGAAAGGCGTCTATAATTTCCTGAACAGGGTACACAAATTCTTTTCAGATCCCTCACACTATATAGACAGTGATGAGGATCCCGAGGTGAAGAAATCCCTTCATGGAACCATTAAGAAAGTGGGCGGAGACATAGAGGCTTTGCATTTTAACACCGCCATCTCTCAAATGATGATCTTTTCCAACCTTTGTATCAAGAAGGGAAAAGTAAGGCGGGATACAGGGGAAGCTTTCATCAGGATTCTGGGACCCTTTGCCCCTCACCTTGCTGAAGAGATCTGGATGCTGTTGGGTAATAACTCTTCCATTGCCTTAGCCAACTGGCCTGTGTACGAGGAATCTTTTCTTCAGGAAGACAGCCATGAATATCCGGTAATGATCAATGGAAAACTCAGGTTTAAGATTGTCTTGCCCTTAGATATGCCGACTGAAGATATCAGGCAAGAGGTGCTGGCACATGAAACAGCAAAAAAATGGACCGGAGGAAACAATCCGAAGCGATTTATCCACGTTCCTAAGAAAATCATCAATATTGTAGTATAATGAAGAGTTGGAGAAGACTGGAGTGGAAGGTGATGCCCTTTATGGCGATTGCACTGGCAATACTACTTATTACTGCATGCCAGAATCCTGCATCCGAGATCGAATTACCGGAAGCTGATACCCTGGCAGTAACACAGGCAAGACCTGAGCTTAACATATATGGCATCCCTGTGGATACATATCAGGCAAACTACGGAAAGGTGCGCAGGAATGAATTTCTGGCCGACATCCTGATTCCACACGGGATTTCCAACCAGGAAATATACAGAATATCCCTGCTTCCTGATTCCCTTATTGATGAACGAAAGATCAAACCCGGAAATGAATATGCTTTTTTCACCCTCTCTGACTCAGTCCATTCCGGGCAGAACCATGGAACTCCTTCATCCTATTTTGTGTATGAAAAAGACCCTCTGAATTATGTGGTGGTCGGAATTGATTCCGATTCCATCTGGGCCAGAAACGGACAGAAAGCCATTGAGTACAGGGTGAAGTATGCTTCCGGAACCATAAACACATCCCTCTGGGAATCCATGCAGGAAATCAGTGCCAACCCCATGCTCGCTGTGGAGCTGAGTGAGATTTTTGCATGGACCATCGATTTCTTTGGGGTACAGCAGGGAGACATGTACAAGATAATTTATGAGGAATCATATGTGGATTCCGTATCGGTGGGGATTCACCAGATCCTGGGGACCTGGTTTTACCACAACGAAACCGATTTCTGGGGAATCCCTTTTGTGCAGGATAATGTGCGAAGCTTTTTCGACGAAGAGGGAAACAGTTTGAGGAAAGCATTCCTGAAAGCCCCGCTCAGGTTTTCCAGGATCAGTTCCGGATTCTCTCATTCCAGATACCATCCGGTACTGAAGATCAGGAGGCCTCACCATGGAGTGGATTATGCTGCCCCCACAGGAACCCCGGTACATACGGTGGGAGATGGAAAAGTGATTAAGATCGGATATCAGAAAAGGGGGGGTGGTAATTATGTGAAAATCAAGCATAACTCTGTCTATTCCACTACCTATATGCACCTGCACCGCTTTGGTAAAGGGATTAAAACAGGGGTATATGTAAAGCAGGGTGATGTGATCGGCTATGTGGGCAGGACCGGACTGGCAACAGGTCCCCATCTCGATTTCCGCTTCTACAAAAACGGAAGTGCTGTGAATCCCCTGAAAGTGGAGGCTCCACCCGTAGAACCCGTACATGAAGAGAATGAAACAGCCTATGCAATGATTCGCTCCCTCACCATGGGCATGCTAAAACTCCTGTAGAAGCTTTTCCACCACCTTCGGGAAATGTTCATATTCCAGAAGGTGTATCCTCGAAGCCAGGGTCTCGGGCGTATCACCAGGTTCAACCTTGCACCTGGCCTGAAATATTATGTCTCCATCATCATACTTTTGATTCACATAATGTATGGTAATCCCCGATTCCGTCTCCCCATTTGCAATCACAGCTTCATGGACATGGCTGCCATACATGCCTTTTCCCCCGTACTTTGGAAGCAGGGCCGGATGAATGTTAACTACCTTATTTTCATAGGCTTCCAGCAAAGGAATGGGCACAAGCCATAAAAACCCGGCCAGCACTACAAACTCAATTTCCCTTTCTATTAATATATCCAGGACCTCTCCTGTTTCGTAAAACTGCTTGCGATTAAACACAATAGTCTCAACATCATTTGATTGTGCCCTCTCAATCACTCCTGCATTTCTATTATTGCTAAGCACCAGGCCAACCTGTCCGGAATGGCCCGTTCGAAAAAAACGGATTAAATTTTCAGCGTTTGTCCCTGATCCGGAGGCAAATATGGCAATGTTCATCATTATTTTTTTGAAAATAGTCGAATTTTGCATTTCTTTGCTGCGTTAAAAATAACCATTATTCATTAATTAAAATTTATAAGTCATGTCTGACATTGCAGCAAGAGTAAAAGCAATCATCGTAGACAAGTTAGGTGTTGATGAGAATGAAGTAACTACCGAAGCCAGTTTCACTAACGATCTTGGAGCGGATTCTCTTGACACAGTAGAACTTATCATGGAATTCGAAAAAGAATTCAACATGGGTATTCCCGATGATCAGGCCGAAAGCATTTCAACAGTTGGAGAGGCTGTAAAATATATTGAGGAGAACGCTGAGTAAGCATTTCAGCTCAAAAATATCTTTGGTATGAGACGGGTTGTTGTTACAGGTCTGGGAGCATTGACTCCTTTAGGAAATAATGTAGAAGATTTCTGGAACGCAATCATCAATGGAAAAAGTGGTTCTGACTTAATAACCCGTTTCGATACTGAGAAGTTTAAGACCAAATTTGCCTGCGAAGTTAAGGACTATAATCCGCTGGATTATTTCGACAGAAAAGAGGCGAGAAAGCTGGATCTTTATGCACAATTTGCCCTTATAGCTGCCCATCAGGCCTACCTTGATGCCGGACTAGATACCGCAGAGCATGATAAGGACCGCGCAGGTGTAATTTGGGCATCCGGTATCGGAGGTTTAGATACATTTACCAAAGAGATTGCAGGCTACGTTGAAGGTAATAGAACTCCAAGATTCAGTCCCTTCTTTATTCCTAAAATGATTGTTGACATTGCTGCTGGTCACCTCTCCATGAAATATGGGTACCGGGGTCCCAATTATGCAACTGTATCGGCCTGTGCCTCCTCCACCAACGCACTCATTGACGCTTACAACCTGATCCGTCTTGATATGGCGGACCTGTTTATTACAGGAGGTTCTGAAGCACCTGTAGTGGAAGCCGGAGTGGGCGGATTCAACTCCATGCAGGCTATGTCGACCGACAACGACAATTACAAAACCGCCTCCCGACCATTTGATGCCAACCGAGACGGCTTTGTTATGGGAGAAGGCGGGGCCGGACTTATCCTCGAGGAGTTGGAGCATGCCAAAAAACGGGGAGCTAAAATCTATGCAGAACTGATTGGCGGAGGATTATCTGCAGATGCCCACCACCTGACCGCTCCTCATCCTGAAGGAGAAGGAGCAAGGCTGGTAATGACCAATGCACTCAGGGATGCAAAGATCAAGCCCGAAGATATTGATTATATCAATGTGCACGGTACTGCTACTCCGCTGGGAGACCTGTCTGAAACCAAGGCCATTAAGAATGTATTTGGTGAGCATGCTTATAATCTGAATATCAGCTCCACCAAATCGATGACCGGTCACCTTCTTGGTGCTGCCGGAGCCATCGAATCCATTGCAGTTATTATGTCCATCGTCCATGGCATTGTTCCTCCAACCATTAACCTGGAAACAGTGGATCCGAATATCGATCCGAAACTGAACCTTACCCCCAATGTTGCACAGGAACGAGAGGTCAATGTGGGTATGAGCAATACCTTTGGATTCGGAGGACACAATACCTCTGCAATCTTTAGGAAATATAAGGACTAATCGATTGAAGAACCGTGGGTTCTATGTGGATCTGGTGCGCATGCTGGGCTTTTTTCCCCGCCGCATTTCCTATTACAAACTGGCTTTCCTGCCGAAATCAGCTCTTCAAAAGCATCCTTCCGGAGTTCGTCTGAACAACGAACGATTAGAATACCTGGGCGACGCCGTGCTTGATGCCATAGTGGCCGATTATCTGTATACCCGATTCCCTGAAGGAGATGAAGGTTTTATGACCAAATTACGTGCCCGGATCGTAAAACGTAAAACCTTAAACTACCTGGCTGCAAAGATGGAAATTCCGGGCATGGTTTCTCAGGCAGGGAATTCAGTGAACAAGTCAAAACACCTGTATGGGAATGCGCTTGAAGCTCTTATAGGTGCCATATATATCGATCGGGGATATAAGGCCGCAAAAAAATTCTTCATCAGGAAGATCATGAAAAAGCACATTGACCTGGTCCAGCTGGTTAAAAAAGATCCGGACTATAAAAGCCGGGTTATTGAATGGGCCCAGAAAAACCGGATGGAAATCGTCTTTGAAAGCCAGGAAGAGCATTTAACAGGGGTGAAATCGCCTTCTTTTGTCTCTTCTATTTCACTCAAAGGTTTTCCCGCCTTCACCGGCAGGGGGGCATCGAAGAAAGAGGCAGAACAACAGGCAGCTAAAAAAGCACTTGAGCATATTCATACCCTGTAGCAATGACGGTAAAAAAGCATAAACTCGACATGGCCATGGAGGAAGACTTTTGTCTTATCGGAGTGGTGAGTGATGACCCCGATTATAAGCTTTGCTGGAGAATCAACCAGTCCCACGAAACCAGCTTTGAAAAGCTCGATGACCTGAAGCTGTTTCACCGTAAACTTGATGATGAACAGCTCTTCTCCATTTTTGCATTCGATGATGAAGAAGCCATGCTTACCTACAGGATCATCAATAACAGGTCAGACAGAGGATATTTCCTGGATGAACTAAAGCCTATTGATTTCCTGATACATATCCAGGGTGAGATTAATGCGGATAGGATCAGCTCTTTTATGCAATCGGTATCGATGCTGTCATCCGTGAGAATGTGTGTTCCGGTCGATCTGGCCCGAATCCGGAATAAGGAGCGCTTGCTGCTGTGGTAATCAGAATAACCACTTAAACAGGGGAAATACCACCGAATACACTGGGAGCTCCTGGTAATTCCGGTAACCATCGTTGTACAGGGAATCCAGAACGACTCCCTGCTTAATGACAGGCCTGAACAAGTTCTGGTAAAATGGAAAGAAACCCAGGATCAGATCAAAGATCATATCCAGAAGAAAAAGAAGGCCGGCCACTACAATATATACATATCCGCTTATCTGGATGTTAAAGCCCGGACCCAGGGTGCTGATACTGAACAGGGAAAAGATCCAGATCACCGCCTTAATCAGAAGGCTGGGGGTAAGCAGGTAACTTACCCTGGAACGTACCCTGGCAAACCCTAATAATACAGAAGACAATACTCCTCCGGCTACCATTCCCGCAATGAACCGCCACAGAATGCTTTCCATGGGAAAGAAAATCAGGCTGATCGTGATTGCAAGCACTTTAAACAGGGAAGCAAGCCGGTGAAAAAACTGGGCGCGCACACTTCTGGGAATGACCACCCTTTTGGTCTTATTCTTATATCGAGCGTCATGGTTAAGTGCACCATAGGACCGGATCTTTATATCGATGGTCTTTACCAATTCAATCCTGTTTGGCTTTCCATTAGCCATGGTGCTCCGGCAGTAACAACATCGATCTTTGCTGGTCCGGGATGAATGCAGCGTAAAAAATCCAAGCACATCCCCGTAAGATGTTTTAAATTTTCCAAGCCTGAACCAGACTGCCCGTTGCTGGTAGATATAAACCATCAGGACTACCCCAACCACAATAAAGAAGAACGTGCCGGCCAGACTGGCAGGATCCTTAAAAATCGCCAGTAAGACCGGGAAAATGAGGGCCCCCAATGCAAATAAAAGCGTTAATCCGCGTCCCAGATATTTAAACAGCAAAATGGGATCGTGCCATTCGGGGCGATTGAAATACTCTTCCTCCCTAAGCTTCTTCTCCCTTCTGGCCCTGGCCTGTTGTTGCATGCGTTCCCGCTCCTTACGAAGCACTTCAGCTGCCACCCGGTCTTCGTAGCTGGGTGCATCCTTTGGCTCCTGGTGCGGATGCTCCAGAAGATAGTCATATGCGACTGTGATTTCCTGGAATTTTTGTTTGGCCCCCGGAGATTTATTCCGGTCGGGATGGTACTTTAAGGCCAGTTTCCGGTAAGCCACCTTAATCTGTTTTTCGGAGGCTCCCGGCGATAAACCCAGTACCTTATAATAGTTAAGCTGTGACAAAAGGGGTTTTTCATGCAAGTTATCCATTCCCTTTAAATCATCAACATCTCAAAACAATCAGAAAAGATTTGACCAGGATGAAAAATAAATTTGATCAATTTGGGATTATGAGATTATTCTCATTATTTTTGCAGCCCAAAACTTATAATGATGGAATATCCAAAGGTAAATCTGCAGTCATGTGCCGGCTGTGCCATTTGTGCAGAGGTCTGCCCTCTTGAGGCAATTCAGATAGAAAATGAGAAAGCACACATCAATGAAAAGAACTGCGGCAACTGCCGGGCATGTGTCAGTATGTGCCCCATGTCAGCTATCGGCTAAAAAAAAAGCTGCCCGCCGGGAGGACGAACAGCTTTTACACCAATAAACCCTAAAACTAAACCAAACTTATCTGCTATTTTTTTTCCTTCTTGATCACAATTACCTTTACATCCTCTCCTTCATGTTCTTCCATGATCTTTTCAAGATCCACATCCCCATCCTTATTCTTAATGACGTACACATTCTCATCTTCATCGATCTCAATCAGTTCATTGGAGTCCACAGTCCGGCTTCCCTTTTCGTCACCTGAGACGATCACCTTGATCTCCTTCTTTTTCACACAATCGTGTCCTTCCCCTTCATCTATCCATACAAGGGAGTCGCCATGTACTTCTTTGATTACTGTTTTTTCCCCGTCTTCGGAGATAAATACCATAGTCTTGGAATGGCCTTCGCCTGAATGGGCCATGGAATAATTATGGTGTTCCATTTGTTTCTCTCCTCCACTTAATACTTCCATCATTTTCATGGCATGCTTTGCTTCGCCTGCATCTTCGAACTGATAGGTAGTATCTTTCACCACCTTGCCATCTTTCTTCACCTGAACCGCAATTTCGGTCTTCTCCTGGGCCATAAGGCTCAATCCGAAGATAAATGTAAATGAAAGGCTTGCAAAAAGTATGGGAATTCTTTTTTTCATTTCGTTTGCTTCAAGTTGTTAGGACAAATCTATTTCAGAATATCGTTAGATAGCTTTAAAGGAAGTTAAAGAATGTTAAAACACTCTGTGTGAACCAATGAGGAGACCTATCTTTGAGCCATGAGTAGGACCGTATTGTGGATAGTCACTGTTTTCCTGACCCTGGCCATGGCAGCAATGGTAGCAGTGCAGGCCTATTGGATCAAACGTTCACTCAATGCAGAAGAACAGCAACTGGGCCTGGTAGTTAATCAGGTTCTGTCTGAAATGTCGGACGAGCTGGTACGGAACGAAACGCTTATTACCATCCTCGATGAAATTCGCCCTCCGGTAGTCCAGAGTCAGAGCAAGGCCGTCTGGAATTTTCATATTGATGCCCGAAGTGCCTACAACAGGAAAGATAGTGCACTTGTAAATAGTGAGAGTGGAGATTTGTATGTGGACAGGGAGGAACTTCGTATTGAATTTGAAGAAACGGTCATTCCCGGGATAGGAATAGAACCTGAAGAGGAGGAGTACTGGTCAGATGAAGAGTCCGGAGAAGAAGGGCATTTTACCTATACTCCACCCGACTATACCCTGAAGAATCAAAAGGTAAAGTTGATTAACGACTCCCTGCTGGTTATCCTGGGTGAAGACGAATTAATGCAGGATACCATTCTTGTAAACGCCATTAACCCTGAACAGATCCGTATAAGACTTGAGGAAGAGATACTGGATCATGAAAGCTTTGTGGATCGCATCGTGAAAAAAATGTTTTTGGAAGACGAACAGGTGATCCATAAGGTTTCATCAGTCCAGATGGAAGCCTTGCTGACTCAAAAGTTAAGTGCACAGGGAGTGAACATGCATTTCGAGTATGCAGTGTATGAAGAGGGTAAAAAGCCCATACACCAATCGGAGAGCTTTAATGAATACGAGGATTGCAAATACTTCCGAACATCCCTGTTTCCAGGAAATGTATTCAATCCATCTACCTTTATCAGTGTATATTTTCCCAACGAAAAAGAGCATTTCAGGAAGTCCATGGGAATGATGGGAGGATCTTCCCTGTTAATTACCCTGTTTATCCTGGCTATGTTCAGCCTCACACTTTTTATCATCTTTAAGCAAAAAAGGCTCTCCGAAATGAAGAATGATTTTGTGAATAACATGACCCACGAGCTTAAAACTCCCATATCGACCATCAGCCTGGCTTCCCAGATGCTCAACGACCGTTCCATTCCCGATGAACAAAAGAACCTGGGACAGATCTCCAGGATTATCCAGGCTGAAAGCAAGCAGTTAGGCTTCCAGGTTGAACGGGTACTGCAGATGGCCATTTTTGACCATGGAGAACTAAAGCTGAAAAGTGAGGAAGTGGACCTGCATGATGTGATTGAAACTGTGGCCCAAAATATCCTGCTGCAGCTGGACAGGCGAAACGGAAAGCTTGAATTCCTCCCCGAAGCAGAAACAGCGGTGGTACAAGGAGACCTGATGCACCTTACCAATGTAATTTCCAACCTTCTGGAGAATGCCATGAAATATACCAGCCGAACGCCAGAAATAAGCATTGCCACCAAAAATGAGAATGATCAGGTGGCGCTATCGGTGACAGATAACGGGATAGGGATCAGCAAAGAGAATCAGAAACGTATTTTTGACAAATTTTACAGGGTTCCTACCGGCAATGTACATAATGTGAAAGGCTTCGGACTTGGTTTGAGCTATGTGAAGCTGATTGTGGAACAGCACGGAGGGACCATCAGCTTAAAAAGCGAGCTAAATAAAGGTTCGCGTTTCGATATTCATTTACCTTTACAGGAACAAAATCACTATAATAAGCATGACTGATATAAAGCACCGGATCCTGCTGGCAGAAGATGATGAGAACCTGGGCTCTCTGCTCCAGGAATACTTGCAGGCTAAGAACTACGAAACCGATTGGGTTAATAACGGCGAAAAGGCCTTCAGACATTTCGAACAGTTCCATTACGACCTCTGTCTGCTGGATGTAATGATGCCTGTGAAAGATGGATTTACCCTGGCGTCGGAAATCCGGATTCTCAACAGTGATATCCCCATTATTTTCCTGACTGCCAAGTCCATGAAAGAGGATGTACTGGAAGGGTTCTCGCTGGGTGCCGACGATTACATCACCAAGCCCTTTAGCATGGAAGAGCTGTTGTTCAGAATTGAAGCGATCCTGAGAAGGACCAAGGGTCCCAGGGGGGGTGATAAAGATACCTGGGAAATAGGAACCTTTGCCTTTGATGCCAAAAAGCAAGTGCTCCGGGGTACGGGAACCGAGCAGAAACTGACCACCAAGGAGTCGGAATTACTGAAACTGCTGTGCAATAATTTAAACCAGGTACTTGAAAGAAATTTTGCCCTGAAGGCCATCTGGATGGATGATAACTATTTCAATGCCAGGAGTATGGATGTATATATTACCAAGTTGCGTAAATACCTGAAGACCGATGCCAACGTGCAGATAATTAATGTTCACGGCAAAGGGTATAAGCTGGTGGTCGACAAAGACTGAAGCGCTTGAAATTTAATCCAGCTTAAGAACCGCAAGAAAAGCCGACTGAGGAACTTCGATGTTGCCCACCTGGCGCATTCTTTTTTTCCCTTTCTTCTGCTTCTCAAGCAGTTTCCTTTTACGGGTGATATCCCCCCCATAACACTTGGCAGTCACATCTTTTCGAACAGCCTTGACGGTCTCCCTGGCGATTACCTTGGCACCGATGGCTGCCTGAATGGCTACTTCGTATTGCTGCCTGGGAATCAGTTCTTTTAACTTTACACAGATCCGACGGCCGAAATCGTAGGCATTGGACCTGTGAATCAGTGTGGATAAGGCATCCACCATCTCCCCGTTAAGCAGGATATCCAGCTTTACCAGGTCGGCCTTCTGGTAGCCATGAGGATGGTAATCAAAAGAAGCATAGCCCTTGGATATGCTCTTTAGTTTATCGTAGAAATCGAATACGATTTCGGCCAGGGGCATATCAAAGGTAAGCTCCACCCTGTTGCTGGTCAGGTATACCTGGTTCTTTAATGTCCCTCGCTTATCCAGGCACAGGTTCATAATGGATCCCACATAATCGGACTGGGAAATAACCTGTGCTATGATATAGGGTTCCTCGATGTGATCGATGGCTGTGGCAACAGGTAAGCCTGAAGGATTATGTACCTCCACCAGCTCTCCTTTTGTGGAGATAACGTTAAAAGATACATTGGGTACAGTGGTAATCACATCCATGTTAAACTCCCGGTCGAGCCGTTCCTGGATAATCTCCATATGCAAAAGACCCAGGAAGCCGCACCGGAATCCAAAACCCAATGCTGCCGATGATTCCGGGATAAAGGTCAGGGAGGCATCGTTTAGCTGAAGCTTTTCAATGGAAGCCCTCAGGTCTTCGTAATCATCTGCATCCACGGGATAGATCCCGGCAAAGACCATGGGTTTCACATCTTCAAATCCTTCAATGGTATTCTTACAGGGACGCTCTACATGGGTAATGGTATCCCCCACCTTGACCTCACTGGAGGTCTTTATGCCGGAAATGATATAACCCACATCACCGGCCGACAGTTCTTTCCTGGGTTCTGTTCCCAGTTTCAATACCCCTATTTCGTCTGCATCATACTCTTTCCCGGTATTCACAAACTTCACCATCTCTCCCTTTTTGATGCATCCGTTCATGATCCTGAAATAGGCGAAAATCCCACGATAAGAGTTATATACCGAATCAAATATTAATGCCTGTAAGGGTGCGTCGGTATCTCCTTCCGGAGGAGGGATCCGCTGGATAATGGTCTCCAGGATTGTATCCACGCCCAGCCCTGTTTTCCCACTGGCTTCGATAATATCATCCCGGTCACAACCAATGAGATCCTCTATCTGGTCCTTCACATCATCGGGCATGGCACTCTCCATATCCATTTTATTGAGCACAGGGATGATTTCCAGGTCATGATCAATGGCCTGGTACAGGTTGGAAATGGTTTGGGCCTGGATTCCCTGGGTGGCATCCACGATGAGTAATGCACCTTCGCAGGCTGCGATGGACCGGCTCACCTCGTAGGAAAAATCCACATGACCCGGGGTATCGATCAGATTCAGAATATAGTTCTTTCCCTCATATTCATGCTCCATCTGGATGGCATGGCTCTTAATGGTAATTCCCCGCTCACGCTCCAGTTCCATATTATCCAGCACCTGGTCCTGAAAATCCCTTTCATCCAGGGTACCCGTGGACATAAGCAAACGGTCGGCAAGTGTACTCTTGCCATGATCGATGTGGGCGATAATACAGAAATTACGTATCTGATCCATTGGAAGCGTCCCTGTTTTTCAGAGTGCAAATATAGCAATAAGCATGGATAATAATGGACGTGGACAGAATCCGTACCTGTATAAATTAACATTTTTATAATAGGATTGTTATAGGATTACAAAATGAATTATTAACTTAATACTTGTATGAATTATTAACTGAACAAAATGATGAAAATTAATCCAAACAGTAAATCAAAAAGATGGGTCAGCTTATTGATGTTGATCGCAATTTTTGCATTGCATTTTACAGATGTTAATGCGCAGAAGGACAAACCCAACATTCTTGTAATCTGGGGTGATGATATCGGCAGATCCAATATCTCTGCCTATACCATGGGTATGATGGGCTACAAAACTCCGAATATTGATCGCATTGCCAGTGAAGGAATTATTTTCACTGACTACTACGGAGAGCAGTCCTGCACCGCAGGAAGGTCCTCATTTATTATGGGACAGAGTGTGTTTCGCACAGGATTATCAAAAGTAGGACTCCCTGGTGCTGAATTGGGCATGCAGGAAGAAGACCCAACCATAGCCGTACTTCTCAAAGACCAGGGCTATACAACAGGTCAATTCGGTAAAAATCACCTGGGTGACAAAGATGAGCATTTACCTACCAATC
The DNA here is from genome assembly GCA_039714915.1 of Bacteroidota bacterium. Classification (GTDB taxonomy): domain Bacteria; phylum Bacteroidota; class Bacteroidia; order Bacteroidales. Next base: position 17,855 of record JBDLIM010000027.1, read on the forward strand.
ATGGTTTTGATGAATTCCTGGGTAACCTGTATCACCTTAATGCTGAAGAGGAGCCTGAAAATGAAGATTATCCCGGAGATTTGGTCTTGGCTGACGGAAGTACCTTTAAAGAAAAATTCGGACCCCGGGGAGTAATCAAATCTTCCTCAGACGGTAAAATCGAGGATACTGGTCCCCTCAACAAAAAAAGGATGGAGAGCATTGATGATGAAACCGTAGCTGCTGCCCTGGATTTCATTCGAAGGCAGGAAGATGCAGGCAATCCCTGGTTTGTTTGGTGGAGCGGTACCCGCATGCACTTCCGGACCCATGTAAAGGATGAACTCAGGGGCATCTCAGGACAGGATGAATACTCCGATGGCATGGTGGAACACGATATGCACATAGGTCAGTTCCTGGACCTGCTGGATGAACTGGGTATTGCTGAAAATACCTTTATTCATTATTCCACCGATAACGGACCCCATTACAATACCTGGCCGGATGCAGCTTCAACTCCCTTCAGGGGAGAGAAAAACACCAACTGGGAAGGCGGTTGGAGAGTTCCCTGTGCCATACGCTGGACCGGAGTGATCCCTCCCGGATCGGTGAGCAATGAAATTGTGCATCACATGGATATCCTGCCCACCCTGCTTGCCGTAGCGGGGAAGGATGATATTAAGGAGGACCTGCTTGACGGATATACATCCAATGCGCTGGACAGGGAATATAAAATCCACCTGGATGGCTATAACATCCTGGACCATCTGAAAGATCCTCAGAATACCAAAAGTCCGCGCCATGAAATATTTTATTTCTCCGATGACGGGGATCTGACAGCTTTGAGATACGATGACTGGAAGATGATTTTTATGGAGCAACGTGCCGAAGCTACTTTTCAGGCCTGGGTAGATCCATTTATACCCTTAAGAGTTCCTAACATTTACAATCTTAGACGAGATCCTTACGAGCGGGCCTCAATTACCTCCAATACCTACTATGACTGGATGCTGGACAGGGTTTATTTACTGGTTCCGGCGCAAACTTATGTGGGACAATTTTTAGAAACTTTTAAAGAATATCCACCCAGGCAAAAAGCTGCAAGTTTTTCTCTGGATCAGGTCATGGAGAAACTTGAGACCGGAAGTGGTCCACATTAGACGGCCTGTTTTTATTGATTTTAATTAAAAAGAGCCTGCCCCCGAAGGAGCAGGCTCTTGAAATATATAGATGTAATTTAGACTACATCATACCGCCCATTCCGGGGGCTCCGCCGCCAGCTGGCATTGGGGGCTCTGGTTCGGGGATATCCACGATAGCACACTCAGTGGTCAGGAACATGCCTGCAATGGAAGCGGCATTCTCCAGGGCAATCCGGGCCACTTTGGTAGGATCGATTACACCCGCCTCAAACAGGTTTTCGAACTTCTCAGTGTGGGCATTGTAACCATAGTCACCTTTACCGTCACTGATGGCCTTCACAACCACGGAACCTTCCAGTCCGGCGTTCTCAACGATCTGGCGAAGAGGCTCTTCCAGAGCCCTTCTTACGATGGCAACTCCAGTACTCTCATCTTCGTTGGCACCTTTGAATTTCTCCAGTTTCTCCAGAGACCGCAGGTAAGCAACACCACCACCGGGAATAATTCCTTCTTCAACTGCTGCACGGGTTGCACTCAGGGCGTCATCAAAGAGGTCTTTCTTGGATTTCATCTCAACCTCGGAGGCAGCACCCACATAGATCACGGCTACACCACCGGCTAACTTGGCAAGACGCTCCTGAAGCTTCTCACGGTCATAGTCGGAAGTGGTATTCTCGATTTGTTTTTTAATCTGTCCAACTCTTGCTTCGATCATGGCTTTTTCGCCAGCACCATTTACAACAGTAGTGTTCTCCTTGTCGATGGAAATTTTCTCAGCCTGTCCAAGCATCTCCAGTTCGGTTGCTTCCAGTTTCAGCCCTTTTTCTTCTGAGATCACAGTACCTCCGGTCAGGATGGCAATGTCCTCAAGCATTTCTTTCCTTCTGTCGCCAAAACCCGGAGCCTTAACAGCAGCGATCTTCAGCGAGCCGCGAAGTTTGTTTACAACCAGGGTAGCCAGAGCTTCTGCATCTACATCTTCAGCGATGATCATCAGCGGACGACCATTCTGTGCAGTAGCTTCAAGAACCGGAAGCAGATCTTTCATAGTGGAGATCTTCTTGTCATGGATCAGAATGTAAGGATTCTCCAGTACGGCTTCCATCTTCTCGGTGTCGGTCACAAAGTAAGGAGAAATATATCCACGATCGAATTGCATACCTTCAACTACATCCACGTAAGTGTCGGAGGATTTGGATTCTTCAATGGTAATTACACCTTCTTTCTTTACCTTGGTCATGGCTTCTGCAATAAGTGCTCCGATGGAAGCTTCGTTATTGGCGGAAATAGCAGCTACCTGCTCAATTTTCTGGTTGTCATCTCCAACTTCCTGAGACTGGCTCTGAAGGCTCTTTACTACTTCAATAACCGCTTTGTCAATGCCCCTTTTCAGATCCATGGGGTTGGCACCGGCAGTAACGTTTTTCAAACCTACCTGAACGATGGATTGGGCCAGTACAGTTGCAGTGGTAGTACCGTCTCCGGCGTCGTCATTGGTTTTAGAAGCTACTTCTTTAACCATCTGTGCACCTACATTTTCAATCGGATCTTCAAGATCCACTTCTTTTGCTACGGTAACACCATCCTTGGTGACCTGGGGGGCACCAAATTTCTTTTCAATAATCACATTGCGGCCTTTGGGTCCCAATGTTACCTTGACAGCGTTCGCCAGTTGATCGATACCGCTCTTAAGCTGATCACGGGCTTCCATGTCAAATTTGATCTCTTTTGCCATTTTTATACTTTTTTAAATTGGTTACTCGCTAATAAATAATACATCACTTTGTGAAATCAGAAGATAGTCTTTTTCATTAATGCTTAATTCCTGACCGGCAAATTTACCATATAGAACCTGATCTCCCACTTTCACTTCCATGGGTTCATCTTTCTTGTCGGCTCCGACCATTACCACTTGTCCATGCTGCGGTTTTTCTTTCGCCGTATCGGGAATAATGATTCCACTAGCGGTTTTCTCATCAGCTTCTGACGGCTTGATGAGTATTTTACCTGCAAGGATACAACCTTTAAGTTCTGCCATTTTTTAAATACTTTATAAGTTCGACATTATCAAAATCGCTATCTCCTTATCATAATTTGTGCCAAAGGGATTAAACAAAAAAAAAGTGTCAGTAATATGACATACTGACACTTCTCCTTGTTAAATAAATTTATAAGAGATTACTCCTCTCCTTCCTCTGCAGGCTCACTACCAAAGGATTCCGGCAGGTCAATGGTCTGACCGGGCTGGTCCATGATGGATTCATCAAACTGGCCCTGGAGACGCGAATTGGCAGCTTCATTCCCTTTGGGAACAGTGATTCCTGCCAGAAGGCTGAAGACAATCAGTGCAGCTCCCAGGGTCCAGGTGGCTTTTTCAAGAAAATCGGCAGTTTTGCGAACTCCCATATACTGGTTTGATGATGAGAAATTCGAAGCCAAACCTCCCCCTTTTGAATTCTGCACAAGTACGATCAGAATGGTAAAGATGCAGATCACTACTATCAGTACCGTAAATACTACAAACATGTTAACGCCTCTTTATGAATGGTTTATATTCTTAACTTTCTCAATTTGAGCTGCAAAGTAAGCACTTTTTTCCGGATATTTCAAACTTAATTTCTCATAGGCATAGATGGCTTTTGCGACCAGTCCCTGTTTCACATAGATCTTTGCCAGGGTATCGGTAATAAAACCATCATGCTCCCTGATTGAAGACAGGGATACATCCCCTTTCAGGCTGGTTTTGTTATCGGCCCGGATGGGCCCCGGATCACCCTTTATAAACTCCCGGATTAAGGTTTTACCTGCAGAGAGGGACTCCTCTTTCTCTACCATATCAATGGCTGGAGTAGCTGACTCTCCTGCACCGGGTTCTTCCATCTCAGATTCCCCCTTTTCCATGGCCTGTATAAGAGTCTCAGATGATAATTCATCTTCGGTAGTATCCAGGATGAAGGAATCGCCGCGTTCCGGTTCATCCTCCAACTCCAGCAGTTCTTCATCTGCAGGGGGGGCTGCATAGGGGGCATGCTGTTCAATGATCACATCGGCATGCACGTAGGGATCATCCGCAAAACGGATTCCATCAGCCTCTTCTGCAGGTACTTCAGATTCAGTTTCAGCAGGCATGGGTTGTGTTACTCCATTCACCAGCTGATAGAGCTTTCTGCGATCAATGGAATATACAGCCGCTACCTTTAATTCCTTCTCCTTATTCTGTCCCAACGATTCCCTGATCCGCACTTTAAGCAAGTGAGCCAGGTTAAATTCAGGAAAGTTACGGCACAAATCGTTCACCTCCTCCAGGTTGGCCGGAGCATAGTGATCGGTATTGAGGAGTCGTATAATATCGGAAGGATCCATCATTTATATAATTACCAGGAAACAAATGCACGGTTGAATATATCTTCAACCAGGTACTCCACAATCATTTCAATTAGCTCGTTCTCCACATCAGTCAGGTTAGCTGAAGCATCGTAATCTTCATATCGTGAGAAACTTGTATCATAATCCAGTTCCGGTTCCACCACATTGGAGTACTTTACCCTCACTGTAATTGTAAGCCTGTTCCGGGCTGCCGTCTCTTCACCGGTTATGGCAGTCGGCCTGGTTTCATACCTGGTAATCTCTCCGGAAAAATGAACATCTCCCCCTTCAGTGGACATGTTCAGGCTTGTATTGCCCTGTATTTTGTCCATAAGTGCATCTGTAAACACCTGGCTCAGCTGAGCCTGTACAATGGGAGCCCTGTTGGGGAAGTACTCCACAGAATAGGTCTGGACCTCAGGGGATATATTCACTCCGCTGAAAGAATAGGTCACTTTACACCCTTGCAGAATAACCAGTAACAAGGCGACCAGTAACTGGCGACTGGCGACTGGTGACTGGCGACTGGTGACTGGCGACTGGCGACTAATATGTTGGAACAGCCTGTGCATTACTCTAATCAATGTCGTATTCTTTGATTTTCCTGTAAAGGGTACGTTCAGAGATTCCCAGGTCCCGGGCTGCATATTTCCTTTTGCCATTATGCTTTTCCAGGGCCTTTATAATCAGTTCGATTTCCTTGTCTTCAAGCGATAGGGATTCCTCCACAATTTCCTCCGTATCCAGTATATGCTCCTCATCGCGCCCGGGCTTGGCAGGTACCTGATGGGAAATCTGGCTTGCATTATCCCCAGGCAGGTCATCTACCGTGGTATACAACTTTTTTATAATCCCTTCATTTTCCTGCTCGATATCGGCGGATACCGATCCCTTTTCCATGATTTGTGCTACCAGCTTCTTTAAATCGTTCATGTCACTCTTCATATCGAACAGGACCTTATACAGAATTTCCCGTTCAGAATTGAAGGTATCCTCACTCACCTTCTCCTTATCTATTAACGCAGGAAGTCTGGTCTTATGATAATCAGGTAGATAATGCAGGAGTACTGAAGCTGAGATTTCCCGGTCCTGTTCAATGATGGATAGTTGTTCGGTTACATTTTTTAACTGACGCACATTGCCCGGCCATTCGTAGTTTATAATCACCTGGCGTGCTTCCTCCTCAAGCCTGATGGAAGGCATGCGATAACGCTCAGAAAAATCGGCGGCAAATTTCCGGAACAAAAGCAGGATATCATTGCCCCTCTCTCTCAGGGAAGGGATCGGGATGGGGACCGTATTCAAACGGTAAAACAGGTCCTCCCTGAATTTGCCTTTTTTAATGGCCTGGTTAATATCCAGGTTGGTGGCTGCTACAATCCTTACATCTGTTTTAAGCACCTTGGAAGAACCTACCCTGATGTATTCCCCTGTTTCCAGCACCCTCAGCAGCCGTACCTGGGTAGAAAGGGGCAGCTCGGCCACTTCGTCCAGGAAAATGGTTCCGCCGTTGACTACTTCAAAGTAGCCTTTTCTGGTATCATGAGCACCTGTAAATGCACCTTTTTCATGTCCAAACAGTTCCGAATCGATGGTTCCATCCGGAATTGCACCACAGTTCACCGCTATATAGGGGCCGTGCTTCCGCCCACCCAGGGTATGTATGATCTTGGGAAAGGACTCCTTCCCGGTTCCGCTCTCTCCCGTAATCAATACGCTGAGATCGGTAGGAGCTACCTGCATGGCTATATCAATGGCCCTGTCGAGTCCGGGAAAATTCCCAATGATAGCAAAGCGTTGCTTTATTTGTTGAATTTCCATTTGCTTTCTGACAAAATAACCTGAAAGTATGACAAAATTACAACTTTAGCCGGATTCAAAAAGATTTATCCCCATTGTTTCCTATTTTTGAAATAAACGTCCACAACAATAATTGCATTAATATCACCAAAAGAAATGTAATTATTGTTATGGTAAGTTACACAAGACCAATAAAAAAAACTATATAATTACTTGTGAAAATGGTGAACGAATTCCTGGGTATCATACCCGCCAGATACGCTTCCACAAGGTTCCCTGGCAAACCCCTTGCCATGCTGGGATCCAAACCTATGATCCAGTGGGTATATGAGAGAGCATCCAAGCTTTTTGAGCATACCGTGGTGGCCACAGATGACGAACGTATTCTAAACACCGTACTGGATTTTGGGGGGAAAGCACTAATGACCCGAAAAGAGCATAAATCAGGGACCGAACGATGTGCGGAAGCTCTAAAACTCTACATGGATCAGTCGGGTCACACTTTTAGCCATGTGGTTAATATCCAGGGCGATGAACCTCTGATACAAAGCGGGCAGTTGCAGGCATTAACGGACTGCTTCAAAATCACGGGTACGGGGATTGCCACCCTGATCCGGCTCCTGCTGCCCCATGAGGATCCTAAGAATCCCAACCTGGTCAAAGCAGTTGTGGATAAATCACTCAGGGCCCTCTATTTTTCACGGGCACCCATCCCCTATGTGCGCGACCGCAGGCAGGAAGACCCGACTTACTACGCCCACATCGGTCTTTACGCTTTCCGCTCAGAGGTACTCGAACAGATTGTCAAACTTCCCGTGTCAAAGCTGGAACAAAGCGAATCCCTGGAACAATTACGCTGGTTGGAACATGGCATTGTCATCCAAACCGATGTGACAGATATTCCATCCATTGGAGTGGATACACCTGAAGACCTGGAGAGAATCAGCAAGGAAGGTTACTCGTAGTGCAGGGTCTGAGCCGGGTTAGACCTTGCGGCCCGGTATGCAAGCAGGCCAACTGTTACTAAAGAAATGGCCATCGCTGCGAAGGCAGCTGAGACGTAGATCCAGGGTTGAAACCCAATGTTAAAAGGAAATCCATGCAACCAGTTCTGCATGAAGACGTAAGCAGCGATCCATGCCAGCAGTACCGAAGCACTCATCAGTATGACAATTTCCCTTGAAACAACCATCACCACCTCTCTGATACTTGCTCCCATGGCCTTCCTTATTCCAATCTCCCGGGTTTTCCTGTGGGTGTTGTGAAGTGTGAGCCCAAACAGTCCCAGGCAGGCAATTAGCATCGAGAGAATGGCAAACATAAGGGAGAGCCTGCCGGTCCGCCGTTCTTCTTTATAGTAATTATCCAGCTCCTCATTCAGAAAAAAGAATTGGAAAGGAGCCTCATTGGACATCTTCATCCACATTTTTTTTATTTTGTTCAGGGTAATGGGGATTCCTTTTCCTGCCACACCCAGTCTGACTGTAATATAACCTGCCCAGTCCAGATCCTCCTCTTTAAACCTGAGCATATAGGGTTCGACGGGTTCCCTCAGGGAAGTATGATGAAAATCTTCCATCACTCCAATAATCCGTAATTGGTTGGTATCCCCTTCAAGGGTGGGTTCCAGGATGATGGTGTTAAAAGGATCGTCAATTCCAAATTCCGCAACAGCCGCTTTATTAATCAGAATGGCAGAATTATCCGAAGAGAATCTGGAATCATAGAATCTGCTTTCAGGATCGACGAACCCGAAATTATAAGTGTGCATAAACTCATAATCCACATAGTTGGTAGCAAACAGGTAGTTTCTGGATGCATCGCGACCTTTGATCTGGTAACTTTCCGTACTGTTGTTAAAACCCAGATAGGTGGTAGAGTTTGAAGCAGCAGCCACCCCCGGTATTTTTTCAATTTCCCGGCAAAAAGTCTGAATACCGGATTCCAGAGGATAGGTTCTTTTTATGACCACCAGCTGCTCCTTATCGTAGCCCAGGTCCTTTTTAAGCATGAACTTCAGCTGGTGGGAAACAATCAGGGTTCCTACAATTATGGCCACCGAAATGGTAAACTGCACAATAACCATGGCGCTTCTGAAGAAGCTGGCCCTTTGCCTGCCCTGGAAATCCCCCTTTATCCCGTATACGGGTTTAAACCTGGCCAGAAACAATGACGGATAGGCCCCGCTGGCCAGGCCAACCACTACTGCCAGTAATATAACCAGGGGCAAAAGGTATCCATGCTGGGATGATTCCATCCTGAGACTCAGATCCATGGTCTGGTTAAACCAGGACAGTGACAACTCCACCAGGATCAGAGCAATGGCCAGTGCCATCAGGCTGAGCACTACCGATTCGGTAAGGAACTGCCTGATCAACAAGGATTTACCGGAACCGAATGCCTTTCGCAGACCTATTTCCCGGGCCCTGGAAGCAGACCTGGCTGTGGACAGGTTCATGAAATTAATGGAAGCGATCACCAGAATGAAGAATGCCACCAGCGCAAAAATGTGAATGTACAAGCGGTCATTTACAGGACGGTAGCAGATTTCCATCCCTACCTCAATATCGGGCTGGAGATGGATGTCATTAAGTGCTTGAAGAAAGACCCCGTACCTGTTCCCTCCGGCTGCCCACTCTTCAGGGCCCACACCCAGTATGGATTCAATTTCTCCGCTGACATGCCTGGCCATTTCCTCTGCCATAAGCTTTTCCACACTTTTCGGATCGGCCCCCGGTTTCAACAGCACATAAGAGAATATGGAATTCTGAAACCAGGTAGTATTCTTTTCCCAGTCGATGGTTTCCATGGATGCAATGAAATCGGCGAAGAAATGGGAATTCTCAGGGAACTTTTCGATTACACCGCTCACATAATAATAATTACTGTCCCTGTTCACACTGATGGGTAAACCCAGGGGATCCCTGTCCCCAAAATAGAGTTTCGCCTTTTCCTCTGTGAGTACAACCGTATTCGGCCTGGTAAGGGCCGTTGAGGGATCGCCACGGATAAACCTTATGCTGAAAATATCGAATATGGTGGAATCTGCAAAAAGGAAATGATCTTCCATGTGCTTATCTCCATCGTACCAGATCAAGCGCTGGTTAAACACGTCAAACCTGACATATTTCTCTATCTCTGGTATGGCTTCTGTGAAGGTCGGTGCCATGATCATGGAAGTCCATGCACCTCTGAATGACTGTTCTCCCATGATCCCGTCGATGTAGAGCCTGTGAATGCGCTCGCTGTTCTCATGGTAACGGTCGAAGCTCAGTTCCTTAATGATGAACAAAAGAATCAGAATGGAACTGGCCAGGCCAATGGCAAGTCCCGATACATTGATCAAAGTAAATACTTTGTTTTTACTGATATTCCTGAGCGCTACAGTAAAGAAATTCCTCCACATGATTACATCATTGACAGTGTAAAAACAGTTATCGTGCCATAAATTGAACAATAGGATCAGGTGGGAATAAAGATCCTGAAGGTAAATAGGGAAAAGTCCTTTGACAGGTTTTCAAAAGAGTACTCCAGCTTGCTCCCTGCTGTTTTTGCCATCTCAATAAATCCAAGTCCCGCCCCCCCACTTGCCGAAAATTCTCCATTTGCAATAGTGCTCCGGTAAAGCTCCTTAAGTTCCTCGGTGTTCCGCTTATTCACATTGTCGATCCTGGCCCGTAGTGAATCCATATCCTGTTTTCTCACCGGATTGCTGGTAACTAACTCAATCCCTGAAGCATTACTGATAATCTGACAGGAAGGGTTGAAATCCGGGGATGAGTCCCCGTTGAAATCAAACTGATTGCTGTATTTAGTAACATTCTCCAGGGCCTCTATCAGGATGGAAATCATCTTCTTATAGGCTTTAAATGACAGCTCATGATCCTGGGCGGCCACTTTAAATTCTGACAACAAGGAGTCGATGGTACTGAAAGAGAATGGACCCTGATATGACAGGACAGACTTACCTAACATTGCGTATCAGCTTATATAGCGAAATTTATGAAAAAGAATTCAACGATTCATCGTTGTTTTCCACATAGCCAGAATCAATCATCAGCTCGTTGCCGTAACTGGCTTCAACAGCCAGTCTGTCACAACGCTCATTTTCCGGGATATTTGCATGCCCCTTCACCCAGATAAAGGAAACTGAGTACTTCCTGTATACCTCCAGAAAGCGGATCCAAAGATCTACATTCTTCTTCTTCTTAAATCTCCTGGCTTCCCAGCTGAAAACCCATCCCTTATTCACCGCATCTGAAACATAGCGCGAATCCGTATAAATCTTCACTTTCAGTTCGTCCCGTTTCAAGGCCTCCAGTCCCCTGATTACAGCAAGCAACTCCATCCGGTTATTGGTTGTCAAGTCATAACCTTCCGATATCTCCTTCCTGTGCCTGCCATAAATCATTACCACACCCAGTCCACCTGGACCGGGATTACCCCGGGCAGATCCGTCGGTATAAATGACTATTTCACCCGGGGTCATAGTTGCTTCACTGTACAAGAGTCATCTCTTCAATCAGGTGGCCGGCGCCTGCATATTTGTCAATGACAAACAACACATACCTGATATCCACGTTAATGCATTTCTGCAATTCGGTTTCAAAAGCAATATCTCCGCTCATGGCCTCCCAGTTGCCGTCAAAGGCAATTCCGATCAGTTCGCCATTGGCATTGATAATGGGGCTTCCTGAATTCCCGCCCGTGATATCATTGTTAGAGGTAAAGCACACATTGATCTGTCCATCATTGCCATAAGGGCCATAATCCTTTGCTTCATACAGTTCTTTAAGCCTTTCCGATACCACAAACTCATAATTTTCCGGATCTTCTTTTTCCAATACTCCACTCAGGGTGGTATAATGGGTATAGAGTACGGCATCTTTTGGATAGTAATCGCCCACCACACCATAATTCATGCGCATGGTGGAATTGGCATCTGAATAGAAGTCCCTGTCGGGATACATCTCTACCAGCCCCTTCAGGAACAACCTGCTTCCCCTGTCGTATGCCGTATCAAATTCAGCCAGTCGACCCGCCACTTCAAAATACTTCTGAGAAGCCTGTACCGCCTGGTAAGCCGGATCCTTCCTCAGCACTTTCAGAGAGGGATTGTCCATATATGCATTGAACCTGTCCTGGTCCGTAAGAAAGGACTTTTTGAAGTACTTATCCACATATTTTGCAGCGTCTCCTTTGTACTTATTCTTCACTTCCAGGATGTTGGCAGGCAGGTATTCATCATCCAGCTCTTCGATGAGCAAATTAACCATGGCGGCCATTACCTTCTTATCTGTAGGGGGATTGTAGTCCTTGTAGAAGTCAGCTGAAAATGTCTTCAAACCATCTGCTATCTCCCTGATTTGACCGGCTTCAGGTTCAGGATCGGCCAGTGCCATTTCCAGCTCCCTGAGACTGCGCCCAAACATAAGGGTTTCCATTCCAAAGAAAACACATTCCATGAGGTACTGCTGTGCATTTTTCAGCTCTTTCCTTCCCTCCACAGCTTCCTGAATATCTTTCAACGCATTGCCATACATAGCCTTTCGCTCTTCATCCTGAGTTACCCATGCTGTAAATTCCGCCTCAATTTCCTGCTTTTTCTCCAGCACATTCAACCTTGTCAGGCCTTTGCTCTGACCAATGGAATATTTCCAGTAATTGGATGAACGGGAATACTTGGAGGCATACTGGATCCTGACCTTCTCATCGGCCCGCATATCTTCCTTCTGGATCTCCTGCTTTATACCCCTGATATATATACGGTTGGGATGCTCAATCTCCAGCAGTTCCCGGATTCCCCAGGAGGTCAGGTAGCGATCGGTGCTTCCCGGAAATCCCATAACCATGGTGAAATCGCCTTTCTCGTAACCTTTGAGGGATATGGGCAGGTAATGCTTCGATTTCAGGGGCACGTTATCGGGACTGTAATCAGCCGGTTTGCCATCGGGACCGGTATATACCCTGAACATGGAAAAGTCGCCTGTGTGACGGGGCCACATCCAGTTATCTGTATCGTGACCAAATTTGCCAATGGACTCGGGCGGTGCTCCCACCAGGCGCACGTCGCGATAGGTTTCAGTCACAAAAAGGAAAAACCTGTTTCCATTGAACATGCTTCTAACCCTGGCTTCATAATGAGTGTCTTCAGTAGCTTCCGTAACCATAACCCCAGACAGCGAACGAATCTTCGAGTTGCGATCTTCCCTGCTCATCTCTTCATTGAGTTCGGATACGATTCGGTCAGTCACCTCATCCATTCGTACCAGAAAGGTGATGGTCTTACCCTCGTTAGGCAGTTCCTCATCCCTGGTCATGGCCCAGAAACCATTCTTCAGGTAGTCATGCTCCAGCGAACTGTGATTCTGAATCTCCCCATAACCGCAATGGTGATTGGTGAACAGAAGTCCGTCCGGAGAGACCAGCTCAGCCGTACACGATCCCCGGTCCAGAGCCCCCACCGCATCTTTCAGGCTTGCCTGGTTAATGCTGTAGATCTGCTCGGCTGTAAGCTGGAGGCCCAATTCGGTCATTTCATCCATATTCACCTGTCTGATCAGGCTCAATAACCACATCCCTTCGTCTGCATGCACTCTGACCTGGAGGGCAAAAACAAGGAATGCAACCAATAGTAATAATTTTCTCATGCTATACTAATTATATGTATGATTAATAGATGTTTGAAAGTATCAGACTGCAAATATTGCAAATTTCTTTTGTTTAAGAAAAGTCGAGCCTCATCTGCTCATCAAGCAGCCTGAAGGATCGCCTGTGATAAGGTGTGGGCCCTAGTTTTAAAACTGCTTCCCGGTGTTTCCGGGTCGGATAACCCATATTATTGTTCCATGCATACTCAGGGTATTGATTGTGAAGGGTTTCCATGTACTCGTCCCGATAGGTCTTCGCCAGAATGGAGGCGGCGGCTATGGAAATATACTTTGAATCACCCTTTATGATGCAATGATAAGGGATCTTTTTCCAGGGTTTAAAGCGGTTTCCATCAATAATAAGATGTTGTGGAACAGTCCTTAGTTTTTCCAGGGCCTTTTGCATGGCCAGAATGGAGGCATTCAAAATATTTATGCGATCTATTTCCTTCTCGTCCACCCATCCAATCCCAAAAGCAATGGCATCGCTTTCAACTATGTCCCGTAAAAATTCCCTGGTTTTTGATGAAAGCTTCTTGCTGTCATTTATCTGTGGATTCCGGTACCCGGCAGGCAGGATTACAGCTGCGGCAACTACGGGTCCTGCAATACATCCCCTTCCCGCCTCATCGCACCCTGCTTCAAAGACACCTTCTGTATGGTAAGACTCAAGCATTTCCCTCCATAACCTGCTCGATGGAGTTCCAGAGTTTTTCTGCCGTATGGTCCCAGCTGAATAAGTCCCTGCGTTTCCTGCCTTTCTCAATTAGCATCTGCCTTAATCCCGGTTCACGCACTATCCTGGTCATTCCATCCCTGATGCTTCCGGGACTTTCCGGGGAAGTAAAAATGGCTGCATTGCCAGCTATCTCAGGCAGGCTGGTCACTTTGGATGCAATCACCGGGATGTCACACTTCATGGCTTCAACAATGGGAATCCCAAAGCCTTCAAAATAGGGAACAAAAGTCATGGCCCAGGCCGCTCCAAGTACCTTATTAAGGTGATCGGGCGATAGCCTTCCTGTAAAAATCACATCCTTGCTATTCTTCATTTTTTCAAGTTGTTCCTCCATGGGCTTTGTGAGAAAAAATTTCTCACCCACAAGAACCAGCTTGTAGTCTCCTATATTTTCATCCTTGAAAAGCTGGAAGGCTTTTAGCAGGTTCGTAATGTTCTTCCTGGGATGCAGGCTCCCCACAAAAATAAAATAGGGGGCTCCTCCTGTATATTCTTTCCGAACCTCTTCAATGCGATCGGGCGTCAGAGGTTTATATCGATCGTTGGCCCCGTTATAAGCAAGGTCTACCTTATCTTCTGATACCTCGTAGTGATTTATAATATCCCTGCGGGAGTATTCCGATACGGTTACAATCCGGGTAGCCTTTCGTGCAAACCTGGGGAAATAATACCGGTAGTATTTCCGCACCAGAAAGGGAACATCACCCGGCCGGTGCTCAAAGTTGATATCATGTATTACAGCGACAGAAGGTATTTTTGACCCCAGGGATAAAAATCCGTCTGTACTGAGAAATACATCCGGCTTCATCTTCCTTAAATAGGCTTTCACCCTCCATTCAAACCAGAAGTACCATAAGAACGGGTGCCTGGTGGGAGGTCCGAGAATATGCGGAGTAACATTATCTCCAAATACAACTTCTTTGCTGAATTTCCTGTCGAATAAAAAAATAAAATGTACTTCAGGATGCGAAAGGGTAATCCTTTTTAAGGTCTCGAAGGTAAACCAGCCAATACCATCAAGCTTTCCCGGCATTAACAGGCGGGTATTCACCGCAATCGTCTTCTTTTTTCTCTCCTGGTCCAAAGGGCCTGTGATTTTTCTGGAGCGAACTTATTACATTTGTACTGAATTAAAAAATATTTTTAACTGCCCGCCCTTGAAAAAACGTTTTGTCACCAACCTGGCCCTGCTGATCATTCTTAACCTGCTGATTAAACCATTCTGGTTTTTTGGAATTGAGGTAGGTGTTCAAAATCAGGTAGGTGAAGAAATGTACGGCTTTTATTTTTCCCTGTTCAATTTTGCCATTATACTTAATATCCTGCTTGACCTGGGGATCAATAATTTTAATAACCGGGCCATTGCCAGGGATCACGAGCTCCTTAAAGACCACCTGGCTGCAATTATTCCCCTGAAGTTTTTTCTGTCCCTGATTTATGCCTTAGTGGTTCTTATATCAGGAAAACTTATCGGCTATTCCCCAGAACAGTTTAAAATGATATGGGTACTGGTCCTGAACCAGTTCCTCCTCTCTTTCATTCTTTATTTCAGAACCAACATTAGCGGATTGCAGTATTTTCGTACCGACAGTTTGCTCTCGGTCATGGACCGGAGCCTGATGATCCTTATTACCGGACTCTTGCTCTGGGGGAACTTCACCAGGGAACCTTTCAAAATTGAGTGGTTTGTGTATGCTCAAACTGCCTCTTACGTCCTTACCCTGATTACCTCAGCAACCATTGTCAGGTATCGGTCCGGGGCATTCATTCAAAGGATAAACCTGTCCAATTCCTTGAAAATATTAAAGCTAAGCTATCCCTTTGCACTTCTCATCCTCTTGATGTCCCTGTTCAACCGGGTCGATTCTGTAATGCTTGAGCGCTTACTGCCCGATACAGGAAAAGAACAGGCCGGAATTTATGCTCAGTCGTTCCGGATATTTGAAGCAGCTTCCCAGTTTTCTCTCCTGTTTGCCGGATTGCTATTGCCTATGTTTTCCAGAATGATCAGTCAAAAGGAAAATGTAAATGAACTGATCAGGATTGCCATGCCGATACTGATGGTTGCCGGCCTGACGGGAGCCATTTCGTGCAATTATTATAAGATTGAGATTATTGATTTGCTTTATGTTGCGCATGCTCCCTACAGCTCAAAGATTTTCGGACTCCTTATGATCGGCTTCCTGTTTATCTCCGTCAGCTATATCTATGGAACACTGCTGACAGCAAACAACAACCTGCGGCAACTTAATATGCTGGCTGCTACAACGGTCATTATCAATGTGAGCCTCAACCTGATCCTGATTCCAAAATACCAGGCTTACGGTGCAGCCATTTCCAGCCTCATTTCACAGGCCTACTATGCCATGTTTCAAATACTACTGGCTGTGCGCTTGATAAAAATTCCCCTTAATACCGATATCCTGCTCAGGCTGGCTGCCTTCCTGATCCTTAACCTGGTGGCCGCTTATCTTACTCTGTTCATCCCCGGGTGGATCGGCGGCTTTTCAGCACTTCTGGTTTTCGGAGTGATTACTTCGCTTCTGCTGGGCCTGATAAGGCCCTCCGAACTCCTCGCTATTCTGAAGGAGAAATAGAAAGTGCTGTTAGGAAATTGTTAATTGTATGTATCAGACAGATAGCTTAAAACCATGTGCTTTGGTTATTTTTGGCAAAACCAAACTTAGCAAGCCAGGTGGATCAGAAAAAAGACGAGAAGCTCAGACGGACGAACAGGACCACCATCCTGTTTAACCAGCGGGAACAGGAGGCTATTAACCTCTATTGCGAAAAGTACGAGATCAGGAATAAATCAAAGTTTATGAGGGAAGCCATCATGACAGAGGTCCTGAAACGATTTGATGAAGACTATCCTACTTTGTTCGAGTTTGAGAAGCCCAATCTTTTCTATGCCAAATAAGGAGCGCTAGATGATTTCCATCGAGTAGACAATGGCCTCCAGCTGCTTGAGTTTTACCCTTTTCTTCTGATTTGGATGGTAGATATAGCCGTCCACACATATGATGCGCTGTCGTTTTGCATCATATACCGAATGACTGATAAACGGTCCTCCCATAAATCCATTCTCCAGATCCCACAGTCCCCTTAATTCAATCACATCCATGTTGTTGTTCTTCAAGTCATAGGCAATGGGATCATACAGTTTGGAAATGGTCATGTATGATTCTTCAGTAGGACCCTGAACAAAGGCCCTGGTGGTGCTGTTTCTTCGCTCAATGATCTTCGAAACGGTGAGCTCCTCCGGTCCTGTAACCGGGTAATCATAAATCTGGACCACCTGTGAAAGATCAGAAGCTTCAATGGACACAGAGGTATACTCATCCTTGCTGAAATCAAGGCTATAGCCCCTGGGGATGGCCAGGCGCACCTGGTGATGGGATGCGATCTCCTTCTGGATAGCGGGATCTTTCATCCCCTTATACAGATTGACCAGCCTGGTCCTGTCGTATTGCACCAGGAAGCTCTGAATGCGATCCTCATTTTCACTGATCAGCTTCTTTAAATCGGCTCCGGTAGGTGCTTCCAGCTGAATCATAATCTGTGGTTTTGCCCAAACGTTCTCACGGAAGCGTATCCGTGGCTCGGTTCCCGACTGAATGGTGGTCAATACGATGGATCGATGAAACTGATACAGGCCCTCAAACGAACCCGCGGTGATCTGTATGACATCAAAAAGGGGTTCCGACTGAGGCAATCCCGGATATTCCTCTTTTAATATATCCTGCAATACTTCCCCCGTAGAATTTGCCCAGTTGAATTTATCCATGACTACCAGCACTTCTCCGGCTCCGCCGGTAATATTGGGCTTGACCCGGCCGCTCGCTCCTCCCTGGGTATTTACCGTATCACAGGCAGCAAGCAAGAAAATCAGACTTATGGAGACAAAAAAGCCTGTCAGCTGATGCAGACAGGCTCTGTATATGTTCCGGATATTACTCCTCTCCATTCTTAATTTTTTTTGGGTCCTTGGTATCATCCACAATATCATCATCAGCATCATCAGCAGTGGCTTTCTTAAACTCTTTCATGCCCTGTCCAACACCGCGCATTAATTCCGGAATCTTCCGGCCACCAAAAAGTAATAATACCAGAAGCACAACAACTACGATCTGCCATACTCCGATTGCAAGGGTTATAAAAGCTTCCATTTCTATCGATTATAAAGTTTGTACTACAAAAATAGGTAAATAATTGTTCTATTTATTAAATAATCCAATGATGTCGTTTAAATTGGCATAAAGCAGCAGGCTAAGCAAGAGAACCATGCCTACGATTTGTGCATATTCCAGGAACTTGTCCCCTGGTTTTCTGCCTGTAATCATTTCAAACAACAGGAACATTACATGTCCGCCATCCAGTGCCGGAATTGGCAATACATTCATGATGGCCAGTATAATGGAAAGAAATGCAGTCATATTCCAGAAACTTTCCCAATCCCATGTGGATGGAAAAATACTTCCAATCTTAATAAAGCCTCCCAGCTCCTCATAGGCTTTTGTCTCAGGCCTAAAGAGCATCTTGAGTTGCTTGAGGTAAGATTTTGAGATATCCACTCCCCGGTTGATCCCCGCTGGGACAGACTGAAGGAATGAATATTTAACTATTACCGTCTCATAAAAATTGAGGTAATAGGACGGAGCAAAACCAAACATTCCCTCATCACTGGTCGTCACATTAATCTGAAGGGTATCGGTGCCACGCAAAAGGTTCAATTGAAAGTCTTCATTGGCTGCTCCTTTCGTTTGTCCGACGAATTCATCGTAAAAGGAAACGGGATGCCCATCCACACCTATGATCCTGTCGCCCAGCTCAACTCCAGCCTTTATCAGACCACCATCCTCGGCCAGCAGGGCAATTTCGCAGGGGATCCTGGGTTCAATGGCACGTTCAAGCTTTAAGAGCTTGGAGGTCATGTCCTCAGGTACATCGATATCCAGTATTTTCCCGTCTCGCTCTACCCGGATAACCTGGGTTTCGTTCACCACAATATCGTGATGAATGGAGGTCCACCGCTCCACTTCAACCCCATCCAGGGCCAGGATCCGGTCTCCATTCCTCAGACCCATTTCGATGAACTCGCTCTTGAACATATAGCCATCGACCAGTCGCTCCGGGGGAACATACTCTTCTCCCCATTTAAAGAAAACAAGAATGTAAATAAAAAGGGCCAACAGGAAGTTCACAATAACTCCCCCCAACATGATCAGCAAGCGCTGCCAGGCCTTTTTTGACCTGAACTCCCAGGGTTGGGGCGGTTTTTTCATTTGCTCCCGGTCCATGGATTCATCGATCATCCCACTGATTTTCACGTAGCCCCCCAGGGGAAGCCATCCAATTCCATATTCGGTCTCCCCGATCTTTTTCTTGAAAAGGGAAAACCCTGCATCGAAAAAAAGATAAAATTTCTCTACCCTGACTTTAAAGAGCCTGGACAGGGTAAAGTGCCCCAGTTCATGCAATACAATAAGTATGGATAAACTCACCAGCAACTGGGCTATTTTTACAAATACTTCCATTCCTGCTTAAATTAATTCTTTGGCAACCTGCCTGGCCTGCAGATCTGTATTAAAATAATCCTCTAGTACCGGTGCCTTAATAAATCCAAGTTTTTCCATGGTTTTTTCAATGACATCAGGAATTTCAAGGAATCCTATTCTCTTTTCCAGGAAGGCTTCAACTGCAACCTCATTGGCTGCATTTAAGATACATGGCCAGTTACCTCCTTTGTTAAGCGCTTCATAAGAAATTGCAAGGTTACGAAAAATTTTCGTATCCGCTCTCCCAAAGGTCAATTCGGGATAATCGCTAAAGTTAAACCGTTCAAATTCGGACCTAAGCCTCTCGGGAAAAGACAAAGCATATTGTATGGGAAGTTTCATATCGGGCAATCCCATCTGTGCTTTGATGGATCCGTCTGAAAACTGCACCATGGAATGTATAATGGACTGCGGATGAACGACCACCTCGATGCGCCCGGGCCTCACACCAAACAACCAGCGGGCCTCAATAACCTCCAGGCCTTTATTCATCAGTGTGGCCGAATCAATGGTTATTTTCGGGCCCATGGCCCAGTTTGGATGTCGCAGGGCCTCTTCGGGAGTAACCTTTTCCAGGTAATCAGCCCCTTTCCCCCTGAAAGGCCCGCCCGATGCAGTTAAGATCAGCTTTTCAATCTCGTTTATCCCTTCGCCGATGAGACATTGAAAAATAGCGGAATGCTCCGAATCAACCGGAATGATATTTACCCGCTTCTCCAGAGCCTCTTTCATGATCAGCTCACCTGCTACAACCATGGTCTCCTTATTAGCCAGGGCTATATGCTTACCTGAACGGATGGCTTCAATGGTGGGTTTCAAGCCACTAAATCCCACCATGGCTGTAAGTACCATATCCACTGATTCGTACCCCACCACCTGGGCAATGGCCTCTTCTCCGGCATATACTTTGATGGGATATGCATCCAGGGCATCTTTTACCTTCGTATAATGGTCTTCATTTCCTATGACCACCATATTGGGCACAAATCGCATGCTCTGCTCGATTAACAAATCAGCATTGTTGAGAGCAGTAAGTATTTCTACCTGAAACTTGTCGGGATGATTGGAGATTACTTCAAGAGCCTGGGTCCCAATGGATCCGGTTGATCCAAGTATGGCGATTCGTTTTTGCATACCTTAAAAGACAATAAATTCGGCCGGATTAAGGGGGATCCGGTCGTGCCATAATTCGAAGTGAAGGTGAGGCCCTGTGGTAAGCTCTCCTGAGTTGCCCACTATGGCAATGGCATCTCCGGCAATTACTTTCTGACCCACCGACTTAAACAGGGCAGCGTTGTGTTTATACACCGATATTAATTCGTAATCATGTTGTATCTGAATCACATACCCGGTCTCCAGGGTCCAGACTGACATGATTACCGTTCCATCCAATGCAGCTTTTACCACTTCATTGGGCTCGGCAACCAGATCAATCCCATAATGTCCGTCAAGCGGATTAAATGACCTGGTAACAATGCCATTGACCGGAGTAAAAAAATGCATCTCATATAAATTCCGGTTTACATGATCCCCGTCCAGAACGCTCAGTCTGAACTGCTCTTCGGCCTCCACCTGCTGCCTCAGCAGAGAATCATTAGCGGACCGCAGGAAGGAAACTTCCTGGACATTAATTATACCAGCCGTGTCGTTCAGATAATTCTCCGGCATTTCTCCGGAGATAATCCGGTTCAGATTATCAAAATACTGATCCCTGATGGCCTGTTCATATTCCAGTGAATCCAGTTTCATGGCATTCTGACGAATGTTCTGACGCATGGCTGCATCGGGATAACCAGGGATCCATTCCCTGATGCTGGTGTAGGCAATAATCGAATAAGTGATGGCCACCAGGAGGATCAGAATAACTCCCCCCAGGGCTATCATATTTAAACGGGTAAGTCTGATATTACCCACTTCTTCGAATGTATCCTCGTTCAAAAGGACCATCCTGTACTTATGAGTAAGCTTCTGTAAGAGCTTTCTCTGTTTTTTCTCGGGCTTATTATTCATTGGGACGTGCTACCGTGACTGCACAAAGATAGCACGTTTACTGGAAATCAAACATGGGAAGAATCTCCCGGCGAATATAATCCTGACCCATCTCCTTTTTAAGAAATCCATCCCTTACCATGGCTTCATCTTCGGTAACGAACAATTCCATGTGAATCAGGGTCCAGGGCCTGAATTCATACAGGGGGTTCCTGGATTCCATAACATTCATGGTGATCATGTAATCGGTCAGGCTGGTGGTGTAGCCTACGAACAGCTTATCATGAGGGTATGAATAGAGAACAAATACTTTATAACTCATATGCGATTCAAGATCATTAAGTCACTTAGGCTATTGTAAATACGTGAAATATCAGAAATGGTTACTTCTTTGATAAATTAACTAGTACTTAATGCGGATGCGTTGCATGGTCCGAAGATAAGCCACCAGGTCCTGGCGTTCCTTGCCCGTGAGCCGGGAATACTCATCCTGTACGTAACCCCATGAGGGCATTTCGCTTCCCTCTCGTCCAAGGGTGATGGTGGCCATCAGAAATCCATTGGAGGCTGCACTCAAAAACTCCTGATTGTTTAATGCAGGTCCTTTCACCCCTTCTCCCCTTTCTCCATGGCATTCCACACAATTTTTGCTGAACAGTTCTGCCCCCGGACCGCTCTGACCCGGATTTCTCCCTTGGTATACATAGCTAAGAGGTTCCCGGGACGATTTTCGCATGAAGCCGATGATGTTGGAAATATCCTGAATCTGAAGCTGTTCCTTGTTATACACATCGATCGCCCATCCAAACATGGCAGTATGCTCGCGACCCCGGGCAATGGTTTCATACAGGTAGCGGTCTGAAGCCACCTCCAGGAAATCTTCGTTGATAATTGAAGGGCCTGTTTCCCCTTCGCCAAATTCTCCGTGACAGCGCGAGCAAAGGAAATGGTATTTTAGTGCACCTTCTTCCACATCTGCCCCGGGCAGGTTTAAGCTGCGGCTTGAAGGAGAACTGCTGCTCCACGACCGGATATAAGCCACCAGGTCGGCCAGTTCATTATTCTCCAGCATGGGCCAGGCCGGCATGGCGGTATTACCCCTTCCAATGGCCATGGTTTTGTATATAAATCCCTGATCAGCCCTGCTCAGGAAACCTTCCTGGTTGAGCGCCAGCGCCACTTCCCCCTTTCCGTTGGCCCCATGGCAGGTCTGGCAATATCTCTCATACAGATGCTGCCCCCCGGAGCTTTTCCCTCTGTTGAAGTCAGGAAGATCGTCAAAGCTTCCGCGCCCTTTCTGATTCAGAAAGACGGAAATGCTGTCCAATTCGGCGGACTTAAGTCCTGATATATCTTCCTCCCAGCTGCCCATCTGCCGAAGGCTTCTGCCCTTTTCCAGTGTAAACCGTAAATAGTCTTTTGATGCTACCCGTGCAAAATCAGGATTCCCAATGGAAGGGATTCCGGTTTTGTACTCTTTATAGCTTTTCCCTTCACCCTCCTTTCCATGACAGCCCGAACACAGCAGGGCATAGGCCCCTGAAGCTTTCATAGCTGTCCTTATACCCTTGAATTCATTCAGGGTGGCCATGGAAAAATAATCGAAAGGGATGTCTGGTTTGGCGAGTCCCATTACAAATGTAGCCAGTGCATCCAGTTCCTTTTCTTCCAGGTTGATCCTGAGCATCTGCGAACCCGGAGATACCATCTCAGGATCTTTGAAATGTTCCTTCAACCAGTTGGAGATACTTTGCTCGCCCCGGATGTTCTGAAAACTGTATTCGTGCCTGGTTTTTTCGCCCTGTTCGGTGAGGTCAGGTCCAATGATCCCGCCAATTCCCCTAGCCTGATGGCATCCCAGGCATCCCTCGCCGGAGAAGATAGTCTTCCCTCTGAGGAAAACATCCATCCCATGCATTAGCTCTGACGGCCCGCCCTGTTCTCCATTAAAAATGGCCAGGTGACACTTCCCGCAGGAAGCCTGTATATAGGGTTGTTCGAGCAAGGGATATGACCAGTGGGTTTCGGCAAGCTGTCCGAATGCTTCCTCCTTGGAAAGTGCCCCACCCTGTCCCCCGTGACACATGGTACATCCGTATTCCTGTACCGGGTGATCCATCAGGAAATCGCCGGGATGTTTTGTATGTGGTTGTGGAACTTCACTCATTCGCTGATCTTCCAGTCCGTTATGACAGGAGATGCACCGGTCGGTCCGCTTGAAATGTGGCAACTCAAGCTGGAAAATTCCCCGCTCGAACTCATCCGGCCCCAGGCTTCCTTCCGGAACCGTCTTCTCCAGAAGAAGTTTCTTATATTCTTTCTGGGCTTTTCTCCACTCCTTATTCAGCCCTTCACTGATCCATGCACTGAACAGCAACAACAACAAGAGGGCTGCTCCTATAAAAACCAGCCATTGTACCCTGTATGTATATTTCTGTTCGTTCATTCTTTTCTCCTCAAATAAGCGGCCACTGTTTCACAGACCAGAAAAACTCCCAGTTGGGCCCCCTGAACCAGATTCCCACTGCTGTAAAGATCACCAGGGCCACAAAGGAGCAGGTGAAAAGCACCAGGGCTGCCATCCTGGTGGAGCCGGTTCTGCGGAGCATGAACTCCGAGATTCCAATAAAGACCATCACGGTGACAGTGGCCGGATTGATCAGCATCACAAACCACTGGGAAATACCGGGAAACCAGTCTCTCAACCACCCAAACTTTACCAGGATAAAAAGTTGAATCGTCACCAGCAGGAAAGCAAATGCGGCCGACCTGAGGACTGCCTTTAATCCCTTCTTTCCGGAAAACCATTCTCCCACATACTTATCTTCCCTGTCGCGGTAAGGAATGGAAAAGAGAAAGACCAGGTAAAGTAGCGGTACCAGAAATCCGCCGGCAAAGGCTGAATAAGAAACCAATTCCTGGATGCCCAGAAAGTACCAGGGCGATTTGGCAGGATTTTCGGGGTAAGCTGGATTGGCCTGTTCCAGCAGAGGAGCATCGGCCATAAGTGCAATAAACAGAACCGATGTAACAACCAGAATCAGTATGCCCAGCTCTGTCCACATAAGCACCGGCCAGGCATACCACTTATTGGTTTCTCCCTTATCACCGGCATATTTTAGCGGACGGCTTAAGCCTCCGTCCTTCCGGATTCTCCAGAAATGAACTCCAAGCAAAACAAGCATGCTCAATGGAAGAAAAATCACATGAAGTGCAAAAAAACGGGATAGAGCAGGCTGTCCGACCGTTTCTCCGCCAATGAGTAATTTCTTCAGAAACCCTCCCGGGTCAAACACACTGGTGATCCCAATCAGGTCGGTAAACTCCCTGGCTGAGGCTGCGATGTTGGAACCAATGGTAACCGCCCAGTAAGCCAGCTGATCCCATGGCAAAAGGTAGCCACTGAAATTGCTGAGCAGGGTAATGATTAAAAGAACTACACCGATTACCCAATTAAGGCTCCTGTTGCCCAGGTAGGAACCCGTATAAAATACTCTTACCAGGTGCAAAAACACCACAATGACCATGCCCTGGGAGGCCCACCTGTGCATGTTCCGGATGATGCGTCCTCCCGGAACAATATTAACTATGTTCTTTACGGACTGATAGGCTGTCTCCACAGAAGGGGTATAATAGATCATCAGGATGACCCCCGTGAAGATCATGATCAGAAAGAGGAAGCCCAGGATGATCCCCAAACCAAAGGTATAGGTCGGTTTCATGGAATGAATATGCACCCTTGTGGCATGAATATGCAGAAAGAAATTGCGGGTGATCCTGCCTACCCGTTGCTTCCTGTCCGTATCTGCCTTTACGTCCTGACTCATTTTCAGGATGTTAGAAATTTATCCTCTGATGAAACCGTGGTGCCAGGATCCACAAGGATCTTCCCCTCGGATGATCTGCTCACCCTGTACCATGCCAGATCCCTGGGTGCCGGACCGGAAAGCACTTCCCCCTGATCGTTAAAGCACGATCCATGGCAGGGGCATTCAAAACCTTCGGCGCTTTTTTCAAGGATGCAGCCCAGGTGGGTGCACACTGCCGAAACCGCCTTGACTCCCTCATGGTCGCGGTACACAAAAAGCTTATGTGCGTCCAGAAATGTGTAGGTATCTACAGGAAATTGCCTTGGGTCTCCAAGGGCTATGCGTCGTTTCCCTTCGGCCAGCCTGGGGAAAAACTGTCGCAGGTAACTAAAGGCTGTCAATGCCCCGGCCAGAGAAACAAGGCTTAGTGCTGCCCTTCTGACAAAATTTCTTCTTTTCATCCGTTTTGAAAGAGTTCATCTTCGTTTCATGCGATCCTTTCGAATCACTAAAATTATATAGATTCTTTTTGAATAGAGCCACCTGAAGAGTCGATTTCTCTAATTTATATACATTTGAAATTAATCATTCCGAGTTAATTAGCTATGAAGAGGTGTAAGGTTCCGAAAATGCTTTCAGGGGCGGTGGTGTTGGTTTTCACCTTGTTAACTATAAGCAATTGTAAGCGTGGGACTTCACCTGAGAATGCTGATAACTCCTCCTCAATGGGTGAACTCACAGCGCAATACATTGGCAGGGAAAGCTGCAAGGAATGCCATGAAAAAGAATACATGCTTTTCCAGGGCTCAGACCATGACATGGCCATGGATGAAGCCAATGAAAAAACCGTACTGGGAAATTTCAACGATCAGACCATTACTCATTTTGGAGTTACATCCAGGTTCTTTATGTCGGACGGGAAATACATGGTAAATACAGAAGGTCCCGACGGAGAACTGACCGACTATGGAGTTTCCTATGTATTCGGGATCAGACCGCTTCAGCAATACCTGATTGAATTTCCGGGAGGAAGGTACCAGTGTCTTCCCCTGTGTTGGGATACCCGTCCGGCTGAAGAGGGCGGGCAGCGCTGGTTTCACATTTACCAGGACGAACGGATTCCCCCAGATGACGTGCTTCACTGGACAAGGGTCACCCAGAACTGGAATTACATGTGTGCCGAGTGTCACTCCACCAACCTGAGAAAGAACTATTCTTATAGCGAGAAAGCCTATCATACTACCTGGTCGGAGATCGATGTTTCATGTGAGGCCTGTCACGGACCCGGCTCAGACCATGTGGACTGGGCCGAGAAAGTGGAATCCGGAAGCAGTCCGGATGTTTACCCTGACATGGGGCTGGTGGTGAGGTTGAAGGATACCGACAATGCCACATGGGTATTCGATAACGATTCGGTCACCGCCCGACGGTCGGTTGCCCGGCAATCGGATGAACTGGTGCAGATGTGCTCCCGCTGCCATGCCCGCCGGGCTGTGGCCACAGAAGACTATTACCATGGGGGTTCCCTGCTTGACACCCACTGGCCTTCCTTGCTGGATGAGGGACTTTATTTTGCAGACGGACAAATCCTCGAGGAAGTCTATGTTTATGCTTCTTTTCTGCAAAGCAAGATGTACCAGGCGGGTGTGGTATGCAAGGATTGTCATGAACCACACAGCGGAAAAGTGTATGTAGACGGGAATGCCCTCTGCTACCGCTGCCATATGGCCAGTGAATACGGTCCAAGGAAACACCATTTTCATGATCCCGCCAAAGAGGGTGCCAGCTGTACGGAGTGCCATATGCATGAACGTACCTACATGGTGGTGGATCCTCGCCGTGACCACAGCATCAGGATCCCCCGGCCCGATCTGTCCGACAAGCTGGGCACACCCAATGCCTGCAACCAATGCCATCCCGATAAGTCTACCCAATGGGCCACCGATTATCTGAGGCAATGGTACGGACAGGATTTGCTGGACCAGCCCCATTACGGGGAAACCTTCTGGGCCGGCCGGCAGCGCTACCCCGAAGCACAGCAGGAGCTCCTTACACTTGCAGG
Organism: Bacteroidota bacterium; assembly: GCA_039714915.1. Taxonomy (GTDB): domain Bacteria; phylum Bacteroidota; class Bacteroidia; order Bacteroidales. The sequence continues at coordinate 44,949 of JBDLIM010000027.1, forward strand.
TGATAGCGAACAAGCTCCCATGATCAGGGCCACAGCCATCTCACTGCTGGGGGGATACCCCGATCCCTCCACCACCTCCCTGTTGCAAAGAACCATTTCCGATCCGGATCCCCTGATCCGCTATGCCTCCCTGACTGTGGTGCAATTTGCCGAACCAGAATTTATCAGGGACCTGGCTCTTCCCAGGTTGAAGGACAGCGTGAAGCTGGTCAGGCTGATGGCAGCCAATTCCCTTACAGCTGTCCCCCGAAACCTGATTCCTTCCGGATCGAACGAAGTCCTGAACGAGACCCTTAAGGAATACAATGCCTCTCTGATGATCAATGCCGATCATCCCTCCACCCACCTGAATTTCGGGAACCTTTACCTGAATACAGGAGACCTGGAAAAAGCAGAAGCCTCATACAGGGAGGCCATAGAGCTGGAACCCGGACTGGTTGGGCCCTATATCAATCTGGCTGACCTCTACCGGAGGATGGAACGGGATGAGGAAGGAGAAAAGGTCCTGAAAAACGCCCTGGAAAAATATCCCGATCTGGCAGCCATCCATTATGCCCTGGGATTGCTGAAAGTAAGACAGGCTGAGCATGAAGAAGCCCTGGAATACCTGGCCAATGCCGCCAACTACGATCCCAACGATCCACACTACAGTTACGTGTATGCCATTGGACTTAACTCCCAGCAACAGCCGGAAGAAGCATTGAAGGTCCTTGAAGAAGCCGTGAAAAAACATCCATACGACCGGAATATTCTCTACAGCCTGTCAACCATTTCCAGTGAAAATGGTTATATGGAAGATGCCCTGATGTATGCTGAAAAGCTGGTTGAGAATTACCCCCAGGATCCCAATTACCAGCAGCTTCATGGTTTTCTTTCAAATTAATCATTCTTACTTAGTAAGACCCTATGACTCCATCAAAAAAGCGCTTATCCTTTCTGGACCGCTACCTGACCCTCTGGATTTTTGCCGCCATGGCTCTTGGAGTGAGCGGAGGGCATTTCTTCCCTGCTCTGGCTGATTTCTGGGACAGCATGAGCCGGGGAACCACCAACATACCCATTGCCCTCGGACTGATAATTATGATGTACCCTCCCCTGGCTAAAGTTCGTTACGAAGAGCTGGGAGATGTATTCAGGAACAGGAAGATCCTGATTCTCTCCCTGGTTCAGAACTGGATCATCGGTCCTGTCCTCATGTTCCTGCTTGCCATCATCTTCCTGAGGGATTATCCCCATTATATGGCTGGCCTGATCCTGATTGGCCTGGCCCGTTGCATTGCCATGGTGATTGTCTGGAATGACCTGGCCGAAGGGGACCCGGAATATGCAGCCGGACTGGTGGCATTTAATTCCATTTTCCAGGTACTTTTCTTTTCTGTGTATGCCTATGTATTTATCACTGTCATGCCCCGTTGGTTCGGACTGGTTTCCTTCCAGGTGGATGTGACCATGTCAGAAATAGCCAAAAGCGTATTTATTTACCTGGGCCTCCCTTTCATCGCAGGTTTTCTGACCCGTTTCATCCTTATCAGGGTAAAAGATAAGGACCGGCAAAAGGCCAGGGAATGGTACCACAAGCGCTTTATTCCAAAAATCAGTCCCCTGACCCTGATCGCCCTGCTGTTTACCATCTTTGTGATGTTTTCCCTGAAGGGTGAAACCATTGTAGAAATACCAATGGATGTGCTGCGCATCGCCATCCCCCTGATCATCTATTTCGTGTTTATGTTCCTGGTCTCCTTTTTCATCAGCCGCGCCCTGGGAGCCGATTACCCTAAAACGACCACCCTTTCGTTTACCGCAGCCAGCAACAATTTTGAGCTGGCCATTGCCGTGGCCGTGGCCGTATTCGGAATCAGCTCTGGTGAAGCATTTGCTGCAGTGATCGGCCCCCTGGTGGAAGTACCTGTCCTGATCCTGCTGGTGGGAGTGGCTCTGCATTTCAGGAAAAAATACTTTGCAAGCAGCTCATAAATTTGCCGGTGATCGGATTTGGCAGATCACTTAAAATCTATTATATTTGCACCCGCAAACAAAGATTTGCTTCGTTCTCAGAGATAGACAATACCAAAAATATATTGCGGGGTGGAGCAGTTGGTAGCTCGTTGGGCTCATAACCCAAAGGTCGTAGGTTCAAGTCCTACCCCCGCTACTAAAGAAAGCCTTGAGCGAAACGCTCAGGGCTTTTTTCATTCATGGCCTCAAGCTTGCTT
>JBDLIM010000028.1:0-46814 GCA_039714915.1 Bacteroidota bacterium
GTCGAGGGTTGGGAAGGTCGCGTCGAAGGCTGCGAAGGCCTGGTGCTGGGCTGGGAGGGCCGGGCAGAAGGCTGTTGAGAGGGTTGGGAGGGTCGCGTCGAAGGCTGTTGTGAGGGCTGGGAGGGCCTGGTGGAAGGCTGTTGTGAGGGTTGTGAGGGCCGGGTCGTTGGCTGCGAAGGCCTGGCTTCCCTGCTCTGTCCCTGCTGTCTGTCATTTTCCACCCTGTTCCAGTTGTCCCCGTCCCTCTGGTATACGTTTCCATTCCTGTCGGTATACATGTTGTCGGCACGATTGGCCGGCTGAGCCGTAGGCCTGGCAGAACGATCGTTGCTACTTACCCGGTTCCCGGTCCGCGGATCGTAGGTATTGTTACCCGTTCGCCTGACTCCCTGTGGACGGTTGTTATATATATTGTTGGAGGCGGCCCTGGCAGAGTAAGGAGTGGGCCTGTTTTGTGCATGCCTGGCTCCTGCATAATATCCTGCCCGGTATCCGTGGGAGTATCCACTCCTGTAGCCATAATGGTATCCGTGCCTGTAACCTGCCGGTCCCCACCATCCGTAATAAGGTGGCCTCCAGCCGAAGGTCATCCATCCGTACGAAACTCCGAAAGAGAATCCCCATCCCGTATAGGGATTCCAGTGAACACTGTACCCATAAGTTACCGGCCTGGGATAATAATGATAGTGATACCAGGGCCTGTACCAGTACCCGGTGCCATAGTATACACAACCCCCGTAGGCGTAAGAGTGCACATAGCCCGGAGTATATCCCACATAAACCACCGAGGGTGTGGAATCGTAGATATGCACATACTTCACATTATAGACCGGTGACTCAGGCGGGATATCCTGAACTTCATCCGGAACCGAGGTACTTACCACCCAGGGACCGGTGGGTCTTTCCGATTCAAACCAGATGGCATTGTCACAGCAATAATACCTGTAATCTATCAACAATACCGACTTATCGGTATTTACGGCATATTTCATACCTGTCTTCCCTATGGTTTCGAACTTGGGATCCCCGTCGTAGCTCACCTCCAGCTTGGCCTCAGACCTGTCCACCTCCGCAGTCTGGGGAATCTGGTTCTCCAAAACCGCCTCCTTGGCTTCCTGGGTTCCGGCGATGCTGGAACGTACACTTCCCATATCCGAACCGGCAGGGATCTTGGAAAATTCTTCCGGTACTTTGTCAGGAGATACAAATTCCCAGGGTCCCCCGGTCAGGGACTTTGATCTGTACCACCTTCCCGAAACCAGGATAAAATACTCCTGGGTTTCAATATTCATCAGGATATCATCGGCCGTATTGGTCATATACAGGATGGAGGTTCCTTCAATGGGCGAGAACTCGGGCTCTCCGTCAGACTGAAACAACTCGGCCGGTTTGGTTCGTAAAATAATCTCCGGGATCACATCCTCTGCTTCAGGATCACCTTCTGCTTCAGCCGCCTCTGCTTCAGGATCCGCTTCCCCCATGGCTTCTTCTGCGATCTTCTCCAGCTTTGACGGCACTTTGGTGGTATGTTGCCAGGTATTGGCCGCATCCCTGGAAATATACCAGTTTCCGCCTCCGTTGACGTAGTAGATCTCCTTCTTCGTGTCCTTTACTATGAAAAATGGAGTATTTACCACATACTCATAATTTGTCTTTTCAATCTCTTTAAATACGGGATCCCCGTCAATCAGGATCAGTGCCGAGGGAGTGGTGGTGAAAATAATCTCGGGGGGAGCATTATTCAGGTTCTCTGACAATTCAAGGGAGGTTTCGGTCAGATCCAGCCCGGCCAGAAGCTGGTCCAAAGACATTTCAATCTCCCATCGTGGGATTTCTTTCTCCAGAAAAGCACTCAGCTTCTGAATATCTTCCTCCTCAATGTCAGGAAACTTGGCCGCTGACACTTTCATCTCAATCAGCTTAACTGTCCTTTCATCCCGGTCGGTTGAGATCTTGCAATCAAACCACATGGCCCCGAATACAGGAGTGGTATATTCCTCAGTTACCACCGAAACGGCAGATCTGGATTCCATCCTGTTGCTGCTAAGGGATTCTATCTGCGGAGTGTATAGTACCACAGTTGCTCCACCTCTTTCAATCTTCTTTGGCCAGAAGGATTCATCTTCCGCTGCTGCCAGATTTATCGTAAAGGCCATGGTCACGGCCAGGCAAAAAAACATATCTCTCATCCTGCTCATCTTAATTCTGTTGTTGTTTGTAGCAAGTTAATTAATTTCTTGCATGATTCTACAGCCCTGAAAGAGCAAGTGCAGTCCACAGGGAAGAAATGCGGGAAGAAATGCGGGAAGAATTGCGGGAGGTAAGTAAGGAAAGATTTCCGGAGAGACTGATGCTAGCTGATCCGGTACACCTTTCTGAAATGGTAGCCATAAATGCTATAGGTGATGGCCAGTGGAAATAGCCTGGGCCGGTAAATCAGGCTCCAGATGAAGAGTTTCCAGTAATAGATCCGGCTCCGGCTCAGAATTCCCAGGTAAAATACAGATCGCACCAGGGCCATGATCTTTTCGCCGGTATCTCTCTTGGAAGCTTTCACTCCGGGTTGAAAGCGCTTCAGGAAACCTTTCAGCCGCTCATAATAAGCCTTGCTGGAATAGATGCTCTGGTTGATGCTCCGGAATCCAGCCAGGAGCTTTTCCTTATCCATTTTTGGGGTAAAATTCATGACATCGTTGGTGTTATTCCCGTCAAATCCCTCATGGATCCTTCCTTCCTTTTTCATGCGACTGTATAGCCGGGTACGGTGGGGGGCATTCAGCAGGCCCACCATGGCTGTAATAATTCCCGTTTGCTGAATGAAGTTGATCTGCCTCTGAAATACACCCGGCGTATCGGAATCAAAGCCCACAATAAAACCTGCTGCAACCTCAATCCCGGCCGACTGGATCTGCTTTACACTTTCGGTCAGGTCCCGGTCCAGATTATGAGCTTTGTCACACTCTGCCAGACTTTCCTGTTCAACGGTTTCAATTCCAACGAATACTTTCTCAAATCCTGCCACCACCATGGCACGCATCAGTTCGGAATCGTCGGCCATATCAATGGAGGCTTCCGTGGTAAAGGTAAAAGGAGAGCCATGCCCTTTGTTCCAGCTGCTTATGGCAGGAAGCAAGTCCTTTTTCAGTTTATGCCTGTTCCCGATGAAGTTGTCATCCACAAAGAAGAGGTTCCCCCTGAAACCGGTAAGGAATATCTGATCCAGTTCCTTAAGTATCTGCTTAGAACTCTTGGTGCGGACTTTCCGTCCCAACAGAGCTGTTATTTCGCAAAACTCACAATCGAAGGGACAACCCCTTGAATATTGCAGGCTCAACTGGGCGTAAGAGGAGGCTTTAATCAGGGTATAATCGGGAGGAGGAGTTTGCGAAAGATCAGCAAATTCATCGCTCCTGTAAATCTGTTTCGCTTCGCCCTTTTCCAGGTCGGCCAGAAAGAGCGGCAGGGTGATCTCCGCTTCATTCAGAATCAGGTGGTCCAGGTGAAGGTAAGCATCCGGATCCCCGGTAAACATGGCACCGCCGGCAATTATTCTGGTCCCGTGCACCTTGCATTTTTCAATCACCATGTCGGCTGAAGGAGCCTGCACGGACATGGCGCTGATTAATACGTAATCGGCTTCGGCAATATCCTTATCCCGAAGGACAGACACATTCAGATCCACCACCTTCTTCTCCCAGGTGGCCGGCAACATGGCCGCAATGGTAAGAAGCCCCAGGGGGGGATTGGCCGCCTTCTTGGATACAAACTTCAATGCATACCTGAAACTCCAGTAGGTATCGGGGTATTCGGGACTGATCAGCAGTACTCTCATTCGTATGGGGTTTTCGATTTCCCCAAATGTATATCAGGTAGCGGGGGAACGAAAACAATAGGGACGAGAAGCCCATATGCGGGATTACTAAATATGAAATGGGATGAACGAATTTAGCCCTTATTGATGATCAAATAGACAATGGATTCCGCACGTAAGCATCCAAGCTGAGTAACATAACTACAGCCCTGGAATTTCTATATCTTTGCTTGCTCTACCTGAGATGAAGAAATTAGGAAATTCCATACTCATTCTGTGGCTGGGGACTGCTGCACTGGCACAGGAATACAGTTTCAGTTCCTCCCTGCTGGGAATGAAGGATGGGCTCCCGGACAACAACGTGAACTGCATGGTGCAGGATCACTTGGGCCTCATGTGGCTGGGGACCCGCAACGGCCTTTGCTCCTATGACGGTTTTTACTTCGTGAAATACCCATTTGAAACCGGTGAGGGCACCAGTCATAACTATGTGCGCAGTTTGCACGAGACCGATAATCGCTTCTTGTGGATCGGGACTAATGGCGGAGGACTGAACCTCTACGATCAGCGAAGGGAAAAATTCATCCATTTCCCCTTTATCTATACCGACTCAGTCATGGTGGAATCCAATGTCCTGGACCGCCACCTGCCCGACCGGATCTATTCCATTGCCTCCAGGAAGCCGGGGGAATTGTGGGTGGGAAGCCAGTCGGGGCTGTACCGTCTGGAATACTCCATGGGGGAAGAGATCAGCATAAAAAGAATCAGGCGTTACCGCGCACTCAGGGATGATCCCAACTCATTGTGCGATAACAAGGTTTTCCACCTGATGTTTGACAGCAAGGGACAGCTTTGGATCTCTTCCAACGAAGGGGGGCTGAGCTGTTTTAAACCGGACGGGGAACGGTTTGAAAATTTCTATGCCGGGGACAAACCCAATGACCTTCCCGGGAACCAGATCATGTATACCATGGAAGACAGCCAGGGCCGCATATGGGTGGGAACCTGGGAAAGGGGCCTGGCTCGTTACAGGGAGGAAAGTGGGGATTTTGTTTCCTTTCAGAGCGGCAGCCTACCGGGGAACCTGTCCGGAAACAATATTTACAAGCTATGCGAAGACAATGCGGGGCACCTATGGATCGGGGCCATATACGACGGACTTGACCGCTTGGACCTGTCCCTCCCCGGGGAGGCTGTATTCCACCACCACTGGGAAGAGGACGGGAGTAACAACCTGGTCAACAGCAATGTTATCCTGGCCCTCTACTGCAGCAGCGACGGCGTGATTTGGGCCAGTATGCAAGGACTTGGAGTCTACCGGATATATTCACAGAAAAACTACTTCACCCGCCACAAAGCCGGGAATGACCAGCAGAGCCTGTCCGGAAACGATGTAACCGCCATTGCCATTGACTATCGGAAGCGATTCTGGATCGGTACCTGGGAACAGGGACTGAATGTGGCGGAATTTGCCAATGACAACCTGAAAGTGCTTAAAAAATTTCATCGCAGGTCCCTCAGCTTGCCCCTGCAATCAGACTCTGTTTACGCGGTTCTTCCCGACCATGAGGACCAGGTTTGGGTAGGTTTATGGGGCGGACTCGACAGGGTGGTGACCCGGAACGGCAGTTTCAGAGTACTACATGTACCTCTGGAAATCAACGGGGAAAATGAATACCGCATTAATGTGAACACACTCCACCAGGATATCGACAGTATGATTTGGGTGGGAACCGAGGAAAAGGGCCTTTTTTATGTGGACCGGAAAGCAGGGGTGATGAGGAGCTACCGTGAGTTGGAAGGCTTCTCCCCCTCGGATAGCAGGCTCAACAGTCCCAAGATCAACTGTCTCTACTCATGTCCCTCAGTCCTTCCCGGGGTGCGAAGTGAGTTATGGGTGGGGACTTATAACGGAGTCACCAGGCTGCTTTTCGGGGAAGAGAGTATTGAAAGCATGCATTACTATGCTTTGAGCCAGGGGAGCGGGCTCCCTGGGAACGATATCAAGAATTTTACGCGCAGGGGGGACGATCTCTGGATCGGGACTTCCCAGGGAATGTGTATTTTCCATTTAGGGAATAACCGTTTCTCGGACGATCAGCTCCTGCCGGGGGAATATATCATGTCAGTATTGCCTGATTCAGCCGGAAACCTGTGGATAGGAAATGTGGCAGGACTTACCTTTTACAATCCCGCAAACGGAACCAGAAAGCAATATCTGGAGCATGAGTATGGCATCATCCATGGTTATAACCATAATGCTGCCTCCCTGGGAGAAGACGGACAGTGCTTTTTTGGAACCAACCGGGGTGTTATGCACTTCGCGCCAGGGAGCATGGAGCAGGGCTATAAATCCCGGGTGGTTTTCACCAACCTGAAAGTAAACCAGGAAAAGGTCCAGGCAGGAAAACCCGGAAAGGGCCGCATGATCCTGAAACGAAGCATCCGGGAAACGGAACAAATTACACTGAATCATTCCCAGAGCACCTTTTCAATTGAGTTCTCTTCAGATAACTACCAGGAATCGGAAAACAACCAGTTTGCATACCGTCTGAAGGGGCTGCAGGAAGCATGGACACAGACTTCGGCAGAAAGGGCATTCGTGGATTTCGCCAAACTGCACAAGGGGAATTACACCCTGGAGGTAAAGACCGCTGGTGCGGACGGAGTATGGAGTCCCAATATGGCCACACTGGCGATCACCGTCATGCCACCTCCCTGGAAAACCTGGTGGGCTTACACTATTTATGGTCTCATGGTCCTGGGCCTCCTCTATGTTTTCCGGAATATGATCGCAAGGCGCATCAAGCTTCAGGAAGCCATTCGCTTCGAAAAATTCAAGCGTGAAAAGGAGGAGGAACTTAACCAGCAGCGATTGCAGTTTTTCACCAATATCTCCCACGAGCTCCGCACCCCACTCACACTCATCAGTGGTCCCCTTGAACAGGTGATCAATACAGCGCCCGAAGACATGGAAATGAAGGAAAGGCTCCAGGTTATCCGCAATAATTCAAATAAACTTCTCAACCTGATCAACCAGTTACTGGATTTCCGTAAGCTCGAAATGGGCAAGGAGCAATTGGCCGCCTCTGAAACGGACCTGGTAGCCCTGAGCCGGCAGATCTTCGACCAGTTCAGACTTAAAGCCGGGGAAGATAAGATAGATTACACTTTTAAAAGCAAGTTGGAGCGTACCATGGTCTGGCTCGACTCAGACAAGTACGACAAGATTCTGGTGAACCTTCTTTCCAATGCCTTCAAGTATACCCCTCCCGGGGGGAAGGTGAGCCTGCAGATCCGGGAAAGAACCCTAAGCAGCCGATACGTGGAGAAATTTAATCTGTCTTTTGGCAAACTGGATATGCCCGCCTGCGTGGAAATCAGAATAAGGGACACAGGGCCCGGCATTCCGGAAAGTGAGATCGAAGGCATATTCGAACGCTTTTACCGTGTCAAAGGAAATACCAGGAAGAGAACAGGCAACAGCCGGGTTGAAGGAAGTGGGATAGGGCTGTCGTTTGTAAAGCAACTGGTGCTTATCCACCATGGTCAACTGGGGGTCCGGACAAAAGAGGGCGAGGGTAGCTCCTTCGTGATAAGGCTGCCCCTTGGAAGCGAGCACCTGAACCAGGCGGAGCTGGCCGATGATGAAAAGCCGGTGATGGAAACTTTGGCTGGGACTCCAGACCTACCTGTTTTCACGGGATACGGTGATAAAAGGATCTTGGTGGTTGAGGACAATGTGGAGATGCGGGATTTCATTACAGGTATACTCAGTCCCCACTACCGTGTGATGGAGGCTGAGAACGGGATGAAAGGCCTGGAAGTCGCTCTGGAAAAGGCTCCCGACCTGATCATCAGCGATGTTATGATGCCTGAGATGGATGGTGTCGAACTCTGCAACCGCATCAAGGGCAACCTGGAAACCAGCCATATCCCTCTCCTTCTGCTCACGGCCCTATCTACCCTGGAACATAATATCGAGGGACTGGAGGCCGGGGCAGATGATTACATTTCCAAGCCTTTTAGCCCGGAAGCCTTCCTGCTCCGGATTCGCAATCGCTTTGAAACCCGGGAGAAACTGACTGAAAGGTACCGGAGCGACCTGCAGCTAAATCACAGGGAGATCGTTACCAGCCGGGCAGACGACGGCTTCATGGAGAAACTCATGGCCTTTATAGACGAAAATCTGGATGATCCTGACCTGGATGTAGACCGTTTCGTGGACGAGTTCGGCATGAGCCGGTCCACTTGCAACCGGAAGCTAAAACAGATCACAGGACAGGGACCGGCAGAGTTTCTGAACATGTACCGCATGAAGGTGGCGGCCCGTCTCCTGCTTAAAAAGGAACAAAGCGTAAAGGAAATTGCCTGGCAGGTGGGCTTTAACGATTCCCGCTACTTCGCTACCCGCTTCAAGAAACATTTCAATCTGACTCCCACCCAATACCAGGATCAGGGATCGACATGAAAAAGACTTCCACGACCATAGGCCTCCTGTTAACAGTGCTTGCTGTCCTTTACCTTTCTTCGTGCGGGAATAAGGGAAAAGACGCAGACACTGTCATCATATACCCGGTGCCGGGCACCCTTTTCCCTGCCGATATGGCACCCCCCACTTTCAGGTGGGAAAGCAGCGGAGAGGAAAAATGGGAGATTCAGATCAAGGACAGTGATGGTTCGGTCCTGACCAGGGCATCCAGCAGCATTGCAAGCTGGAAACCCGGACAGGAGACATGGGAAATACTGAAGTCCAGGGGAAAGGAAACCGAACTCCTCTTCCTGCTCAACGGCAAAACGCTTACGAGCTTTTGCTGCTCAAAAGACAATGTGGGAGCCCCGGTGTTTTTCCGGACCGTACCCCTTCCTTTCAAGTTTGCCAGGGAGAATCTGAAAAAGATCAACTGGCACCTGGGATCGGTCTCTTCGGCAGAAAAAGCACCTGTGGTGCTGGGTAATATACCCGTGTGCGGGAACTGCCACTCATTTTCGGCCGACGGGCACTACCTGGCCATGGATGTGGATGCCCGGGATGAGAAAGGGGCATACGTAATCGCTCCCCTGGAAGAAAGAACCATGCTCAACCAGAACCGTCTCATCAACTGGAGCGAGGCTCAGAACGGGAACTTCACTTACGGACTGCTTTCACAGATCTCCCCGGACGGGCGCTACGTGGTTAGTACCCTGAAAGACTGCGAGATCTTCGTCGACCGTAATAACCTGGAATACTCCCAACTCTTCTTCCCCTTCAAGGGCATTCTTCAGGTCTACGACCGGGACGAGGAACGCTATTTCGAGCTGCAGGGAGCCAACGACACCAGCTACGTGCACAGCAATCCGGTATGGAGCCCCGACGGGAGGTATATATATTTTACACGTTGCAGGGCAGCACATTACGAGGAAAGCGGCATTCTCCATGGCTCAACACCTACCAACCATAAAGTTTACAACAAATTCCTAAACAGTTGTCTGGACCGTAAGAGACTTTTTAAATTCGATATATACCGCATTCCATTTAACGGGGGAAGGGGGGGTAAAACAGAGCCTGTCGCAGGGGCCTCCCACAATGGCATGAGCAACTACTTCCCCAAGATCTCCCCCGATGGAAAATGGATGGTTTTCTGTCAGGCCGAGAGCTTCATGCTCTTGCAGAAAGATAGCCGCCTGAAGATCATACCCGCCGGGGGAGGCGAGGCCAGAGAACTGGACTGCAACACGGGGAATATGAATTCCTGGCACTCCTGGTCGCCCAACAGCCGCTGGCTGGTATTTTCCTCCAAGGCGGGTACGCCCTTCACCCGGCTCTTCCTCACCCACATCGACCAGGACGGCAGGGACAGTCCCGCCATCCTCCTGGAAAACATGAGCTATGAAAACCGGGCGGTAAACATCCCCGAATTTGTAAATATGGATCCCGGAAGCAAGCTGGAGATCCTTCCGGCCTTTCTGGACCAAGATGCCTTCTTGTTACGCAGGGGCCAGATCCGGAACCGGAAAGGGGACCTGGAAGGGGCCATGAAGGCTTTCAATCAAGTACTGGAGATGGATCAGGACAATGCCGAAGCCTGGCATGGAAGAGGTGAGGTCATGGTAAGAATGGGTATGATCCCCGAGGCCCTGAACAATTATGACCGGGCCATTGAGCTTCACCCCTTAGTCCCCGACTACTTTCTGAGCAGGGGTATCGCCAGGGGTCGCATCATGGATTATGAGGGTGCATTTTCCGATTTCGACCGGGCCATAGAACTGGATCCCATGTCCTTTATGGCCTATAACGACAGGGGTGTACTCGGGGTAAGACGGGGAAAGGTGCAGGAGGCCCTGAGGGATTACGACCTCTCCATAGAACTGAACCCTGGGGCTGCCATGACATATGTGAACCGCGGGGCCGCCCGGGCCATGGACGGAAACCTGCAAGGAGCCCTGTCAGATTTTGAAAAGGCCATCAGCCTGAACCCGGACCTTCCCTTGGCCTATGTGAGCCGGGGCATGCTTAGGGAACAGCAGGGAGACCCGGACAGAGCCCTGGAGGACATGGACCGCGCCCTGTCCATCGAGCCCTCCCACCCCATGGCCCTGAAGCACAAAAATCGCCTCCTTGCACTCAAACAGGGTCTTTGATCCAATCTTAAACATGTTTGAACCAATCGTGAACACCCTCCGGGGCGAAGGGGCTTAATATTGCCATATAAACTCTTGTACAAATCCTAAAATGCAGAACATGAGCAAAGGAAATTATACTGTTAAACGCACACTCACCTTCCTCTGGATGGTAATGCTCAGCCTTGGACTGCTGGCACAGGAAGGAAGCAGGGAGGTAAGCGGTACAGTGCAAGATGCCGAAACGGGCGAAGGCCTGCCCGGCGTAAATGTGATCATCAAAGGCACCAACCAGGGAACCGTAACCGACCTGGATGGAAACTACACCATCACTGTCCCCGGGGCCGATGCCGTACTGGTATATTCCTTCGTAGGTTTTGCCCCTGTGGAAGTAGAGGTGGGCGAACAGACGGTCATCGACCTGGACCTTAATCCTGATGCCACGGGACTGGAAGAAGTGGTGATCGTGGCCTACGGCGAACAGAAGAAATCCAACCTCACCGGCTCGGTGGCCTCAGTGAATGCTGAAGCTATTGAAAAGGCCAACAACTCCCCCGCCCTTACTGAGCGTCTGAAAGGTAGCGCCGCCGGCGTTCAGGTTATATCCAGTACCAGTGGAAAGCCAGGTGAAAATGCCTCGGTGAAGATTCGGGGGAATAGCACCCTACAGGGCTCCTCCAGTCCCCTATGGGTGGTTGACGGAATGATCTTTGGGTCGGCCCCCAACCTGAATCCGGACGACGTGGAGTCCATGACCGTGCTGAAAGATGCCTCCTCCACCGCACTATATGGATCACGGGCCGCCGGTGGTGTGATCATGATCACCACCAAGAGTGGAAAGGTCGGGAAACCTGAATTCAACTTCTCCTATAAAAAAGGTTTCTCCAAATACAACACAGGGGAATTCAATGTGATGAACTCGCAGCAGCTCTTCAACCATTTCACTTCCTTCTGGGCTCCTTCCTACGACTTGAAGGCCGACGAAACAAAGAAAATCTTGCAAGATACCAACCCGGAATTGAGCGAAGAGGAAATCGATGCCCTGATCGTTAGCATTTTCGGAACCCGGGAAGAATTCATCAACGACAAGTTCCTGGCCCAATACCCCCACCTGGACACCTGCACCCAGCTATTGGATGTGGATACGGACTGGGAGGAATACGCCTTCCGTACCGGCCAGGTAGACGAATACAACCTGAGCTATGCTGCCAAAACCGATAAGGTGAGCACATACCTAAGCGGATCCTACTACCAGGAAGACGGTATTCTGAAAGGACAAAACTACAGTCGTTTCACAGGGAATGCCAACATCACCTGGCAGGCCACCGAGCGCCTGAGCCTCAATGCCAGGCTCAACATGAACTATTCCGAACGCCTGAACCAGGACGGCTCTTCCCTGTACAACACCTATATATACATGCCCTGGGACGATCCCTACAACGAGGACGGCAGCATCCGGGAAGTGCTGAACGGCTCCTCCGCCGACGGGCGCAAGTGGTACGGACGTGACGGGAGCAACTACATGTATCCACGTCAGTACAATTATGGAATGAACGAAGGCCTGAACAACCGCTATAAGGTGCAGGCCATATACAAGATCACCGACCACCTGAAGCTGGAACACAACCAGAATTTCAACTTCGCTAATTCATATTATTTCAATAATGCCGATGCAAGGACTTCATCCGGAAGGGTAAACGACAACAACGGTTCAATCTATGAAGGCTATGGGAAATCGGTCAAGTACCTTGCCAACACCTTTCTGCGCTACAGGCGCCTCTTCAATGAACACGACATCGGGATTACCGTCGGTTATGAATACGAGAATTACAGGGGACAGTCCCTGGGAGCCGTTGGAACAGGCATCATTCCCGGTGCAATAATAATGAATGCCGCCTCGTCGGCCGATCCCAATTCCGGTTACCGTTCGGAGTATGCCAACCAGAGTTTCCTGACCAATGTGAATTACGTGATCAGCGATAAATACCTTTTCCAGGGCTCGCTTCGTTACGACGGCAGCTCCCGTTTCCATGAGGACAACAGGTACGGTACCTTTTACACACTGTCAGCAGGCTGGATCCTCACCCGTGAGGATTTCCTGAGGGACAATTCCGTGCTCAATTTCCTGAAACTGCGGACCAGCTACGGATCTGTAGGGAATCTCTATCCCAACATTTATGAGGCATACGGAGTATATGGTTTTGGTTTCAGCTACAACCAGGTGCCGGGACTCTTCCCCAGTCGCATGAGTCTGCCCCTGTTGACCTGGGAGACAAAGAACGACTTCAATGCGGCGGCTGATTTTCGTCTGTTCAACCGCATCAGCGGTACGATTGAACTCTATCACAGCACCGCTAAAAACCTCTATGGGAAAGAGAACCTGAGTACCCTAAGTGGGTTTTCGGATATGCTGGTTAACTACGGCGGTATATCCAACCGTGGTCTGGAAATCACTTTGAATTCCACTCTTATTGAAACTGAACATTTCCGCTGGGACCTGAATTTCAATGTGAACTTCAACAAGAACCAAGTTGAACGTATCGATGACAAAGGAAGGGAAGAATATGACCGCGGGAATATGATCTGGAAAATAGGCTACGACTCCAAAACCTTCTACATGCGTGAATGGGCCGGGGTTGATCCCGAAACCGGGGATCCCCTGTACAGGCAGCTGCAGAAAGACGAAAATGGAAACGTCATAAAAGACACAGTTACAAGCGACTGGAATTATGCCACCCGCCTTATCCAGGACAAGACCGGAACGCCCAAGATGTTCGGCGGCTTCGGAACCAATGTGGACTGGAGGGATCTGAGTTTCTCAATGTTGTTCTACTACTCCTACGGCAATTATATATACTACAGTGGCATGGAATTCTTCGATAACGACGGGGCCTACGCCGAATACAACCAGATGGCGCATGGCGACGATTTTGTCCGCTGGGAGAAACCCGGTGACATAGCCACTCATCCAAGGGCAAACTATGGCGGGAACAAGTTGAGCAACAAGACAACAACCCGTTACCTCCACGATGGAAGCTATCTGAAACTGGGGAATATCTCCCTGAGCTACCGCATCAACGATCTGGCCTTCCTGGACAGGATAGGGGTAAGAGAGATCACCCTTACCGCCAGTGCGGACAACCTGTACACCTTTACCAGGTTCCCAGGGGTGAACCCCGAGGTGCACAGCTATGCCGGGGCGTCCATTGCTCCCAACATCCGCAAGTACCTGTTCGGAATCAATTTACGCTTCTAAAAAAAACATGACCATGAATAGCAGAAAAATAAGCTTAAGCATCTTCCTGGCCCTCCTGCTGGTCACTTCCTGCGACCTGGACCGCCCTCCCTATGACGGAATCGACCAGGACATTGTTTTCTCCTCGGCAAAGGGCATCGAAGCTGCCCTCCTGGGAGCCTATGGCTACTTCCATTACCAGGACCCGGGAGGTACCTTCGGAGCCTACGACTTCTACCTGCGCCTCCATCACTTCATGGGGGAATATGCCGGCGACAACGTGGCCCTCAGTGGAACCACCACCGATCCCCTGTTCAACATTTACACGTACAACCACAACGTGGATAACGGTTCGGTCAAAGCTTTCTACCAGAGTTCCTACAAAATGATCATCGCCATTAACCGACTCATAGAGAACATTGAGCTGGAAGGGGAGAACGATCCACGTTCACATATGCTGGGAGAATGCCATTTCCTCAGGGGTTTTGCCTATTTCAACCTGGTGAACGCCTTTGGTCGTCCCTACCAGCAGGATCCCGAAACCAACCTGGGTATTAGCCTGAAACTGGATACCGATATTGAGAACATCCCACCCCGGGCTACAGTAAAGGAGGTCTACAATGCCATCGAGGAGGATTTAAGCACCGCTGCAAAACTCATGGGTCTGCGGGATGAGATGCTGGAATACAAGTGGCATAACATCAGGGCTTCAAAGGAAGTAGCCTGGGCCGCCCTTTCCCGTTTCTACCTGTACAAGAACGAGGAGGAACTGGCCCTGAATTATGCCGACTCAATCATTAACACGGACACCTACAGCCTGATCACCGACTCTACCGACTACGTGAACTATACCGTAAAGTTCCCGGAAGAAAATAGTGAAACCATTTTCGCCATAAAGCAAACTGAGGACGACAACGTGGGATGGGCCGCCATCGGAGCCATGTACTATGCCGCCGACGGGAACGGCTGGGGTGAGATGTATGCCTCAGAACCTTACCGGGACCTGGTGGCACAGAATCCCGTCGACTGGCGCAACTCCTTCATCCATCCCCAATACAAGGAAGACGGGACGCTGGACAACCGGAATGGCTATCCCAAGTACTACGTAAGCAAGTGCTCCTTCCAGGAAGACCTGGTGCTCTATTACTCGCCGGTAATGTTCCGCCTGGGTGAGATTTACCTGAACCGGGCTGAGGCTCATGCCAAGCTGGGACACATTCCCGAAGGCGTAGCAGATGTGAACGTTATCCGGGAAAGGGTAAACATACCCGCCTGGAACGAGGCCGATTTCAGCAGCAGTGAGCAACTGGTGGACAGCATCCTGCAGGAAAGGCGCATCGAGCTGGCCTTTGAGGCTCACAGGAAGTTCGACATCTTCCGGAATAACAAGATCCTCGACAGGCGCTACCCGGGTACCCACGAAGGTGTGGGACCGGAGCTCATCCCACCCGAGCACCCGCGCGTGGTACTCTACATTCCCGAAGATGAGCTACGTGCCCAGGACAATCTTGAACAGAATCCCTAAAAGCCTGTATAGAATGTAAAGCTTAAGAAGAGATGGTCGTGAGATGGTTCTATAGTACACTGACATGTGTCCTGCTCCTTGCAGGCAGCGGGCACATTTTTGCCCAGAACAGGGCCGTATCGCTACATCTTTCATCCAACAATGACAGGAACTACCTGGGTGATATCATCACTAAAACCATCTTTGTACCCGAAGGCTTCACTCCGAATTACACTTACTATTCGGCCATGGGCTGGTGGGGTACAGGGGGCGAAGGCGACGGATACTGTGGCATACAGCAGCACCCGGCCGGGAGGAACTACATTTTCTCCCTCTGGGATCCGGAAGCAAGTACCGAGGCCATCACAGCCGCCTACCAGGGTCATGGTACCATGGTGGAGCGCTTCGGCGGGGAAGGCACCGGTCTCAAGTCCTGGAACTTTGCACTGGGTTGGGAGACCGATACCTGGTACCGTATGGTAAACCGCCTGTGGAACTATGCCGGCCACACCTACTTTGGTTACTGGGTGCAGAATACCTCAACAGGAGAGTGGTACCACCTTATTACCATGGACTATCCCGTACCCGGTGTCCGGATCAATACCGGGATCAACTCCTTCCTGGAGGACTGGTACGGGAACGGCTGGGAAAAGCGTCGCTACCATATCAAAGACGGATATAAACGAAGCCCGGCCGGTGACTGGATTCCTTTCACCCGCTGTATATTCTCGGTAAACCAGGAAGCTGCCACCTCCAATTACAATAACAATTACGACGGAGGTACCGTCGACGGCGAATACTATTATATGCAAAGTGGGGGCGATACTGAGCCCACCTGCCTTACCCAGGCCGTATTTACCCTTGAGGAGGAGCCCCTTCCTGACTGGGACACCATAGTTATTCAACATTCCGCTGTCACATATGATGCTGTAGAGAGAAAGCTGATGCTGGATTGGGAGGTGGATCCCACAGCCGGCCCGCAACTCGCCTGGTATGGTGCCATCTATGACAATGCCGAAGGTAATGGCACTCCTGTCATGGTCTTTGGGGACACTATTCCCCAGCAAAGGGAGGTGGAACTGGACCTGGCGGAACTGTCCGACGGGACCTGGTACCTGCACTTCAGCCTGAGGGATATCTTCGATGGTGTGTCCGAAACTGCTGTGCAAGTTTTCGAGGCTGATACCGAAGTAAAGAAACCTGTAGCTGTCTTTTCAACTGAAAGCGACAGTGTATATCAGTACTCCTTCGTGCAGTTCAGGGAAAGCTCCGGCGGAGTACCCTCTGCATGGCAGTGGAGCTTTGAGGGCGGAAACCCTGGGAGCAGCATCGAAAGGCATCCCATGGTAGCCTACAACGACACGGGGCGCTTCGATGTGCAGTTCGTCGCCTCCAACAGCCTTGGAAGTGACACCCTGGTGGAGGAAGATTACATGACCGTTCTGTCCACGGGTGATATGGCCCTGGATCTGAGAGGTACTATGGGCGATTTTGTGGAGATCCCTGCCCTGAACCTTTCAGGGAATGAATTCAGCTTCGAATGCTGGCTGAAGATTGAAGAGGACCAGGACCCCTACACAGGAATTTTCTTTTACCGCAATGGAAAGGCCTGCGGATTAAATTTCAGGACTAACAATGAGTTGGGCTATCACTGGAACGACCGTTTCTGGAGCTGGTCCACCGGACTGACTGTACCGATTGGACGCTGGTGCCATGTGGCCCTGGTGGTGGAGGCCGAAAAGGCCGTCCTTTTCCTGGACGGAATGCCGGCCATTAATCAAACGTCCCACGAAAAGGTGGATTTCTCCGGTCCGTCAAGTCTGGGCGCAGACTACCCTGTGGAAAGGAACTATAACGGACTCATAGACCAGGTTCGCATCTGGGATGTGGCCCTAAGTCCGGCAAAGGTGCTGGACAGGCGTTACATGGATCTGGATCCCGATACGGAGGAAGACCTCCTGGCTTCATACCGCTGCAACCAGAGGGAAACCAAGGGCCTCTTTGACCTGCGGGAGCAAAGGCACGGAAAATTTGTCTCCCTTGACAGCGAAAGCTGGGTGCCTTCTTTTGAAAAGATTAACGTGGAACGTGCTCCACAAGCCGCCTTTGCAGCTTCAACCAGCGAAACGGAAGTCAATGCACCGGTGCAGTTCTATGATGCTTCGGCCTTTGTCCCCACCTCCTGGCACTGGTACTTTAAAGGCGGGAATCCGGCCGAAAGCCACGAACGCTTCCCCGAGCTAAGCTTTCCAGAACCCGGCACCTATGATGTAAAACTGGTGGTATGGAATAGTCAGGGCAGCGACTCGGTCGAAACTGCTGCCGTGATCACCGTAGTGAATCCCCCTCCTCCTGTAGCCATTTTCGCAGCCAACAGGGTGAAAATAAGCAAAGGCGAATCCATCAGCATGAACAACATGAGCAAGAATAATCCGGATTCATACCTGTGGACCTTCGAGGGTGGGGATCCGGAAAGCTCCACTGAAGAAGAACCTGTGGTCACCTATGCGGAATGCGGCAAATTCGACATCCGCCTGGAGGTTTCCAACCCCTACGGTAGCGATACACTGGAACTTAAGGACTACATCACAGTCACTCCCCCGGTGGGGATTAATAGTCACGAGGCACCCGTGCAGGTGCAGGTCCTCAATGGGCTTGTCATGCTCCATCTGGAAGAAGCACCACAGGCCCGGGTTAGCATATATAGCATGACCGGCACGATGCTACACAGCACGGTATTGGAGCAAGGCAGCTCCAGCCTGCAACCGGAACTGCCATCGGGAATTTACCTGCTGAGAGTGAGGGCTGGTAAGCATTTGATAACAGAGAAAATTTACTTGTGAGATAAACCTAGTATTAACTAAAAATGAAAATTATGAAAAAGAGTTTACTCATTGCAGCAGCTGCTTTTTTTGCAGCAAGTGTTTACGGACAATCACTTGTCCTTAATGACACATCCTATGTCTATTTGGATGATTACATTACCGGCCTGACTGATGCCACAGAGAACATGACCCTGGAAGCATGGATCAAGCCCGATTCAACAGGTGGTTGGAAAGACTGGTGTGCCGCTATCTACTTAAGGAATGACGAAGGTGCTTCCCTTGGGATGAACATCACCAACTACCGCAAGGATACCCTTGAGATGATCCCTTTGTGGCAGGATATTTACTGGATTGCGCCCGAAATTTATCTGGAAATTGGTGAATGGCAGCATATTGCCATGACAGTTGATGTGGCGGCCAATAGCATGAAAGGATATCTGAACGGTCAGCTGGTTTATACCTATGTAGCTGATGGCGGCGATAATCCGGACCTGGTTGCACAGAACTGCGTGGGAACCACTACCTATACGGTAAGTGGGAATCCAGTCAATGCTCCTTTTACCATCGGTAAAGACAGGTATCACGAATCCTGGACCGGAAGAACTTTCAAAGGGGGTATTGATGAGGTCAGGGTCTGGAACACAACCTTGACTGATGATGATATTGCTGCCAGCTGGAATATGGCGCTGAATGGGGACGAAGAAGGCCTGGTGGCCTACTATAACTTCACCACGATCATCGGTGCCGTAGTTACCAATGGTGGTGTGGGTCCTACAGGAACCATCTGGGGTGAAGATTCTACCACTGGTGAAGAAGGTGAACCCGTTGACGGAACCGGCTTCAGCAAGCTGCCCGTATTGGACAATGTGAAGGTTTATTCCTATCTGAACACTCTCTATATCGAGAATGGCAATGGTGCAGCTGATGTTGAGATCTTCAACGTTACCGGCCAACTGGTCAGGGCTACCCAGATCAACGGCGACGCCAGCTTCGAGCTCGATGGAAGCAACATCTACATCGTGAAAGTTTCCGGCGAAAAAGGAGTACTTTCAACGAAAGTTCTGGTTAAGTAAAAGTGAACTGAATTACCTGAACATCTTGCGGACCCCGATTACCGGGGTCCGCATTTATTAACCTAAAAGAGAATACAGTGCATTGCCGAAAGATATATCTGCTTCAGGCATTTCTCCTGCTCTGGCCCCTGCCCTTCGCCTTGGGGCAGACCCTGGAATCTACTACCCTGCCCCTGCTGGTCATCGACTCGAAGGGACAGGAGATCCCGGATGAACCCAAGGTGGATGTAGACCTAAAGATCATCCATAACCAGGATGGGACCAACCGTCCATCCGATCCGGGCAACGAATATGAGGGGAACGCAGGCTTCGAAATCAGGGGATCCTATTCAGCCTCCCTGCCACAGAAGCCCTATAGCTTTGAGACCAGGGATGACCTGGGGGAAAACCTGAACGTGGAGTTACTGGATATGCCCAGGGAAAACGACTGGATCCTGATCGCCAATTACAACGACAAGGTCTTTATGCGGAACATCCTGTCCTTTCACCTTTTCCGAAAAATGGGACATTACGCACCCCGGGCCCATCTTTGCGAAATGGTGCTCAATGGAGACTACCAGGGCATTTACGTGCTTACAGAAAAGATCAAACGTGACAAGTACCGTGTGGATATTGCAAAACTGGATGCTGACGACAATGCGGGCGATAGTCTCACCGGCGGATACATTTTCATGGTCGACTATCCTGACGGGGCCAGCTGGCTTTCGGCCTATCACAATCCCGGATATCCAGATGCTCCCGTATATTTCTTACCCGGATACCCCAAGGTGAAAGACATCACCAATGAACAATACGCCTACCTGAAGGATATGGTAAGTGAGTTCGAGGATGTACTGTGGGGAGACCAGTTCATGGATCCTTCATTGGGCTATCGCAGCTATATAGATGTAAACTCCTTTATTGACTACTTCCTGGTAAGCGAGCTTTCCAGGAACATGGACGGATATAAGAAAAGCCGGCGCTTCTTCAAGGACAAGGACAGCAAGGACCCACTCATCTATGCCGGTCCTGTCTGGGACTTTGACTGGGCTTACAAGGACCAGGAATATACCATGCTGAATGGGGAAGGCTGGCAGTACAGCTTCACTGGTCCCAGCGATGTGAAGCCCCCGGGATGGTATTACCGCCTGCTGGAGGATCCCTGGTTTGCCGGTCAGCTCAAGTGCCGCTTCCTGGAGCTTCAGCAAAACCTGCTCAGTTACCAGTACCTGAACAATTACATTGATTCGGTAGCAGTATTGGTGGAAGTAGCCCAACAAAGACATTATGAAAAGTGGCCCATCCTGGGAAGGAACGTGGGAACCCCCGAGCTTGGTTCCCAGCCCCAGAGCTATGATGGGGAAGTGGATAAATTCAAGCAGTGGATCATGGAACGCCTGGTCTGGCTACATTACAATATGCCCGGTGAGTGTGTGGTGTCCGAAGCGGAAAACAGCCTGGCATCCGGCCCCGGACTCAGGCTTTATCCCAATCCCGCCACCGACTTCCTGGTGGTGGAAAGTGACCTGGCTTTCAGTGAAATCCGCATATACGATGCCTCGGGGAAGGTAGTGTACACCGAACACTGCGGCAAAGCCACATTCAGAAGGATAGCGGTGGACCAATGGAGCGGGTTGTTCATACTTGAAGTGACTGGAACCGGTGGAACAATAACAAGAGAACGATTTATTAGCAGGTGATAGAATGAAAGGAGAGCAGGTGATAAAGAAGATGCTAAGAAAAAGGCTCCGTAAAGAGGTGATTTCATGGATCCTTTTGCTGGCCATGGTCAACGGTGCATTCTATATTATTAGCTCCTGCCGTGAAAGTAGTGAACACCCCAGGATCGGGGAACTTGGAACATCTATTCCCCTTACTGGCAATAGCTGGGTCTTCCACAATATAAAGCAGACCGGCCAGCTCATCCGGGAAAACGGACTGTGTAACTGGACAGATCCAAAAGACACCATCAGCACATGGTTCCATGCCACCACTACGGGGGAAGTGCACCTGGGCCTGGTAGCCCGGGTAGCAGAGGGGAGTTCCAGACTGTCACTGTCACTGAATGGAAAAAGCCGGAACCTGTTTCTGGACAAGCACTTTTATGATACCCTCTATGTGGGAAAATACCATGTTGACGAAGTTGGTTACCAGCGAATTGATCTTACAGGGTTTCGTAGGACCGGCCCTTTCTTCGCCGAAGTGAAAGAGCTGCTCATCGGAGGGAAAGTTGCCCGGGGTGGAGTGAACTTTGTGCGGGACGATTTCTACTGGGGCCGGCGGGGACCCTCGGTACATCTTAGCTACCCGGTGCCCGAAGGATCGGGAGACATCCGCTGGTTCTACAACGAGATCACCGTGCCCGATGGGGAAGATGTACTGGGCTCCTACTTCATGGCCAACGGTTTCTCCCACGGCTATTTCGGTATCCAGGTAAATTCGGAAACTGAACGCAGGATCCTCTTCTCGGTATGGAGTCCATTCCACACGGATGATCCCCGGGAAATCCCTGAAGACCAGCGTGTACTGATGCTAAAAAAGGGGGTGGATGTGTACACCGGTGAATTCGGAAACGAGGGATCCGGGGGCCAGAGCTATCTGAAATACATGTGGAAAGCGGGCGAAACCTATGGATTCCTCCTGAACGCCGAACCCCTTGAAAACAACAGCACCGTGTTTACCGCCTGGTTCCATGACCCCGAAAAGGGACAATGGCTGCTGATCGCCAGTTTCCAGAGGCCACAGACAAACAACTACCTGACCCGCCTGCATTCCTTCCTGGAAAACTTTTACACCGAATCGGGGGCCACCTCCCGCAGGGTACACTACAGCAACCAGTGGGCCTGCAATACCGAAGGTCATTGGATCGAACTAAGCCGTGCCCGATTCACAGCCGATGCCACGGCCCGGAAGGATGCACGACTGGACTATTCGGGGGGAAGCAAAAACGAGATTTTCTACCTGAAGAACTGCGGTTTTACCAACGACCATACCCCCATTGATGAGATATTTGAAAGGCTGGCTTCGGACAAGGCTCCGCAGATAGATTTTAAGGTGCTGCCCTGATTCAATAACAACAAAAAAAGAAACAGATATGAAAACCTCCACACCTACCTCTTCACTGATCCTGGTTCTGGGAATCATTGGGGTCTTTGCCCTGGGCTCATGCTCGGGGACCGCACAACCCGAGACCGACTCCTACGGGGCTGTGGAACTCTTCCCCACCCCCGAAAGGCCGGCCAGCCAGGAAGACGTCATCGAGTTGCGCTGTGAACCCCTGAAAACTGTGCGCATGGCCATTATCGGACTGGGCATGAGGGGACAGGGAGCCGTACACCGCTACACACACCTTGAAGGTGTGGAGATCAAAGCTCTTTGTGACCTGGAAAGCCTGAACACAGAAAAGGCCCAGAAGACCCTTACTGATGCAGGCCTGCCCGAAGCCGACCTGTATACGGGAACCGAGGACTGGAAGATCATCAGTGAGCGGGATGACATCGACCTGGTTTACATCTGCACAAACTGGTCCCTTCATACTCCCATTGCTGTCTATGCCATGGAGCACGGTAAGCATGTAGCCACCGAGGTTCCAGCCGCACTAAGCATCAAGGAATGCTGGCAGCTGGTAAACACTGCTGAAAAAACCCGCAGGCACTGCATGCAGCTGGAGAACTGCAATTACGACTTTTTTGAAATGGCCACCCTAAACATGGCCCGGCAGGGATTGTTCGGAGAGATCGTCCACGGGGAAGGCGGTTACATCCACGACCTGCGCTTCCTGAACTTTGCCGAGTACGAATTGGGAGCCTATGCCTACCATGATATGTGGCGACTGGAGCACCTGGCTGACCGCAATGCCAACCTCTACCCCACCCATGGTTTCGGTCCCATCTGCCATATCATGAACATACACCGGGGCGACCGTATGACCCACCTGGTAAGCATGTCCAGCAAGCAGGCCGGGATGACCGCCTATGCAAAAGAGAAATTCGGGGAAGACTCCGACTATGCCCAACGTGAGTACAAGAAGGGCGATATGAACACCACCCTGGTCCATACGGAGAAGGGCCGCACCATCATGATCCAGCATGATGTGACCAGTCCCCGTCCCTACAGCCGTATCCACATGGTCAGTGGCACTAAAGGCTTCGCTCAGAAGTGGCCCGTACAGGGACTCGCCTTTGACCCGGATGCCCACAGTTTCCTACCCGAGGATGAGATGGAAGCCCTGCTTAAAGAATATGAGCACCCCATTACGAAAGAAGTGGGCGAAAAGGCCCGCGAAGTAGGAGGTCATGGCGGCATGGACTTCATCATGGATTATCGCCTCATCTATTGTCTGCGCAACGGATTGCCCCTTGACCAGGACGTTTACGATGCTGCCGAGTGGTCAGCCATCATCGAGCTGAGTGAAAAGTCGGTGGAACACCAGAGTACCCCCATCGTTGTGCCCGACTTCACACGGGGAGCCTGGAACAAGGTGAGTGAACTTACCTACTACAGCAAGTAGGCCCAACAGCATCGGATTGCGTAATGGCAGGACTTACTTCCCTTGATACTCCTTAGGAGAAATCCCGTACAGCGCTTTGAAGGTTGTGGAAAAATAAGCCGGGGATTGGCATCCAACTCCGTAGGCAATCTCCGAAATGGAGAGCTGCCCCTCTCGTAATAATTGTGCTGCGTTTTTAAAGCGGATCTGTCTTATATATTCATTGGGCGACAATCCGGTAAGCGATTTCAGTTTCCTGTAGAGATGGGTGCGGCTGAGTCCAAGTTCCTTTCCCAGCACTTCAACTCCGAAGTCTCCGTCATCCATATTATCTTCAATGATTCTGATCGCATGTATAAGCAGTTCTTTATCCTTTGGAGAAATACCTATGGGTTCCTTTTCCTTCTCTTCCAGCGAGGTATAATACTCCTTAATCCGCTGACGGGTTTTGAGCAGATTGGCAATAACAGTTGTTAGTTGCCTGGGCAGGAATGGTTTCCCGATAAACGAGTCAGCCCCGGTCTCGTATCCCTCCAGTTCGCTGTAGATATCGCTTTTTGCGGTCAGCAGGATGACCATGATGTGACTGGTTTTAATATTGGTCTTTATTCTCTTACACATCTCTGTCCCGCTTAATTGAGGCATCACCACATCGCTGATAATCAAGTCATATTCGTTTTTCAAGGCCATTTCCAAACCCAGCTCACCATCTGGTGCCTCGTCAATCTGATAATAATCCTTCAGAACGGAACGAATATAGGCCCGCAATTCACTATCATCATCCACGATCAGGATACGGGATGCCTTGGCAAGATTATTTGTGTCCTGCTCTTTCAGTAGCAAAGGAGGTGGCTCTTCTGGCTCCATCGGATCATCCGGGGAGACAAATGGCAGTTCTCCTTCAAACTTCTCCGTTACCAGCATACCTGTTTCGTATGGAAGCTGAATGGTCACAATTGTACCTTTTCCCTCCACACTATTCACATGAAGTGATCCATCGTGTTGTTCAACAAGACTTTTTGAATATGCCAGTCCTATTCCGGAACCACGAAATCCAGGAACACCTTTCGTTTCACTTGCATCACTATTGAATCGTTCAAAAATCCTGGCCAGCTTTTCTGTGCTTATCCCGGATCCTGAGTCAGATATGATTATGCTTACATTATCTTGCGCACCAAGGGATAAGCCGACGTCAATTTCCCCGCCTTTCGGGGTATGTTTGAAAGCATTTGACAGAATGTTGTTCAGTACTTTCTCAATTTTATCACCATCAAAATTAAATGTAAGATGCCTGAATCCAGCATTAAATCTAAAACGTATCTCGTTTGTGACTGCAGCACTGCTAAACATACTCATCGTATTCTGAATGGCAACTACCAGGTCATGTTGTGATTTATTCAGCGGGAGTACGTCCTGTTCCATTTTTCTGAAATCGATCAGCTGGTTGATCAGTTCCAGGAGCCTTTTGGAATTCACACTGATCTTCGAAAGCTTCTGTTTCAGCCTGGAATTTCCATGTTGTTCAGCAATCAGTTGCTCAAGGGGACCGATGATCAGGGTCAGAGGTGTTTTGAATTCATGAGAGATGTTGGTAAAGAAGCGGAGTTTCATCTGGGTCAGTTCTCTCTGCTGATCTTTCTCAATTCGCTCCATCTTTATGGCGTTCTTCATCTTTTCCTCGTGACGGATCTGGTGCCAGAGGCCATAAGCGATCAGGACGAACAGGATTCCGTAAATCAGGAATGCCCACCAGGTGAACCAGGGTGGTGTGATAATGATGAATGAGAACTCGGCACCCTTCTCATCCCACAGGTTGTCGTTGTTGGAGGCGATTACTTTAAATATATATCTCCCCGGGGGAATATTGGTATAGGTTACCTGCCTCTGTTTTTTCACATCATTGTAACTGGTCTCAAAACCCTGCAACTGGTACCGGTAGTTGCTCATTGTTGCCTGTGAGTAGTTCAGGGTGGCGTAATTGAAACTGATGGTGTTCTGTTTATGCCTGAGTCGCAGGGTTTTTCCTGTCCTCAGTGCATCCATGATTGAAACACCTTCTGCGTCATGGTGTACCGAACCGTTGTTGATTGAGATCTCCTCAATTTTCACAGGAAAGTTCAGGTAGTTGTCCCTGATCTCGTCCGGATCAAAGATGACAATCCCGTTGGTACACCCAAAAAGCTGCCTACCCTCCCGGTCGGTAAAGTTGGAGTTGTAATGGAACTCATCGGCATTCATCCCATCACTCCAGTAGTAATTCCTAATATCGTTCAGGCTATAATTAAACCTGCAAAGCCCGTTGTTGGTCCCAATCCAGAGCCTGCCCTTAGCATCTTCCTGGATGGAACAAATGTCATTGGATGGCAGTCCCTCCTTATCGGTAAACTGCCGAAACCTGTTTTCTCCGGGCAGGTACAGGAAGAGCCCGTTAAACTCTGATCCTGCCCAGATCCGGTCCCGGGAGTCCCTGAAAACAGTTACGAGCTTTTCCATGGGAATGCCTGTACCATGCGCTCCTTCCCGGGAAAAATGCATCAACTTTTTGTCCGGTGTAATCCGGAACAATCCACTTGCATAACTGGCCACCCATATATTTCCGCTGCTGTCCTCGGCCATGTCCAGGACTGTGAGTATGATTTCGCTTCTGTATTTTTGTTCAACAAATGTGCCTGTTTCCGGATTGAAAATTAATACTCCTGCATCTCCACCGATCCAGATCTGATCCTGACTGGTAAAACAAATAGTGGTTATGGCCCGCTCATCATATTTAGTTCCCATCTCAAAGCGATGCACGGATTCGCTCTCGGGATCAAATTCTATCAGTAATCCATCATTGGTACCTATCCAGATATGCCCGTTCTTATCACTGGCTAATGCTCTGATAATCCTGTCCCCGAGAAAACCCAGGTTGGGAAAAGTACGGTCCAGGTTAACCTGTCTGTTGTGATCGTCGATCACCAGCAGTCCTTTATCCCAGGTTCCGAGAAACAGCAATCCGTCATTGCTTTCACAAATGGCCGTAATGTTCTTGCTCAGGTTCTCTATCAGTGTGGTAAGCGCCTGGTCGGGATTAAAGCGTTTTGTTTTATGGTAATTTACATTCACGCCTCTTGAGAAAGTCCCGAACCACAAATTACTCTGACTATCTTTCAGACCGCAGGTAAGAATGTTGCCATCTATGGTCCATGGATTATCCGGATCGCTGTGAAACTGTCCGAATCTACCGCTTTCATTATTAAAAAAGAAAAGACCATTCCCCCCCATCCAGAGGTTTCCGAAATCATCTTCTGTGATGAAATTCAGATTTGTTCCCGCACCCGGCGCGTGAATCCTGCTTACACGTTCGATCTTCCGGTTCTGTTTGTTTAAGCTGAACAGACCCTTGTCTGTGGCCAGCCATAGATGATGCTCATCAAAGGGGTAGAACTGATTAATAAGCTCAGGGACATCTCCCGGTTCACAGCTCCATTGAAAAGGATCGAAGCGCTCTTTTTTTAAGTCATAATCGTATAACAGCTGACTGTTCTGAACAGCAATAAAAAACAAACCTGAACCATCCCTGAAAACGGATGTAATATGACCGGGCAATTCGCTGGATGATGCAATATTGATAAATGATGTGGCTTTTTTTGAATCCAGGTTAATGCGTGTCAATCCCCGGGTATGCACCACCCAGATCTCGTTTTGTGAGAACTGTGTGATACTTGTTATATTTCCACGGTAGGACGGAATGGAGACTCCCGGTAGAATATCGACGTGGGTGAAAACCTCTTTTGCCTTGTTAAAATAATGCAATCCGCCCCCGGTGGTGCCTATCCATAAGATGTGGTCCGGGTCCTCCCAAAGGCAGGAGATCTGGTGATACCGGAGGGATAGTGTATCACCGGGATGACTTGTAAAAGTCTTAAATTCATAACCGTTGTAACGGCATAAACCTCTTTTGGTGCCAAACCACAAATAGCCTTCATGGTCCTGTAACATACAATCGACCCTGTTGTTGGCCAGGCCCTCTTTGATGGTCACATGGTTGAATGCCACATCTGCCGGATACCCTCCAGAGCCATAGAGTCCCCTTGAAATGCTGAGAAGCAGGAGCAGGCTCAGCATTAGGACCGGATTAAGCTGTATGGTTTGGGCATTCATATTTCCGTCTCAGCAATACTTTTCTGCAGCCAAATTAATAAGAAATCCAATTCCTGCATAAAAAATGGAACAACAGCAAAAGCGAATGGGTGATTACAGAAAGTGATCCCTGATCTTTTTACGGAATTTTATCCTGTAAAAAGAGACGAAGAATTGAAACAAAGCCGGATCCATATTGCGTTAATGCTGTCCATGGGATTGATCACCTCTTGTTGTTCTACCAGTAAGGAGAAACAGCTTGCCATAAACCCAGATGAGGAGATCACAGTTGCCGCTTACTATTTCCCTAATTATCATGAGGATAATCGCAACAATGCTTTTCATGGAAAAGGGTGGACCGAGTGGGAGCTGGTCACGGAGGCGCAGCCAAGATTTCCCAAACATCACCAGCCCAATGTGCCGGCAT
The DNA here is from genome assembly GCA_039714915.1 of Bacteroidota bacterium. Classification (GTDB taxonomy): domain Bacteria; phylum Bacteroidota; class Bacteroidia; order Bacteroidales. The sequence continues at coordinate 28,066 of JBDLIM010000028.1, forward strand.
GGGGCTATACCGATGAAGCCAATCCGGTGGTTATGGCTAAAAAGATCGATGCAGCGGTGGATCACGGCATCGATGTATTTCTGTTTGACTGGTATATGTATGAGGACGGACCTTTTTTGAACCGGGCTATTGACAATGGTTTCCTGAAAGCAAAAAACTGCAAAAGCATCGATTTCGCCCTGATGTGGGCGAACCATGACTGGGTGGATATTCACCCCTATAGAAAGGGGAATCCCCAAAAGGTTCTCTATCCCGGGAAAGTCAGTCCTGAAAGGTATGAGGAGATTTGCGACCTGTTGATCAGGGACTATTTCAAAAAGCCCAATTACTGGAAGATCGACGGCAAACCCTACTTCTCTATTTATGATGTCCAGAAATTCATTGAAGGTTTCGGAAGTTTGGAGGCCACCCGTGTAGCCATGGACCGTTTGCAGGAAAAAGCCAGGGCTTCCGGTCTGAAAGGAGTACACTGGAACCTGGTTTCCTGGGGGGAGCCGATCCTGCCCTCGGAAAAGACTCCGGCGAACAGCGCAGAGCTGGTATCCAGGCTGGGCTTTAACTCCGTGACCTCCTATGTATGGATCCACCATGTAAAGCTTCCCGAGACCAAAACTGATTACAACTATGTTCGTGATGTCTATTTTACATACTGGGATAAGGCAAAAGCCCAGTTTAATGTACCCTACTATCCCAATGTAACCATGGGGTGGGATCCCACCCCCAGGTGTGATCTTAATTCTGAATGGGAGAATGTGGGATACCCCTTTATGAATACCATCGGGAATAATACCCCGGAAAACTTTCAAAAAGCACTCCAGCTGACCAAAGATAAGTTGTTGTCCAAGCCTGAGGGACCCAGGATCATCAATATTAATTGCTGGAACGAGTGGACCGAAGGTAGTTACCTGGAACCCGATACAGTGAATGGCATGAAGTACCTGGAGGCAATCCGTGATGTATATAAATAAAGCCCTGATGATTGAGCACATGAAACAGAAGTACGCAACCGGATTACTATTTTTTCTATTAAGCTTGTCATTCCCCTTATCTGCACAGCTGGCCAATCGTGCCACCCTCTCAGGGAAGATTGTGGATGCAGGCAACGGAGAACCCCTGATTGGGGCCAATGTGGCCATCCGGGGTACCAGCACGGGAACCTCCACAGATCTCAACGGGGAGTACTCCATACCCAATCTTAAACCGGGCTCTTATACGCTTGTATTCATGTATATCGGATACAGCAAGATTGAATATGAGCTTCAGTTGTCAGCCGGAGAGACCCTGGTTAAGAATGTAGCGATGGAGTGGATGGCAAGTGAACTGGAAGAGGTAGTGGTAACCACCCAGGCCAAAGGTCAGCTGGGAGCCATAAATCAGCAACTGGCTGACAATACGATCAAGAATATCGTAGCAGGTGACCGCATTAAGGAATTCCCCGATGCCAATGCGGCGGAATCCATAGGCCGCCTGCCAGGGGTTTCCCTGCAAAGATCAGGAGGGGAAGGGAATAAGATTGTGATTCGTGGCCTTTCTCCCCAGTACAATGCAGTGGAAGTGGAAGGTGTGAAGCTTTCCGGTACGGGAGCTGGTGACCGGAGCGTGGGACTGAATGTCATCTCCTCAGAGATGCTGGAGGGCATCGAACTATCCAAAAGTCTGACTCCGGATAAAGATGCGAATGCCATCGGCGGGGTGGTGAACCTGAGGCTGAAAGAAGCCCAGGAAGGATTCCATTACCACCTGCGCACCCTCGGGGCATACAATGGCCTGGACAAAAGCTTCAACAACTACTACCTGGCCGGGGGAGTCAGTAACCGTTTCTTTGACAATAAACTGGGTGTGCTACTGAACCTGAATAAAGAGCAGATTATCCGTTCGGCCGATCAGTTTGCCGGAGTTTACAGCAATCCGGAATACTGGAAGAAAACCGATGCAGAGGGAGAAATCATTGATGAAGGCTACGATCTCTTTACCAATAGTGCAAGCGTAATCGAGAACCGGCAGACCAGGCACCGTACCGGCGGAAGCCTGCTGATGGATTATAAAGGGGAGAATATCAAAGTGAAATTCAATAACTTCTATGCAAATCAGAGAAACGACGGGGTTTCCCGAAATCATTCAGCGGCATTTATCGGCGGGACAAGTTCGCTGTACCTGTCAGATCTGGATCCTGTGGAAGCAATACAATCACATTCCTTAAGCACCGCAATAAATTTCTGGGGTACCGAATTGATTCTGAACGCAGCCTACAACATAACCAGATCGGATATTGAAGGAGGTACATATAGTTTTGCCGATGAGACGATTGATGGGGTTGAAACCAGAGAAAGAAAATTTGCTCTTCCCTCTTACCTCTTAGAGGAATATATCGACCTGTCCGAGGTGGGGGAAAGCATGTTGCTTCGCATGGACCAGGGAAATGCAAATCTTGAGGATAAAACGCAAAACTACAGACTGGACTGGAAAGTACCATATCGTCTGGCCGATAATATTTCAGGACATATCAAGATAGGAGGAAAGCATTCGATAAAAAAACGAAACAATAACAGAGATGTTAAATACATACCCTTTACCGGGGGAATTGGAATGGGCAACCAACCTTTTCTGAAAGGACTTTTCCCCGAAATTCAGCTGGGTGATGAATTAGGCTATCAAACAGCAAATGGCGTTCCTTATGTGAGTTTTATTGACCCGGATTATGAATATGGTAAAATCCTGGACGGCCGGTATGAGCTGGGATGGACAGCCGATATTGACTTCCTGAATGAAGTCAACAACACCTATTACAGGGAGATCCCAGGAGATTACTGGATGTCAGGCTTTGACAGCTACCGGTTCGATTACCAGGTGAGCGAGCAGTTATCTGCAGCCTATATAATGACCGAGATCAATATCGGGAAAAGGATTATGATCCTGCCAGGTGTCCGTTTCGAAAAGATGCAAACGGAATATACAGCACACCATATCCAGATCAACACCTTCAATCTTTCCGGAATTGAAGGAAACCCAAAGGATACCACGACCATACGTAACAATGCACACTGGTTCCCCAGCATCAATATGAAATTCAAACTTACTGATTGGGCTGATATCAGGGCTGCAGCCTACCGGAGCCTCACCCGTCCCGCTTTCGACCATATTTCTCCGGTGGTGGTCTATACCGAGGGTAATACGGTCAGTGCCTCAAATCCCGGATTGCAACCGGCCCTGGCCAATAATTATGACCTGGGTTTTTCAGTATATACCAACAAGGTAGGGCTGATTACTATTAATGGCTTTTACAAGGAGATTGACGGACTGGTCTTTGGGATGATGGATTACAATCCCTACTACCGGGGTGCAATCAGAGAGGCCTCCGAGGCTTTTCTGACCAACTTGCCGGGTATGGACTATTTTAACTCCTCACGGATCTCCTCCTCCTCCTCCATGTACATGCCGGTGAACAATCCAAACACGACCTATTTCAGGGGACTTGAATTTTCCTTGCAGACCAATTTCTGGTACCTGCCGGGTCTGTTGAAAGGATTTGTGCTGGATCTGAATTATTCCAGGATCTGGTCAACCACACATTATCCCTTTATTCAGGTAGGTGAAGAATGGGATTATTCAGGAGTCATCCCCATCCCCAAGAGGGTACTTTCTCTGAAGCATCGGGAAGGCAGGATGATCGACCAGCCCAAAGACATTTACAATGCCAGTATCGGATGGGATTATAAAGGATTTTCCTCACGATTGTCCTTCCGCTATCAGGGAGAGACCATGTCTGTCGTTGATCCAAAATTCGACCTGAGGGATGCCTATACAGGTGATTTGTTCCGGATGGATCTCTCCTTAAAGCAACAGATTACAGACAGGCTGTCAGTGCATGCAGATTTTGCCAACATGAACAGGCACATTGATGATGCTTTCCTGAAGGCGGCAGGATACCAGTTACCCACAAACAGTGAGTATTATGGCTATACGATACAGTTTGGAATCAGATACAATTATTAACCTGTAATTATAAGTATTAATTAACTCAAATGGAGGATTTTATCATGAAAAAAAATCTACTTACAAGTGTGGTTCTCACTTTCTTATTCGCCGGGCTGGCCTATTCCCAGGTACCTGCCGAGCAGGATACCATTATTATCGAAGGAGGTGTGGAGAACCTGGGAAACATGGAAACAATCATCAACGCGGACACGCTGACCGGAGGTGGCCGCATCAACCCAGACCGGGTTTACATGCTGAGAAAGAACACCATCTATTATCAACAGAGTATTGTCATATTTGACGGAGACTCAGATGCCACACTGTCGATCGTGGGGGAAGAAGGAGAAAAAAAGCCTGTGATAGTCTTTATTCCGCCTGAAGGCCTGGCCATGAATACAAACCTCGTTACAGGAAGCATTGTACTGAAGAACACTTACTGGCACGGCAGGGATGTGTATAACGGAACTCCTGCCGGTTTTATGAACTGGTTAATGTTAGCGAACAACACAAAACTTGTCGTTGAGGATTGTGTGTATGATGTTGGCTGGGGTCGTATATTTGGTATACAGGAGGTAAAAGAAGGATTAAGTGTCTTTTTCAAGAACAGCTATTTCCGTGATATGTCCGACCCATGGATGCAGTGGGTTTGCCAGGTGATTGGCGGAGATGAAAAATCTCCTATCGATACGATCTGGATTGAAAACACCACCATGACCAATACCGGATTGGCACTCGCAACCCGCCACCAACCCATTAAAGTCGGGTATTTTAACCATAATACCTTTATAAATGAAACCAAATACTGGCTTCAGTCGATGAATATGGAGCAGGCATATTATGCCAATAACATGTTTATCAACTGCAACTGGTTGGGTGAGGACATAAACCATTATGCAGTTCAACATCTCGATAGCATGTTATATGGTATAATCAATGTGGATACACTTACTGAAAATACCTGGATGACAGGATTTGGTTATGTCCCTTCTATGGATGACGCTAAAATCCTGATATCGGATAACCTGCAATGGGTAAACAGGTTGCTCTATCCCTACTATGAAGGTGCATACAATGACGTGGCAGATTATGCGGTTTCCTACCTTACTGAGGTCGTTGACTCATCACAGGTTCCGGTTCCGGTGGAAAATACCCCGGCCATCTTTATGAATGACCTGACCCGGCAGTTCATCAATGATTACGACAATATAATTGCAACCACCAATTATGAAAACGACACCGACCCGGGACTGGTTACGCCATCCGTTGCCAGCCAGGAGGCGGCTGATAGCATGGCCATTTATGCGCAGTCCCGCTACGGTGTGCCCGACATCCCGGAAGTGAAACATAACTGGCATTTTGGAGATTTCAATGCCGGCACGGTACCAGGAATTGAGACAGAGGAGGGAGATGGCATTACACAGATCGCAGATCTGGTGGAGGATTTCTCCTATACAGCAAACATCAGGTCTGAAATAGACGGTCGTCCCCTTGGTGCGCTGCACTGGTGGCCGGAGGAACTGGCAACCTGGGATTCTGAAGAGGGATGGAATCAGGTCTTATACAAGTATAATAATCCTGATTTTATTTCAGGAGTGTCTGAAGCAGAGGTTTCCGGGCAATACATTCAGAGTTATCCCAACCCGTTCAGCGAGCTCACACAAATAGGATTTCAGCTGGATCATTCGGCCATAGTGAACCTGACAGTTTATAACATTCATGGACAGCAGGTGGTTACACTGGTCAACCAGGAATTGCCTGCAGGTGCACATACCTATCAATGGAACGGAACAAATGCATCGGGTGAAAAAGTTACGAGCGGAATGTACATATATAAATTAGACGCCGGAAGTCAGTCCATGACAGGACGGACGCTGTTTGTTAAATAGTAAACGACACATGTTTTATCAGGGATACTTTTTTTCCTGATGTTGCACTTTGAAACACCAGATCCGGTTGCATGCCTGATCTGGTGTTTCTATAATGAAATGTCATCAACAATAATTACACTAATATGAAAAAAATTGTATTGACTGCAGCCTTTATCGGTATCTGGACATTGAACAATGCACAGGAGGCACCCACATCTGTATCCCAAGCGGAACTGCTTGTATATGAAGCGCCTGCTGAAGCCCCAAGCAATTCAACATTTTCGGTGTTTGTCAGGTACGAAGGGGGTGAGTGGATCGATCTGCATGAATATGATGCGCCGGTGGACGGAGGCTTTGATCAGGCCCCGTCCCAACACATGGCATTTGTCTATTTTGATTCCGATTTTTCGAAAAGGATCGATATGCGGGTCATCAGGAACACCGGGACCATCGATGAGGTTCAGATACGCCCGCAGTCTGCAGGTGTGGAAGCTATGGTGGAGGCAGACACCATTACATTCTCCCTGACGGAACCCTGTAAGATTTCAGTGGAGGTGAACCAGGATCTGTATAACAACCTGATGGTATTTGCAAACAGCCTTGAAACAGAGCCTGTGGACCCGAACGATACCCTGGTGCACTATTTCGGCCCCGGGGTACATATGATCGGGGGTGACGGTAAAGGAAGCTTAAGTGTAAAAAGCAACGAAACGGTCTATATTGCCGGAGGCGCTATTGTGTATGGCCATATTGCCATCGCCGATCCTTCCTACCAAGCCATTACCAACGCCACCGTCAGAGGGCGTGGGATTCTTTCAGGCGATATGCGGGACAGCCATGCATTCAACCACCCTGAGCATGGCAGCACCCCGGCCCTGATAACCCTGAACATTGTCAATGATGCCAGAGTAGAGGGGATAATCCTGCACAATACCGTCACCTGGAATGTGCATATGCATTACTGCCAGCGTATTGAAGTACGCGATCTGAAGATCATGAGCTGGACCATCAACTCGGATGGGATCGATCCTCAGGTGTCGAGCGATGTGCTGATTGATGATTGTTTTGTTCGCAACCACGACGATTGCGTTTCCATCAAACTAAGCTGGTTCCAGGGAGGAATACAGGCCAGGGGCGCACGCAATATTACCATTCAGAACAGTATATTCTGGACCGATCAGGGCCGGGCGGTATTGATCGGTCCCGAGTTGGCAAGCAGCTCGGATAAAGTGGTGGAGAATGTGACCGTACGCAATATGGACATTCTCTATACCGAGAACTACAGCAGTGCCAACACCGAATGGGCAAAAGGGGTTCTGGCAATCAACGCTGGAGACGATGCCACGGTCAGGAATATAGTCTACGAAGATATCCGGGTTGACAGGCTGGGAAGTAAGACCAACCTGATTACACTCAATATGGTACAAACTCCATTCAGCGGATCCCAGGGCCAGAGAATAGAGAATATCATTTTCAATCGTGTGAGTCTGAATTCCTTAGCTCCCATGAACAATCATATCCACGGCTTCAGTTCAGAGCGCATGATCAGCGGTGTCCATTTCAAAGACCTGAGTATAGAAGGTGTAAAGGTGACCAGCGCCGAGGAGGGCTATTTTGACATCAATACATATGCGGAAGACATCACCTTTTCCACTTCGGAGGATGACCTGATTGCACGCTGGCGCTTCGAGGGAGATGCCAGCGATGACTATGGGATCGCCCATGGAAACCCCGAAGGCCATGTTTCCTACAGCACGGATGCAAAACAGGGAAGACATTCGCTCTTACTGGAAGGAGACGGCTATTTAAACTGTCTGGATCCCGGACCGACCAATCATCTGGAGGAGCTCACTGTGGCGTTGTGGTTTAAGACCACAGAAGATGTAAGCGAGGCCATGGGACTGATCGAGAAAGGGTATGAATTCAGACTGGTTGTTGAGGATAACAAGGTTCACTTTGTGGTAGCCACAGAGAATGTTGGATGGTATTCGGAGGAGTCCTGGTTAAAAAGCGATACTCCAATTACTCCGGGAACATGGTACCATGTAGCTGGAGTGTATGACGGGTCCACAACACGGATATACCTGAACGGCGAGCCCGATACGGTGAATTCCCATGCGATCACCGGAGCCACCGCCGATATGGATCAACCCCTGCAGATGGGCTATATGATTCCAGAGTTTCCAATACTAAAAGGACAGCTGGACGATGTCCGGCTCTATGGCAGAGCCCTGGATGCTGCTGCAGTCAGAGAGCTCTACCATTCGGACACCACCCTGGAAACAAGGGTCAATCGGCTCACTGATAATGATCCTGTCAGCGTATATCCCAATCCGGCCGGAAGCATCCTGGTCGTTGGACAACTTGAGGCCGGTTCCGAATTGGCCCTCTACAGTATGAGCGGAAAACAGCTGCTCAGGACCCGGTCCGACGGAAGACAACACACCCTCAAGGTAGGCCACCTGCCTGCCGGGATCTACCTCCTGCGCGTGGAGAGGAAGGATACAAATGTGGTCAGAAAGATCGTGTTGGAGCGATGAAACAGATGGAATAAAAACCACTAATTTCACAAAAGCATGGACACATCAGGGGAAGGTACATAATATTGTGGAAGAACCCTGAATCGGAGAACATGAGATACTTGAAGTTTATAATAGGGCTTGTTTTTGCACTGACACTGTTCGCATGTGGGGAAGAATCGGATCCCGGGAAGGATCCGGTAGAGGAGATAGAACAGTGGCTGGTTGCCGAATACTCCTTCGAAAGCAGCCTGGATTATGATGACAGTTTCAACGAAGTAGAGCTCGACGTGCTTTTCCTGCATGAGGAGGGGGCGGAATATTTCATACCGGCATTCTGGGACGGGGATAGCACGTGGAGGGTCAGGTTTGCCCCTCCCCTCCAGGGGAGCTGGACCTATAACACCCGGTGTTCTGATACGGAGAATGACGGACTTCACGGGTTGACCGGAGAATTCAGGTGTGTCAGCTACACCGGGGAGCACTTGATCTACCAGAAGGGTTTTATCAGAGCGCTCCCTGGAAACAGGTACTTCACTTATGATGATGGTACTCCCTTTTTCTACCTGGGTGATACCCATGCCAATATTCCCGCTAATAGGCTGGAGAATTTTAAAACCATTATCGATAAAAGGGTAGAGCAGGGATTTACCATAATCCAGTCACAGCCCCTGGAGGCGGGCTATGACCTGAGCAATGGGCTCACAGAGAACGATCTGTCTTACTTCTCTAACCTTGATGAACGTTTCAAGTATGTGGCTGACAGGGGGTTGGTACATGCCAACGCACAGTTCTTTTTTGTCTCTACCCTGGGCTGGAACCGGGCCAATTACCCCGATGCATATCTGGAGAAGCTTGCCAGGTACTGGGTAGCCCGATACAGCGCTTACCCGGTCCTGTGGACCACCGCCCAGGAATGTGACAACGATTTCAATTTTGCGGAACACCAGCACGACTACTACACGGCCGAAACCAATCCCTGGAAACGGGTAGCCAGCTATATGCATCAATATGACCCTTATAAACATCCATTGACTGCCCATATGGAATACGCGGGTTATACCCTGGCTTCCACTTCCTCTTTCCGGGAAGTGGAGGGGCACAACTGGTGGGCCGTTCAATGGTCCCCGAGAAAAGATGGTGTAATGTATTCTGAGGTTCCCCGAAATTTCAAAGAGAAGGGCCAGGGAAAAGTTACCATACTTTTCGAGGGCAGCTTCGACTATTTGTGGACAAACCATTTCGGCGCCCGGATGCAGGGCTGGTCTGCCTATCTGAATGGCATGTACGGATATGGATATGGCGCAGCCGATATCTGGTTGTACAACAGTACCTACAACATGGATGCACCGACTATCCGGGACGGGATCACGGTAACCATCGAACAGAAACAGACCAAGTGGCCTGAGAGCATGGAGTTCGAGACGGCGTATCAGTTGGGTTATATGAAGGACTTCTTTCAGGATATCCCCTGGTGGGAACTGTTCCCCCGCTTCGATAGTCAACAGTGGTTATATAACATGGGCTCCTACTATGCACTGGCAAGCATAGCCAGTGAGTTGTATGTGGTCTATTTCTACAATCGAGACCTTAACACCGGACGTATCAGGAACCTGAATAACACTTCCTACACCGTACAGTGGTTCAATCCCAGAACAGGCCTTTACATCTCCTCCGAAACAGTCACCATCAGGGACGGCACCTACCAGATAGGGGACAAACCCGATGAGAATGACTGGGTACTACTTATGAAAAAAGCAAACTGAATTCATGAAAAAAGGACTCTTACTTCTGATCTTCGGGACACTCTGTCCGCTGCTCCTTCTGAACTCGTGCCGGAAAACGGAGGCTCTCTCCGAAGAACAGTTCAGCTCGATGATCAGCGAATTCAGGATCCCCTCCGATGATAACCGGGTCTGGACCTACTACTACTGGTATAATGATAATGTTTCCAAAAAGGGTATCACCAAAGACCTTGAGGCGATGAAGAAAGCAGGAATTGGAACAGTCTTTATAGGAAACATTAATTGGATGGGTAAAGATGGTAATGTGCCTGTTTTAAGTGAAGAGTGGTGGGATTGCATGGTACATACCGTCAACGAAGGTCACCGTCTGGGCATCGACATCGGGATGTTCAACAGTCCCGGCTGGAGCCAGTCAGGCGGCCCGTGGGTGAAACCGGAGATGGCCATGCGCTATCTTAGCTTCAGCGAAACCACTTTTTCCGGTCCCGGACAGGTGGAGGTCCAACTGGAGAAGCCCAACGATGAGTTCCAGGATACCCATACCCTGGCCTTCAGGGCCCCGGAGGCCGAGCAGAGGGACCTGAGGAGTTTATGCAAAGACATTTACTCCAACCCGGGATTGGCCAATACCGGAGACCTCATTGATAACCAGCAGGAGAGTGCCGTATTATTTTACAAGTATACCGACGAGCTAAGCTTCGAGTTTCAGTTATCGGAGCCCATCACTGCCCGCCAGTTTACCATTGCACCGGCCTCGGCCATCAAATGCAATTGCGAACTTTATGCCCTTGTGGAAGGAGGGGAACAACTGGTCAGTGAGTTTGTGTTTGACCGTTCGCTGCTTTTCATCAACGGTGGCCCGAATGTGGGCCCCATTGTATACGGGGAGCTCGCTGTTTCCCTGCCCGGAACCAGGTCCGATCACTTCAGGCTGCTCTGTAAAGATATTGAGGTTTATGAGGTCTACGAAGAGGCAGACTCCGAAATCGGCTTCTCGGAAATAAATATCTCAGAGGCACCTGTACTGGATCATTATATTGAGAAGCAGCTGGGTAAGATGCACCCTACCGACAAGGTGAACTGGGACAGCTACCTGTGGGAGATGCAGGAGGCGATTGATGACCGGGAGCTTGTGGTTAACGATGTAATAGATATTTCGGACCGGGTGGATGCACATGGCAACCTGGTCTGGGATGTTCCTGAAGGAGCGTGGACCATTCTCCGGATGGGCATGACCCCCACAGGGACCACAAACCTGCCTGCTGCACCCCGTGGGAAGGGTTATGAGGTTGACAAAATGAACAGGGAACACCTGGAGACCCACTTCGACCATTTTGTGGGTGAGATGATCAGGCGGATCCCGGAAGAGAGCAAGCCGGCATTCAAATATGCCATTATGGACAGTTACGAAACCGGATCGCAGAACTGGACCGATGGGTACGAAGTGAAATTCAGGGAGAAGTATGGCTATGACCCTGTGAAATACCTGCCAGTCCTTTCGGGCAGGATCGTGGGCAGCGTTGAGGAGTCGGAACGTTTCCTGTGGGATTTGCGCCGCGCCATTGCTGACGACATTGCCTATGAGTATGTTGCCGGATTGCGTGAGATTAGCCATCGTTACAGGCTGGAAACATGGCTGGAAAACTATGGCCACTGGGGATTTCCGTCAGAATTCATGATGTACGGGGGTCAGTCTGACCAGATCGGCGGAGAGTTCTGGAATGAGGGGACTTTAGGGAATATCGAATGCAAGGCGGCATCCTCCACGTCTCATGTATACGGAAAAGGGAGGACATCGGCCGAAGCCTTCACCGCTATGAAATACCCTTACCTGCGCCACCCTTCCAGGCTGAAGAAGCGGGGCGATTGGGCCTTTACCGAAGGAATTAATCATTTCGTGTTCCATGTTTATATCCATCAACCATTTGAAGATCGAGTACCTGGGATGGATGCCTGGTTCAGTACAGAGTTTAACCGGAACAATACATGGTTCGGACAATTGCACCATTATACCGACTACATCAGGCGGGCCCAGCACCTGTTGCAGCAGGGTCAATATGTGGCCGATGTATGCTATTTCATTGGCGAAGATACACCGATTATGACCGGCAGGCCCTGGCCCGAAATGCCCAAAGGCTACTCATTTGATTACATCAATGCAGAGGTGATCCTGAAGCGACTGGAAATGAAGGATGGAAGGTTTACACTTCCCGATGGCATGAGTTATAAGGTAATGGTGCTTCCGCAGCTGAAAACCATGCGGCCTGAAGTGCTTGCAAAACTGGAACAGCTTGTGAAACAGGGCGGAGTTATTCTTGGACAAAGGCCTGAGCGGTCTCCCAGCCTGCAGAACTATCCGCAGTGTGATGCGCAGGTTGAAACCCTGGCCTCACGGCTCTGGGATGGGGATTATGTGGATGGAAAGATGATCCACCGCTACGGAAATGGAATGGTTTTGGATGGTAATGATATTGAGTCTGTTCTTGCTCAAAGCCAGGTGGAGAAAGATGTGGATGCCGGCGATGCACCGGTATTGTGGACCCACCGCAGCATGCCCGGAATGGAGATCTATTTCATTACCAACCAGGGTGATGATGAGATAGAGATTGAACCCTCTTTCAGAGTAACGGGACTGAAACCCCAGCTTTGGGATGCAGTAAGCGGAGAGATCCGCCACCTGGGAAACTATTCGGATGAGAGGGGCCGCACCACAGTTCCCTTAAAGATGGAGGGACAGAGAAGCTGGTTTGTTGTCTTCACCAACAACGGGGATGCCGCCATCGAACCTGCAGCGGAAACCAATTTCCCCGAGTTCGAACTGCTGACCGGGGTGGAAGGCCCTTTTGATGTTGACTTTGTAAATAAAAAACTGGGACCCCATGAGACGAGGCCCATGGAAACACTCACTGACCTGGCTCAATCGCCCGAGGAGGAGATCAGGTTCTATTCTGGTTGCATTGTTTACAATACTTCGTTTCATTTGGATGAAGTACCGGAAGTGGGTGACCTTTACATCAATCTGGGTAAGGTAGCCGTCATGGCAGAGGTGAAGTTGAACGGGAAGTCAGCTGGCGGCGTCTGGGATGCGCCCTACCGACTAAAGATAACCGAGCTGGTGCAACAGGGCGAGAACCGCTTGGAGGTCGAAGTGGCCAACCTGTGGCAAAACAGGTTGATCAGGGACCAGCAACTTCCCGAGGAGGAGCGGCTCACCTGGACCTCCGAGGAGCATGAATTTGAAGATAAAGAGCCCCATGCTTCCGGACTACTGGGACCGGTACGAATTGAAGTAGTGATGCACAATTAAAAGAATCCCTTAAGACGAAAAACAAAATTTATATAGCTCATATGAAGAAATCAATAATCCTGGTGACTTTTTTGGCGGGAATGATATTATGGAATAGTTGTGTTCCTGTTGATCCTGTTGATCCATTTGAGAATGCAGCTACTTCTGTGGCTCTTCCTGAGCTGACCGTTTATGAGGCTCCAGTGGGAGCACCTAAGAATTTCACCTATGAGGTGTATGTACGATGCGAAGGTGGTGACTGGTATAACCTGCATGAGTATGATGCCGGAGTTGACGGAGGATTTGGAACCGAACCCCTGGGTCATATGTCTTTCGTCTATTTCGATTCCGATTTCTCCAAACGGATGGATGTCCGGGTGGTTAAAAAAGGCGGAACTGTGAATGAGTTTAGAATCCGTCCCGAGTCAGCCGGAATCATCCCTTCAGTGGATGGAAATGCAGTTGAATTCTCCTTATCAAACCCCGCAAAGCTATCGGTAGAATTTGATGGGGACCAGTTAAATAACCTGATGGTGTTTGCAAACGATCTTGAAACAGACATTCCGGATTCAACAGCTGCCAATGTACACTATTTCGGCCCGGGTATTCACAAAATAGGAGAAGATGGAAGAGGCGTCCTGAATGTGAGAAGTAATGAAACAGTTTATATAGCTGGTGGTGCAATTGTTTACGGACATATTGACGTGAGAAGTCCCAACTATGCCCGAAGTAGAAATGTAATGATCAGGGGACGTGGGATTTTATCGGGAGATATGGAAACGGGGCATGTTTACAACCACCCCGACCATTACACAACACCGCCCCTTATCACGGTATATATAACGGATGGTGCTGATGTTGAGGGGATTATACTACATAATTCAGCCACATTCAATGTGCATATTCATTTTAGTAAGAATGTTGAAGTAAACGACTTAAAGATCATGAGTTGGACCATCAACTCGGACGGTATTGATCCCCAGTGCAGCAGTGATGTGCTTATTGATAACTGCTTTATTAGGAATTTTGATGATGGTTCTGCCATTAACTTAAACTGGTATCAGGGAAATAACATACTGGATCCGGACAATCCCGGAAACAATATACTCGGTAATATCACCATACAGAACAGCATATACTGGCAGGACCAGGGGCGCTCAATTTTAATTGGGCCCACATTGGCCAGTACCGTAGCAAACCAGGTGCTTGAAAATATTACGGTGAGAAATATTGACATTCTATATGTGGAGAACTACACCAGCGATAACACGGACTGGGCAAAAGGGGCGCTGGCAATAAACTGTGGAGACGATGCAACTGTAAGGAATGTGTTGTATGAAGACATTCGGGTTGACAAACTCGGAGATGCCACCAACCTGATTACCCTGAATATGGTACAGACGCCATTCAGTGATTCTGAGGGTCGAAGAATTGAAGATATTGTATTCAATGGCGTTAGTTCAAATTCAGCACCTGCATTAAACAATTATATTCACGGATTCAGTGCTGAACGTTTGATCAGTGGGGTATCCTTTACCGATCTGATGATAGGGGGTGTGCATATCACGAATACGGAGGAAGGGAATTTTGATGTAAATGAGTTTACGGAAAACATAGTATTTCATTAAAAAGGATAAAATCATGAAAAGGCAAATATTGGTATTGATCTCAAGCATTATGATCATTTCTTCCTGTACCAGGGACGAAAAATTCAATGGATTGAATCTGAATATGGGCAACCTGTACCGGATGTCCGATGCAAAAACACGTTCCATCAGTCCGGAGAACTATACTGGTGAAAAAGGCAAAGGCGGAATGGCCACCCTGGAAGAGGGTACCTCACGTGTTGCAGCACGCGATTACGGACAGGGCTGGAAGGTGAATCCGTGGGTTCCGCTTGAACCAGGCGAGGAAATTACCATTGCGGATATCGAGGGAGAGGGGGCCGTTCAGCATATCTGGATGACCATTGACGGGAAGGACTACCGTCTGAATATTCTTCGGATCTACTGGGATGATGAGACCGAGCCTTCCGTTGAGGTTCCGGTGGGCGATTTCTTTGCATCGGGATGGGGTACCGACTGCTGGCCCTCCCTCCAGTCGCTTGCAGTGAGTGTGAATCCCAGGAACGGTTTTAACAGCTACTGGCAGATGCCCTTCCGCAAAAGGTGCAGAATCACCATGGAGAACATGGGTTCCCAAACGATGGTGTTTTTCTACCAGGTTGATTATGCCCTGACCGATGTACCCGATGATGCCGCCTATTTCCATGCACAGTTCAACCGGGTGCATCCCCTGCCTTCTATGGAGGACTACACCATCGTCGACAATATCAAAGGGGAAGGCCACTATGTGGGTACTTACCTGGCACGCGGAACCTACGACCGAGGTTGGTGGGGAGAAGGAGAAGTAAAGTTTTTCATGGACGGGGACACCACCTTCCCTACCATCTGTTATACCGGTGAAGAGGACTATTTCTGCGGATCCTACGGCTACAAATTTAACTGGGAGCGTACTGATAAAGGAGGAGTTCCGGCTTATGAAAGCTATGACGGACCCTATGCAGGGTTTCACTATTTCCTCGATGATGCGGAGAAATCCTATGTGGCGAAAATAGGGCAATACCGCTGGCACATTCAGGATCCGATCCGTTTTGAAAGCGATCTGAAGGTAACCATACAGAGCCTGGGATGGCAGGAGGATGAGGATGGACAAAAATACAAACATCTTCAGGATGATCTGGCTTCTGTTGCCTATTGGTATCAGCAGGAGCCACATCATCCCTTTCCTGAGTTACCATCAGTAGAGAAACTCTTAATTAAGGATGAGAATCCCAATCCAATGAAATAGATTAAACGAAGAAATAGTTTATGAAGAAGTAATATTTTGGAAAGAGAAAGTATGAAGTCAGTTGTTGTGAAGGCGAAGATCATTTCACTGGTAGCAGGGGTATTACTCGTCTCCTCTATCCATGCACAGGAGAACGAATCCACTGAGGAGAGTCTTAGTCTCATGAACCGGGTGGATATGGACCTCTATGTGGATCTTACCAACGATGTGCAGGGAAAGGATCTCCATATTCTCTTGATTGGCAACAGTATTACCCTGCATGGCAAAGCTCCCGATATCGGATGGTCAGGCGAATATGGAATGGCTGCTTCATCTATGGAGAAAGATTATGCTCACCGGCTGTTCAGGATGCTGGAGAAGCTGATGCCCGAACGCAGGATCCATATGCGTCTTGCAAATTCGGCTGCATTTGAACGAGGATCCGAAAGCTACGATCTGAATCTTGTCGATCAGGTTAAAGAGGATTTTGCCCCCGACTTTATTCTTTTTCAACTGGGTGAAAATGTACCTTACGAAACAGACATGGAATCATTCAAGCGGTCCTATGTTGCCTTCATTCACCGGTACAGGCAGGGAAACCAGGCCACTACTCTTTGTACCACTCCCTTCTTTCCCAATGCCAGAACAAGTGAGGCCATTAAAGCTGTGGCGTTGCAAAGCGGCAGTTTCCTGGTGGACCTGGGCAGCCTGGTGTTGTTGGATGAACAGAACTATGCCAAAAACGAAACAGATTATCCGGGTAACCGGGACAACTGGAAGGTGGAAGGCATCGGGATCCACCCGGGTGATTACGGAATGGAGAATATTGCCGGACGCATATTCGTAACCATCCAGGCTTTTATACGAAATAGTAATTAAACCATTATTGCGATTATGAAAACAAAGACTTACTTGCTATACGTAGCTATGCTGGCACTCTCTATGGCTTATACCCTGAATTCAGCAGCCCAGCAGATCCGCATCGGAGAGGCAGAACTGATCTACACCGACGATGAAATGCCCATCCGGTACGATGGGTCCATGTCCACCATCAATCGGGATGGCAAAATGCACTTCTTTCACTCCTTCGGCTGCCGTTTCGAACCTGGCGAGCACCGCAGGAGCCGTCACTCCTGGCATACTGGTACACCGCCGGACCCGCTCAAGGTGCACCTTTCAAGCCGTACTGATGATGACTTATGGAACTATAACGGCTATTACCGGGATATGGAGACCGAGGGGATCTGGATCCTGGGAATGTACCGATGTGACAATGGTGACCTGCTGGCCATTACCCACTCAGAAGTAAGCCCTGCTGCGGATAAGCAGGGCGACAATGAACTCTCCTATTCAATCGGTCTGGGCTATTCGACCGACCAGGGAGCCGCCTGGACCTACTGCGGCGAGATCATCACCGCTGCCAATCCCCATACTAACGTAGGTGGAGGCGCCTATGTCATTCATGACGCTTACCTCTATATTTATTATAACGAGACCGGCAACAGCGAACAGCAGAGGCATCCGGCAGTTGCACGGGCCGGACTTGATGCTGTTCTGGCTGATGCTTCTAAACACAAAGTGGGAGCGTGGATGAAATATAATGACGGCCAATGGAATACCCCGGCATTGTCAGGAACCGCCGGAAGCAGTGTGATCCCCATCGTCTACGGCGGGGAGGATGTACATTCGGATGCTACCTATAGCACCGCCCTGGGTAAGTACCTGCTAACCGTTCAGACACACCTGAATAACAGGCTGCTGCTCTTCTCTTCCGAAAACGGAGTGGACTGGACGCAGGAGGCTGTAGTTGATGTGTCCGGTGAAAAGGAGATGCAGCCCTACTCCTCTTTTGTCGATTTCGACGGACCGTCCGCCGATTGCAGCAGTGTGGACCATGATTTTTATATCTACTATCCGAGGAAAAACTACTACAACCACGACCATGATTATATGTTCCGCAGGCATATCACGATTGAATAGGGTTTATCGTAAATTTCTCAGGTCATAAGAATGTTTTATTACTTTTGCATTCTTATGATTTGGAAATGAAATCATTTCTCTACCTCATATACTCCGAGATTGGCTTTATGATCGGGAAGTCCTCCGACATCCACCGCAGGTTTGCGGTGATTGATGCCCATTCTCCCATCGACCTGCAGCTGTTCAGGGTATATCGCATCGAAAAGAACAGCCTCCACGAGAAACGATTGCTTAAGAAGTACGCCCACAAGCAAATCAGGGGTGGATGGTTTTCGCTGGATATGGACGATATCCGGGAGATTGATGAATACCTGAGCGAAAATGACGGAACCCGGGTGCTGGATAACCTCAAGAAGATTGAAAAAAGCCTGGTGGGGCTCAAACTGAATTTCGAAACTGACAGCGAGCACTCCCTCCGGCAGTACCTGGCAAAACTTGAGAAATCAGTAGCACAGCTGAAACGCGCCCTGGAAGGCAGGGATACACTCTAAAACTATCTGAAAGTCTTTCTGTACTCAGAAGGTGTTTTATTCATCAGGCTTTTGAA
>JBDLIM010000029.1:0-45482 GCA_039714915.1 Bacteroidota bacterium
CAACTCTGTTTTCCCAGGCTGGAGATTCTATAATAGACGAACTCCCGGATTCATCTTTAGCAGAGCCTGATAAAGTATCTTCCGTACCCCTTGAAGTCTATTATGTGATGCTGGGTAAGGACACCCTCTGGGAGGTTAAGGAAAGAATGGGGCCTTATACACCCAGGGAAAGGGCAAAAACTTTGAGTGAACGGCTCGATCTTATAAAGAAGGAAGAGGGAATCCATGTGGATTCTTTTAGCATATCGGAATTAGAGAACTTTTCGGTGGTCTCCTACAAGGATCAAGCCCTCTATTATGTGAGCAAACAGGATGCTATATCCTATGGGAAGAGCAGGCAGGAAATGGCCTCCGAAACCATGGAAGTCATAAAATCCTCCTTTCTGGAGGTTTTGGAGAGGAGGAGCGCCACATACTGGCTTAGACATATTGGATTCACCCTGCTTGCGGCTCTGGGCTTGTATATCATATTTTTCTTACTGAATAAAGCATACAGATGGGTTAACAACAGGCTTTCCCGATACGAAAGAGACATCAAAAGAAAACGAAAGAATGTGCTCAGATACCTTCTGCCCAGAGACACCAAGAATGTATTCCTTTTACTTTCGAAGACTGTCCGGATTGCACTTATCATTTTAATTCTCTTTCTCTACCTGCCCTTTCTTTTCGGCTTTCTACCCTGGACAGAAGGATTGGTAAACCAGTTCTATGCGTTCCTTGCTAAACCGGTGAAAGATATTCTGAATGGACTTCTCCATTTTCTGCCCAATGTATTCTACATCTTTGTCATTATTGTGATCGCCAGGTATGTGATTCGGATCTTTACCTATATTACAAAAGAGATTGAAGAGGATAAACTGGTATTAAAAGGCTTTCACAAGGATTGGGCCCGTCCTACCTTTAACATAATAAGGATCATTCTTTACGCCTTCACCCTGGTATTTATTTTCCCCTATCTTCCCGGATCTGATTCCCCTGCCTTTAAAGGGGTATCCATTTTCCTGGGGGTTTTATTTTCGCTGGGATCCACCTCGGCCATTGCCAATATTGTAGCAGGAATTGTGATCACATACATGAGGCCTTATGTCATTGGAGACCGTGTAAAGATAGGCGAATCAGTGGGTGACATTATAGAAAAGAATTTGCTGGTTACACGTATGAGGACAGTTAAGAATGAGGATATCACCATCCCGAATGCCACCATTATCAATGCACACCTCTGGAATTATTCTAAGAATGCCAGCAGCATAGGAATCATTCTTCATCCCACGGTCACCATTGGATATGATGTACCCTCCCAACAGGTGATTGAACTGCTCTTAAGAGCGGCCCGGAACACAAAAAACCTGACGCGTGACCTCAAACCTTTTGTGCTTCAAAAAAGCCTCAACGATTTTTATGTGGAGTATGAACTGAATGTATACTCGAAGCAACCTAAAAAAATGGCTTTCTTCTATTCCGAACTGAATAAGAGCATCCTTAATGAGTTCAATGCTGCCGGAGTGGAAATTCTTTCGCCCCATTACAGCGCCTTCAGGGATGGCAATGCATCCACCATACCATCTGAATCCAGTCCCCCGGATCCGGCTCCTCCAAAGAATCCCGTGGAGAAACTCATCGACAAGGCCACCGGAAAAAAATAATCCGGATAGAAAACATTCTGGTGCAACCATCGTATACAAAATCGAGTATGGAATGTAGTTGAGCCTGGATGAAATGGAGAAATAATCCTGGCTTATTTGTTCAACCCGACAATTCAGACACTATGAAGGCTCTCCTGAGTAGCAAGGTCTTGGTTTATTTTGTGGTTTTACTTTTCCTTAGATCATGTGAAGTAAACCAGCCTCCCTCCTGCAACATCAGCGCACCCACCGATGGATTCAGAGCTGTAAAAGGGGATGTGATAGCTGTATCTGTCAGAGCAGATGATGAAGAAGGCGATATCACTGAGGTCCGCTTGTTGTTAAATAAATCAGCCCTGGTAAGCTTAGACTATCCCTTCGACTATGAAATAAATACAGCTAAGTTTACTCCGGGGAATTACTCGATCGAAGCCATAGCCGTAGATAAGGAAGGACTCCAGTCCAGGGATGAAGTCGATTTCATTCTGCATCCTACAGGATGGAATAGTCCAGATTAATCACAAGGGCTACTTCCTCTTAAACCAGGCTTTCAGGCGATCCCTGACCAGCAATACAACTTCTTTTCCCAGAAAGAACAGGGAAGCGTAAAACAGCACTTCACCCGCAATAAAGACTCCCAGGACCAGACCCGCGATCTGACCGGCTTTCAGGCCTAAAAGTCCTCCTATGGCCCCCCCTATGAGCGGAGATCCGGGAATCAGGATGTAGGAGATGATCTGAACAATGAACATGGCTTTCTTGAAAGGAGTATTTACCAGATCTTTCAGAGTTCTGGTCCGCGGTTCGGACTGTAATGCGCTTAAATTATGTGCCTTTTCCTTGTTCATCTCAAAGATCTATAACACATGAAAGCTAAACTTGTTGCTTCTAGCTACAGTACAACTCCATGCCCGGAATCCACTGTTCAAGGGCACCGGTCAGTATACCATCATTCGATCAGTTTATTATCACGTCTGAAAATATCGAGGATCACCTCATTGTTCCGTTCATCCGGGATTTCCACCCCCTCAATCTGTCCGGGGTAACCCAGCTCCACACGGAGTTCATTATCTCCGAAGATCATCGGAGGATCGATTACAATCCACTGGCACATGGCAGATGAGAAAGAGGGCCAGAAGTAGCCCGTGTAAACCAATTCCTCGTTAGCAATGACAGCAAAAGGCAAGCCATGTACGGAATGCTCCAGGTCCTTAACTGCCTCCGCTGCCTCATCAGAGATCGTAAAAATGTGTTTTTCCGAATTGTAGGAGATAAAGTCTGAATACCTTATCAGGGGATGCTTACGGATCTCCACCGATGCTTCATCAATAGCACAGGATTGATCAAGGTTCTCATAAGATTCCAGCAGATAGAGTTCAACTTCGCCTTTTGCATCTCCCGAATATTTGACACAGGAAGGAAGGCTTAGCAGCAGGACCGTGCAAGTGATCCAAATTAAAGGTGTAATTCTCATGGAAACAAGGTCTTGGGTTTCAGGATAAAGATACAGGAATTCGCCTGAAGGTTGCGTACATAATAACATAATATCCTATGCTTGCTGATTTTTCAATACATTTAGGGGAGAAAATACCTTCCCCATGAAAAAGCATTTATTTTCATTTTTGCTCTGTCTCGCATGCTCAGGTATTTATGCCCAGGATCATCAGAGGATAAATCTTGAAGGAGAATGGAAGTTCCGGATCGATTCCCTGGACAGGGGGATTGAAGCGCATTGGTATACCCGGGTGCTGGAAGGAAGCATTAAGCTCCCGGGATCCATGGCAGAAAACGGATTGGGGGATGATGTGACACTTAGCACACCATGGACCGGAAGCATTATAGACAGTGCCTATTATACCGAAGACAGGTATGAAAAATACAGGCAGCCCGGAAACTTTAAGATTCCCTTCTGGCTTAAACCCGTAAAATACTATGCAGGTCCGGCCTGGTATCAGAAGGAGTTTACTATTCCCGAGGCATGGACGGGACAAGGGGTGATCCTGCATTTGGAGCGCTGTCACTGGGAATCCACTGTATTTGTCAATGAACATAAAGCAGGTAGCCGGAACAGTTTGTCCGCTCCCCACGAATATGATCTGACTCCCTACCTTGAAACCGGTACAAACACCCTGAGCATTCGAATCGACAACCGGATGATCGTTCCGGTGGGTATCAATTCCCACAGTATTTCCGAACACACCCAGTCCAACTGGAACGGGATAATTGGAGAACTTTACCTGGAAGCAGTACCTGCTATTCGCATAAAGGACATTCAGATCTTCCCTGATATCCATGCAGGCAAAGCCAGGGTGAGATTCGGAATTGAAGATTCTTCCGGGAAAAATTTCACGGAGCAGGATTTCGTGGGAAAGGCAGTGATGAAAGCAAGCAGTTTTAATACAGATAGCCAACACAATGGTCCTGTTTATGAAACCGAACTGAAGCTGACCGGAACAAACTCCTTTGTTGAACTGGAATATCCCATAGGCAGCGATGCCCTGTTGTGGGATGAGTTCTCCCCTGCCCTCTACAGAATGGAAATTGAGTTGCATGGAGCGGACGGAACAGTCCTGGATTCCCAAACAGAGGTATTTGGCATGCGGGAGTTTGCAGCTAAGGGAACCCGCTTTGAAGTGAATGGTCAATCCATATTTCTCAGGGGAACCCTTGAATGTTGCATTTTTCCCCTCACCGGATACCCGCCTGCAGACGAGGCCGGATGGGAGCATGTCATGAAGCGCTGCATGGATCACGGCTTAAACCACCTCCGTTTCCATTCCTGGTGTCCGCCCGAGGCCGCATTCACAGTGGCCGACAAACTGGGAATCTACCTGCAGGTGGAATGCGGATCCTGGGCCAACCAGGGAAGCACCATTGGGGATGGAGGGCCCCTGGATCCTTACATCTACGAGGAGGCCGACCGTATCATTGAAGCCTATGGAAACCACCCTTCCTTTTGCATGTTAGCCTATGGCAACGAACCGGCAGGTCAGCTGATGAATGACTACCTGATTGCACTGATGGACTCATGGAGATCCAGAGACATGCGCAGGGTATATACCGCCGGGGCGGGCTGGCCCCTGCTTCCG
Organism: Bacteroidota bacterium; assembly: GCA_039714915.1. GTDB lineage: Bacteria > Bacteroidota > Bacteroidia > Bacteroidales. The sequence continues at coordinate 4,712 of JBDLIM010000029.1, forward strand.
GAAAATGATTATCACAACGGTCCCCAGCCCAGGATCCAGCATTGGGGTGCCGGGCTCCACAGCATTATAAACGCTGCTCCTGCTCAGACCGGCTATGATTTCAGGGAGGTGATCTCAAGCTACGACATTCCATTTGTAAGCCATGAGATCGGACAGTGGTGCGTCTATCCCGATTTTAAGGAAATGGAAAAATACACCGGAGTGCTGAAGCCTACCAATTTTGAGATCTTCCAGGAAAGCCTGGAGGAAAACCACATGGGCGATCAGGCGGAAGATTTCCTGATGGCCTCGGGCAAATTGCAGGCGCTCTGTTATAAGGCTGAAATCGAAGCAGCCCTCCGAACACCCGGATTTGCCGGTTTCCAACTGCTTCAACTGCATGATTTCCCGGGTCAGGGAACAGCGCTGGTGGGAGTGCTGGATCCTTTCTTTAATTCAAAGGGATACATCAGTCCTGAAGAATTCAGACAGTTCTGCGAGAAAACAGTGCCCCTGGCCAGAATGAATAAACAGGTGTACCAGAACAATGAGACTTTCACAGCCGACATTGAAATCTCCCATTTTAATTCCACCCCCCTTCGAAATTGCAAGGTGCTATGCCAGATCCACAGCAGTTCGGGAGAACTTATTTATGAGAAAAAACTTGAAAAAGAGGACGTCCCGGTGGATAATGCCATTCCCCTGGGATCCCTCGAATATGACCTGAAGGAAATCACTTCTGCGGAAAAACTCACATTGACAGTCTGCGTGGAAGGCACCCCCTACTCCAATGCCTGGGACCTCTGGGTGTACCCCCAATCCCTGAAACCACAGAAGGAAAAAGTACGGATCACCGACAAACTGGACAGGAAAGCCAGGTCTGTGCTGGATAAAGGAGGATCGGTCCTATTACTCACTCACGGACAGGTGAACCAGGATCACGGAGCCGAAGTGGAAATCGGATTTTCCAGTATTTTCTGGAATACTTCCTGGACCAGGGGACAGGCTCCCCATACCCTGGGAATTCTTTGCAATCCCAAACACCCCGTCTTTGAAGAATTTCCCACAGAATATCACAGCAACTGGCAATGGTGGGACCCGGTGAACCATTCACAAGCCATGATCCTGGATGATTTTCCGGCTGAGGTGCGTCCCCTGATCCAGCCCATCGACACCTGGTTTGAAAACAGGCGGCTGGGACTCCTCTTCGAAGCAAAGACAGGGAATGGCAAGCTGATGGTATGCAGCATCGACCTTCAGGAGGAACTTTCAGAGCGGCCCGTATCCAGGCAATTGCTGTATTCCATACTCACCTACATGAACAGTCCTGATTTTAACCCCTTACATGAAGTAGCACCTGACCGGATCCTGGAAATACTTTAGAATCGATTTCAGTCTTAGAAACCTCCGCCTCCGCCCTGGAGCTCATCATTGCCGCGCGTCTTTCGCTTCCGGGCCTTGAAATCACCCTTGCCGAAGTTATGCGAATAGCCAATGTAAGCGGTTCTGCTTTCCCACTTGAACCCTCCGTGGGATGGGTAGAAGTTGGTAGACTCGAAAGCAAACTTCATGGTATTGAAAATATCATTCACACGAAAGTTGATGGTCCCTTTCTTCCGGAATACCTTATAGCTAATCCCCGTGTTCACCATGTACCTGGGCTGTATGGCCCACTGGATCACTTCTTTCGCCCCCCTGTACATTCCAAATAACTGAAAGCTAAGATTTTCTGTTACATTAAAAGTATTGTTCATCCGGACATTGGTGGCCACACTGCTTACCTCCACATAATCTCCGAAAGCATACCCGGTCATCAGTTGGGAATACACATCGAAGCTGGCATTGATGTTCCACCATTTCCAGGGACGGTACATGCCCGACATTTCTACTCCGTACCTGTCTTCTCCTTCAGCATTAGCCCAGGAAAGCAAAATCTTATTGTTATCCAGGGGATCGGGATCTCCATACCGGATGATGTTGTCATTGATTCGACGATAGAACACTCCTGCCGAGACAGAACCTTTCTTCAGACGGCGGGTATAATTCACTTCGTAGGAGTTGGTGAACTGCGGGCGCAATTCCGGATTTCCCACAAACACAAGAAGAGGGGTTGACCAGTTAGATCTGATGGGATTTACCTGGCCAATACCCGGACGGTCCACACGGCGGCTGTAGCTCACCTGGAACTGGTTCTTTTCGCCCGGAGAATAGCTAATAAAAGCGGAAGGGTAGGCTGTCAGCCTGCTGTCCGTATAGGTCTGAGTATCATCCGCCTCATTGAATATGGCTTCCACATCATATTGCTCCACCCTGACTCCCAGTTGCATGGAAAACTTTCCCAGTTGCTGCTCATAATTGGTATAAGCCGAATAAATGTTCCGGTCATAGGTAAAAGAGGTATTGGGCATGGGCCCGCTCAGATACCACTGATGCCTGTCCGTATCATAGCGGTTATCTGCATTCCTGAACCTGGTCTCCAGTCCCAGTTCCAGCCTGGCATTCTCTGTCAGGGGATTGGTATAATCCAGGTTGGCAATGGTACTTGATATGGCATCATACTTCTGGTCCCAATAGTTGGAAGTCAGGTCGGCCGGATTCATGATTTCTGCAAAATATCCCTCCTCGGCCTTATCTGTAAGGGAATGGGAGATTTCAAATTCAATGTTGTGCCCTCCTTCTTTGCCAAAATCCTTTAAATAATTCAGGTTATAGGTGCCCGTATGGTTATGACTGTAGATCTCCTTGATATGATCGCTGTTCAGCACATCTTCGAAACTAATCATGGTACTTGTCTGATTGTATCCGTCATAGAGATTCTGGGTGGTATATACCGAAATAGTGTTGTACTTATTCAGATAAAAGTCGGCACCTGCCTTAAACAGATGGGAGGTGTTTTCACCAGTACTTGCAAACAGCGAATGGGATGCATTATCGGTCCGCCAGATATTCCCGCCACTTTCTCTGCTTCCCGTATTTCCTCCATAGTTCGCAAATACATTTACTTTTCCCTTCCGGTAGTTCACATCCATAGCCCCATTGTACCTCAGGTTCTTTCCTGCAGTGATTCCCCCAATGATATTTCCATTCAGACCCAGGGTGGCATTTTTATACAACACAATGTTGATGATGCCACTCATGCCTTCCGGATTGTATTTGGCTGAAGGATTGGTAATTAATTCTATGCTTTTAATAGAAGAAGAGGGAATCTGCTGAAGAAGCTGCGCTGCACTCACATTGGTGGGCCTTCCATCCACCAGGATCTTCACATTTTCATTGCCCCTCAGGCTGATCTCTCCCGTCTGACTGTCCACGCTTACCGATTGCACATTATTCAGCAACTCCGAAGCAGTGGTCCCGGTGGAGGTCAGGTCCTTGCCCACATTAATCACCTTCCGGTCAATTTTCTGGGTTACGGTGGATAATTCACCCCTTACCACTACCTCCTCCAGCTCCAGGCTGCTTTCACTGAGGTTGATGGTACTCAGGTTATGTTTTGATTTGGCACGGGAGACATCAATCTCTTTGGTGATCTTTTCGTAACCGATAAACTGGATTTCCACCTTATTTGAACCCTCAGGGACCTTCTTTATGACAAATTTCCCGTTTTCATCGGTGATTCCTCCGGTAAGAATTGAATCCCCATGGTTCCTTACCACCACATTGACAAAGGGCAGGGGCTCCTTGGATAAAGCATCGATTACATTCCCTGTAATAGAACCGTAGGCGGCCGGCGGATTATCATCATCGGCCCGGGTATTTAAAATAAAGACTGTTAGAAGTGCTAATGCTATGAAAGTCCGTATCATAGTAAGATGCATTTAATTATCAGGTGCAACTTACTATTTAAAATCGATCTAAATAATAGGCTTTAACATAATTAACAGCGTAACGAATAGGGCTTCGCCATGACAGAAGATAAGGCGAAGCCCGGGGGACGGGTAGTTCTTAATTCCGGACCCGATTATAGTAATTAATACTCTGGATAAAAGCATCCTCGAAACCCAGCTTTTGCATCTCTTCCAGGTGGTCCCTGGCCGTGGCAAAATCCGGGAAGCTGCCGGTGGCATAGCGATAATAGCCATCGCTGCAAACATATTCTTCCACATGATCTAACTCCTTGAATGTTGCGGAGTTAATGGGACTATAACTTGCTTTTACCTGGATGGTGAAGCTGTACGACCTGGCTGGAGCTGCATTCCCCTTGCCTTCGTCGTTCCTTAAGCTTCTGGGCACATAAAGCCCTGACATAATTGATGGCATAGGCAGGGAATCACCGGTCACAGTGGCTATCACATGACGATTCAGGTACCTGCCCAGTATGAGTTCTTTTCTGTCCGTGGAATAATTAATGGCGATGGGAGCATCTTCTCCTTTTCCCTCCACTTTAATCCTGCTGCTCTGAACCCCCTTACTCTCCAGGTATTCTGCCACCTTATCGACCCGTTGCATGGATAATAACATATTAAACTCAGAAGGACCTGTGGCATCGGTGTGGCCCGTCAGCAGGACCTCTGTTTCCGGGTTGTCCGTTAAAAATTCGGCCAGGATCTTCACTTCCAGCCTGGCTTCCGTATTCAGGGTGTATTTACTGAATTCAAAAGGAATGCTGGTTAATAAGCCGGTGGTTAGCGGGGCTTTCTGAATTATTATTACAGTATCCGCAACTCCTGAACTTTCTTCCTCGGTAGAGTTGACCACCTCTTCCTCCGTAGAGTCGATCGCCTCTTCCTCCACGATCAGCGGTGCATCCGGGTCCAGCTCAATCACCATGTTAATGGCATTGGACGAAGGATCATCCTCTTTCCTGACAGCATATACCCCATCCAGTTCATTCCATCCCGGATTAAAGAAGACGTCCTCACCGGTGGTGTTTACCGGAGCCCCCAGACCCACTGGCTCCCCCCAGGTTCCATCCGGCCCCAGTACAGAATAAAACACATCAGTCCCCCCCATGGAAGCATGTCCCTGAGAGCTAAAGAAGAGGATGGAATCATTGCTCGATATAAAGGGTGTATGTTCTTCATATTTGGTGTTAATGACCGAACCCAGGTTCTCCGGAACCCCCCATTGATCTTTCCCGTTTTTTGTAGAGACATAAATATCGAAGCTTCCCATGCCTCCCCTGGCATCACTGGTAAAATAAAGCTTATTGCCGTCTCTGGAAATACTGGCATGGGTTTCTGAAGTCCGGCCGTTGATGTTGTGCCCCAACTCTTTGGCTTCTGACCAGGAGCCATTTTCAAAAGCAGATACCAGGATATCCGAATGAGAGTAGTACTCATGCGCCAGGTAGAGTTCTTTCCCATCGTAGGAAAGGCTTACCGGATAAGTCTCCCCCACCATCCCTATCTCACTGTTTATAACTCTTGGTTTTGACCAGAACTCACCGCTATGGGTAGTTTCCATAACCTTTTTGTCATTGGGAAAGTCCACCAGAAAAATCAGGGTATTGCCATCACCCGATATCACCGGATTGCTACACGAGGGCAGGTATTCGTCGAAGTGGTCCAGCAGGCTGTGAAATTTGAATGAAGGGGGGGTATCCCTCACTGCTTCAGCCCTTCCGCATGCTTCAATCTGTAAACTGGCATAATCCAGTTCCAGAGGATCTTCATCCTTCCCCTGCTCCAGGTAAGCTTCATAATTCTCTCTGGCCTGATCAAACTCGTAATTCAGGTGATACGCCCTTCCAAGCATAAAGTAGCTAAGAACAGGTGATCTGGATTCATCAGGAGCATTATCCCTGTATTCGGGTGTTGCACATTTCACTGCCTTTTCCAAATATGTAAGGGCCTCCAGTTCACTTCCCTGGATATTCAGGCAACATGCACCACAATGGAACATGATGTTGCAGTTGCCCGGATCCAGAGCCAGGAGATTGTTATACCTTTTCAGTGCCTCCTCGTAAAATCCTGTCTCATATAAATAGGAAGCATCAAAGAAAATACGTTTAAATTCTTTGGTATACTGTCCGCTAAGTGTAACTGTAGATGCTACCAGCAAGCACACGAAAACCCTTCTCAGTATCCTCATACTTTAAATATAGCAGATATCGCTATGCGTGAATAAAGCTTTTATCCACAGGGTTTTCCACAGGAAGATTTTAAGGCAAATAGCCCGGGGTTGTTGACAAAACAGTCAGGAGTATTGACAAACTACCTCAGATCACGGATTCGTACCTCTCCTTCCCGCTCATCTTTCAACAGCTCCACCACTTCCCGGGGATCAGTTATTCGCCAACAGCTTATAGCTTACCGGTACTATAATCAGGGTAAGCAGGGTGGATACCAGCAAACCGCCGATGATCGTCCATCCCATGGGAGCCCACATGGAGCCTCCCCTCAGGGTAAGAGGTAAGAGACCGCCAATGGTGGTAAGCGCAGTGAGTACAATGGGGGTAAGCCGGATTTCTGCAGCCATTCTCAGTGCATCGCTGAGGGATTCCCCTCGTTTTCTCAGGATATTGATATAATCCACCAGGATGATCGAATTATTCACCACAATACCCACCAGGCTTGTAAGTCCGACAAATGCTGTGAATGAAAAGGTGTTACCGGTAATCAGCAGGGCCCAGATCATTCCCGTAAATGCAAAAGGAATGGCCAGGAATACGAGCAGGGGCTGCCTGAAAGACCTGAATTGCAGCACAAGAACGGAGAAAATTGAAATAAGGGCTATAAGCACAGCATTGGCCATGCCCCCGAATGAATCGGAGCGGCTCTGCAGTTCTCCACCAATGGTATAGCTGTAGCCAGCCGGCATGGGATATTGCTCCAGGCTTTCCAGGACCGGATCCATTACCTCATCCAGTGTATAGCCCGAACGTACATCGGCTAAGATCTCGGCAGTTCGTTCCATGTCATACCTGCTGATGGAGCTGGGAACCTGTTGCAGTTTCACATCCACAAACTGCTTCATTTGGATTTGCCGGCCCGACAGGGAAGATACATAGATCCGGTCCAGTTGTTCCAGTTCAAATTCCTCTCCCTGATCCATTTTCAGGATGATGCTGTATTCCTCTCCTGTTTTATCCCTGAATTTTGAAATGCCGATTCCGGAGATCGCGGTGCGGATGGTCCGGTCAATCTCAATCACCGGAACTCCCAGCATATTCGCCTTCTCCTTATTAATGTCGAACAGGAGTTCGGTATTGGTTTTTACAAACTGGTTCTCAATGTTGATGGCTCCCGGCTGCTGCTGAATGAATCCTTCCACATCGGAAGATATCTCCCGCAACACATCAAGGTCTTCTCCGGTGAGGAAAACCTGAACCGGTGCATCGAAGGGCGGGCCCTGTTCAAACTCCTTCACCCGTATACGGGCCCCGGGATAGCCATCAAACTCATCCCTGAGCCCGGCCAGAAGTTTATCAAAGGATGCAGCCTCACGCTGGTACAATTCCACATAGATCTCAGCATAGCGCATATCATTCCTTCTTGGGAATACATTGTAATAAATCCTTGGATGGCCGTGTCCCACATTGCTGGCATAATACTTCACATCTGGAATGGTATCCAGAACTCTTTCCATATACCGGGTCACCTGGTCAGTGCGATCCAGACTGGACCCTTCCGGAAGGGTGGCCTGGATCATTAAATTGGCCTGTTCAGCCTTGGGAAAAAAACTGACACCCACATATTTGAACATCATGGATGATCCGAGCAGGTACAGCAGGGCAAGAATCAGGGTAAGCGCAGGTCTTTTCAATGCCAGTTTCAGGCTTGCCCTGAAGGGATGCTCAATGATCCATTTCAGCACCCTGCCAAAGCCAGTGGCTTCCATGGCCTCAGCCTTTCGTTCCTTAAACAGTTTACTGGTGATCATTGGAGTGAAAGTGAGCGCGATCAGCAGCGAGACGGTCAGTGTGATTATAATGGTGACCGGAAGTGACTTAATAAATTCTCCCGTTTCATCGGGCATGGCAGCTATGGGGACAAATGCAAGAATGGTGGTCAGGGTGGCCGTGATCACCGGCCAGCCAATCTCTGAAGCAGCCAGGATGGATGCTTCCCTCCTTTTGTGGCCCATCTGCAGGAAGCGGTTAATATTCTCCACCATCACAATGGAATTATCCACCAGCATACCAAGCACCACCACCAGTCCCGCAATGGAGATCTGCTGAAGCCCAAATCCGGAAAAATCCACAAAACCCAGACCGATGGTCAGGGAGAGAGGAATGGCCAGTGCTACCACGATGGAGGATCGCAGGCCCAGTGAAAAGAAGATAATGAGTCCCACCAGCAACATCCCCTGTAAGAGGTTATTAATAAATCCATTGATCCGCTTTTCGACAGTTTTGGGCTGACTGTAGACGATTTCCAGTGCCATGTCCCCGGGCAAATCTTTCCTGAAATCTTCTATCACGGGCAGAAGTTCTTCTGCAGTGGTCAGTACATTCAATCCCTCTTTCTGACTGATCCCTAAGAAAATGGAGCGGTGACCGCCACCCTCCCCCCGCGGCATATTTTTTGCCCCGAACCTGGTAAGGTGGGTTTGCTCCTCATAGCCGAACTCAAGCTCTGCCAGATCCCTGAGATAAATCAGTCTTCCCTGATAAGAATTCACCACACAGTTCCTGATCTCATCAAGTTCCTGGAATGAGCCTGACGACTTCACACTCAGATTGGCAGGCCCCAGCTGTACATCCCCTCCCGGGATATTGGCATTGTTGGTTTCAATGGCCCTGACTATATGTTCCAGGGAGGTATTGACCATTGCCATTTTCTCAAAATCAAGGTGAATGTGGATTTCCTGTCCGGGCAAACCATAATAGCTGACTTTCTTAATACTCCGGATCTTTTCAATGCGCTTCTGAAGATTCTCTGCGGTCTTCTCAAGCTCTGCATACGGTTCTGTCTCAGAGATAAGTGCCAATTGCATCATGGCCATATCAGAGATGGTCCACTGCCACATTTCAAGCTGCACTATCTCCTCAGGAAGTGTGCTGCGAATGCCGTTCACCTGCTGAACTACCTCATCATATTTCTCATCAGGATCGGCACTGAATTCAAACTCGACAGACACAATGGCGATCCCGTCCCTGACATCTGAAATAATCATCTCAATATCTTCCAGCTCATTCAGAGCTTCCTCCACAGGAAGGGCCACCATTTTCTCCATATCAATGGAGCTGGCTCCCGGCATCACAACAATGATGGATGATCCGGGTACGCTTACTTCCGGATTTTCGGTCCTGGGCATGGTCACCAGGGCACGAACCCCCACGAAGGTCAGAAACACAAAGACCATCCAGGTAAAAGAAGAATTATCTATGGCAAATCTCGGGAGTCTCATGGCTGAGAGGGATCTTTCAGGTTAACAGCATTTACCCCGGTGTTGTCGCTCAGGTACTTTGCACCATCGGTAATCACCAGTTCTCCTTCAGAAATCCCATCCATAACCACCACCTGGTCATTCAGGATGGTCCCGGTACGGATTCTCCTTCTGCTTGCCTTGCCCCTGTCATAGATAAAAACGTGGGCCGTATTGTCGCTTGCATCCAGAAGCGCTTCAATGGGTACCACCAGTGATCGATGGAGCTTTCTGGGATAGATATCCACCCTCGAGATAAATCCCGTTCTAAACTCGGAATGCGGATGTACAATGACTAATTCTGCTTCGTAAGTCCCGGTTACCGGATCAGCCACAGTTCCCAATTCATTGACTAGGGCTTTGAACTCTGTTCCCGGGAAGGGATCCATGCCCACAATGGCCGAATTTCCCAGCGCCAGCTTTACTATATCCTTATCCGTTACCGAAACCCTTACCACCCAGTCGTTTTCAGTGGATGCAAAGAGGATTGCCGGAAAGCCCGGGGCAATCATTTCACTTGCTTCCACAAGCAGTTTCAGGATCTTGCCATTGGTCGGTGCCCTGATCTGAGAATACTCCAGGTTAAAATCTGCGATCCTCTTTTGCGCTTTAGCAAGCTCGTAAGCAGACTCTGCATTCTGATATTGCTCCAGGGTTGCTACACTGTCACGGTAGAGATTTCCGGCCCGGGTAAGATCCCTTTGAGCTTTATCCAGGCCAATGCCGGCCTGAATGACCTGGGCCTGAATCTCAGAAAGATCAAGCAAAGCCAGCACATCCCCCCGCTTCACAGTTTCACCTTCCCTGGCTTTAAGCTGCTTCACGATGCCTCCGGTCTTAAAACTCAGTTTCATTTCGGTGCTTGTGCTCAGCCGTCCGGTAACCCTGACGGGGATTTTATATGCTAACAGATCCACAGCCTGAACCCTTACATTAATCGGTTTATCTGTGGCTGTCGCTTTCTCAGGCTGTGGATCACACCCGGTCAGCACCAGCAAAAAGAAGGCAAAAGAAGCAGTCAGGTTTCTCATGGATATGCATTAATAGTTTTTGGGATCGGTGGTGCCCATGGCAAATTCAAAATCGGCCAGGCTGCTGAAAAAATCACTGCCGGCAATAATAGAGTTTGCTACTGCACCGGTCAGACTGCTTCGTGCATCAATCAGCTCGAGCAGGGAAGTCTGTCCTTCAGTGTACTTCCTGTTAATCAGATCATAGGCCCTCTGGGCTGAACGGGTTTGTTTCAGGGCCGATTGAACCGACTTATATGCTGCCTCAAGGGCATAGTAGTAATTAATCACCTCCAGGCGGATCTGCTGTTGAGTTTCAGAATACAACTCATCCAGTTTCTCCCCGTCAATTTTGGATTGCTGAACCTTCTGGCGGTTGGTCGAACCCTGGAAAATATTCCATTTCATCACCAGGGATGCAATCACAAAATCATCCTCATGGGTAAAACTGTACTTCTCTCCCTGGAATCCGTAATCCACCACCCCAAAAAGGCCCGGGATATTCTTTCCTCTGTGTAAATCGGTCACATGCACATTAAGTTGCTGGTACTGTTCTATCTGAAGCAATTCATCCCTGCTCTGAATGGCCAGTTCACTGGCCTCATCCAGGCTCACTGCCACAGGAAGCGGAGTCATGGTCAGCAGTTCCACGCCTGTTTCCAGTGGGCGGTTCAGAAGGAAATTGAAATAGGACCTGGATGCTTCCAGAAAATTATTGGCCTGTGCGCGCTGTACCTCCACCTTGCTCAGTTCCGATTCGGACCTGTACACAGCATCGATGGTTACCTTATCATTCTCATAGAGCCGCTGGCTTACCCTCAGGTTTTCAGTCACCAGCGCCAAGGTGGTATCGGCAAGTTTTACCAGGTTTGTGGCCTTCTGATGTTCATAATAGGCCTTGGTAATTTCCCTGATCAGCTCTCTTTTGTACCGGTCCACATCGATGCGTGCGATTTCGGTGTATTGTTTCCGGATTTTATAATTGGCGATAAGCTCCTTATTGTAAATAGGCTGTATCAGTCTTACTTTAGTCTCATGTTCGATTGGACGCAGAAATGGAAACTCCTGGTTCTCAATCTGTGGAAAGATCTCAGATTCAGTTAACATATTGAGCGTGCTGTAAATAGGATTCAACAGGTCCCCCACCGGGAAAAGAATGGTTCGTCCCCCTCCGGCTACCGTATAGCGTGCATTCAGACTCAGATCGGGCAGAAACAGTCCCCGGGCCTCCTTAAGAGCAGAAAGATTCGAGCTGTAGTCAAGTTGTTTTTGTTTCAGACCCTGGTTGGATTGCAATCCTTCTCTGATATAATCATCGAGCAACTGGTTTTGTGCGCAAAGCACAGATCCACCCAGGCCAAGAATGATAAGGCAACTCAGGAACTGTTTCATGACTTTATTCCATTTAATACCAACTCAAAATGACTCTCATAAACCTTATCAGGTGACAGCTCAAGCAAATCGAAGAGTGATTCTTCCACACTTACAAACTGGATCACACTCATTAACTGCATCCATAGTGTATGAGCTATCAAGACAGGTGGAATATCACTCCGGATCAGCTTATCCTTCACTCCCTGCTCCACCAGTTCTAAGACCATACCCACAGAAGATACATCGTAGAGGATGCCCTGTACATCAGTTGTCGTAAGGCCCAATCTCCCCGATTCAATTCCAGTGAGGGCTATTATTGCTTTCATATGATCGGGATAAGTTCTGAAAAAATCAATGGTAGCCCGGCCCATCTGACGCAGTTTTTCAAGGGCGTTTGTTCCTTTATCTGCAGCTCTGCTTGTGCATGTATTTAAGAGGATGATGGCTTTCTTTGCCACCTCCATATGCAGTACATCTTTACTCTTAAAATAGAGATAAAGCGTACCCTTGCTCAGCTCTGCTTCATCGGCTATATCATCCATAGTTGAGTGATCAAAGCCCTTGCTAAAGAAGACTTTTTCCGCAGCCTGAATAATCCCTTCCCTTCGTTGTTGTTTTTCTCTCTCCTTTCTTTCGGTAATTCCCATGACTCAAATATATTTAATGACTAATGGTCATTTATTAACAGTAAGTTAATTAATTGCGATGAATTCACCAAAATCGGGAAAGAAATAATTCCTTGAAATGTGTTCTTTCTCCCTATCCCCTTTTTGTAAAAATAGAATGTAACCAGGAAGTTACATTTTTGTGATTTCAAATGCAGTGAGGAATACTAATCAAATTAGCCCATCTATAAATATCTTATTATTTGATACTTACAAGATCTTTCAAAAAACCCTGCGATATTATAGATGAAGGCACATTAAGAAATATAACATCTTAGTTACATTCTGAATGAGCGAAATGGATATACAGCTTTTCCTGAACCAGTCTACCGGAGGGAGCAATTTACCAGGTCATAAATACCTGCGGGAACTTATCTCCCCAAATCTTGCAGCCTTGAAAAATGTTGTCGTTGTTGCACATCGTGGCTGGGGAAAAACCATACTACTTAGAGATATTGGATTTCAGATCACCGAAGAATACCAGGATATCAGGGTGCTTTATTTTGATCTGGAGGCTATTTATGACAAAAACACTTTTATCAGAAAGTTTATTCAGAAACTATACAGAACCTTTTCAGCGAAAGTCCCAGATCATCTCAACCTGCGGGAACCCGATATCAGCATGATGAGTCTCACAGAAACCTTAGCATCCAGAAGAAAGGTCAAACTGATCCTCTTTATTTCAAATTTTCAACAAATTGATCGTTTTAAGAACAGCCGCCAGGTCCTCAGTAAACTCAACTATTGCTGGAGAATGCAAAAAAATTGTGCTTACTGTATTTCGGGACACAACCGCCATTTTTTTAAAACTCACTTTCGTGGTCCGGGCAAGCCCTTTCCTAGCTTTGCCAAAGTATATTACCAGTATAAAAATATAAGCAGGAGCCACATTTCCTATGTGAAAGGTCTTTTCTTCAATGCCGGTAAGACAATCGAGCGTGATGCTGCTGCCTATATATCACTAGTTACTGACAACCATCTCCATTTTCTTCAAGTGCTTTGCTGGCATGCATATATGAGGACCGATCACACCTGCACTAGGTCCATAGCAGAGGCAGCATTTAAATGCATGGCTTTAGAATCTGAGCCCTATACAACTCACTTCCTCGAGCAGCTAACTGAGAAGCAATTCAATTATTTACGGGCACTTTTAAATGACACCCAAAGGATCTGTTCAAGAGAATCCCTCGAAAAATATGATCTTGGAAGATCTGCTAATGTTGCCCGAATCAAAAAAAACCTGGAAAAGAAAGGGATCCTGGAAGTGAACAGAGAATTCACAGTAATTATTGATCCATTTCTCAGGTACCGTCTGGAACAGTACCTGTAAAGCAGCTCCGCTTTAATCCCTATTTAACCAGCCCATAACTTACTATCTCCGAGAGCGCTTTGCGCTTCTCTGCATGCCGGTGCGGATCGACCTCATCCAGGGGATAGCCCACAGGCAGGAACACCACCGGTTCCAGGTGATCGGCCAGTCCAAGCAATTTCCTGGTCTTCCCCACATCAAAGTTGCAGATCCAGCAGGTGGCCAAACTCAGCTCGGTGGCCTGTAGGGTCATGTGGTCGGCAGCAATGGCCGCATCAATATCACTGTGATCCTTTCCATCCGCCTTCCTTTTCCAGGATTGACTGTGATCTCCGCAGATAACGATCACGCAGGGTGCAGTCCGGAACCACTCCCTGTGGTAAGCCGCATGAAATTTCTGCAGGTCATCCGCCTCACGGATCACATAGAAGTGCCAGGGCTGAAAATTTACGGCCGAAGGGGCCACCCTTCCTGCCTCAAGGATCAGGTCCAGCTTATCCTGTTCCACAGGCCTGGAATCATATAAGCGGCAGGAATATCTTTTTCGGGCAATCTCAAGAAAACTCATCATTTTTTCAGGGTTTTTATGATGTCTATCGAACACCTAAAGTTAAAAAAACCGGTACTGTGACCGGTTTTTCTTGTTATTTTTCGAGTTTCCTGGGTTTCCCGCCTTTCCTCCAGTGCTCTTCGATCTTCTCAAGTGAAACACCTTTGGTTTCCGGCATAAAGAAATATCCCCAGACCAGTCCGATCAATGCAACAGCTGCAAAGACCCAGAATACACCCCCCACACATGAGGGACAAATTTCCGACAGGTCCTTTCCTTCAGGAACCACAACCTCTCTGGCGTTGCCAATGGCATTGGCCATTTTAAAAAATGTCCATACAACAAGGGTGTTAAATCCCCAGTTGGATAAAGAACCGATGGAAGCACCCAGACCACGAACCCTGGTAGGAAACACTTCGGTTACCATTAACCAGCCTAATGGGCCAAGGCTGATGGCAAAAAAAGCGATATAGACAAGCATGGAGATCACCAGAAACCATTTGCCAGCTCCCGGAAGCATGAAACCAAGTCCCATAGATATCAGCGCAAAAAAGATACCGGTCAGCCCAATGAAATAGAGTTTCCTTCGACCAAGGCGATCAATGACAAACAAGGATACAATGGTAAAGAGCACATTGACCACACCTACTATCACTAATGCCTGAATAGCTTTTTCAGCGCCATCAAATCCTGCTGCAAGGAATATCTTCGGAGCGTAATAGATAACTGTATTGATCCCCACAAACTGCTGAAAGAACATGATTCCCACGGCAATAATCAGTGCATTTCTCAGCCACGGTTTGAAAATCTCCCTAAAGCCTTCCTGTCTTTTATCAATAGCAATATCGCTCTTCATCGCAGATATGGAATCATCAATAAACTCCGGACTTTCAATCCTATCCAGTACTTTTCGAGCCTCCTCTTCGCGTCCCTTGCTCATCAACCAGCGTGGTGTTTCAGGCAGGAAAAACATCCCGATAAACAGAATCAAGGCAGGTACTACCCCCACATATAGCATGGGGCGCCAGCACTCCAGGTTATGGTCATCAGCAAAGACAGTATTACTAAGATAGGCCGCCAGGATGCCAACGGTAATTAATAACTGGAACATGGATACCAGGGTTCCCCTGATTTTTGTGGGTGAAATCTCTGAGATATACAAGGGAACAGCAAACGATGAAACACCAATGGCAAGTCCAAGATAAAAACGGGAAATCATCAGTTGGGTTACAGAGGGCGCAAAGCCTGTCCAGACGGCTCCGGTAGCGAAAACAAACGCAGAGGCCAGGATCACTTTCTTCCTCCCCAGGTAATCGGTAATTCTTCCTGTAAGCAAAGCACCAACCACGGCACCAATAAGTCCCAGTGCAGTAATATTCTCAACCTGAGAATCGGTTATTTCAAAATAGTTCTGTAAATAGGGGATTGCACCGGATATAACTCCCGTGTCAAACCCGAAAAGTAGTCCGCCGGTGGCCGCAATGCTGGCGATCACAATAATAACGACACTTTTGTTGCTTTTACTCTTTGAGATCATAGTATAAGTTAGTTTACTTAAATGGAAATCCGTAAATATAGGGACTTTCCCAGAAGAATTATGCAATGAGACTTTTTTATAATCATTTTATTTATTTGATCCCCTGTGCATTGCTCAACGGACCGGATTTTGAAATCCAGAGAATTTTCTTATATTGCATAGACGGCAGAATTATGTACTAATTCCCTCACCGCATGAAGACTAAATACGAGCTTGAATACACACTCAACACATCTCCCAATATTCTGTTTTCTAGGTTAAGCACTCCTGAGGGACTTTCAGAGTGGTTTGCAGATAATGTCAATCTTAGAAAAGGGAAATTTACCTTTATCTGGGAAGGTACCGAGCAGGACGCATCAGTTTTGCAGAAGAAGGCCAATAAATTCATCCGTTTCCGCTGGGAGGAGGATGAAGATGATGATTCTTTCTTTGAATTCAGGATTCATACCGATGAACTGACCGGTGATGTGGCCCTCTTAATAACCGATTTTGCTGAGGATGATGAAAAAGATGACGCCATTGACCTCTGGGACACCCAGATATCCGGATTAAAACATGCCATAGGCCTCTGATCCCCGATCCCCAATCACTGATCACCATTCACAGTTCACCATTCACAGTTCACCCAAAATAAGTTAACTTTGTTTTCGTTGAAATAACTGTATAGAACAGGCTTGGTGTGAAAAAGCTTCATTTACTGGTCATAAAGTCTTTCATTGGTCCGCTGTTCCTGACCTTCTTCTTCGTCATTTTTGTGCTTCTCATGCAATTTCTCTGGAAGTACATCGACGATCTGATCGGAAAGGGCCTGGAAATGAATATTATTGCCGAATTTCTGGTATATACCAGTGCAAGCCTTGTGCCCATGGCCATGCCCCTGGCGGTGTTGCTGGCCAGCCTGATGACATTCGGGAACCTGGCGGAAAACCTGGAGCTGCTTGCTTTTAAATCCTCCGGGATTTCCCTGGTCAGGATCATGGCTCCTGTAATGGTTATTTCGGTCCTCCTTTCAGTAAGTGCATTTATATTCGCCAATTATGTAATGCCTGTGACCAACCTGAAAATGCGTTCACTCCTTTACGATATTCAACAGCAAAGGCCGGAAATGACCATCAAACCAGGGGTTTTTGACAATGCACTGGAGGGATATTCAATCAGGATCGGAGATAAAGACAGCAAAACCAGCCTCCTGAAGGATATTCTCATATTTGACCATACCGAAAAGCAGGGCAATGTAAGGGTTACTGTGGCCGATTCGGGTTATATGAAAATGTCGGCCGATGAAAAACATCTCCTGCTCACCCTGTACAACGGGCACTCCTACAATGAACTTCAGAAGCAAAAGAAAGAGGACCGGCATATTAAAAGCTACCCCCATAGAAGGGACCGCTTCGAATTCCAGGAGATCATCATCGAAATGACAGGATTCGGCCTGAACCGGAGCGATGACAAGCTCTTCCGGAACTCTTACTCCATGCTTAACATTTCGCAGTTACAACATTTCGAGGATTCGCTTATCGAGGATCTGGATGTGGTCCTGGATAAATTCGAAAATACCATTGACAAATCCCTGACCGGCAAACGGAAAGATCTGTTGATCAAAAGGAATCAACTGCATCCCGCCGGCACCGAATTGGAGCAAAAGGACTCGGTGAGCGTAATCCAGAAGATCCATGTGGACTCTGCTTATGCACAATTGACTAAACTGGAAAAAAGACGCGCCATTACTCTGGCCATCAATTTTGCCCGCAGTAACAAGTCTGTCACAACTTCCAATGTGGGAACGGCCGACTGGAAATTATCCAGGTTAAGGCGATACCAGATTGAGATCCAGCGTAAATTCACCCTTTCCATCCTCTGCCTGATTTTCTTTTTTGTAGGTGCTCCCCTGGGCGCTATCATCCGGAAAGGCGGACTTGGCATGCCAGTCATTGTCAGTGTGTTAATCTTCCTGATCTACTATGTGATCTCCATGATGGGCGAAAAATTTGTGCGGGAAAACATTCTCCTGCCATTTGCAGGTATGTGGATCTCTACCTTTATACTGGTACCTGTAAGTGTCTGGCTTACTTATAAGGCTGCAAACGATTCCGTTATCATGAACATTGAAACCTATTTCAGCTGGTTCAAGAAACTCATGCACTTTTTACGCAAACCTTCCCGGACCAAATGAAGATCCTGATCCTCACCAACAAGCTTCCCTATCCTCCCAAAGACGGGGGTTCCATAGCAACCCTCAACATGCTTACCGGTCTGAGGGATGCGGGCAATGAGCTCAGCTGCCTGGCCCTGAATACAAGCAAGCACGCCTTCCCGGTTCAGGAAATCCCTCCGGAGATCGGCGGAACCATCAGGTTTATGGGAGTGGATTGTGACAATTCCATAAAGCCGGTACGCATGATTCTAAACCTGGTGTTTTCCAGGGAACCATATATTGCACAGCGTTTTAACATCCCCGAATACAGGGCACAGCTTATAGCCCTGCTTGGCAAAGAGCGTTTTGATATAATACAGCTTGAGGGCCCCTATCTGGGACACTACCTGGCCGACATCCGGAAGATGAGCTCTGCCACCATCTCGCTCAGGACTCATAATGTGGAGCACCTGATCTGGAAAAAGAAAGCTACAAATGAGAAGTCTCCCTGGAGAAGGCTGTATCTTAAAAACATGGCCTTAAGATTGGAGAAATTTGAAATGAAAATAGCCCGTCAATCGGATTGTCTGATACCCATCAGTCAGACCGATGCAGACTATTTCAAATCCCACGGATGTGATCAGGCCATGCAGACCTGTCCCACAGGTTTATCCATCAGGGACTACCCCATCTCTCCCCTTCCCTCCGAACCTAGCATTTTCTTTATCGGGGCACTTGACTGGCTGCCTAACCAGGAAGGACTTTTATGGTTTCTGGACAAAGTGTTCCATCAGGTGCTTGAGAAAGTACCCGGACTCAGCTTCCATGTGGCTGGAAGGAATGCCCCGAAGCATTTTGAAAAGAGGCTGAGGCATCCAAATATCACCTACCATGGCGAGGTAAAGGATGCCCGAAAATTTATGCAGTCCTACAGGGTCATGGTGGTTCCCTTACTCACCGGAAGCGGGATACGGATCAAGATCCTGGAAGGAATGGCCCTGGGCAGACCAGTGGTTACCACACACACAGGAATGGATGGCATTCCGGCAGAAAATACACGAAGCGTATTTGTCTCGGATGACTCCTATATCTTTACTAGTCAATTGATTAGCCTTCTGAATGAGGAGGTGGATCTGGCCCGGACCTTAAGTACATCCAGAGATCTTATTACACAGAATTTTGATACCTTTGGGCTTTCAACCCGCTTAAGCCAGTTTTTCAAAACACAGGTATGATTCTTCTTCAGGTAATATTCTGGGTCAGTCTTTTCCTGATTTTTTATTCCTACCTCCTGTTCCCGGTTCTGTTGCAATGGATGGCCAGGAATAAAAAGATCTCTGAAGACCTGTTCAAACCTGATGAATACCCAAACCTGTCGGTACTTATTTCCGCATTCAACGAGGAAACAGTCATTGAAGAAAAGATCAATTCCCTGCTAAAAAGCGATTACCCGGCCAATCGCATGGAGATCCTGGTGGGATCGGATGCCTCTACGGATCGTACCAATCAGATATTAAAACAACTGGGGGAACTTCACTCCATCGTTCATGTTCACCTTTTTGAGAAAAGGAAAGGAAAACCGGGGGTAATCAACGAGCTGGCGGGATACTCAAAGGGAGAGGTCCTGGTGATCACAGATGCCAACGTGATGGTGGACAGGAACACCCTGTCCCAGGTGGCCAGGCATTTCAAATCTGAAAAGACAGGGCTTGTGGACACCCGGATGATCAATACCCGGCTTAAAAAAGACGGGATCTCGCACCAGGAGAAATACTACATCAGCCGGGAAGTAAAAATCAAACAGCATGAGAGCCAGCTCTGGGGATCCATGATGGGTCCCTTTGGTGGATGCTATGCCGTCAGGAAATCGCTTTACAAGCCCGTACCGGATAACTTCCTGGTGGATGACTTCTACATCAACATGGCTGTGCTGAAGCAGGGTTTTCAATGCATCAGCAACGTAGAAGCACAGGTGTTCGAGGATGTCTCCAACAACCTTAAAGAGGAATTCAGGCGGAAGAAAAGGATCTCGGCCGGAAATTTCCAGAACCTGGCTGAATTCGGGTCCCTCCTGTTTTCACCCTACCCGGGTGTGAGCTTCTGCTTCTTTTCGCACAAGGTGATTCGCTGGATAGTGCCCTTTCTGGTCCTCCTCACCCTGACCCTATCCATTTATCTCAGCTCCTGGCATCTCATCTATCTGGTACTTGCTCTCCTGCAAGTGACCGTCATAGCCCTTCCGCTTATTGATCATTTTCTGAGGAAAATTAAAATCCATAGCCTACCTTTGCGGTTCATTTCACATTTTGTCTTAATGAACCTGGCTCTTTTGGCCGGTTTTATAAAATATATTGGAGGAATAAAGCATAATGTCTGGCAACCAACAAGTAGAATCCAGGATTAGATTGAATACCATTGATGAGGCCCTGGAAGATATCAGGAACGGTAAGATCATTATCGTAGTTGATGACGAGGACAGGGAAAATGAAGGGGATTTCATCTGTGCTGCCGAACTGATCACCCCGGAAAAGGTAAACTTTATGGCTACCCATGGGAAAGGCCTGATCTGCGCCTCACTCACCGAGGAAAGGTGCACAGAGCTAGACCTTCCTATGATGGTCACCACCAATACCAGCAGCCACACTACAGCTTTTACTGTGTCTGTCGACCTGCTGGGCCATGGTACCACCACCGGAATCTCGGCCTCTGACCGTGCCAAAACCATCAGGGCCCTGGTGGATCCAGGCACACAACCCGACGACCTGGGCCGGCCGGGACATATCTTCCCCCTTAAGTCTAAGAGACAGGGAGTTTTGCGAAGGGCCGGACATACAGAAGCTGCACTGGACCTTACAAAGCTGGCTGAACTCAAACCGGGCGGTGTACTGGTAGAGATCATGAACGACGATGGAAGCATGGCCCGCCTGCCAGAGCTGATAAAGATTGCAGAAGAGTTCAGGCTGAAGATCATTTCCATCAAAGACCTCATCGCATACAGGTTGAATACAGATTCCATTCTTATCAAAGGCACGGAAGTCAGACTGCCCACAAAATACGGGGAGTTTAATCTGATACCCTTCATCCAGAAATCCAACGGCCTCGAACATGTTGCTCTGACAAAGGGCTCCTGGAAAGAAGAGGACCAGGTACTGGTCAGGGTGCACTCCTCCTGCGTCACCGGCGACATCTTCGGAAGCTTCAGGTGCGATTGCGGGAATCAGCTTCATGAGGCCATGCGCATGGTGCAGAAAGAAGGCAAAGGAGTGGTCATCTATCTGAACCAGGAAGGGCGTGGAATCGGACTCTATAACAAGATGAAAGCCTACAAGCTCCAGGAACAGGGACGCGATACGGTTGAGGCAAATGTGGAACTGGGATTTAAGGAGGATGAGCGTGATTATGGAGTGGGTGCGGGAATGCTGCACTCTCTGGGGATCAGGAACATGAGACTGATCACCAATAATCCGGTAAAGAAAGCCGGACTGGAAGGCTACGGAATGAAAATTGTGGAGACCATCCACCTGGAGGCCCCGGCAAACGAATACAATAAGTTTTACCTGGAGACCAAAAGGGATAAGATGGGGCATTTTCTGAACATCGCAAAATACGAGAATCCGCATTCCGATGAATCATAGCGCACTCCGTATTGTCTATATGGGAACGCCTGATTTTGCCGTGGCTCCCCTTGACAAGATACTCCGGTCAGGAGGAAATGTGGTGGCTGTAATCACCGCCCCTGACAGGCCCGCCGGACGAGGCAAGCGTATACGTTTTTCGGCAGTAAAGGAGTACCTCCTCCGGAACAGGCCTGAGATCCCCATGCTGCAACCCTCCAACCTGAAGGATCCCGGATTTGTTGAAGAGCTCAGGTCCATTGCCCCGGACCTCCAGATCGTAGTTGCATTTCGCATGCTGCCCGAGATGGTCTGGCGCATCCCGAAAAAAGGAACCTTTAACCTCCATGC
Source organism: Bacteroidota bacterium (assembly GCA_039714915.1). Lineage (GTDB taxonomy): Bacteria > Bacteroidota > Bacteroidia > Bacteroidales. Next base: position 26,547 of record JBDLIM010000029.1, read on the forward strand.
TTCACTCCTGCCCCAGTACAGGGGTGCTGCACCTATCAATCACGTCCTTATCAACGGCGAAAAAGAGACCGGTGTGAGCACTTTTCTGATCGACGATAAAATTGATACCGGAAATATCCTTCTGCAGCAAAGCATCTCCATTGGTAATCAGGAAAGTGCAGGCGAATTGCATGACAGGCTGATGGATGCAGGAGCCGGGCTGGTATTGCAGACAGTAGAGGGTCTTGCCGCAGGAGATTTGCAGGCCAGACCACAGGATAGCCTCCATGGGAATAGCAGCGATCTTAAAAAGGCCCCCAAGATCTTTAAAGAAGATTGCAGAATCAACTGGAATAAGGAAGGAATGCAGGTATTCAATCTGATCAGGGGACTTAGCCCGTACCCCGGTGCCTTCACCTACCTGCACAGGGATCAGGGGCAAGCCATACTGTGTAAAATTTTTAAATCCACCTTCAGGCCCGGGGAGCAGGCCCATACACCGGGCACCATACAAAGCGATGGCAAAACATTCCTGGAGGTGAGTGTCCAGGGAGGCTGGATACAGGTATTATCCATTCAGCAGGAAGGAAAAAGAAAGCTTGAGATCAGGGATTTCCTGGCAGGAACCAGCCTGACTACCGGACCTTGCCGGTTTTCCTGAGCTGCTTCAGGTTCAGATCAATCCCATCCGTAAGAAAGTAATAAAGCTTGATGGCATTAATGAACTGCAACTGGTAGGAACGTGAATACCTTCCCGAAACAAAGAATTCAAAATTGTAATCTTCAATTTCATCCATGGTAATATCGGCTGGCTCCAGGTGGTCAAAATGCCCGAAGAACCGTTTCATCATAAAAAGATAAGTCTTTCTGGATTTTTCCGAATATCCCTCCTTCTCCAATTGCTGGGAAAAAAACTCCAGTTTTGGGCCCACTTCCTTGTTCTCATGCCTGAACCACGAAGAAAGTGACTGCCACCAATCGGGTGATTGCTTTTTCACCGGTTTCTCTCCAAAAAAATCAAGCCGGGTCTGTCTGCCGTCAGGCGGCAGAATCATTTTTACGGGTGGCATGTCTGCTTCAGCCATACTTCTCTTTTAATACAAAATTAGCATACCTGCAAACCAATGTAAAGTTTTGACAGTCAAAATGATTAACATCTTATAAACAATTAAGAAATATTATTGTTACTTTAACTGTGTAGTTTGGTAACACCAAAAAAAACAATAGCTATGAAATCAAGCATTTTGCCCTTTATTACTTTGATCCTCTTTATTACAGGATGCAGCGCTTTATCGTCCAGTACTAATAATGAAGAAAAGGCAGCCCAGTTTGAACAAACAGCGGCCCTGATTGAGTCGGGAAACTACGAATACACGATCAGGTCAGCCAGCCCTTCCGGAGGCAGAACCATTCAAATCACATCCAGCTATACCCTCGAAGTCGAAGATGGCATTTACAAGGCTTATCTTCCCTACTATGGCAGGGCATACAATGCCAGCTACGGAGGCAATGGCGGAGTGGAATTTGAAGGTGAACCGGATAATTTAAGCGTCACAAAAGATGACAAAAAGCAGACCATCACCGTCAAATTCAATATCAAGAATAGGGACGAAAACTACGATTGCATGCTGCTTGTAACTTCCAGTGGGTACGGAACCCTGAACGTGACCAGCTCAAAGAGGCAGAACATATCCTACTATGGGACAGTGGCGGCTAAGGGTGAATAGTGACTAACGACTGTTTATCCGTCGAATCTGAACTCCATGATTTCTTCATCCAGTGTATCCTCGGTTGGTTCAAGCTTCAGGACTGGTTCGCGCTTTTTTCTTCTCAGGTAAATCTCCGATCCTTCAATGGGTTGTTCTCCTTCCATCATCCGGTTCATCCTGTACAGGTGCTTTAATTTTACTCCGTACTTCTGGGAAATATCATACATGGTCTGACCTTCTTCCACCGTATGGATCTCATTCCCCGGCGCTGCTTTTCTGCGTTTGGGCTGCAAATAAATGATCTGACCCGGTTCCAGTTCCACTCCATTGTACAGGTTATTGTACTTATAAAGCTCGTTTTTATACAGGTCCAGCTCCTTCCGCAAGGATTCAGGGGTATCGCCCGGTTCAGTAACAATGTATTCAATCTTGTTGTTTACCATGATCTCACGGGTGGTATGGTATCCATGTCCGGGCAGGATTTCGGTGGTTTCAGTGCCGACATCATTGCCAGCTTCAAAGCCTCCCTCCAATACCAGGAGATCGTACCTGTAAAGCTCGTTATCCTCAATGATCCTGATCAGGAGGGAAGAATAGTTTCTCGCAGTGGCATAGCCCGCCTTCTTCAGTCCTTTGGCCCATCCCCTGTAATCATGCGGATTCAGTTCAAACAGTGAAGAATACCTGCCCCTGGTTGATAAGAACTTGGAATGGTCCATGTATGAATCATAGGCCGAGCGGTAGGATCTGAAACATTCGTTTTTCCTGTCGTCGTCATGATACACTTTCCTGCCTGTCCAGTCATGACACTTTATACCAAAGTGATTATTGCCCTTCACAGCCAGGGTACTGTTCCCGTTATTGGACTCAAGGCAGCCCTGAGCCAGGGTAATGCTGGCCGGAATGCCAACCCTGGCCATCTCCTTCATGGCCAGATCCGAATAAGTCTTAATGTATTCCTCCCGGCTCATCTCCCGGCTTCTCTGCCCGAATACCGACAGAAAGGCGGTCAGCATAAAGGCCACACATATGTTTCTTCTCATCAACCTCACTTTATTCATTGGCTTCTCATGCCGGTAGCCCAAAAATAGGGATAGGACAGGCAATATTTCCTGCGAGTTTTTAACAATCTCTCAATTAAAAACGTGAGTTGATAACAAAATCTTGTCCTAGAAAGAAAAACAGTAATTTTAAGCTAAAATCAAGTGTGATGAGGCAACGAGCTTTAAGCATTCAGCTAACTGAATATGAGAGACTGGATGAACTGCCGGAACAACAGGCCCTGCTGGTTAGCAAAGCCATCGAAGCTGCAAAGAACGCATATGCACCCTATTCGGACTACAAGGTCGGAGCGGCAGTCCTGCTGAAAAACGGGGAAGTCATTACCGGAAACAACCAGGAGAATGCAGCATATCCGTCAGGCCTGTGCGCTGAACGGGTGGCCATCTTTTACGCAGGGTCGCAATACCCGGACGTTCCGGTGGATATGATAGCTATTACTGCCATCAAGGACGGTTCCATACAGGAGGAACCGGTCACTCCATGCGGAGGATGCAGGCAGGTCCTGCTCGAAAAGGAGAACCTGGGAAAATCTCCCATGCAGGTCATACTCTACGGCAGCAAGCGAATCCAGGTGATAAGCCAGGCAAGGGATCTGCTCCCCCTTCCATTCCCCAATCACTGATCCACCATTCCCCATCCACCATTCCCCATTCCCCAATCACCATTTAAATACCGGGAAAATATCCATTTTGGGGTAGGGGGCCACTATACGGATAGCTTCTTTCTTCACAGGGTGGATAAAAGATATTTGACGGGCATGCAGGCTAATTCCGCCATTCTTATTGCTTCGCCTGGCTCCATATTTCCGGTCCCCCTTGATCACACTGCCAATTCCAGCCAGTTGCGCCCTGATCTGATGATGTCTTCCGGTCTCCAGCATAATCTCCAGAAGGTGGTAGCGATCCGAAGAGGCCAGCTTTAGATAGCTAAGCCTGGCCCACTTGGAATCCGGCACCTCACTATCATGTACATAGGATTTGTTTTGCCGGGTATTTCTTGTGATAAAGTTCTCCAGGGTCCCTGATTCGGGCTGAGGGCAATGCTCCACTATGGCGTGATATATCTTCTCTATCTCTTTATCCTTGAATAAGCGGGCCATTCGGCTCAGCGCCTTACTGGTCTTGGCAAAAACAACAACCCCGCTCACCGGCCTGTCCAGTCTGTGGGGAATGCCCAGGAATACCTCTCCCGGCTTCCCATCCCTTGCTTTGATAAAATCCTTCAGCAGCCTGTCCAGCGATGCATCCCCGGTCTGATCCCCCTGCACAATATCAGAAACCCGCTTATTCACAATCATCAGGTGATTGTCCTCATACAGGATGGTTACCGGGGATTTTACTGGTTTCGTTTCGCTCACATTAACTAATACTGTTCGTTTTCATTGGGAAATTCCCTGGACCTGACATCATCAATGTAATTCTGTACAGCCCCTTTGATCTCCATCTGCAGATTGTGATAGCGTCTCAGGAAACGGGGTGAGAACTCCTGGGTGATACCCAGCATGTCATGAAGCACCAGTACCTGACCATTCACATCAGCACCAGCACCAATTCCAATGGTAGGGATGGTAATGGCTTCTGTCACCTCTCCTGCCAGCTGGGCAGGGATCTTTTCCAGCACTATGGCAAAACAACCCGTCTTAGCCAGGACCTCTGCATCCGATTTCAATTTGTCGGCTTCCTCCTTTTCGGTGGCTCGTACCACATAGGTCCCAAACTTATGAATGGCCTGGGGGGTCAGTCCCAGGTGGCCCATTACCGGAATTCCCGCAGACAGGATCCGTTCAATGGATTCCTTTATCTCCACTCCTCCTTCCAGCTTGATGGCCTGGCCTCCGGTCTCCTTCATGATCCGGATGGCCGAGGCAAGAGCTTCCTTTGAATTACCCTGGTAGGTACCAAAGGGAAGATCCACCACTACCAGTGCCCTGTTGGTTGCACGTACCACAGATGCTGCATGATAGATCATGTTATCAAGGGTAATGGGGAGGGTGGTCTCAAAACCCGCCATCACATTGGAAGCAGAGTCTCCCACCAGGATAACATCGATACCTGCCTGGTCTACCAGGCGCGCAAAGGAGTAATCATACGCGGTTAGCATGGTGATTTTCTCTCCTTTAAGTTTCATGGCATGAAGCACATGAGTTGTGACTCGTTTGACATTGCTGTGCAGGGACATATTAATGGGTTATTGGTTATTGTTCACTATTTGCAAAGTTTAAAATAAATTTCCTATTGACAGTCAATTTGTCAGTAAACCTGACAGTCGAATTTGAGTTTAGCACCTGTTATTGTGTCAATTTTGCATCCGTTGGGGAAAAAATCCGATTGGCATAATCTATGATAATGGTGAATGGTGATTAGTTGACAGTGAACAGAAATAGTAATAAAATATAAAGCAATATAAAGTTATGAGTAAAATTATTGGAATAGATTTAGGCACCACCAACTCCTGTGTTTCGGTGATGGAAGGAAATGAGCCGGTTGTGATTCCTAACAGTGAAGGAAAAAGAACCACACCCTCCATGGTGGCTTTCGTTGAAAACGGAGAAAGAAAAGTAGGTGATCCTGCAAAACGTCAGGCCATTACCAATCCCACCAAAACCGTTTCCTCCATCAAGCGTTTTATGGGTGAAACCTATGACAGGGTGACCAAGGAGATTAACCGGGTTCCATACAAGGTGATAAAAGGGGAAAACAATACTCCCCGCGTTCAGATCGACGACCGCAAGTACTCCCCCCAGGAGATTTCTGCCATGGTACTTCAAAAGATGAAAAAGACTGCCGAAGACTATCTGGGACATGAGGTGACCGATGCTGTCATCACTGTACCCGCATATTTTAGTGATTCCCAGCGCCAGGCTACCAAGGAAGCCGGTGAGATTTCCGGTTTGAAAGTGAAAAGGATCATCAATGAACCTACCGCCGCTTCTCTTGCCTATGGTCTTGACAAGAAGACTTCAGATCTGAAGATCGCTGTATTTGACCTGGGTGGCGGAACCTTTGATATTTCCATCCTGGAACTGGGTGATGGCGTTTTCGAAGTGAAATCCACCAACGGGGACACCCACCTGGGTGGCGATGATTTCGACCAGGTAATTATTGACTGGCTGGCCGACGAGTTTAAGAAGGATGAAGGACTGGATTTGAAGAAGGACCCCATGGCACTGCAGCGCCTGAAGGAAGCTGCTGAAAAAGCCAAGATTGAGCTTTCAAGTGCCACCCAGACTGAAATCAACCTGCCTTACATCATGCCGGTGGATGGTGTGCCCAAGCACCTTGTAAAAAGCCTGACCAGGGCTAAATTCGAGGGTCTGGCCGACTCACTGATCCAGGCAGTCGTACAGCCCTGCAAGCTGGCTTTGAAAGATTCCGGACTGAGTTCCAACGAAATCAATGAAGTCATTCTTGTGGGTGGATCCACACGGATCCCTGCCATTCAGAAAGTGGTTGAAGATTTCTTCGGGAAAGCTCCTTCCAAGGGCGTGAATCCCGACGAGGTTGTAGCTGTCGGAGCTGCCATCCAGGGAGGCGTCCTTACAGGCGAAGTAAAAGATGTATTGCTGCTGGATGTTACCCCGCTTTCACTGGGTATCGAAACCATGGGTAGTGTAAACACAAAACTAATTGAGGCCAATACCACCATCCCTACTAAAAAGACTCAAACCTTTACCACTGCGGCTGATAACCAGCCTTCCGTAGAGATTCATGTCTTACAGGGAGAAAGGGCCATGGCCAAGGACAACAAAACCATAGGTCGTTTTCACCTGGATGGCATCCCGCCATCACCCAGGGGAATCCCACAGATCGAGGTTACCTTCGACATTGATGCAAATGGTATTCTGAATGTTTCCGCAAGGGATAAAGGAACCGGCAAAGAGCAGAGCATCCGAATTGAAGCTTCATCCGGTCTGTCAGACGCTGAGATCGAAAAAATGAAAAAAGAGGCCCAGGAGAATGAAGAAGCAGATAAAACTGCCAAGGAACGCATCGAGAAACTCAACAATGCCGACAGCCTGGTATTCCAGACCGAAAAGCAACTGAAAGAGTTTGGAGATAAGGTCCCCGCCGAAAAGAAGGCCCCCATTGAGGAAGCTTTAAACAAACTTAAAGAAGCCCATAAGGCCGAAGATATAGCCGCCATTGACCAGGCCACCGAAGAGCTGAATACTGCATGGCAGGCTGCTTCTCAGGATATGTACAACGCCCAGCAGCAGGCTGAGGGAGCCGGACAAGCCGGACCTCAGGGTGAGCCTGCAGGCGAAGCACAGGCCGAAAAGGGAAGCGACGATGAAGTCACCGATGTGGACTTCGAGGAAGTAAAATAAATATACCACCCAGTTAGGGTTCAGATGGAGGCTGCCTCAAAAAGGGGCAGCCTCTTTTCATTTCAGGGATTTCCACGGTTTTTGCTACCCAATAAGCCACCTTAAAAATCCTGATCGGCTGTTTCTCAGGAAATGTACAATTGGGTGAGCAAAAATATGTAATTTAATATGCTGCAAAGGGAAATCATGCATCCCATGAGAGGTCCAAGCATACGCTCGGGCAAAGGTCAGCTTTTCTGGGCATAGACCTGGGGTATAAGTATATGATTAAGAATCCGGTATACATCAACCCGAAATTCCTGCTTTCAGTTCCATTGAACCATGCTAAATTACTACCTGGCTTTGAATGTATGCTCGGATGCATACTCCAATGAAACCTGAAGATACCTCATAAAACCTTTTTATTTATATTTGAGCTCTTATGCAGCGCATCATTCTCTCCATTTTATTGGTGACCCTGGCCTTTGCCCTCCAGGGCCAGCACACTTTGGATCAACAGGCATTGAATCAAGTGGACTCACAGGGACGAAAGACCGGCCCGTGGAAGGTGGAATACCCTAACGGAAAAACCCTTTACGAAGCCACCTTTTCAGAGGGCCTGCCAGTGGGCGAAATGATCCGCTATTACGACAACGGTGCTGTTCGTGCCCGCCTGATGTTTGACACCCTGGAGGATCGAAGCTATGCCCGGCTTTTTTACGTCAGCGGAAAGCAGGCTGCTGAAGGATGGTATCTGAGTCAGGAGAAAGATTCGGTCTGGACCTACTACTCGGAGTTTGACGGATCAGTCAGGATCAGGGAACCCTATGAAAAGGGCTTACTGAATGGAACGGTCTTCAGTTATTATTCTGGCGGAGAAGTTTCGGAGGAGGTAAATTGGGATATGCAGAGGAAACAGGGGGATTGGAAGCAGTATTACAGCAACGGGGCAACCAGGCTGCACAGTTTTTACCGGGATGATCTGCTGCATGGATCCTATAAGATATTTTATGCCGATGGAACCCTTAAGATTTCAGGCGAGTACCTGGATAATCAATCGCATGGTACCTGGAGTTATTTTGATGAATCAGGAGAAGAAATTTATTCCCTGGAATACCTGTCCGGAAGACCGGTGGACCAGAAAAAATATAACGAATGGATACAGGACAGCCTGTCGAAGTACGAAGTGATCGCCGAACCCGAATCCGATCAACAATTTTAAGCATGTGGATGTTAAGACAAGCAGAATGTTACCTACGATGAGATATTTGCTATTTGCCCTGATCCTCTTTCTAAGCCCCACCCTCTTTGCACAGGAGATTGCCGACAGTGTATTCTGGGTCTATTTAACAGATAAGGACGAGAACGGCTACCAGATAGACCAGCCTGATGCCTTCCTCTCCCGGCGTTCCATAGATCGCAGGGCCTGGCAGGGCCTGGGAATTGACCGCAGGGATCTCCCGGTAAACGGAAACTATGTGCAGGAAATCAGGGACATGGGGGTCCAGGTAAAACACATCTCCAGGTGGCTGAACGGGATTGCCATGATCAATGCCACCGAGGCCTTATACAGGCAGGTCCTTGAAAAATCCTTTACGGATACCCTGCCCTGGTTCCCGGAAACTGATGAGCTGTTCTTCCCTCCGCGTCCGGGAGGCAGCAGATTTGCCCCACCCCTGGAAACAGCTCCGGAATTTGAATACGGCGTAGCCATGGAGCAGGTCACCATGCTGAAGATGGACCATGTACATCAGCTGGGATACACCGGGAAGGGAGTGTGGATCGCCGTGCTGGATGCCGGATTTAAGAATGTGGACAGCCTTCCTTCTTTTGAGCTTATGATTGAAGAAGGCCGTTTGCTGGGAACCCGGAATTTTGTAAACGATGAACCCATATTCAGGCAGAGCAATGCCCATGGAATGAACGTTTTATCCACCATGGGAGGTGAATGGAACGGATATATGGTGGGTACCGCTCCCCATGCCTCTTACCTCCTGTGTATGACAGAAAATGTCGAACAGGAAACCCGCATTGAAGAGATCGCCTGGATTGAAGCAGCCGAATTTGCAGACAGCCTGGGCTTTGACATAAGTAATACCTCCCTGGGTTACTCTGATATGGATGGGGATAAATATGACTACAGCTACAGCGACATGGATGGAAAAACCACCTTCATTTCCAGGGCCGCATCGCTGGCCGCATCCAGGGGAATGATTGCGGTAAACAGTGCAGGCAATGAAGGAAGTCATCCCTGGTATTACATTACCGCCCCGGCCGATGCAAGGGATATTTTTACCGTGGGTGCAGTTGACAGTACCAATGAAATTGCTGCTTTCTCTTCCAGGGGGCCCACTTATGATGCCAGGATCAAACCGGATGTAACAGCCATGGGAGTGGCAAGTGGGGTACAATACCAGGAAGGGGGCCTGGCCCGGGGGAGCGGGACCTCCTTTTCCTCCCCAATCCTGGCCGGATCGGTGGCAAGCCTCTGGCAGGCCTACCCCGAACTCACTGCCAGGGAAATGATCCACCTGGTCAGACAGGGGGGTGATAGGGTGAAAAATCCCGATTCGACCTATGGCTTTGGCCTTCCTAACTTCTTCAAAACTTACTGGAGCATTACCGGTGTTCCCAGTCGCTCTGTTCAGGGAAAACTTGAAATTTACCCGAATCCGGCCAGGGATATGATTATGATTAAAGTGCCGGGAGCCAGCTCCGGTATGCAAACTATCCGCATATACGATATTAGTGGCAGAATGCTCCATGCCTTGCAGGCGCAGATACCGGGACAAGTGGCTTTGCCCGGGGATCTGTCCGGAGGTATCTATATCCTGGTCATCCATACTATAAGTGGGGTATACCACAGCAACTTAATTGTAGAATAATGCCCGAAGGCTCATATTCACTGTCGGAACTTCTGGGGCAGGTTAAAAGTGTGCTTAAGAAGGAGTTTCCTGCGTCCGTGTGGATAGTTGCAGAAGTCCTGGAGCTGCATGAAAACCGTACAGGTCATTGTTACCTGGAACTCATTGAAAAAAGCAGCGAGGACGAAACCCTGCTTGCCCGTGCAAAAGGAACCATATGGGCCTCCAGGTACCGCATGCTCAGGCCTTTTTTTGAAGCAAGTACCGGTACCCCCTTAAAAAGCGGCATTAAGATTCTCTGCAAAGTCTCCGTTGAATTTCATAGCCTGTACGGCCTTAGCCTCAACATTACCGATATCGATCCTACCTATACCCTGGGCGATCTGGCCAGGAAGAAACAGGAGGTGATCAACAGGCTCCGGGAAGAGGGAGTATTCGATATGAACAGGGAGCTGCCTTTTCCTGCAGTTCCCCAGAGAATCGCCCTGATCTCCTCCGACAGTGCTGCAGGTTATGGTGACTTCATGGAATCGATTCATAACAATGCCCATGGATTTCTCTTTAACATCACCTTTTTCCCGGCAGTAATGCAGGGGGACCAGGTACCCGCTTCCATCACAGCGGCCATGGATCATATTTATGAAGACACAGGCGAATACGATTGTGTGGTCATTATCAGGGGAGGTGGATCCAAAGCTGATCTGGAAAGCTTCAACCATTACGATCTGGCCTACTACATTACTCAGTTTCCACTTCCGGTGATCACCGGGATCGGACATGAAAGGGACGAATCGGTATGCGATATGGTGGCCTGCCACGGACTGAAAACACCCACAGCAGTGGCAGAATTCCTGGTGGATCAACTCCTGAGTTTCGAATTCGGACTGAATGCATTTCATGAGCGCTTGACCTATTCCGTGAAGCAGATTGCACAGGAAAGGCTCTCCAGGCTGGAACAGTACAGAATCAATCTGGACCACCTGACTCACAAGCTCCTGCACCAGCAAGGCGATTATCTGAGTACTAAATCGGAATTCCTTCGAAGGGACATCCGCTCGCAGCTTGGACAAATGACGGATCGCCTGAGCCTGCTGGAGAAACGCACCGAACTTGTAGATCCTGAGAACATACTGAAAAGGGGATATTCCATGACTCTGCTGGATGGAAAAATCCTCCCGGATCTGAAAAAGGTAAAGCCCGGAAGTCAACTCGAAACCAGGGTATACCAGGGAAATATAATCAGTGAAGTCAAAAAAATCGCCCTAAGACATGGCAAAAGAAAAAATTAGCTACGAAGCATCCATCAAGGAGATCGAGGAGATCCTGGAAAAGATCGAGAACGGAAACCTGGATGTGGATGAACTGGCCGGTAAAGTAAAGCGGGTCACCGAATTACTGAAAATTTGCCGCGACAGGCTTCATAAAACCGAGGCCCAGATCGACAAGATCCTGGATAGCTCTGACGAGCAAGTCTAAAATCAAAAGTCGAAAGTAATGGGTGATTTGTGGTTATTGATGGGTGCGGGCCATGAATGGTCCGCCTATATATACTGGGAAAGAGTAGCCAGAAGTTCATTTACCTTGATGGGTTTGGATAGGTAATCATCACAGCCCGCTTCCTTGCTGATTTCACGTTCACCCGACATGGCATAGGCAGTCTGAGCAACAACAGGCAGGTCGGTCCGCTCCTTTTTGATAATTCTGGTACACTCATATCCGTTCTTCAGGGGCATGTTGATATCCATCAGTACCAGGCTCAGGTCCTCATGTTCCCTGAACATATCAATGGTTTGCTCTCCATCCTGCGACCACAGGATCTCTGCCCCCGTTTCCTTCAGCGCTTCATATAGGAAGTAGTAATTGGAATGATCGTCCTCGGCAATCAGGAGCTTCTTCCCTTCCCACGACTTCACATCGCTGGATGGGGTACGCAATGCAGCCTCATGCTTTAAAGGAACTTCATCCCTGGGCAGAATAAACCAGAAGGTGGATCCCTCACCGCTTACGGAGGTAACCCCAATCTCCCCGCCCAGAATTTCAGTCAGGTTTTTGGAAATGGCCAGGCCCAGTCCGGTTCCTCCGTACAATTTGGTCTTGTTTTCGTGACCCTGCATAAAACGATCAAAGATCAGCTTCTGTTTTTCCTCCCGGATGCCAATACCCGAGTCTTTTACATAGAAATATATGCCCTGGGCATTCTCCTCAATGCCCAGCACGATCTCCCCCTCTTCCGTAAATTTTACTGCATTACTCAAGAGATTCACCAGAATTTGCTTAAGCCTGAATGGATCCGTATAGATGGCCAGTTCTTTATAGGGCCAGTCCCATTTCAGATTCACTGTCACCTTATCCTTGCCGTTCCGCTTCAGGGTTTGAATGAAGGTCAGATGCAGCTCTTTAAACAGGTCCCTGATGAAGCATTCGGAAATATGTACATTCACCTGCCCGGCTTCGATCTTGGCAATATCGATGATATCATCGATGAGTCGCATCAGATCATCTGCTCCCTGGTTAATCTGTGCAATGAAATCTCTTCGCTCCTCCGGCAACAACTGTTCATCGGAAAGCAGATCGGAGAAGCCCACGATGGCATTCATGGGGGTTCTGATCTCATGGGACATATTGGAAAGAAAGGCAGTCTTAAGCTTATCAGATTCCTCTGCTTTGTACTTGGCTTCCAGTAGTTTTCGCTCAGCCTCCTTCCTTTCGCTAATGTTTTTCAAAATAATCACCATCGATTCGGGCTTTCCGTCGCTGGTGAAAATCGCTCCGCTGGACACCTCTGCTTCGAAGGCTATCCCATCCGGACGAACCACCTCGTATTCCAGGTTTTTCAGGTATCCCTTTTTCCAGGAATCCTTAAAGTCACCAATGGCAGATCGCCAGTGCTGGCGCTTGATAGAACGGAATATCTTCTCTCCGTTTACCTGATCCGGCTCCACATTAAATGCTTTTATAAACGCACTGTTATAATCCAGAATTAAGGCATTTGGATCCACAACGATCATGGGATCGGGTGACGATTCAAATACCCTGCGCTGGCGTTCCTGGGTGGACCGCACATGATCCTGATGCCGTCTTCGGTCAATGGCCAGGGCAATCTGGTCGCTGGCAAATTCAAGAAGTGAGGCATCCGATGGGGTATAGATCACATCTTCGGAGTAGGATTGTACTGCAAAAACGCCCACTGTTTTTTCATTGTGTTTGAGAGGAACACCCAGCCAACTCACACAGGGAGCCCCCACAGGCTCGATCTCGCCCTGCCGGGTGAGTTCATTCTCCCGCTCATTATCCACCAATTGTGCCTCTCCGGTCCGGATCACAAAACTGGTGAGGGTCTTTCGGGCCGGGAATTCAGTAAACGAGTCCTTTTCGTCCTCCATAAAAGGAAGGCTCAGGGTATCCGATTCCTCGTTATAGAGCGCCAGAAAACAGTTGGTGGTATCCAGTACCCGGCTGAGTGACTCCCTGATCTTTACATACAATTCGTCCAGGCTTTGGGTGGTACTCACGGCATTGGAGATATCAAAAAGTACCTGCCGTACCAGTTCATCCTGCTTTCTCTTATTAATATTCTCATGGACCCCTGTCAAACGGATAGTATTGCCTTTCACATCCTTTTTAACTGCCTTACCAATGGCACGGATCCATACATAGGCTCCGTTTTTATGCCTGAGCCTGAATTCAATCTCAAAAGATTCCTCCCGGTCCTTAATACTCCCTTCCACCGCCTGCATGGTTTTTTCCAGGTCATCAGGATGAAGGAGAGAAGTCCAGGTTTCAAATTCCTGCGGCAATTCGTCGGGTCCATACCCCAACATGGAAAACCAGATGGGTGAAAAGTAGACTGCATTGGTAACGATATCCCAGTCCCATAAACCCAGATTAGATGCATGTATGGCCAGGTTTAGTCTTTCTTCGCTCTGCTTCAGGGCATCCTGTGATTCCCGTGCTCCGGTAATATCCCTTGCCACTCCAATCACAGACTCTATGGTCTCGGAACTGCTAATTTCGGGGTAGAGTCGCCACTCATAGGTGATCACACTTCCGTTCTGAGGCAGATCAAATTCAAGGGTATAGGGCTTACCTTCCCGGAACACCTGATCCAGTGCCTCTTCCCACAAAATGACCAGGTCCTCGGAAAAGATCCCCATCTCACGATGACTCTTATTGATAAAGTCCTCGATTTGTATACCGGTCTGGCCCACTACCGCATTGTTCACGTACAGGTGCCGGTGCTCCCGGTCAAAGCGCCTAATCACATCGGGCGAATTCTCTGCCAGGGCCCTGAAATGTTCCTGGGACTCAAGCAGGGATTGTTCCGTTCTCTTCTGCTGGTCAATGTCTCGTGTGACAAGCAACAATTGAGGCTGGTCATTGATCTGGACAAAAGAGAAGGAATTATACGTCCAGAACCTCCTCCCCTTAGCAGTCACATTAAGCCATTCAAAAGAAAATGGTTTTCCTTTTCGTGCCTCTGCAATATACTCCCTGGCACGTTCCATGGTATAGCCCTTTTCCGCACAGGAGAAGGATTCGATCTCAATGTTTTTAATCTCCTCTTCCGTCAGCTCAAACAGTTCCAGAATCCTGGGATTATAATCGGTAAGGGAAAAGGTTTCTGTGTCAAACAGGAGAAAGCCATCGTTTGCCGACTTGAAAATGGACATATACCTGTCCCTGGATTCAATCAGCGCATCTTCGGCTGCCTTGCGCTCTTTAATCACCTTGGAGTACTTTAAGGAGGAGTACACAGAAGGTACCAGTTTGAAAAGCTGGTCTTTGGTAATGAAATCCCAGACTCCGGATTTCATCGCACTAGCCGCATTTTTTTGATTTTTTTCTCCCACCAGATAAATGAGGGGCACCTCAGTAGTGTAGGGCAGGACCACCTGTTCTATCTGATCCCTGCGTTGATCGGGCTGGTCAAAATCTGCAATAACCAGATCAGGAGGATCTTCAAGCATAACAGTCTTGAATTCTGATGCCTTACTACAGTGAACAGGAGTTACATCAAACTTGCCCTCACGCAGGGCAACAATTACTTTCTCCACCAATTGTGAATCCAGGTACCAAAAACAGACGCGAATCTTCAGTCCGGCCATCAGCGTTGAATCATATTGTTAAGATGTAGTGGTCACCCATTCATACGCAAACGATCACGTGGAGTTTCATCAGGACCCGAGAAACTCAATTCTGGACTGATATTTTGCTGGAGCCATCTGTTAAAATCTTAACCGGATGCCTAAAATCTCAACCGAATGCCTGCCATGACATGGGTTCCTGCCTGCGGGTAAAATCCATCAATCACACCTTCCTCTCCCCCATAATTGTAGCGGTAGATCCAGGCATTGCTCTCGTATTCCACGTTGAACAGGTTTGATACCTGAAACTGCAGGGCAAGCTCATTCAGGAAACGTGGATAAAATGCATAAGAAAACCTGAGGTCATTTATAAAGTAAGGATCAAGGATGCGTTCCTCCGAGAAAGTATTGTCGATATACTGTTTTCCCACATAGCGTGAAACCAGGCTCAGATGGAGGCCTTTCAAGGGTTCAAAGTCCACTTTATTATTGAAAATAAGGGAGGGCGAGAAGGACAGATCGGTGGTTCCAAGGTCCTCATGCACCTGGTAGGGCTCATTGTCGGGATCGGACCAGTAGTCCCAGTTATCCACATAACCCGAATAATTGAGGATCTTGTTCCGGCTGAGGGTGACATTCACATCCCAGAGGAACCAGGTGCTGGGCCTGATGCCGGCGGACAGCTCAATGCCCGCCCGGTAAGAATCTTTCACATTGGTCATTATGGCACTTCCCACATCATTGATCTCCCCTGTGAGTACCAGCTGATCCGTATAATCCATGAAATAGAGGTTCGCATTCAGGCTGTAATTGGGACCCTGAAGGGTGTATCCGGCTTCATAATCAAGCAGGGACTCTTTTACTGGAACAGGGCCGGACGGATCCGCATCTACGAAATTGCTCCGGTTGGGTTCCCGGTGGGCCTGTGCTACAAAAAGGTAAGCCCTCTGGGTGGCTGTCAGCTGGATATTCAAGCCGGCCTTTGGATTAAAGAAAAAATAGTCATGCTCCTGGCCAAGGTCCCTCAGATCGTCATCGCTTCCATCAATGGCATACTCTATTCCCCGAATCTGCAGGTCCGCAAAGAAGGAGAGCCTGTCCCCCGCATTCCAGTTGGCTTTCAAATACGTGTTCCAGTCGGTTTTCAGCCCTGTATTCTCATACCAGCGATGCCTGATCTCACTGTTTCCCGGGAAACGGGCCCAGATTACGGTGCCAAAATGATCCCCGTCATAGCGGTTCCATCCTCCACCCAGCACGGCACTGATGCGATCTCCCTCGAAGTGCAATCCCCCCACAAATCCGTAGAAGTTATTATCCAGCCATTTGCGGCGGACCAGGTTGGTCTCCGTGATGGTATCCCCTCCTGCGATCACATCCTCAAGCAGGTAATCCGATAAAGATTCACCTTCCTTGTATTGCTCATAATATCCGGCTCCTTTTGTATAATGCAGGGCCGCATTGGCATACCACTTCTCACTGAAGGATCTGGACAGGTGAAGCTGGTAATGGCTTTGCTTGTAGTGATCGATTTGATTGTCGTAATAAACCAGTTTGCCATCCGTATCGGTGTAGGCGCCCAGCTCATTGTAGGTCCTGTCAGTCTCCAGGAGATAGGAAGGCACCCCGTTCCAGGCCTGGTAGAGCTCCTCGGTCCCTGAAAAGTTCACAAATTTCACCAGGGTATTTGCATCGTGATAGGCTGCCGAAACGTAATAAGATTTAAGATCGGTCCACGACCTGTCAATGTATCCGTCGGAATGCAGGTCGGAAAGTCTCATATCCACCGAGAAATGATCCCTGATCAAGCCCGATCCGGCCGAAATGCTGTTCCGGACCGTGTTAAAGGAGCCGAATGTGCCTTCATATATTGCATAGGCTTCTTTTTCAAGCTTGCGGGTCTGGAAATTCACACTGGCCCCAAAAGCAGCAGCCCCGTTGGTGGAAGTCCCCACTCCACGCTGAATCTGAATGTTATCCACTGAAGTGGCAATGTCGGGAAGATCCACCCAGTATACCGAATGAGACTCCGCATCGTTCAAAGGGATCCCGTTTATGGTCACATTGATCCGGTTGGCATCGGTACCCCTGATCCGCATGGACGTATAGCCAATGCCATGTCCCGCATCGGAGGAGGTAACCAGGGAAGGTGTGGAGGAAAGCAGGTAGGGAACATCCTGTCCGAAATTACGGGCAGTGATTTCCTCCTTGTTCATATCCGAAAAGGCCACCGGGGTCTTAGTGCCGGCCCTTGTGGCAGTCACAATCACTTCTTCCCCCAGGATGCTGGACCTGGTCAGTGTAATCTTACCCAGGTCCGTATCAGCGTTGATGTTCAGGGATATCGAATAGGATTCATAACCCACAAAGCTCACCACCAGGATGAAGGATCCCCCGGGTACCCGGTTCATGACAAATGATCCATCTCTCTGGGAAATCACTCCCCTGCCCAGTTCGGAAATTAAAAGGTTGGCTCCCGGAAGAGGCTGGTTGTCTTCATCTGCTATCACCCCATTGAGGGTGTACTGACTGATTGCAGGCATGGTCAGTAAGATCCATGCAAGCAAAAAGGCTGCACGCTTCATCATCACTATTTTAGAAAGTATAACATACGATCTTCTTTATTCCTACACCGGCATTACCCGGATCAGGTTCTAAGGGTATAATCTCAGCCTGTTGTTTAAGGCACCCCCTTAGGGAAGTTCATTACAAAAGTAAATAAATTCGGGATTAGATTGTATTTTTGTGTCAATAAATCGCAGCATGAATTTAGCCGGTCACCTCAAACATAAGGTATTTCAATTAATAGCATCAGTAGCCCGGGAAGAAGGAATGGAGACTTATGTGATCGGGGGATTTGTCAGGGACCTGTTGATCGGAGAATCCGAAAATCTGTCCAAAGAATCCGGGGACCTGCCCAAGGACATTGATATTGTGGTTATTGGCAGCGGAATTGCCTTGGCCGAAAAGGTGAGATCGTTCATTCCCGAGGAGGTTCCCCTGACCGTGTTCAGGAATTTTGGTACTGCCATGCTTAAGTGGGGGGATACGGAAGTGGAATTTGTAGGGGCCCGTAAGGAATCCTACCGGAGGGATTCCAGGAAGCCCCTGGTGGAAAACGGCACCCTGGAAGATGATCAGAACCGGCGGGATTTTACCATAAACGCCCTGGCCATTTCCCTGAATCCGGAAAACTTCGGAGAATTGCTGGATCCTTTCGGAGGAGTAAAACACCTGGAAGAAAAACTGATTACCACCCCACTGGATCCCGGCACTACCTTTTCGGATGATCCCCTCAGGATGCTGCGGGGAATCCGCTTTGCCACCCGCCTGAATTTCACCATCGGGCCGCACACCTTTGAGGCCATCTCTGCCCACCGGGAACGGATCAAGATTGTCTCCCAGGAGCGCATCAGCGATGAGCTTAACAAGATTATGATCTCCGATCAGCCAGGCCGAGGGTTTATATTACTGGAACAGTGCGGATTGCTGGAAATTATCTTTCCGGAACTTTATGCCATGAAAGGGGTCGAGGAAGTAAACGGTCAATTCCACAAGGACAATTTTCTACACACGCTGGAGGTTCTGGATAACATTGCCTGCAGGACCGACAATCTATGGCTTCGCTGGGGAGCCCTCCTTCACGATATTGCAAAGCCACGAACTAAGCAGTACGAAGCGGATTCAGGATGGACCTTTCACGCCCACGAATTTATCGGGGCCAAGATGATCCCGGGCATATTCAGGAGACTGAAGCTTCCCCTGAACGAAAAGATGAAGTATGTACAAAAACTGGTACAGCTGCACCTGAGGCCCATTATATTGTCGCAGGATATAGTTACAGACTCGGCTGTGCGCCGGCTTATCTTCGATGCGGGCGATGACCTGGAAGATCTGATGACCCTCTGTGAGGCAGATATCACTTCAAAAAA
>JBDLIM010000030.1:0-41143 GCA_039714915.1 Bacteroidota bacterium
AAAGTATGATATGATCATCAGACAAAAACTAATTATTTTATGACATGAGAAATTCAAGAATCATTTTGAATACAATATTATTATTCACCCTGATGCTATGTGCTCAGGGGCAAACAGCAGAAACGGAGGCTCTGAAATCAGGTGTGAATTTTATTGGATCCTCCTGGTACACGGAAGCTGAGGACCAGGAGCTACTGGCACTTTATGAAGATTTGCGTGTGGCTGATGTTTCAGATGGCATGGATATGGCTGGCTTCCCCGGTCAGGGTCTGGTGGATCCGTCAATTCATCCTTCGTGGGTAAATTATGAGAGCCTGTCTCATATCATCCGGGGCATTGCACTCACGGTGCGTTATGTTCCTACCCAGAAGAGCAATAGTCCCGAGCCGGGGGAGGAATTCGCAAAATGGGAAGGGCACTTTTACGGAACCTACTCATCCGAGGCTTTCATCCCTTTGATACACAAGGGAGTAATTATAGTTATTGATGATGTGGAAGAGAAAGATATTGGCTCCATCGGCTCCAATAATGTGCTCACCTGGAAAGATAAGGGAGCTGTGGGCGTGGTTACCGATGCTTCTTCCAGGGATACGGATGAGGTGGCCATTGAGGAGTTCCCTCTTTATCTTAGGGAAAAAGGCAGGGGGATCCGGCCGGGACGCAATGAACTGGAATCGGTGAACCGTCCCATCTCATTAGGGGGTGTCCTGGTTTGTCCTGGCGATGTGGTAGTTGCCGATGGAGATGGGGTAGTTGTAGTTCCACGTAAAATAGCGGTGGAAGTTGCCAAACATGCTCATGAGGTGCTGGCCAAGGATAAGGCGGGCAGAAAGGCACTCTATGAAAAACTGGGAATGCCCCTGGATAAAACAGTTGAATAAAACAAATTAGGACTGGCATGAGAAAATTCCTGATAACACTTATCCTTTTTATTGGTGGAATAAGCGTATTTGCTGATGATCCTGAAATCCTGGGAATCGGGGAGAATGCACCTGATTTCCGGCTACAGGGTGTGGATGGCAAAACCTACAGCCTGAATAGCTTTAGTGAAGCGGAGGTGCTGACTGTTGTTTTTACAGCAAATCATTGTCCCACCGCCCAGGCTTATGAAGAACGAATGAAAACTTTATGTTCCAGGTATGCCTCCAACCAGATGCAGATGGTGGCCATCTCATCCAATCATCCCGAAGCAGTTTGTCTTGAAGAGCTTGGTTACTCTGACCTGGGAGATAGTTTTGATGAGATGAAGATCAGGGCTTCCGATATGGAGTATAATTTTCCCTATGTATATGATGGGGATAAGCAGGAGGCGGCCTTAGCATACGGTGCTGTAGCCACACCTCACGTTTTTATTTTTGACAGGGAGCGAAAACTTCGCTACAGGGGAAGGATCGATAACATGGAAGATCCCTATCAAAAATCCACACAACTGGATGCATGGAATGCGATTGAAGCACTGCTTTCCGGAAAAACTGTGCCGGTGGAAACCACAAGGGCATTCGGCTGCTCCATGAAATGGAAATCAAAAATGGAATGGAGGAAGAAACTGGATGAGGACTGGGCCAATAAACCGGTGGAGCTGGCAGAAGTAAAACTGGACGGGGTAAAGAAACTTCTTAAAAATATGGGGGAAGATATCATCCTGATCAATGTCTGGGCCACCTGGTGTGGTCCCTGTATCATTGAATTTCCAGAATTTGTAGACATGCAACGGATGTATGGCCAGCGCAATTTCAGGGTGGTTTCCCTTAGTGTGGACAGGCCCTCACAAAAAGAAAAAGCCCTGGATTTTCTGGATGAGAAGCAGGCAGCTTTTAGCAATTATATCTTCATGGAGGGAGACAAAGAGGGCTTGTTTGACCTGATTGATCCCCGGTGGCAGGGAAATATTCCCTATACCATGCTGGTATTACCCGGGGGGGAGGTAATATACCGACACGACGGGATCATTGATCCGCTGAAAGTAAGAAAGGCCATTATTGGGCAGCTTGGCAGGTACTTTGCAGATGATTAAAACCTTACAAATATGAACAAGTATGTTGTTGTTATATCCATCTTTGTGATGAGCATCCTGGCTGCCTGCGTTACGCAGAAAAACTCCTCAGGCGATCTGTTCGCTAAAGAGAATTTGGTGGCCTGGTGTATCATACCCTTTGATGCAAAGGAAAGGAATCCGGAGGAACGGGCCCTCATGCTGAAGGAACTGGGGATATCCCGGCTGGCCTATGATTACCGTGATCGTCACATTCCCTCCTTCAGGAAAGAAATAGAGGTGCTCAAGCAACACCAGATCGAATTGAGCGCAGTTTGGTTGTGGGTGGATCCGGAAAATCCACTGAGTGAGGCCACCATAAAGATCCTTGAAACTGTGGAAGAGACAGGGACCAGCACAGAGTTCTGGGTGGGGATGCCCGATGGGGCATTTGAAGGACTCTCAGATGCGGAAAGTCTGGATAAGGCCGTGAAGGCAATGAAAGCAGTTCAGGAATCCATTGAGAAAACTGAAAGTAATCTGGCTCTGTATAACCATGGGGGTTGGTATGGAGAACCTGGGAATCAGGTACGGATCATTGAGGCCCTCGGATCGGGGAAGGTGAAAATTGTGTATAATTTCCATCACGGTCACCACCAGGTAAGCAGGTTTGAAGAACTGCTGGACCTTATGCTGCCTCACCTTTCATGCATTAACATTAACGGGATGAACATGGAAGGGCCTAAGATCATCCCCCTGGGGGAGGGAGAGCATGAACTTGAAATGCTGCGCATCATTAGGGCTTCAGGATATGAGGGACCCATTGGCATCCTGGGTCATACTGAAGGAGAAGACATCCGGGAAGTCCTTAAGCGAAACTTACATGGTCTGGATAATCTCCGGTCTGAACTCTAATCATCAGCCACCGATCACCGATCACCAGTCATCACTTTCCTGAAGAAAGTTCCCTGTCGTGTGGGACTGTAATCCCAATCGGTAAACATAAAAGGCGACCATTCAGGATCGAAGCACCAAACCACCCAGGATATCCCCTTTCCGGCAGAGTAATCCACCAGGGCTTTCCCATAGCTTTCGTCCCCGTTTACAGGAATATGTGCTCCATGTTCATCAGGCAAGGCAAATCCGATCTCGGTCAGGATCACCGGATAGGTATCAGCCACAAAGCCCCAGTCGGTTTCCCATTTATCTTCCCAGGGGGCTTTTCGTTTTTCCGGGTAGGGATGACTCACGTAGGCAATGCCTGTAGCATCGATGGGGTCTTTTTTTATGGGAGTGAGGTCATAGGCCCAGTTAAATCCTGCAACCAGGATCACGGCTTTTGAATGCTTCTTTCGGATGATCGTAATCATCTCTTCATTCATCTCCTTCCATTCTTTCCAGCTCATATCCCCGAACCTGTCTCCCGAAATGGTGGGTTCATTGTAAAGCTCATACATGGCCACCACCGGTTCGCTGGCATACCTGGAAGCAACGGTTTCCCAAAAGTAGTAAGTCTCCTTCGCAGTGGTAATGTACATTTCGTGCTGGAATTTCTCCTGCTTCAGGTTCCCGATGGAATGCCAGTCAAGGATCAGGTACAGTTCCAGCTCACGGGCCCATTCCACTGCCTGGTCGATAAGCCGGAGGTAATCCTCTTCTCCCCGCGCTCTCCAGGCCCTTGGATGGATGGGAAGACGGATGATATTGGCTCCCCAGTTTTTAGCCTCCTTAAAATGAGCTAGGGTCCAGTTCCCCTCCTCAGCAAGGTTATGAGGATCCCTGATATTTACTCCCTGAAAGATCATGGTTTTGCCTGATTCATTCACAAAATGCGTTCCTTCCACACGGATCCACTCCATGGACTTAAGGTTCTGAGCGCTACAGGGTAAAAGGATCAGTGCCAGAGCCAGGCTGATACCTGCTTGTAAAATTCGGTTAGTTTTCATAAGTTCTGTGATAAATTTTTCTGTGATTGTCCGGTATTAATAACAGGGGGAAGACTTAATAACTCCAGTCCAGGCCGTATCGGTCCGAGATGTCCAGGCGAGGCATGGGACCATCCAGGGGATGCAGGTCCTTTACGTACCAGTCCAGCCATTCCATCTGGCGGTAGAGTACATCAATTTGCCCTACCTGCTTTCTGTTCCCATGGCCTTCTCCCGGATATTGAACCAGTCGCACAGCCGGATGGTCATTCATTTTCATCCGCCGGTATAGCTCAAAGCTCTGGGATGGATGAACCCGGGTGTCGGCTGCCCCTCCGTAAATCAGCGTGGCGGTCTTGCTCTGATGGGCCCAGTAAACCGGACTGCGTTCCAGGGCCAGCTGCCATTGTTCTTCCAGCTTTTTCCCCGAGTGAACATAAAGCTCTTCATAGGCAATGTCGGTGGTTCCCCGTTTGCTGATGTTGTTACTGATTC
Organism: Bacteroidota bacterium; assembly: GCA_039714915.1. GTDB lineage: Bacteria > Bacteroidota > Bacteroidia > Bacteroidales. The sequence goes on from JBDLIM010000030.1 coordinate 4,393, forward strand.
CCACAAACATGCACACGGCCTTTACATACTTGGTATAGAAGGTGGCAAACCAGGCAGAAGCATAACCCCCGTAGGAACCACCGGCCAGTCCCACCCGTTCAGGATCGGCGCCTTTCTCCCTGACTGCAAACTCAATGGCATCGGCAATATCGTCAAACTCCTTGCCTGCCGGATCCATAAATCCTTCCATCCCAAAGTCCACCCCATAACCGGTGCTGGCCCTGTAATTCAGGTACATTACCAGGTAACCCTTGCCAGCCATGACCTGGGCCGGTGTGGAGTACCTGCTTAACCATCCGTTGGAGTGGTGCGATTCGGGTCCCCCGTGTACATACACGATTAAGGGGTAGGTCTTGCCCTCCTGGTAATCCACCGGATGGATCATCAATCCTTCAATTTCCATTCCATCGCGGGCCCGGTAAGAGATCACTTCCTGCTTGCCCAGTGTTTTTTCGGCCAGTTCCGGATTGATTTCGGTGAGCGGGGCAGGCTCATTCTTGCCGTTCCAGTGATATATGTTTCCCCTTTCATAGGGTGTTGAGGCAGAGAAAACGAAGTTTTTAAAATCTGGTGTATACTTTGGTGAGCTGAAGATAAGCCCGCTTTCTTCCGCATCCAGGAGGAGTACTCTTTTTGAGCTTCCCAGGTTCACAGTATAAAGCTTTGGATAAACACCTTCACCGGCTGTATACAGCAGATTCTTGCTGTCTTTCCAATCCACATGATTTACATGCCCCCTGTAGTTTTCGGCTGTGTAGTTGGTCACTTTGCCGCTTTCCACATCTGCCACAAAGGCCTGGCTTACCTGGTGATCGTTGATATTCAGGGCCGCAGCATAGGCAATGTGCTTTCCATCCGGACTGAAGGCATAATTACCCAGTTTTCCTTCGTTCTGTGAGATCTGTTTCATTGTGCCGTCGGAAAGGTCAATAAGGTAGATCCGGCGGAACATGTACATGTGGTCGATAAGGTTCTTAGGGGAGATGCTGGCTGCAACCCGGGTACCCTGAGCATTAAACTCAAAATTCCAGGTATTTCCTTCTTCTGTCAGCTGCCATACACCCGATTGTTTCCAGTTCTCATCGTACCATGCGACATGAAGCATGTTGTTCTTCAGGTTCTCTTCGTAGTAAATAAAATCATAGCCTCGTTCCTTCAATTCTTTCTCTTCTCCGGAAAGTGCTGCTTTCGTAGTGTAGCCGATCCCCCTTTTGCCCGGCTGCCAGCGAAATGAGGATACGCCGCCTTCCTCATGGGTAAGTTTCAGTGTATCGCCCCCGTTTGCCGGCATGATCCAGACCTGTCTGGCTTCTCCTTTTTTTGCATACAAAAAGCCAATGTATTTGCCATCGGGACTGTAGCGGGGAGAGCCCCCTTTAATCTTCCCGCCGAACAGAGGACTTGAGGATTTGTCTGCCAGTGACATGCGAAAGTATTCCGATTTCGCTCCGCCTGCCGGATCATTGGGACCTCGTGGGGTAGACACATAGTAGATGAGTTCGCTTCCATCGGGACTCAGCTGGGTAAGCCCTGCCGATTTTAAGACCAGGAGTTCGGAGGCGGTCAGTACATTTTGGGCCGACAGTCCAACGCTGAGTACAAAGAGCAATGCAAGAGATAATTGAATGGAAAAGTTATGTTTTAGCTTCATGATGTGTACATTTGTTCAACGGACTAAAATAAGGAATATATCATAAAATGGGTACACACAGAGGCAGATTAAACGGAATGATAAAAGCAACAGCATCAGGGATCATCTTCTTACTTGCAGGCCAGATGATGGCTCAGGAAAAGGGGCCGGAAAAATTCAACTGGCCCGGCCACACAACGGCAGCAGTGTGTCTTACTTACGACGATGGGCTGGATTGTCACCTGGATGTGGCCATCCCTGCCCTGGATAGTCACCAGCTGAAGGGGACCTTTTACTGCACCGGTTTTTCCATGTCCCTGTTTGAAAGAGTGGAGGAATGGCGAAAGGCTGCTGCCGACGGGCACGAACTGGGAAACCACACCCTCTTCCATCCCTGTCACAGGGACCGCTTTGACTGGGTCAGGCCCGAATACGATCTGAACAGCTATACTTTCATGCAGCTCAGAGATGAACTCAGAACGGCCAACAGCCTGCTGAAGGCCATCGATGGAAGGGACGAAAGAAGTTTTGCTTATACCTGTTCGAATCATACCATAGACGGGGTTTCCTTTATTGATTCCATCAGGGGGATGTTTCCCTCAGCCAGGGGAGGAGGTCCGCTGCCATCTTCCATGAATGAGCTGGACATTCATTATGTGCCCAGCTGGGGAGTGCAGGATCCCACAGGTGAGGAGTTGATCGCCTATGTGAATGAGGCCCTGGAACACGGGACCGTGGCTGTGATCATGTTTCATAGTGTGGGAGGAGGATATTTGAATGTATCGGCTGAGGCTCATGAAAGCCTTTTGGATTACCTTGATAAAAGACGGGAGGTCATCTGGACCGATACCTTTCTGAAGGTGATGAACTATGTTAAAGCGCAATCGCACTGATCACCCAGATGACCAGGACCGCTGAAACACCCAGGACCAGCGTCCCTACGGTATGAATCTTAAATCCTGTTCTTACCCTCATGCCTGTCATCTGGGTAAAGATCCAGAACATGCTGTCGTTTGCATGCGAGACCACCAGCGAACCAGCTCCGGTGGCAAGGACCACCAGGGCTTTGGCAATATCAGATTCAAAACCCAGGGAAGCCATCATGGGAGCCAGGAGGGAGGCAGTGGTAATCAGGGCCACGGTGGAGGATCCCTGGGCACTTTTAATGGCTGCAGCGATCAGAAAAGGAAGAAAAATTCCAATCTTCATTCCGGCCATGGAGTCACCCAGCACATCCGCAATTCCCGAGTTACGCAGTACCATGCCAAAAGCTCCGCCGGCTCCTGTAATCAGGATAATGATGGCGGCATTCTGAAGTGCTTTGCCCACCCAGCCTGCGGATGAAAGCATATCCCGTTCCAGCCTCCCGGGGAGGGTGAAGGCCATGAGGATCCCGATCATCAGTGCAATCACAGGTTCCCCGATAAAACCAATCAGCTCACTGGCCAGACCATTTCCAAAGGGTGAGGTGGGGAAATCGGAAATGGATTTTAATACGATCAGCAAAATGGGAAGTAGAATGGGGATGAAGGACTTAAAGGCCGAAGGTGCGGTTTTCAGTGTTTCTTTAATCTCTTCCGGCGAAACTTCAGGATTGGGATCGAGGTATATCCGGGCAGCAATTTTTGATGCAAAGAGCCATCCTGCCACGAGAACTGGAATACTGGTAAGGATCCCAAACATGATGACCAGCCCCAGGTTGGCTTCCAGGATACCTGCTGCTGCAATGGGACCCGGTGTGGGGGGGACCAGGTTGTGGGTGATGGCCAGTCCGAGAGCAAGCGCTGAAGCTGAGCCGGCCAGTGAAATTTTTGCTTCCTTGGATAAAGCTTTGGTCAGAGGCAAGAGGATCACAAAACCCGAATCGGCAAAAACGGGTATGGAAACGATGTAGCCGATGATGGACATGGTAAGAGGGACCTGTTTCTTACCGGTTAGCTTAAGCATCCGGTTTGCCATGGCATAAGCACCTCCCGATTGTTCAAGGAAAGTACCTATGATTACACCGGCAATGATGACAATGCCGATCTGACCAATGGTTTTTCCAAAACCGTCATTGATGGATTGTACAATGGCATCCAGGGGCATTCCTGAGAGAAGCCCGAAAAACACCGCCACAAACAGCAGAGCAAGGAAGGGATGAAAGCGGTATCTGCTTGTGGATACAACAATGAGCAATACACTTACCAGGAGGAGGATGATAAGCCACATGAAGGATGCGATTACATAAGTACGATGCCTGATTTCCGGCAATGCTCGTGCATTTGTCCCGGCCAGAGGCTGGCCTGAACTTCCCCTATATGAGCTTTGCGCAGGAAGTACATGCATAAGCGCGATTGACCGATTCCTCCACCTATTGCTTCGGGATATTCGCCGGCCAGCAGTCTTTTATGGAACAGCAGTTCGCTGCGCTCTGATTTTCCCTGGATTTCCAGCTGCCTCAACAGGGCGGTTTTATCCACCCGAATCCCCATGGACGAAAGTTCAAAAGCATCTTCAAGGATGGGATTCCAAACCACAATATCCCCGTTTAATCCCTTGAATCCGTTTGCTGTAGGAGTGGACCAGTCATCGTAATCAGGAGCCCTGCCATCGTGGGGCTGTCCGTGGGCCAGCTCAGCACCAATGCCGATAATGAAAACCGCTCCCATCTCTTTGGCCACCTGATGTTCCCTCTCTTTTGGATTCAGGTCGGGGTAGCGCTCCAGTAATTCTTCTGCATGAATAAAATGAATCGCATCCGGGAGTATGGGGACAATGTCAGGATGATTCTCATAGACAATGAATTCGGTGCGCTTGATTACCGAATAGATCTGGTTCACGATCTGCTTCAGGGTGGCAAGGGTCCTGTCCTCCGGAAGAATAATTTTTTCCCAATCCCACTGGTCCACATAGATGGAATGTATGTTATCCAGCTCCTCATCGGGTCGCAGGGCATTCATATCGGTGTAGAGCCCGTAGTTATTTGCAATTGCATAATCGGCCAGCATCATCCTTTTCCATTTTGCCAGGGAATGTACAATTTCAGCTGTGGTACCCTCCATATCCTTTACTTCAAAGGATACCGGACGCTCGGTGCCGTTCAGGTCATCGTTAATGCCGGTCCCTCTCTGAACAAAAAGGGGAGCCGTAACTCTCCTGAGCTTTAATTCGGCCGCCAGGTTAAGTTCGAAAAAATCCTTCACCATTTTTATGGCCCTTTCAGTCTCCTTCAAAGTAAGTATGGGATCGTAGTTCTTGGGAATAACCAGTTTCATCTATTTATAATTTAGTTATTGTAATGCATACAAATAACTGACTAATAAATCAGAATTCAAAATGATGTGCAGGGAAGAAAGAAGCTTGAACTAAGCTTAATGAAGAAAAGTTACATCGCCGGTAAGTAACTCCTGCAGGCCATCCACATAGGTAACCCATGCCTTGTATACATACACACCGGGGGTGGCGAGCTCGCCTGATTTCAGGTAGCCATCCCAACCCACATAGACCTCATTGGTTTCCCAGATCATTTCACCCCACCGGGTATAAATCGACATTTTTAATTCAACGGGATTAATCATATGGGGATGGAAAACCGTATTATCGATCTGGCCTTCTTGCCAGTGTCCGCCTGAGGGTCCGGTTCCGTTCCAGACGAATGCATTTGGAAAAACCGTGCTGCCTTCGCCGGCGGTCAGTTCAATCATTCGGTCATAGACCAGTGTATCGGGACAATTATGCTCACTCCACACATACAGGGTCACCAAATATTTGCCTGAATCGGGGTAAATGTGAGCCGGATTTATTTCGCTGGAGGTAGTCCCGTCACCGAACTCCCAGAGATAGCGGGTGGCATTATAGGAGCTGTTCACAAACTTGAACACCTGTTTCAGGTTTTTTGCTGATTTGGGATATATATCAAACAGGGCTCTGGGGTTTTCGTGGATCTTAATGATCTGCTCGGAGGTATCCACCCCTGATAAGCCATAGGCTGTCAGTTTCACATGATGCTCTTTACTTTCCCAGAAACGGTGTGTCGGGGCATATTCAGTGGAATAGGTGCCGTCGTCAAAGTCCCAGATATAGGTATCGGCATACTTGCTGGTGTTTCTGAAGGTAATGTCCAGGGGAGGGCAACCCACCGAATCGGGCTCAAACCCGGAGATGGGCGGCGGAGGCATGATTTGCACCTGTTTGGTGATGCTGTCGCGGCAGTAAGGACTGAAGGTTTTAAGTTCAATGTCGTAAAAACCCCAGGTGGGATAGATATGACGCTCGGGTTCCTTCTCTGATTCCATGCTGCCGTCCCCGAAGTTCCAGCTGTAGAACCACTCCCCGGGTGAACTCAGGTTCGCCAGGTAGATCACCGAATCGGGATAGTTCTGGATCTCCGGACTTACAAAGAAATCTGCAATGGGATTTGGATACACGATAACGCTGTCGCTTATGGTGTCTGAACATCCAAATTCTGTTTCTGCAACAAGCTGGATGTGATACACAGTATCGGTTCCGGGTATCCCGTAAATGGTATCTCCATCCACAATGTCTAAAACCACATCCCTGAAATCGTAACGGAAGGTATAGCTGATCTGGCTGGAAGGGCTTATGTTTGTTTTCCCGTCTCCAAAGTCCCAGGTATACTTATGCAAACCTTCCGTGGCCCTGAAATTAACTTCCACGGGACTGCATAAATCGTCATATTCTGTCTCCAGGCTCATTTCAGGCAAGGGATGTACATTCATGGTGATGGTGTCGAACAGGTCTGCATCACAGAAATTGTTTTTATGATATTCGATGATCTTGATCAGCCTGTACTGGTTCATCCCGGGGCCATTGTTCAATAGTACCGAATCAATGCCACTGGATAAGAGATGCAGGGTATCCCGGCTACCGTTCAGGTCAAGCACCAGATCGAACAGGGAGCTGTCGGTGCCGCTTATCAGGAATTGTCCGTAAAACTGGTTGGAGTCAGAAATACACCAGGAAGAATCCGGGGTCAGGAATTCGGCAAAAGGAGGATCAACTACCACCACTTCGGTGGTATCTCTTCCAAAACATCCCCGGTCATCAGGTTCCGTTTCAAAAGCGATCAAATGTCTTCCAGGTCCGGCTGTGGCAGGATCAAATAAGCCTGTGGAGGCATCCAGAATTCCATTACCCGACCAGGTTCCGGCGTTTGTAACGGCTTCCAGGTCGTAGCTAGCGTCATAAACACAAAACGGATCTACAGGTGTGATGGTCCCATTGGGCGCCGGCCAGACCACGATATCTGTGGTGTCGCTTGCCCAGCAGCCATTTCCATCGGTAACATTGTAAATAATGGAGTGCATACCCCCACCTGCTACCAATGGAGAAAACTCACCGGTAGAGGAATTTACAATGCCTTTCCCACTCCAGATTCCCCCTCCGGTGGCAGCATTCAGGATAATGTTGTCTTCATACCGGCACAGGGTATCCACTTCATCGATGGTGGGATCGGGCAGGTCCACGATCCTGATTACCGAACGGTCGGTCACCGGGGGATCGGTGGGATAGGGATTGCAATAATTCCAGTACCTCAATTCCACTTCAAATTCCTGTCCCACCAGCTTATCGTCGGCCACTGTAATGGGAAGACTAACCTCGCCGGAACCGGTTACGGGTCCCGGAAGTTCAATAACCGGCCCCTCCCAGGGATAAGTGTGAACTACCCCGTCGACCCTTACCGGTGCCCCGGTCATTGAATTGCTGGTGCCGTATACCCATTGTATCCATCGCGTTCTGTTATTGGGAACATCTTTTTCCTGGGGAGGGACGCAATTGAAGCGGGTGTTATCATCAAATCGCATGGTGGCCCCATTGCCCACACAGATGGGGTATACATTTGGAGATGCGTTTACCCTTCCCCCGTTGGTATCATCATCATCCCAGACGGTAACAATCTGGACCTGCGTTGAGGAGGTACACATCTCTCCATTGACGATAAGAGTTGCTTCAGGATGGTAATTGCACAGGTTTCTGTCTGAAGCATAGGTATGATTGCCTGTAGCAGTAAAGGACCCGGCAGGCCCTTCAGTGGCATTGAGGGTTTCCTCATCCCCGTCATTCCAGTCAAAATGTATCTGTACCGGTGTGCCGGCATTGTTTACACCCACATAGGACACTACCCAGGTAACCACTTCCACCGGCGAACAAAGCTGGTCCGGATCTATATCATTGGCTTTGGACAGGATGTTGCAATCCTGTCCGAAGCCCATGACTGGCAAAATCACTATCAACGCTATGTGTACAAGCCGGACGGGCCTCATTACAGTGGTTTAGTTAGTACCTGCTTAATAATCATTTAAATTCCAGCTGCCGCGAAACGGTCTGATCAGCATCCGGTTGGCATCGTCATCATCGATGAACTGCTCATGGGATGGTGACCATTTAAGCGGGCGTTCAAGATCATATGCCATATTGGCAATATTGCACACAGATGCAGTTCGGTGTCCTGTTTCCACATCAGAAACCGGACGGGTCCGGTTCTTTATGGCGTCCACCCAGTCCTGGTAGTGGTTCTCGCTACGGTAAAGCGGGGTATCGTTTTCTTTGAGTTCCAGTTCTGTGAGACCTTCGATATCCGACCTGTAGAAGCTGCGACTCACCTCGATTTTTCCTTCCGAACCTATAAACTGAACGGCATTTTCTTCGCCCCAATCCACATGCTTCATTTCGATTCCGCTGGCATATATCATTTTCAGTCCTCGTTTTTCCCGATTCTCAGGTGGAACAAATTCCACGGGGCCCGATTTATCCATCCCCAGGGCCCATTGGCCTATATCAAACATATGGGCACCCCAGTCGGTGATCATTCCTCCGCCAAAATCCCGGTAGGCTCTCCAGTTGGGCCAACCCTCGTATTCTATAGGTGGAGAAAGCTCCTTGTTATAACCCCTGAACATGGACGGACCCACCCAAAGATCCCAGTTCAGGTAATCGGGAACCGGCTGTGCAGTGAGCTCACATGCCCTTACAGGATCACCCACGCTCACATTCACTTCTTTTATCTCTCCTATGTATCCGTTGAAGACCATCTCACAAGCATGTCTGAAATTTCTCCAGGAACGTTGCATGTTGCCTGTCTGAAAAACGCGATTATATTTCCTGGTGGCATTTACCATGGCCCTTCCTTCGTCCACAGTCAGAGCCATGGGTTTTTCGCAATAGATGTCTTTTCCGGCTTTTGCCGCATCCACAGCCATCATGGCATGCCAGTGGTCGGGAGCCACGATGACCACAGCGTCAATATCTTTTCTCTCAAGGAGTTCGCGATAGTTTTCATAGCTGTCCACTTCCTGGGTACCCCCATTCAGCTTTTCGGCATTGGCCTTTTCTGCTTCGTTCTTGAAGCGGGACAGCTTAAGCTGGTCCACATCACAGGCGGCAAGAACCATGGTTTCGGGACAACCGGCAATGCTTCGCATTAATCCAATGCTTTGTTTCCCTACCCCGATAAATCCCAGGTTGATGCGTTCGTTGGAGGAAAGAAATCCGGAACCTCCCAGGAGGTGGCCGGGCAGGATGGTGATGGCACCACCGGCCAATGCTGACTTAGTGATAAATTCTCTTCGCTTCATACTATGATGGTTTTATTTAGTACAGGTTTTTCCCTTTCTTATTGTTCCATGCATCCAGGAGCAGGTCCATTTCGCTGATCCACATCTGGCTTGATCTCATTTCTCTCGCCTCCGGTGCACGTGCAAACTCGTCGTACATGTGACTGTCCATAAAGCCAATGTCCCGGGCCTTTTTTCGGCCGCCGCAAAAGAAAATACTGCGGATATCGGCCCAGTAAATGGCGCCCAGGCACATGGGACAGGGTTCGAAATTGGTATAGATGCTTGCTCCGGTCAGGTGATGATCCTTTAGATGATTGCAGGCATCGCGTATGGCATTTACTTCGGCGTGTGCCGAAGGATCATGTGCTTTTAAAACCGTATTGTGACCTCTTCCCAGGATTTCTCCGTCTCTGACAATAAGAGCTCCAAAAGGGCCTCCTTCCCCGGCTCTCATTCCATTCATAGCTTCTTCTACAGCCAGTCTAAGATACGCTCTGTGCTCCATAATTCATCTTCATACGCATAAAAGTAATCATTGTTATTTTAATTATCCTGTATGGAATAATTTTATAATTAACAAGGGCCCGTCTGGTCCCAGTTGGTATGGAAGGAAGTATCAATCAGGTGAAAGTGGTTTTGGATTAAGTGTCTGACTTCCTGCAATTATCACAGCCCTGAAAGCCGGTTTGGGCTGAAGTTTGCGGTCAAAAAGGAGTGCGTAATCGGTTCGGCCCCTCACCGGGAAATTATTTTTCCAGGACCTGCCGTCATCCACTCCCCAGAAAGTGACCCTGGTGATCTTATCGGAATGCCTGGTGAATACTTTAAACAGAGCACTGTACCGCTGTGCAAGATCTTCCTGGACTGTCGCAGGAAGCCCCTCCTGATAAGGATCCAGTTCGGGCCGGTAATCCATCCTTCCTGAAATTTCAGCTCCTGGCCGTAAATCAGGCCAGGGGAGCACTGATACATCCAGTTCGGTGATCATAACCTCCACACCCAGCTCGGAGAAAGCCACTATGCTTGCTTCAAGTCCTTTCAGAGCAGGGTAATTAAGATCGTAGTGTCCCTGCATCCCAATGGCATCTACCCGGATTCCTTTACGCTGCAGATCTCTGACCATGCGTATGATCCCTTCCCGTTTGGCTTTGCCGGCCAGGGAGAAATCATTATAGATCAGCCGGGCCTCTGGATCAGCCTCCCGGGCGTAGGTGAAAGCTCTTTCAATGTAATCATCTCCAATGATCTGTCTCCATAAGGAATTCCTTAAAGTACCATCCTCATTGACGGCCTCATTGACCACATCCCAGCCATGGATTTTACCCCTGTAACGTCCCATTAGGGTGTGGATGTGATTACGCATACGTGCCAGCAGGGTATCGCGGCAGGTCAGTTTGCCCCGGCCATCTTCAAATACCCAGCGCGGGGTCTGGTTATGCCAGATGAGCGTATGGCCCACCATGTGCATCCCCTGTGCTTCTCCAAACTCTACAAAGCGATCTGCCACCTTAAAGTTATACCGGCCCGGTTCCGGGTGTATCCTTTCCCATTTCATGTCATTTTCCGCGGTAAGGGTGTTGAACTGCTCCCGGACCAGGTCCATGGCTTTGGGATCCCTTCCCATGATCCGGTATCCGCTTAGTGCTGCTCCTACCATGAATTTATCCTGGTAGCTGGATTTCAGGGAAGACTGGGCATCTGTTTTGTGTTCAGCAAACAGGATCCCGATGCATAAAAAGAAAATAAGGAATGCCTTATACGACATATTAAGGTGCTTTGTTTCTGTCAATTAACCCGTTAATGGTCTGGACCGATGCTGCGGACCGGAGTCCGTCTTCCGGAGTATTCAAGCAGTAATCCACCAGCTGATCAATGGAAGAAGTGGCCACATGCATCCGGGTGTCGGATGATGCGTAATAAATACAGACCCTTCCATTATCATCAGCTATCCAGCCATTGCAAAACAATACATTGGAGACATCACCCACACGCTCTTCCTTTAAAGGCCCCATAAAGAGCCCGGAAGGCTTATGAATTACTGTGGAGGGATTGTCCAGGGCGGTCATAAACATGTAAAGGGTATACCTGAGTCCGGCTGCACAGTTCCTTACCCCATGGGCCAGGTTAAGCCAGCCTTTCTCTGTTTTTATGGGTGCAGGACCCTGTCCGTTTTTCAATTCGTAGATGGTGTGATAGGTTTTTGCATCCATAATGGTCTCCTTCTTTACTTCTGCATTCACCATGGAATCAGACAGGCCAAAGGCAATACCTCCGCCTTTACCGGTATCAATAAAGCCATCCTGGGGGCGGGTGTATAAGGCGTATTTCCCATGAAAGAATTCGGGATGAAGAACCACGTTCCTTTGCTGCCCCCCGTAGGTGATCAGATCGGGCAAACGCTCCCATTCCACCAGGTCCCTGGTTCTCGCAATCCCGGCAGCAGCTACCGCAGAACTGGTATCCCCCTCAGGTGCATTGGGATCTTTCCGCTCGGTACAGAACAAACCATACATGTATCCATCTTCATGTTCGGTCAATCGAAGATCGTATACATTGGTATCGGGATCTTCTGTTTCGGGCATGCTTAGTGGCCGTTCCCAGAATCTGAAATTATCCACTCCATTGGGACTTTCAGCAATGGCAAAGAAGGACTTGCGGTCCTTACCCTCCCCACGTACTGCCAAAAGGTATTTCCCCTTCCATTTGATGGCCCCGGCATTGAAGGCAGCATTAAAACCGATCCGTTCCATAAAAAACGGATTGGTTTCAGGGTTGAAATCAAACCTCCACTCCAAGGGGAAATGATCCCGGGTCAGCACCGGATTCTTGTAACGGTTGAAAATGCCGTTTGTACTGAAGAGTTTCTCGTTCTTCCTTCTGAGGAATGCCTCATGTTCTGTCCGGATGGCATCTTTTCGTTCCTGGAACAAATTTTTGCTCATGTTAATATAAGTTTATATGCTTTGTTTCAACTCAATATCGATTCTTCTGATTATTTCCATGCAGGTCCTGCCGTTGTGATAGGGGCACTTCCAGAAGCCGGCTTTTTCCTTCTCTGTTTGCGGATTGCCTTCTTTGTCCACGCTCCAGTACCACTCATCATTCATCCAGTCGCAAATGTAGTTGAAGATGAATTCCCAGCTTTGCAATGCATGTTCCAGGAAATCCTCATCGCCCGACAGCTGGTAAGCATTGTAATAACCCACCATGGCCTCTGCCTGCGGCCACCAGTGTTTATCTGTGTCCAGTTCGCCCTTCTCAGGAAAATACTCATAAAAGAGGCCTCCGTCCTCATCCAGTCCGGCCACACTGGCCCGGGCCATCCGGACGGCCATTTCTCCGCTTCGTTTGATCAGCCCTGGTTCTCCCAGGATTTCTGCCGCTTCATGGAGCAGCCAGGAGCATTCAATGTCGTGCCCGTAGGACACCAGGGTCGATTTCAGCTTCCAGTCATCATCAAAAAAGAGATTCAGATGATGAGATGCAGCATCCACAAATTTCTCCAGGAAAAGCTTAATTAAATTTTCCAGAGCGTGTTTCAGTGCCGGATCCTTCCATACCCGGTAGAGGTTTCCATAGGCCTCCAGGATGTGAAGATGGGTATTCATGGTTTTGCTCTCATTGTCGTCCTTCTCACTTAGCCGCATGTCTTCCAACGTTTCCCAGTTTCTCGACAGTGCCTCGGCATACCCGTTTTTTTCCTTGTCCAGTGCGTATTCTTCGATGTCATGAAACAAATGGATGGCAGCATCCAGAGCTTCAGGTTTATTAAAGGCCATGTGGTATTCGGCCAGGGCATAAATGGCAAAAGCGATGGCATAAATCTGTTTGCGGTCAGATTTTACCCTGCCCTGGTAGTCCAGTTCCCAGTAAACGCCGCCAAACTCCCGGTCCAGGAAATGGTCAATGATATACCTGTAGGCTCTTTCGGCAGTATCCAGGTAGGAAGGATCGGGATACATCCGGTAGGTTGCAGAGAAAGTCCACAGGATGCGCGTATTCATGATGGCCCCCTTCCCGGCTCCTTTTACCACTTCGTTCTTATGCGTAATGTGTCCGTGAAAACCCCCATGCTCCTGATCGGGAGTATACTTCATCCACCAGGGGAGTATATTCCCGGTCAGTTCATATTCCAGCTCGTCCCTGAATTCCCTGAAGCTTTCCTTTTCCATGACACCATCTTAATCAGCCGGCAGTCTGTCCCACCAGGTTTTCTTCATAATCACGAAACAGACAGCAATGATGGCCAGTGAAATTCCCAGGGGAAGCATCCTCTTTAATACAATGTAAACAGGGAAGATCACCAGAGCAGTCTGGGCAATGGTTCCCACCACGATATTGAACATATCCATCCAGAAATCCTTGTTCCCCCCGAAAGAAGGATCCTCGGCCACCACCTTGTCATGGATGGGTTTCCAGAAGCCCCAGGGTTTCACGGTCCTGTAAAAGTTTTTCAGTGTTTCCTCGTCGGTGGGAGGTTTCAGGTAGGTGCCTGCTATGGCCGCAATGGCAGATACCACCAGAATGATGGGGAAGTAATAGAGATCCAGGAAGGTGAAGATCCTGCTGCAGATCAGAGCCGAGATGATACCCACCAGCATGCCCCAGAAGAAACCTGATCCATTGAAGCGCCACCAGTACCACTTAAGAATGTTGGAAACCACATAAGCTCCATAAAGGGCAGATACGATCCATTGCAGTACGCTGTTCACATCCTGTGCAAAGAAACCGAAGAACACAGAAATGGCCACTACAGTGATCCCGGTAAGGTAGTTGGTGCGGCTCACCTGTCTGCGGGAAGCTTCCGGCCTTAAGTATTTCAGGTAGATATCATTGACAATATAGGCCTGGGCGGCATTCAGGGTTCCCGCAAAGGTGGACATAAAGGCAGCAAGCAGGCCGGCCAGAAGGAGTCCCATAAATCCAACGGGCACGAACTGACTGATGGCTGACGGAAGGATCTGTTCAAAATCAATCCTGCCTCCCACGAACAGATCCAGCTTATCATAGAACAGCAATCCAAGCACCCCAAAACCGGCAATCATAAAGTAGCGGGTGGGTAGCAGGATGACTGATACAAGACCCGACATCTTGGCTGCCTCTTTGGGCGATTTGGTGGAGAGAATCTTCTGCATGTCGTAGTTGGGCGAGGGACCGGCCAGACTCACCAGAATCCCTTTGAATAACATCATGCTGAAAAAGATGCCGAAAAGAGAATATCCATCACTGATAATTTTCTCATTTACCTCATCGATGATGCCGGTCCAGTCCAGATCGAGCCGGGCTCCGAAGAAAGGATTCATCCAGCCATCGGGTACCAGCAGGGGATGGTCGGTCAGTGCATTCATGGCGATGATCCCGATTACAAGGGCCGAAATAGTCATAATGGTATACTGGACCACATCGGCCCAGACGATGCTGCTCATCCCGCCCAGAATGGCATAGAACATGGCAAAGAGGGTAAAAACAATTCCGTAGACATGGGCCACATATTGGGGAGCCACCTCAAAGGGTACATAGGGGGAAATCACCTCCCAGGGGATGAATATTTCCACAAATTTCCCAAGTCCGATAAAACCATAGGTAAGAAAGCCGAGGCAGCTTATCAGGGCAAAGGCCACCACAATCCAGTGTGATTGCACCCCCCCTCTTCCCGAACCAAACCTGGTGCGGATCCATTCTGCCCCGGTAGTTGCATTGGAACGTCTGAGCCAGATGGACAGAAATACCATCAGAAAGATCTGGTTAAATACCGGCCAGAGCCATGGAATCCAGATAGATTTTAATCCGTATACAAAGGCCAGGGTGACCATCCACATGGTACCCGATATATCGAACATCCCCGAAGCGTTACTAAGTCCCAGCATGTACCAGGGCAATTTATTTCCGCCCAGCATGTAAGCAGTTTTATCTTTCTGAGCACGCTTTTTCATGACCAGCCCGATTACGATAGTCGAGGCCAGGTACGCAAGGATAATAAGGATATCGAGGATGGTGAGTCTCAAAGCTGGGGACAAAAATAGCATAATATACGCCCGCGGCAAATTGTTAATATGTACCCGGGGACATAGTCAGACCTTGGAAAATGTGTACTTTTAAAATCAAATCTATGTATATGCGGGTATTTATTCTCAGTACTGGGCGTAATGGTTCTCTCTCATTTGCCAGGGCCTGCAGTCACATTAGCAATTATACTTCGGGGCACGAGAGCAGGGCAAGAATACTTGGGAAGGACCGCTTCCTTTACCCGGATCAGCATATTGAAACTGATAACCGCCTGAGCTGGTTTCTGGGCTCCCTGGATCATAGCTTCGGAAATGAGGCATATTATGTGCATCTGGTCCGCAATAAGGAAGAAACAGTGCGCAGTTATAACCGGAGATGGATCAGAAACGGAAGCCTGATCAGGGCTTATTGCGAGGGAATTCAGCAGATTTCCCTTCATAAGCTGGATGAGCAGAGGCGGCTGGATGTGGTTGGTGATTTTTACGAGCGTGTAAATGATAACATCCGTCACTTTTTAAAGGATAAGGAGCATAAGATGCGGATTCAGATTGAAAAGATTGAGGAGGAGTTTCCTGAATTCTGGGAGTGGATCGGGGCTGAAGGGGATCTGGACCGGGCCATGGAATCTTTTGCACAAAGACACAACCGTTCCAAAACCGGAAAATTCAAGCGAATCAGGCACGAGTTCCGTTTCAGACTCATGAAATTGAAGAGACGGATTTTTTGATTATCGCAGTGTTTCCCCTAAATTGCGTTCTCCTTAAAGTAAAGCAGAATCTTTCATGCCTGTTTTTAAAAGCATTAATCCATATGATCCTTCAAGGATCGTTAACTACCCGCAGGTATCCGACATGAACCTGCTGGTCTTACTTGGAAGGGCCAATACGGCATTCCTCACCTACAGAACTTCCTCATTCGAGGAAAGATCCTCCCGGATGAACCGGGTTGCATCCATTCTTATGGAACGAAGGCGTGAATTTGCCGAGTTGATCACCAGGGAAATGGGAAAACCCATCAGGGAAGCTGAGGCGGAAGTGAAAAAATGTGCCTGGGTTTGTGAGTTTTATGCTTCAAATGCAGAGTCTTTCCTGGAGAGCCGGGTGGTGGAAACTGAAGCAGAGGAGAGCCGTGTAGATTTTCAGCCCCTGGGGCCCGTACTGGCCATCATGCCCTGGAATTTCCCTTTCTGGCAGGTATTCAGGTTTGCCGCACCTGCACTGATGGCAGGGAATACGGCACTTCTTAAGCATGCTTCCAATGTCCAGGGTTGTGCTAATGCCATCGAAGAGATTTTCGGGCAGGCAGGATTTGAAGGAGGGGTATTTCAGAACCTGGCCATAGGATCGGACCGGGTGGCAGGTGTGATTGCCAGTGAATATGTGAAGGCGGTGACCCTTACGGGCAGTGAACAGGCCGGAATGGCAGTGGCTTCGGAAGCGGGCCGTCACTTAAAAAAATGTGTGCTGGAGCTTGGAGGAAATAATGCCTTTGTAATATTGAACGATGCCAACCAGGAATTGGCTCTGAATATTGCCATGTCGGCCAGGATGCAAAATGGAGGTCAGAGTTGCATTGCGGCCAAGCGATTTATCATTGAATCATGGATTGCAGAGGACTTCGTTCCCCAATTGGTTCTCAGGGTGGGGAAACTGGTGGTGGGGGATCCCATGGACGAGGATACCCAGGTGGGACCGCTTTCTTCGGTGAATCAGGCACGTGAAGTAGAAAAACAGGTGCGTGAATCGGTGGAAAAAGGCGCCAGGCTGATTTGCGGGGGACACAGGGATGGTGCATTTTACCAGCCAGCCGTTCTTAGCGGTGTTGAGCCGGGGATGCCTCTCTTCGACGAAGAGGTATTCGGACCCGTATTCGCTGTGTTGGAGGCTGACTCCCCCGGGCATGCACTGGAGCTCTCCAACCAGTCGAAATATGGGTTGGGCATGCAGGTATTTACCCAGTCGGAAAGTTCTGCAGATCTGTTTGTAAAGGGGGCTGAGGAAGGAGCGGTTTTTATAAACAGCATGGTAAAATCGGATCCCAGGTTGCCTTTTGGAGGAATCAAAAGGTCTGGATTTGGCCGGGAGCTGTCAGTGGAAGGAATCAGAGAATTTGTGAATATAAAAACCATCTGGATCGATTAAATATACTCCTGTCGCATGAGAAAAATACTAAGTATTGCAGCCTTTCTCCTTTTTGTTTCTGGATTAATGGGGCAGAGCAGTACAATTACTAAACCTCTTGATTTTTTCGGATTTGAGCCGGGGACAGACCGGAAGCTGTTTACCTATGAACACTTGATTGAATACCTGGAGAAGCTGGATGCTGAGTCGGACCGGATAAAACTGGAGGAGATCGGGACCTCTCCCATGGGCAAGCCCATGTATATTGCCTTTATTTCCAGCGAAGCAAATATTCAGAACCTGGAGGTCATGAAGAAGGTAAACAGGGAACTGGCACTGAATCCGGATATTGAAGAAGGCGAGTTGAAACAAATGATCAGTGAAGGCAAAGTATTTGTATTGGCCACCCTTTCCATGCATTCCACCGAAGTGGCTCCATCCCAATCCGCATCCCTGGTGGCCTATGAATTTGCCACCACCACCGACAAGAAAAAACTGGAATGGCTTGACAATGTGGTGTATATGATGGTTCCCTGTCACAATCCCGATGGAATGGACCTGATCGTCGAGAATTATAAGAAACATGTGGGGACCAAATACGAAGGGGCTTCCCTCCCCCGGGTTTATCATAAATACGTAGGACATGATAACAACCGTGATTTTGTGATCCTGACCCAGGATGACAACCGTGCCATAGCCAGGATTTATAACCAGACCTGGTTCCCCCAGGTTATGGTGGAGAAACATCAGATGGGTTCCACAGGTACCCGTTATTTTGTTCCACCCAACCACGATCCCATAGCCGAAAATGTGCCTGCAGGAATTTTTCACTGGGGCGGGGTATTTGGACAGCATATGGCTACTGATATGACAGCCGAAGGCCATGCCGGGGTGTCACAGCATTACATTTTCGATGATTACTGGCCCGGATCGACTGAAACCTGCATTTGGAAAAATGTCATTGGATTTTTAACCGAGGCAGCCAGTGTTCAGACAGCCACCCCCATATACATTGAGCCCCTGGAACTGAGGGTAGGTGGCAAAGGGCTATCGGAATACAAGAAAAGCATCAACATGCCGCTTCCCTGGGCAGGGGGGTGGTGGCGTCTGGGCGATATCGTCAATTACGAACTATCCTCCACCATGTCGATCATTAAAACGGCATCTCTGTACAGGGAAGATATCCTTGACTTCAGAAACAGGATGTGCCGCGAGCAGGTGAAGAAGGGAAAAACAGAAGCTCCTTATTATTACATCATGCCTGTGGAGCAGCATGACCAGGGTGAACTGGTGAACCTGGTGAATCTCATGAAGGAGCATGGGGTTTCGGTCTATGAACTTTCCGATCCCCTGGTGCTGGATGGAAAAGTGTACAAGGCCGGCGATGTGCTTATCCCGTTGGCCCAGCCTTTCAGGGCTTTTATCAAAGAAGTAATGGAAAACCAGGAGTTCCCGGAGAGGCATTATACTCCTGGCGGAAAATTAATTAAGCCCTACGACATAACCAGCTGGTCACTTCCCCTGCACAGGTATGTGAGTTCTCATGAAATAGATAGCCGCAGTAAGGAACTGGAAAGTAATATCACCCTGATAGAGGGGACCTATGATCTTTCAGGATCCATTGATAAAGAGCTTTATGCACTTGTGCTTCCTGTGGAATCCAATGAATCTTTCAGGGCAGCATTCCTGGCACTGGAGAAAGAGCTGAAAGTTGAGAGAATGGATGTGGAATTGGAATTGGACGGAGTCAGGTATGGGAAGGGAAGCTTTGTGATTTATCAGGGAAGGAAGAAAGCTGAGCTTGATGATGTTTTAGAAGCCTGTCCGATCCAGGCGGGTGTGATCGAAAATAAAACAGATTTGGAGGCTTCAGCGCTGGAGCTTCCACGGATTGCCCTGGTGGAGACTTATTTTCATGATATGGATGCGGGCTGGACCAGGTATGTATTTGACAGCTACCATATTCCCTTCACCGTACTGCATCCCGATCAGTTTCCTGATTCCGACCTGGCCGGGAATTATGACGTGATTATTTTTCCTGATAGCGACAAGTCGATCCTGATGACAGGAAAGCGGAAGTCGGGCGATTCCTATTACTTGGGCAGCTACCATCCCGACTATGTGAAGGGAATGGATAAAAAAGGTTTTGAAAATCTGATGACTTTCAGCGACCGGGGAGGAGTGCTTATTGCCTGGGGGCGGTCGGCCAGGCTTTTTGAGGGTTTGCTGAAGATCAAGCGTGGCGATCAGGAAGAGGAGTTTCAGTTGCCATTCAGGGATATCTCTCCGGCACTATCCAAAGCAGGACTCTATGTTCCGGGAAGCCTGGTTAAGGTAAATGTACTGGAGGACCATCCCCTTACTCTGGGGATGCCTGAAAGCATCGGGGTATTTTCGCGCGGAAGACCTGTATTTCAGACTTCTGTTCCCATGTTCGATATGGATCGTCGCGTAATTGGCACCTATCCCGAGAAGGAGATACTCATGTCGGGTTATGCTTCCGGAGAAGAGAAGATGGGTAACAAAGCGGCCATGATCTGGCTGCAGAAGGGAGAAGGCCAGTTTGTACTGTACGGATTTAATCCTCAGTTCAGGGCATCGACCCAGACCTCTTTTAAACTTTTATTCAATGCCATCTTTCTGTAGCCTTTGAATTTCTTCCCTGCGGGAGGTCACATCCCAGGAACATTCCTGGGCGTAGCCCTGTTCCTCTTTCTCAGCCTGAAGCAGTTCTTCAAGTTCGCTGGCATACTTCTTTGCTTCGGAGAGGTAGATTTTTTCATCCACCAGGTGGTGCTGAAAGAGTTCCCGAACCACTTTGTGGTTGTGTTGCCTGAAGGTCTGAGCCAGGCGGTGAGCCCGGTAATTATTATAACCCAGGTGGGTAAGGACCTGAATACCCAGGTGCAGAGAAGATTCAAAAGTATCCCTTTTATACCCGTCCACCTCCCGCCTCATCAATTCATAGGTGTGATCCATATCCATGGCCCGGGCCAGGATCTTCAGATGGGGATAGTTGCGCCTGGCCAGGTCAATAATTTTCAGAGATTGCTGCTTATCATCTACTGCCACAACAAGGACCCTGGCTTCCTTTGCCCCGGCCGAAGCCATCAGGTCGGATCTGGAGGCGTCTCCGTAATATACTTTGAACCCAAACTTGCTCAGGACCTGGATGTTGTCGGGATTATCATCCAGAATGGTGGCATTCATTCCGTTGGCGATCAGGAACCTTCCCATGACCACTCCAAAGCGGCCAAATCCTGCTATGATCACCGGATTTCCATTCTCCTCTATTTGATCATGTTCCCGGATTTGTTCGGATTGGAACACCAGGGGGGAAATAACTTTGTCGTTAAGCAATAAAAGCAAAGGTGTAATGGCCATGGATAAGGCTGTAACCAGCAGAAGAATCCCTGAAGTTTCGGGACTTATTACCTGATTTTCAAGACTGAAGGCGACAAGCACAAATGCGAATTCTCCTCCCTGAGCCAGTGAAAAAGCAAAGATCGTATTCTGCCCTCCCCGGATGCCAAACACCCGTCCGAGGATAAGCAGAATGACAAATTTGATAGCGATCAGGGCAATAAGGAGCCCCAGGATCATTCCAGGAGATCCAAACAGCAGACTAAAGTTAATGCTGGCTCCCACCGAAATAAAGAAGAGTCCCAGCAAGAGTCCTTTAAAGGGTTCTATATCGGCTTCCAGCTCATGCCTGTATTCATTGTTAGCCAGCACCACACCGGCCAGGAAAGCTCCCAATGCTGGTGATAGTCCGACCAGATCCATGGTGATGGATATGGCAATAACCAGCAACAGGGCTGTTGCTGTAAATATTTCCCTTAAACCGGTCCGCGCAATGATCCTGAATATATACCTGGCAAAGTAGCGTCCCCCCACCACAATTCCGGTGATCACCAGGAGCATCAGGCTAACCTGTACCAAGCCCGTGATCTCGAGTCCTGCAATGTACCTGGACTCTTCATGAGCGGCAGCTGAATCTCCATTTATGCCGGTGGCCAGCAAAGGAATCAGGGCAAGAATGGGAACCACAGAAATATCCTGAAACAGCAATACCGAGAAGGATGCCTGTCCGGATGCCTGTTTTATCAGGCCCTTTTCTGCCAGTGTCTGCAAAACAATGGCAGTGGAAGACAGACCCAGCATTAATCCGATGGCCAGACCCGAACCCGGGGTCTGACCGAGTATAACTGCTACTCCGCCAATTACCAGGGCAGTGAGAATGAGCTGAAGACCTCCCAGTCCGAAAATGGATCTTCTCATTTCCCAGAGCAAATTGGGTTTCAATTCGAGTCCGATCAGGAAAAGCATCATCACCACTCCGAATTCGGCAAAGTGCATCACATCTTCCCCCTCGCTGCCGATCAGGCCCAGCAAAAAAGGCCCGATGACTATACCGGCCAGCAGGTAGCCCAGAACCGACCCGAATCCCAGACGTTTTGCAATGGGTACAGAGATCACTGCTGCCAGTAAGTAGATCAGGGCCTGACTAAAAAATTCCTGTTGATGCATAAGCGATCTTGTTAGGTGATTAATTGATTGATGTATTCCATTTTCAGGATCTCAGACAAATCTGTAATCCCGTCGCGAAGCCTTAGAATAAGCTTTCTGTACGTTGATCCGGCATGAAGTATGTCCTTTTGTTCCAGTAAATGGGTGCCATGAACCACGAATGGCGGAAGGTATTCCATGTGACAGAGATGAACAGTTTGTTCGAAGGGAGCAAGTAACTGGCGTATGGAAAACCTGTGGTTTCCATCCGGTATATAAGCCTCCCGGCGACCCCCTGTGGTGATGGCTGTCACTACCTGCTTTCCCAGAAGCATCCTGCCACTTTTTCCATAGGCAACTCCATGCTCCAGCACCAGGTCGATCCATTCCTTCAGCAGGGAGGGCGAAGAGTACCAGTAAAAAGGGTGTTGCCATATGAAGAGGTCATTCTCCAACAAAATCTCTTGCTCGGCTTTTACATCCAAATGAAAATCGGGGTAGAGATCATACATATTTCTGATGGTGACTCCTTCCAGGTCCTTTACAGAGTCTATTAATACCCGGTTTACCCTTGATCTATGGGCCAGGGGATGAAAGAACAGGATGGCTATTTTCTTTTTGGGAACCATAATCGGATCGTATTATTACCTGTTAACAAATTACAAGGAAAAAGGATCATTCAAAATAAAAAGTACTTTTGTAAGCTACAAATTAGCAAAGCATAATAAAATATCACAAAGTTAGTAGTATGAAGAAATTAACGATGTTACTTGTGGCCGGTTTGATTGCTGTGTCTGCATCAGCTCAGAAACCCGCCTATCAGTTATACAGGGAGAGCGGAAAGAAAGTGAAATACCAGAAGATGGTGGAGGCTGCATCGGGTGCAGATATTGTATTATTCGGAGAACAACATACCAATCCCATCTCGCATTGGTTACAGCTTGAGCTCACACAGGACCTGCATCAGGACAGGGGTGATAACCTGGTGCTGGGCGCAGAGATGTTTGAAGCGGATAACCAACTCATCCTGAATGAATATTTGGCTGACCTGATCACCGAAACAAAATTTGAAGAAGAGGCCAGGTTGTGGAAAAACTACCCTACCGACTATAAGCCCCTGGTATTGTTTGCCAAGGAGAATGAACTGGCTTTCATAGCCACCAATATACCCAGAAGGTACGCCAACTCAGTTTTTAAGCAGGGTGTTAGTGTACTGGATAGCCTCAGTGAGGAAGCAAAGGTATTTATTGCTCCCCTGCCGCTGGAGTATGATACCTCTCTTAATTGTTACAATCAACTGATTCACGGAGACGAAATGGGAGGACCTGGCAGCATTAACATGGCCGATGCCCAGGCCATTAAGGATGCCACCATGACACACTTCATCATGGAAAGCTGGCAGCCTGGCAAGATTCTGATCCACTACAACGGAGCCTATCACTCCGATGAATTTGAAAGCATGAACTGGTTCCTGCTCAAAGACAATCCGGAACTGAAAATTGTGACCATTTCCACCGTATACCAGGATGATGTGACAGCACTGGAAGAAGAATCTCAGGGGAAGGCGGATTTTATTATTTGCGTTCCCTCCTCCATGACAAAAACCATGAGGTAGAGGACTGATTAAAGGGGAGAGTCTTCGTTTTCCAGGTTCCGGTTAAAGAATCTTTGGGTGGGATAGGCGAATTCAATATCATTTTGCAGGGCGAAAGCACTCAGCACTTCCTCCCAGATTTCATGTTCTGTATTTCTTCTTTTGCGCGCATCGCAAATGTAACGCATGGTAAGTAAAATCCCGCTTTCCTTTACCGAGGTATATACTATGGGAGTGAGGTACTGGTAAAAGATCATGTACTTCTTACTGGCTTCAATAATCCTTTTTTCAGCATCGGCCGACAGGTTTTCAGCATGGTCATGTACGATCCTGGAAAGAATGTCCTTAGCCTGTTCCCAGTTGCTTTCAAAGGTAAGTAAGATCGGGATCTCGTTCCAGATAAATTCGAAACCGGCACTGTAATTTGACTGGTTTTGCGTAAAGACCTTCCCATTGGGAATGTGTATGATCCTGCCTGTACTCTGATCTGCATCCACCCAGTTGCCTATCTCCAGCAGGGTAAACTGGAAAAGGCGCAGATCGATTACGTCTCCGGCATGCTCTCCAACCTGAATCCGGTCACCTACCGAAAAAGGTTTTCTTGTAAGGATGAAGATCCATCCGGCTATATTGGTCAGGGGATCTTTCAGGGCAATGGCCAGACCGGCTGTGAGCAGACCCAGAAAAGCACCAAATTCACCAATGGCTTTAATCCATACGCTGCCAACCAGTATGATGGTGAGAAATCCAATGGTAAAAGAAACCGAACGCTTCCAGGTATACCTTGCCTTGGGATCTTCGGTTATCCTCCAGACAATTTTCAGTATGCTATACCTGATGATTGCAAGGACCAGGATTATCAGAATGGAGTAAAGAACCTTGCTCTGGTTCGCCGGACTGATGCCAATGGTATTATTAAAGAAGTCTGTAATCTGGTTCATAACTACACCTGAGTGATCACATATAAATGTAGTGATTATAATCTACATCCGGGCAAGGACCATGGTGCAGGCATGAAGGCTTATGGTAATGAAGAGGTAGAGATTCCTGGATTGCCCAGGAGAGAGCCTCAGGAAACGGTATTTTATGGCCTGAGTATGGCACGATGCAACACAATCGCCACATAAGGTGCAACTTAAGCCGGGCTTACGCTTTGATATGTCAGGGCTGTTCAGGGCATCGTATTTGCAGTGACTGGTACAGGCCATGCAATCGGTACAGCTTTTATTGTCAATATACATCCTGAAAGGATTGACAAAGCGGGTGAGGTTTACAATGGTGCCGATGGGACAGAATGAGGTGCAATGTACCATCCGTCCCTCTTTTTTGGAGATAAGCAGAATGATACCCAGGCCAATGATCCCAAAGCCTGCAGCAATGAGTGTGGTGCTTAATATCGGGACCTTCATCCATCGGAGCACGATGGCAGCAGCTACAACAAGTAGGAGTACCGTGAACTTCAGGGCCCACTTATTCCGGATGGGTGTACGCCTGGTTTTCCCCCCTGCAGCAAGGGAATCGATAGCACCGAAATAGCATAGGTGACTGCACCAGGCCGGACCGGAAAGGATCACTGTACTTATAAACAGGATGGTCATGACCGAGGGATGTCCCCTGTAGATGGGTCCGGCCAGGATCATCATGGGTACGGGCAGGTGCAGCTTGTCTGTCATCAGAAACTTCTCAAAGCCGGCAAGTCCCAGGATCAACTGGGAGAAGAAAACCACCGAAAATGCAAGCCAGGTATACCTTCTCCACCTGGATACTTTTTCGGGCGACTGCATGTGATAGGCTACTATGGCTCCATAGATGCCGGTTAATCCAATTTCGAACCATCCTCCGCCTTTCACAAAGCGCTCCAGGATCAGCATGGGATTTTCCACCTTTAGCTGAACAAAAGAAAGCAGGAAGAGGATGAAAACAAACACAAGCAAGGGGAGGCGGAATCTTTTTATGCCCATCATTGCACTTGACTTTCCCTGGTTTTAATCACCATCAGGCGGAGGGTCTTCACTCCCGTATTCTTCCAGTACCGGTTCAATCCGGCTTCCACTGCTATGGTCTGGCTGGAACTCAAATGATGCTCTTTTCCTTCCACATTCAGAGTTCCCTCTCCTTCAAGCACATAGAAAACAATCCTCCACTCATTCACATGATTATCAATAGCTTCTCCGGTTTTCAGATCCAGGCGGATTATCTCGTGATTGTCAAACTTGTACAACAGCCATGCATCCTGAGGGAGGGGCAATTTTGCTGCATTTCCTGTGTGAAGGGGCTTCTGATACATTCAATTTCCGACTTTAGACTTACGACTTACGACTTACGACTACTATATCCATTGTTCCTGAAGGATCTCGCCCTCCACCCCGACGATTACTGTTTTCACAGGCACATTCCTTTCTGCCTGTCCGGCGGCAATCTTCACCATCTGGAGCAAACCTCCACAACAGGGGACCTGCATCATCATCACCGTTAAGGTATTGATTTTTGCGTCATCAATCAAAGCTTTGATCTTAGAAACATAACTTTCCATACCGGAGTCCAGTTTTGGGCAGGCTATGGCCAGGCTTTTTCCCTTTAACCATTTTGAATGAAAGTTACCCAGTGAGAAAGCCACACAATCGGCCGCAAGCACCAGGTCCGACTGCTGGAAATAGGAGGCTGAAGGGTTGATCAGGTGCATTTGCACAGGCCATTGCCTAAGTTCGGAAGGTTGATCGGCAAGAGGACTGTTCATTGCCCCGCCTGCAAGTGTAAATCCTCCCGGGACTGCTGCAGCCGATGGACCTGCAGCTGATTGGGGATTAAAACTTCTTGCCTCTGATCCGGCACAACCGCAGGCCAGCTGTTCCTCTTCGACTTCTGCATGGTGTACTCTGTTCATAATTTCTTTGATGTTTAAATCCAGTTCTTCTTCATGATCCTGTAAATACGCTACACCCTCCCTGAGGAATTCCATTTCATTGTGTTCCTTCAGGTGCTGAAGGTGGGCTACCACTGTATTTTCTCCCTTGCTTACCATGATCTCCATCACTTTTGTCTCATCATAAGGTTCAGCTTCCCTTTTTTCAATAGTGATGGCACCCTGTGGGCAATGTCCCAGACAGGCCCCCAGTCCGTCGCACATCAGGTCGCTGATAAGCCTGGCTTTTCCATCAATCATTTGTAAGGCTCCTTCATGACAGTTTGGAATACATTCCCCGCATCCGTCACATAAGTCCTCGTCGATTTTTACCATTTCCCGTATCATAAGCAGTGAATAGTGATTAGTGAATTGTGATGTAAAGGTAGAGGGCAAACGGATTGTCATTCGGTAACATATGTTACAGGCCCTTTCTTTATTTTCCGGAGGAATCTGATTGGGATATGTTTTTGCTATATTTGGAAAGCATATTAAAACACTGTTTTCATGTTAACTATTAAGGCCTGGAAGAGATACTCTTCCGGCTTATGCAGTATCGCAGTATTGTGGCTTTTGATGCTGCTTTCTTTGTCCTGTGAACAGACTGAGGGCAGGGGAGGTACGGGATCTGTTTCGGGTACCCTGATGGAACATTTCTATAACGATGATTTTTCCAGTCTGATATTTCAGAAGCCGGCCGTGGATGAGGAAATTTTCATTTTGTACGGAGAGGAGAAGAGTGTGGGAGACAGGGTGCTTACCGGGGTAAGCGGAGAGTTCAGGTTTAAATACCTCTATCCGGGCACCTATTATGTGTATTACCGGACCAGGGATTCCACGGCCATTCTCGATATGAATGTGGAAAAAGTGTATGAAGCGGAGCTTGACAAGGGAGAAGACCTGGACCTGGGAGAGCTGCAAAAGCTTTCCATCCTCGATTACGATGAGGGCGGGGCTGTGATCCGGGGTGTGGTTAAGGAGATTGCCTATGATGACGAGTCCGTCTGGCCTGACCTGGTAATTGATTATATAGATTTTGCATTCGAGCAGGAGGTGTACCTTACTTATGGGAATCATACGTTTTATGACGACCGGATTCGAACCCAGCATGATGGATCCTTCGAATTCAGTAAACTGATCCCCGGAAAATACCTGATCTTTCTGTATTCAGATGATGTGACCGGGGAGACCGACAAGGTGGTGATTAAAAAAGAAGTAAATATTACGGAGATGGAACAGGTGGTGGATCTGGGCGAAATCACAATAGAAAAAATTTGATAACTTGGGAAACAAAAAGATGAGATTCAGATTTATTACGCTTGCATGCCTGCTGCTTTTTGCGGGCATTACAGTTACAGCTCAGAGCAAAAAAACCATCAGGGATAAAGAAATAACCACCCAGACAGTTCATGAGTATTTTATTGAAGAAGGTTATAAAAATCCGGTGGTAGAATCCATTGAAAGATACAATGAAGATGGGGACTTGCTTGAGATCAAAGTATTTAACAGAGAGGGTGATATTAAACAGTGGGAGAAATATGCATATAACAGGGATAGAGAAGTAGTGGAGGAAGTCCATCTGGATGCAAGAGGCCGGGTAACCAGGACTGAGAAGAACATATATGAGGATGGATTGAGAGTCGAAAAGCAGTTTTACAACCAGAAGGGAAAACTATACAAGAAAAAGGTTTACGAGTATGACTATCGCCAGTGAGATTGAGGAGATCTTGGCGGATTATGATGCAATCACCCTTGAGGAGATAGAGCGGGCCAGCCTGTTAAGGAGGAAGGACCGGAAATATCTTTTCAGCACACGCCTTTTGCCTGAAATCCTGAATCAGGTATCAGGAACATACAGAGTATTGGAGATTAATGGAAGCCGTTCACACCCTTACCGTACCTTCTATTATGATACCCCTGATCTGGAAATGTATCACAAGCATCACAGGGGATTGGCCAACAGGCATAAGGTAAGGTTCAGGGAGTATACCTCTTCCGACGTTCGTTTCCTGGAAGTGAAGAGGAAGAATGCCAGGGGGATCACAAACAAAAAAAGGATACAAACTTCCGGAATGGATCAGACAACACTCATAAATGAGGCTGAATTCCTGGAGAAAAATTCACCCTATCGCTCCGAGGGGATTAGCTTTGCCATGGAGAACGGATTTAAGCGGACTACCCTGGTCAGTCAGTCCCAGGCGGAAAGAATTACCCTGGATTTCCAGCTGCGGTTTACAGGCCATAGTGAAGAAGTCTGCATGGATTTGCCAGGTGTTTGTGTGGCAGAGATTAAATATGAGAACCACCTGTCTGGATCTGTATTTCACAAGGCCTTACGGCAATCCCGGATCAGTCCGCGCCGATTCAGCAAATATGCCATAGGGATGGCGCTGCTTCATCCGGAGCTGAAACAGAACCGGTTTAAGGAACGGGTACGCAGTGTACATCAGATTAACAGAAAATAGAAACAACAGTTAAAACTATATCCACATGCCTGAATTTCTGAACATCCCTTTAATGGACTGGCAAGACTTCTGGGACCTGGTCCTCAGGAGTATATTTAACCTGATCGTGGTTCTCTACATTGTGAGGTACCTGTATTACAAAACCACACCCCGGAAGGACTACCTCTTCACCTACATACTTATCAGCCAGGTTATCTTTTTCATCCTTTTCCTGCTGGAGAATGTGAATGTGCAAATGGGATTTGCCCTGGGGCTTTTTGCCATATTCGGGATCATTCGCTACCGCACCAGGCAGATTCCCATACGCGAAATGACTTACCTCTTCCTGGTTATCGGTATAACAGTGATTAATTCCCTGGCAAACAGGAAGGTGAGTTATGCAGAACTTCTGCTTACCAACGTGGCGTTCCTGGTTCTCACCCATCTTCTGGAAAAGGTATTCCTGTTGAAACATGAGACCAAAAGAGAGGTCATTTATGAAAATGTGGAATTGATCAAGCCGGAGAAAAGAACTGCTTTGAAAAAGGATCTTGAGAATCGCACCGGATTGAAAATTAACAGGGTGGAGATTGGAAGGATCGATTATCTGAGGGACAGTGTAAGGCTTTATATTTACTTCTTTGAAAGAGATGGATGGACAACAACCGGTAGCGATTTACTTCAGCTAGGTGAAGGGGATGATGACGATTAAGCGGGAAAGAAATATCTATTATCTGTTTTTTGTACTAACATTTCTGATTACCGGGGAACTGTGTGCGCAGCAAAAGGATTTTGCTACCTGGTGGGAAATTTCCATGGACGGGAGATTGAACAGCGGGATCAATCTCTCCGGAGAACTTGAACAGCGGATGGAAGGAAACGGTCTTCGCTTCGACCGCACTCTTATGACTGTGAGCGGAGACTACAACCTGACTGACTATCTCAATGTGGCTGGGGGATTCAGAACTCTGTTTTTAACTGACAGGGAGTCCCGGCCTGGTACCAGGTACAGGCTGCATACGGATGCCAAGGGGCATCATTCATTCTCCAGAACTGATCTTTCGCTCAGAGTACGACTTCAATACGGTTTTGAAGACATCATCTATATGGGATACATCAGTCAGAACAAGTTCATAAGCAGGCAAAGGCTGAAGCTTAGCCATGCCTTTTTTGGAACCCGCCTGGAAGCTTTTGCATCCCTGGAGAACTGGATTCGCTTCAATGACAAATATGGAAGGCCTTTCTATAAAATCAGGGCGACTGCAGGCGCTGAATACAAGCTGACCATGCATTCCGGCTTAAGTATCCGCTACATCCTTGAACAGGAATTCAATTCGGTCGATCCGCTACAGTTCCACATCCTGGCACTGGGCTATTCCTACACATTTTGAGCTTAGTGCTTGCATAATTCAAACTTTTTCCGGCCAACCCGGTTAATAGAAAGGATATGGAGCACATTTCAATTGAGTTCATATATTTAATCCGGGACTGCCCCCTGTTTATGGGTTTGAGACAGGAGGAGCTTTCCTTGCTCTTATCCTCGTCCTCCAGCCGGATCAGATCCTTTACCAAAGGGGAACTGGTGGCACAGGCGGGCGATGAGATAGCCTTTATGCACATCCTGGTGAGTGGTCATGTGAAAGGGGAGATGGTCGATTTTACAGGAAAGGTCATCAAGATTGAAGATATTGAGCCACCCCGTCCCCTGGCTCCTGCTTTTCTGTTCGGGAAACAGAACCGATACCCTGTAAATATCACGGCTGGGGTTGATGTGAAGATCCTGTCCATTCCCCGCGACGAATTCCTGAAAATGATGCAAACCAGCGAACAAGTGCTGCGTAACTTTGTGAATATTGTTTCCAGCAGGGGACAGTTTCTTTCCAATAAGATCAGGTTCCTGTCCTTTACCACCATCAAGGGAAAACTGGCACAGTACCTGCTCGATCTGGCCGGAAAATCAGGTGAAGGACCCTTTCAACTGCCCCATTCCCAGGCACAGCTCTCCGAACTCTTTGGCGTGGCGAGGCCTTCCGTAGGCAGGGCCATCAGCGAAATGAACCAGGAAGAAATAATCCGTACCGAGGGTAAAATAGTCCACATTCTCAATGTTGATAAGCTTTCAGAACTCCTTAAATAGTGATAAGGTGTTAACAGATCCGGGGAAGCTGTTCCCCGCTTATCATATCCACAATCCGGGTGGTGCCAATGACAGTTTCGAGCTGGAGAATCCCGGGTTGGGAGGAAGTAACTTTACCGATGATCCTGCTTTCAGTACCTTCGTTGTGAGAACGCATAACAGAAAGTGCCCGGGGGGCATGTTTTTCCGGCAGGATCACCAGAATTTTACCTTCATTAGCAATATACAGGGGATCATAGCCCATGATCTCACAAGCTCCCCGGACTCCCTCATGAATGGGAAGGCTCGATTCAAATAAGCTGATTCCGCTACCTGAACTATGCGCAATTTCATTAAGTGAGCTGGCCAGTCCACCCCTGGTTGGATCCCGCAATACATGTATATCCGCTACCTTTTCAAAAAGATCTTTCATCATCACATTGAGGGCCTGGGTATCACTCCTGACAGCAGTCTCCAGTTTTAAACCTTTTCTTGCAGACATGATGGCGATGCCATGATCGCCGATGTTTCCATTGATGATCACCACATCACCGGGGTAGCATCGTTCAGGAGAAATATTCTGATCAGGCATTATCCGGCCAATACCCGTGGTATTAATGTAGATGCCGTCTCCTTTCCCCTTTTCCACCACTTTGGTATCTCCGGTAACGATCTTTACACCCGCGGTGTGTGCAGCTTGTCCGATGGACAGAACAATCTTCCAGAGATCCTCCATTAAAAAGCCTTCTTCCAGGATCATTGCCAGGGAAATGTAGCGTGGTTCAGCACCACAGCAGAGCAGATCATTGACCGTCCCGTTTACAGCCAGATCACCTATATCCCCACCTGGAAAGAAAAGCGGATCCACTACAAAGGAATCGGTTGTAAATGCAAGTTTACCATCCATGGAAGGCAAGACGGCGCCATCATGACCCTGCTCCAGGATTTCATTGCCAAGTCCTGCATAAAACATTTTTTCGATTAGCTGGCCGCTAAGTTTTCCTCCTCCTCCGTGAGCCAGGAGGATCTGCTTGTGATCCGTAAGCGGGAGGGGACAGGAGAGATTATTTGCGAATTTTTCTTTCATGTTTGTCATACCTGTAATAAGCAGCACAGGCACCCTCGGTAGAGACCATGGGAGCCCCCATTGGTCTTTCCGGGGTACATGTGCTTCCAAAATTAACACATTCCGAAGGCCGTTTTTTGCCGGTGAGGATCAGTCCTGCTATACACGAACCCGAATCTGCCCGGGTCACCTTTCCCAGGCGAAAACGTTTTGCTGCATCCAATGAACGGTACCGGGCCGAAAGTCTGAATCCACTGGATGGAATCGGTCCAATGCCCCTCCACACCCTTTCACCGGGATCAAATACCTCTTTCAGTAAGCCGCGGGCTTTCCGGTTACCCTGCAACTTTACGATCCTGGAATAGGCATTGTAAACTCCATAGCGGCCCTGTTCCAGCATTTCAACAGCATAAGAGATTCCCAGCAGGATATCAACCGGTTCAAAACCGGTAATGACGATGGGAATGGCATGTTTCTCTGCAATGGGTTCATACTCTTCGGTTCCCATAATGGCGCATACATGTCCTGCTGCCAGAAAGGCATCTATCTGGTGATCCTCCGAAGACAGGAGGGCTTCAATGGCAGGCGGGACCAGTACATGGGATACCAGTACAGAGAAATTTTTCAATTTTCGGATCCGGGCCTGCTGTATGGTCATGGCCACTGCCGGGGCTGTGGTTTCAAATCCTACTGCAAAAAAAACCACCTCTTTTCCGGGGTTTGATTTGGCCAGATCCAGTGCATCCAGGGGAGAATAGACCATGCGAATGTCTGCTCCGGCCGCTTTTTCGCTTAGAAGATCGCTTTGCGAACCTGGCACCCTGAGCATATCCCCAAAAGAGGTGAGTATGACCTGGTCCATCCTGGCCAGAGTAATGGCATGATCAATCATTTCAACCGGGGTGACACAAACGGGGCAACCCGGGCCATGGATCAGTGAAATCTCAGACGGAAGAAGCTGAAGGAGATTGTATTTCATAATGGAATGGGTCTGTCCCCCGCAAACCTCCATGATATTCCATTGCCCGCTAACTTCCTTTTTGATCTTTTGTACCAGCTTTTCGACCAGTTCCCTGTCCCTGTATTCATCAATATGCTTCACAGTCAGTCTATTTCGCCCATCTCTCTGAGCGCATCGAGGGTGAATTTTGCATCTTCCTCATCCACTTTACTTAAGGCGCATCCCACATGGGCTAAGATGTAATCGCCCACCCGGACCTCGTCCAGCCACTGGATGGATATATCCCTGATGGTGGCTCCGAACAGGACCCTGGCAAGGGCTGCATCCGGATTACTGCGATCGATAGAGAGGATTTTCCCCGGTACTGCCAGACACATGTATTTGTCTATTTAGCATTAAATATAGATCAAATAAGCTTGCAGGTCAAAGTATTGAGAATTCTTTTTAAATTACAGAGGAAATGAAGGCTGCAACTTACAGGCTCCTGATTACCGGGCTGGTTCAGGGAATTGGATTCCGGCCTTTCATATACAGACTGGCTATGGAGCATGGATTCTCCGGATGTGTGGAGAACCGGAATGACGGGGTGGTGGTTGAGGTAAATGGTAGCAAGGAAGCCATAGAAAGGTTCAGAGTACTGATCATTGAAAATGCCCCCCTGGCCTCATCGGTCGATTCCGTAAGCATCAGCCGGACCGAATCAAAACATTATGATTCCTTCCACATCAGTCAGAGTGAAAATATATCCAACAGGATCACTGAGATCAGTCCCGATATTGCGGTCTGTCCTGACTGCCTTACCGATCTTGAAACTCAGCCTCACCGGATCAGTTACCCATTGATCAATTGTACCCATTGTGGCCCCCGCTTTTCCATCATCAGAGACCTTCCATATGACCGCCCCCATACCACCATGTCTGATTTTCAGATGTGTGAAGTATGCCATGCTGAATATAAGGATATAATGAACCGAAGGTTTCATGCACAGCCGGTGGCATGTAATTCCTGTGGACCCGCATACAAGATTGATATTGACGGAGAAAGCATAGATGTGATACAGAAGGTCCTGAAGAAGACCGCAGAACTCTTAAGCCAGGGAGCTTTGCTGGCTGTTAAGGGTACGGGGGGCTATCACCTGGTATGTGATGCTTTTAGTACCGGGGGGATTGAGAAGCTGAGACAGTTGAAAAAACGTGATGGGAAACCATTTGCTCTAATGTTCAGCAACATTGACCGGGCCCGTGAATATGTATGGATCAATGACAGGGAGGAAGAATTGCTCAGTTCCTGGAGGCGGCCCATTGTGCTTCTGACAAAAAAGGGAGAATTCACTCCGGGTGTGGCGGATGGCCTTTCCACCCTGGGAGTGATGCTTCCATACATGCCCTTTCATTTCCTTCTGTTTAAAGCACTGGATACGCCTGCACTGGTGATGACCAGTGGAAATTTTTCAGAGGAACCCATCCTGATATCGGATGATGCCGTACATAATCACTTGGAAATATTTGTGGACGGGGTGGTATCCTATAACCGGGAGATTTATAACCGGGCAGATGACTCGGTGGCGGCTGTGATTGGGGACGTTCCCCTGGTGCTCAGGCGGGCCAGAGGCTACACACCCACACCTGTCAGGACCCGGTTCAGGCTTGAAGGAATCCTGGGATGCGGTGCTGAGCTTAGCGGTTCTTTCTGCATGGGGAAGGAGAATCATGCCATAATGAGTCAGTATACCGGCGATCTGAAGAACATGGAAACCTATGATTTTTACAGGGAAAGTTTTGAGAGGTTCAGCAGGATGTTCAGGTTCACTCCCCAACTGGTGGTAAGTGACCTGCATCCCGATTACCTGTCCACACGTTTTGCACGTCAACTGGCTGAAGATCTTCAAATCCCACACCTTGAGGCTCAGCACCATCATGCACATATAGCTTCAGGAATGCTTAATGCAGGGCTGGAAGGGGAGGTGATCGGCTTTAGCTTTGACGGAACCGGATTGGGGACAGATGGAAACAGCTGGGGAGCCGAGGTCTTAAAAGCAGGGTACCTGGATTTTGAGCGCTTGTTTCATTTTGAATATGTTCCCTTACCCGGAGGTGACCGGGCAGTGAAAGAACCCTGGCGCATGGGGGTTTCCTACCTGTACCAGATCTATGGAAGAGACCTGCTGCATTTAAGGACCCCGCTGAACAAGATGTTTAATGATGAGCAGCTGAGGCAGATTATAGCCCTGCTCGAGAAAGAGATCAATACCCCCTTGGTTTCCAGTACGGGCAGACTGTTTGATGCAGTGGCTGCTATTAGCGGAATAAACTATTATTCAACTTTTCAGGCCGAGGCACCCATGTTGCTGGAGTCATCTGTAGATCCATCAGAACATGGGAGCTATGGGTATGAGATCAATGAGGGCCTGATCTCTTTTTCATCCCTCATCGGACAGCTTGTGGATGATATCCACCATGGTGCATCTGTTGGAAGGACATCAGCCAGGTTCCATCATTCACTGATTGAGCTGATCGTTCACCTGGCCATTGAAATCAGGAACAGTCACGGATTGGAGAGGGTGGTATTGGGAGGGGGAAGCTTTCAGAACAGGTACCTGACAAAAAAAGTGATCCATAAACTGGAAATTGAGGGATTTCAGGTGTATCTTCCGGATAAAATCCCTGTAAATGACCAGGGGATCGCATGTGGTCAGGTGGCCATTGGGGCTCACTTCAGGAAAGCCGGAAATTAGAACCTTATGCACGAACTCTCAATTGCCATGAGCATTGTGGATATTGCTTCCAGGCAGGCAGAAGCAGCATCTGCTGAAAGTGTAAGCCAGATCGAGCTGGACATCGGTACCCTGTCGGGCATTGAATATGAGTCGCTGGAATTTGCATTGACAGTCGCTGTAAAGGACAGCATGTTCGAGCATACCCGTTTTAAGATCAACAGGATCGAGCCCCTGTGCGAATGCGGTGCCTGTTCACATCTTTATTCCCCGGGGAAGGAATTTGGAGCCTGCCCCAATTGTGGAAAACATGAACCTGAATTTATCAGGGGAAAAGAACTTCAGATTAAATCATTACTGGTAGAACAAAAAGAATAGCATATGTGCGACACATGCGGATGCGGTCAGGGTGGGAGCCCGGTACGAATTACCCTGCCTGGTGAGAAAGACCACCACCACGATCATGATCAGCCACACAGTCACGATCATGACCATCACCATGATCATGACCATCCCCACGATCATGAACACCCACACAGTCACGATCATTCCCAACAGCGCCTGATCCGGGTGGAGGAAGATATCCTGGGCAGAAATAATTTACTGGCAAGCCGGAACAGTGGGTTTTTCGAAGCCAAAGGCATCATTGCCTTAAACCTGATGAGCTCACCGGGTTCGGGAAAGACCACCCTGTTGGAAAGAACCATTGAAGGAATGAAAGACACCCGAAAACTGGCAGTGATCGAGGGGGACCAGCAAACCATGAATGATGCCGATCGCATCAATCGCACCGGAGCACCGGTGGTGCAGGTGAATACAGGAAACGGTTGTCACCTCGATGCGGAGATGATCCACCAGGCAGTTAAAAAACTGAACCCGGAGCAAGGCAGCATTCTGTTTATTGAGAATGTGGGCAACCTGGTTTGCCCCTCCCTCTTCGAACTGGGGGAAAAGAGCAGGATCGTGATTATCAGCGTAACAGAAGGGGATGATAAACCCATGAAGTATCCCAGCATGTTTCAGAATGCAAATCTTTGCATTATCAACAAAACAGATCTTTTGCCCTATGTGGATTTCAGCCTGGAGAAAGCAAAGGAATATGCCCTGGCTGTCAATCCGAAACTGGAGTTC
>JBDLIM010000031.1:0-40656 GCA_039714915.1 Bacteroidota bacterium
AGAATGAAATTGGGGTAGGGAACTATCTGTCCTATCTCGCTGGAGAAAATGAATTCGCCTATAGTTTACATATACATTATCTGAGGGCCTTTCAGGAATCCCGGTTCGGGGCCGGCATAGGGTACGAACAAATCTTCGACGAGCACAGACACCGATCCCTGGCCTTTATCGGAACTTTCAGGCCAGCACCTCCTCTAGTCCTGTCAGTGGCTCCCGGAATGCTTTTTGGTACAGAGGAGAATCCCGGAATCAGATTTGCACTGCATACAGAGCTGGTATATGAATTTGAAATTAGGGACTTTCACATAGGTCCTGCCCTGGAATTTGCAACTACATTCAGTGAATATCACATAAGCTTAGGGGTACATTTCGCATATACCTTCTGATGCGATTGACCTCAACCATCCGGTTGGGGCTATTTTGTCACCTGGTTGTCACTCGGAATTTTGATTTTCTGCAACTATTTTATCTCTCAAATCAAGATCTTCATAAATAGTTTTTCTTAGTAAGCAATATCCTATAAGAATTAGTGTGAGTATTAATGATATGATAGCCGAAATCAATATGCAAATAGCTACGCATTCTTTGTGATTAGATATCTGAATGCAATAAGTAGAAGTAAGCGCAATTAGTGAAGTGATGATTGTCAACATCGTAAATAATGCAACAATAAACGAGAATATCTTGATCCGATTTACGTACTGTTAAGTTTTGCAAAATCGGTCCTGATAAAGGTATTGGAAACCCCTTGGCCTTTGCCTCTTGGTTATCCCATCCTCAACCTCTTTATCATTTAGAAATTTTAGAATTTCCTTAACTTCTGCAATATTATCTCTATAAACACCTTCCTGCAATCTTTTAATTTGCCAACCTTTAAGTACCTGATAGGCTGATTCATCTAACCTTCCTAATACCGCATGTCCCTCTCCAACAAGGATCTTTTGAATCCTATTAATTCTAAAAAAAACGATGGCAATCAATACAGCTAGAACCGCCCCCAGGGTTTGTGGAATAGCTACCAAATCAAATATTACTAGGGAGTTTAGATTTGAAAAATATATAAAGCTTGAAGAAAGTG
Organism: Bacteroidota bacterium; assembly: GCA_039714915.1. Classification (GTDB taxonomy): domain Bacteria; phylum Bacteroidota; class Bacteroidia; order Bacteroidales. The sequence continues at coordinate 1,079 of JBDLIM010000031.1, forward strand.
TAAAGGCATTATTTTATGATAGCCCCATTATTTACAATATGGATAAGAAGAAATATGCAACTGAAATCTCTAAATATATCACGGATTCAGACTTATTCAATCTAGATCTGTACAAAAAGGTGGAATCATTATCAGAAATTATTGAAAGTTGGAATAAATGATAATACAAATATATATTTCAATAAAGTCAAATCCTTTGTCCCAAGTTTGTCCCGGTCCTCACTTCATCCTTCAAGCATTTCAATCACCTCAAGCGACATACCCACGGATCATCTCATGTTTCCCGCAAATGAAACCGGAGGTTCAACTGAAAGGATCAATTGAAGGAACAAGTGAAACTGCTGGTGATTTGAGCGTAAAACACACTGAGCATGCGCTAATTCCTGGATTTATCGATGCAAGTTCTGGCATTTATTAAAACTCCCAGTGGGAGTTATTGGCAATGCCACATCCCGGGCTTATGCGAAAAGGTGGGTCTGCTATACCGTTAAAGAAGCCACTTTGGGCCTGGTTTGTCCCTATGGTGTTCCTGACTATTCTATGAAATGAAGTAATATATTATCTTTAAGTAGGTTTAAGGAAGGCCGTATCAATTATAACAAGAATGAAGGCGCTTGGTTTTGACACCATTGAGAAGCTTAAAGAAGTTGAAAAGCCTGGCAAACTCCACCAGCAGATGATGGGCTACCGAAAGAAGAACAAGCTGGAGATCGGGACCGTGACCATGGAGCAGGTATCGGAGTGGATAAATTAGCAATTGAAGTAAGCACGAATATTAAAATACGCAACCACTATGGAAATCAAAGAACTGGTATTGGAAGCTATGAAAAAGGCCGGGGAGCCTTTAAATGCAGGAAAAATAACTGAAATTTCACAGCTGGACCGCAAGGATGTTGACAAGGCAATGAAGAAACTTAAAGAAGAAGGATCCATTGTTTCTCCACGCAGATGCTTCTGGGAGCCCAAATGAACTTGAAAATACCGCCTCTGTTGGTATAATAGTCCATTTAGAGAATCTCATTGAAGTCGCAAAACGCGGCAAACTCCACCAGGAGATAATGGGATATCGCAAAAAGAACAAACTGGAGATCGGCATGGTGACGATGGAGCAGGTGGCAGAGTGGATACAATTATTAGACCTGAATACATGAAAAGACTTCTGCCCTTCCTTTTATCAATCATCACGATGGGTGTTTGGGGCCAACATGCCTATGAAGTAGAGCGAGGCATAAAACGAAATAATGTATATATTTCTGGAGACTGGATGACCAGGAATCTCTCAGCTTCTTTGAATTATGAAAGGCTTCTACTCATTAGCAAACAGGGCAACATAAGGATCAGTTCAAGCCTGGGATATGGGAGATGGTTTACTGTGGACGGAAAAGGATCCCACTACAATATGGATTTCCATTTTCTTGCCGGATCGGGTACAATAATGCTCGAAGCAAGCACCGGTTTGCGCTGTATGGACAATGAAGGGCATTACTTCTACATAGAACCACCGGAGTTCTCTGCAGGCGCCGAAAGCGAACAATATTCTTTCTTTCCAAATCTCAATCTGGGTTTCCGTTACCAGAAGCCCGGAGGCCATCTTCTTTTCCGCACCGCCTTGGGAATCCCACTTCTGCAAATCAGTCTGGGATATCAGTTTTAAACACCTGTCCACAACTTTTTTTGTCACCTGGTTGTCACTGTCAATTAGAATATAAACTACTGTTTATAAAAATGTTTTTGACTTTGGGTTATTGGAGTTGTAACTTACATTTCTCACCAAACTCCGATTGTTATGAAAAGGGCATTATTCTTTGCTGTCATCGCAATTTCTTTTCATTCATGTCATAGCAATGCATTCTAATCTGAATGGAAAGAAATGATGGGAATACAGACATAAGCTTATTTTCAAACTCTTTTTAAAATGAGGTTAAAGCTAATTCTCACGGCTACTTTTTGCTTTGGCATCATGTCATACACCTGTTCACAATCTCATCCGGTTGCCGACAGCCTATTTGAAGCTTTAGATCAGAATCCCCATGATTCAATTGCTTTCATCGAATTAAACAAAATTATAAGAGACAACTATTATTCAAAGCCTGATCTGGCCATGGATATTTCAAAAAAGAAACTGCACTTTGCCAGGGAGTCTCGAAACCAATTAGAAATTGGAAAAACCTTACTTCACATTGGAGTTATTCACGATCTAAATGCGAGCTACGATTCAGCATTAAGCAACTACGTTTCCGCCATGCAACTGGCTGAGGAAAACGACTTCATTAAACTTATGGCCCAAGTTTACAATAATCTCAGCATATGTCTCTCCGAAATAGGAAATATGGAAGAATCCGTATCCTATTCTTTAAAAGCCTTAGAAATATTCGAGATTTTGAAAGATAGCACAGGAGTCGCTGCTATGTACAATGGGCTTGGGAACAGGTATAGCGAATTGGACCAATATGACAAATCTCTGGAGTATTACGAAAAAGCCGCTCACTTAAACCAAAAACTATGTCGCACATCGAATTTGTATGGTAACTATGGAAACATAGGCTTGCTCTACATTTATCTTGAACAGACTGAAAACGCACTGAAATACCTCCAAAAATCGCTTGCTCTGATAGACACTGTCAACAACTTATATGACTATTCACTTAATCTTCAATACCATGTCCTGGCCTTCCGGCAAATTAAAGATTACAAGCGGGCTTTGATCTATCAAAAGCGTGCCTATGAGATTGCTGTTGAACTTGACGATGAATATGGCATATTCAATTGTATGGCAGGCTTTGGACAAACTTACAAGCTGTTGGGGGAATATGATACAGCCCTGGAGTACTTCAAGAGATCCGAAGAATTGGCTGAAAGAGTGGGTTCGAAAGTGTTCTTAAGCGGCTTATACAGTGGAATATCTAGCACATACGCGCATCAAAACAACTATCAAAAAGCATACGAATACCTTAGAAAATATAGCGCCTTAAACGATACCATTTTAACAACAGAAAAGGTAAATGCCATTCAAAGAATTAAGGAATTTGATGTCGACAAAAAGCAAAAGGAAATTACAGTCTTAACTCAAGAAGCAGAAATTCAAAGCCTTAAAGCAAAACGACAACAAGCTGTTCGTAATTCGTTTATTATTGGTTTTATTGTAATGGTCATTCTTGTTTGGGTGATACTGCTCAATTTCCTGCAAAAAAGAAAGGCCAACAGGAAGATCGTAGAGCAAAATGTGGAGATCCTGGAAGCAAATGAGGAGCTGAAGGTTTTAAATGAGGCCATAAACAAACAGAATCATGAGATCATCGATAGCATCTCTTATGCGGAGAGGATACAAGCTGCTATGTTGCCACCTGAAACCTATATTACGGAGCTGTTAAATGAGAATTTTATTTTTTATAAACCCAGGGATATTGTAAGCGGGGATTTCTATTGGATCAAGCATGTTAACCAATTTACTATATTGCTTGCAGCCGATTGTACAGGTCATGGTGTGCCGGGCGCTTTAATGAGTATGCTTGGAATTAGTTATTTGAATGAGATTGTGCAAAGAAGAGAGATCACTCAGGCAAACCAGGTCTTAATCGAGCTAAGAAAACAGATCAAGCTCTCCCTCAGACAACATGGACAACCCGACGAAGCAAAAGATGGAATTGATTTGGCATTATGTGTATTGGATTTAAGAAATATGAAGATGCAATATTCAGGAGCGAATAATCCATTATACTTGATTAGAGATGTAGATGATGTCCCTGAATTAAAAGAAATAAAGGCGGACAGGATGCCAATAGGGTACTACCATGGTAAGGATAAGGCATTTACCAATCATGATATTCAGCTTGAGATCGGCGATACATTCTATATTTTCTCTGATGGATTTATTGATCAGAAAGGGGGGAAGGATAATAAGAAATTCATGAGTAAGAAATTCAAAAACCTGCTTTTAGAAATTCATGATCAACCGATGTATGATCAGAAAGACATCCTGAATAAAACTCTAATAAATTGGATGGGTACTAATTCTCAAATGGATGATGTATTGGTTATTGGAGTAAGGATATAGATGATTAAATTCTTTTCCTTATTACGAGGCTATGGAATAATCTGAGCATGAAATGGTCACCTGTTGTCACAATGTATAGAGACCGTTTTCGCCAATAATAACAATACCTGGGCAAATTGTAGCACAGGACATCTGAACAACCATTGTCAACCTGCTTGCAGAAACTACATACCGGTCATCATTAGGAAATTAGCACCAAGAATGTGATCTCTTTCAACATCGGAAAGATTCAATCGATGGATTCGATCTAACATGAGACTTTGAGTGGCATGAGCATAGGGACCATCGGTTCCGTAAAGGCATTTTCTAAAACCTATTGAGTTGATCGCTGCTGAAAGGATCTCATCATTCAAATACACAGAGCTTGAGAGATCTATAAATACATTTTCTTTATTCTTTGCGTATGACCAAACTTCTCTGTAATATGGCACGGCTGCATGTGCATAGATAATCTTTAACTTTGGAAAGCGATCGGGTAGATATCGATAATCTCCTGTTTTGCCATTGCCCCCAAGATGTATCAGGATTGGCATCTCCTTTTCCTGGCATAAAGCAGCTGCGTCATCAAGGTTCCGCACCGGATAATTGTGCCAGAATGGGTGAGTTTTAACTCCAATCCAGCCTGTTCTTCCAGCCCATTTTTCGATTTCATCGATGGGATTCATGGTTTTAGGATTTACAAAAATCCAACCCAAAAACTTATCCGGATATTTTTGGAGAATCAGATCTATGTAAGAGTTGTCTGGTTTATGGTAAAGTAGATACTTTATTCCTAGGGTTGAGAGCTTTCCGTCGGATGTAACTGTTGAGTTGTAAAGAAAGAGTCCCAAAGAACGTAAGCTCCCCATAAGTAAACGAGGTAGATATTCACTTGCTTTTTTCGGAATTGGCTTTAATTGAAATGGTTCATTCATCTTCGGAATAAGTACGACACGATTAACGCCGTATTCTTGCATCTGATTCAGAAGTGACTCCAAGGTTTCTATTTCCTCTTCAAGGTGGTAATGCGCATCAACAATGATTGACATTTTTTTCTCTTCCATTCTTTACTTCTTTAAATTCCTGATTCATTGAGAAATAAGTAGAATGTTAATTAAAAAATAATGACGAATCAACAATTTAACATTTGATTAACTGAATTAGTCAAGCCTTAATCTGATAGTTAGGGATCAAACTATATTTGTTGTTTTGTTTGCTGAAGATGAAGTTATCCATACTATTGATTCTCCTGGTTTTGTCCGCGCCATTCCTTCGCGCACAGGAAAGCAGACCTGCAATACAAGTCCTGCATGTTGATGAAAACATCAGGATTGACGGGGCACTCACAGAAGAGTCCTGGTTTCAGGCCGATTCAATATACGAATTCAAAGCGGTGGAACCGGTAGTAAACCTTACTCCTTCCCAACAGACTGTTACAGGATTCTAGCCGATTCGAAAAATATTTATGTGGGAGTAATCTGCTACGATGACCAGCCGGACGGTATTGTCTCTTATTCAAAAGCCAGGGACAGGGAGCTTAGAGATGAGGATAATATCAAAATTGTTCTTGATCCCTATTTTGATGGCAGGAATGGTTTTATTTTCTCCATCAACCCCTATGCAGCAAGATATGACGCCATCGTCTCGCATAATGGAGAAGGGGAGAACGACAATTGGGACGGTATCTGGGATGCAGGCACATCCATAACAGAGTACGGATGGGTTGCGGAAATAAGGATTCCCGTAAGTTCATTGACTTTTAAAAGGGGTCTTAAAAGGTGGGGATTCAATATAGAAAGAAGGGTTCAGAGAGATATTGAAGTAAGCAGATGGGCCGCAATCAGTCAGGATTACAGGATGGGCCAGACCATTCATGCCGGGATTCTTACGAACCTGCCTGATTTTAACCTGGGCATTGGGATGACTCCTACGCTCTCATCTGTTGTGAAAATATCTCACAACAAGGGCGAAAAAGCAGTCCCGGAGTTTAAACCCAGTTTCGACCTGCTACAGAGAATCACTCCTGATATTACTGCCCAGGTTACCCTGAATACCGATTTTGCTGAGACGGAGGTGGATGCCCGTCAGACTAACCTGACCAGATTTCCGATCCTCTATCCGGAAAAGAGACAATTCTTCCTTGAGGGTGCTGATATTTATGATTTTGGGCTGGGCCTTGGCCGAAGTTTTATGCCCTTTTTCAGCAGAAGAATCGGGTTGAACGACGGAGCAGAGGTCCCTGTTAGATGGGGAGTAAAAGTAAACGGCAAGCTGAACAGAACCCATTTCGGAGTGCTGGCCAATGAGACCGGAGAGTTGGAGGACATCGCTCCAAAATCAACTATGGGAGTGGCCAGGATCAAGCAAAATATCCTTAAGGAGTCCTCCTTTGGATTGATATCTACCCTGGGGGATCCTGACGGACTGACAAACTCTTGGATGGCTGGTGCCGATTTTACCTACCAGACTTCAGAGTTTCGGAAGGATAAAAACCTGATGGTTGGAGTTTGGGGGCAATCTGGATCAGATCGAACTGGAGGTTTCCTTGCGTCCCATATCCTCTTTGATATTTGAAATGAGTTATGAGAGAAACACGGGAGATTTGATTCATGGAAGTTTTACCCAGGATCTGCTTGCCTCACGCATACTGGTAAATATGACATCAAATCTGAACCTGAGTAGCTATATACAATATGATACGGACTCAAAATCCATGGGGTCATATTTCAGGTTCAGATGGACATTCACACCAAGAGGAGATCTTTTTCTTGTATATAAGCACAACATGATGAACGATATCACCGACAGGTGGGATTATGAATCGAGTCAATTCATTATTAAACTCAGGTATGGTTTGTGGATTTGAATACGGTAGGGTCAGTTTTCCGGAACCTCCTCTTTGACAGGAAAAAGCCTGGGGTAGATCTTAATAGCCATAACGCCGGCAATATACATGGACAATCCAAACATCCCTGAAACCCAAAACATCGAGGAGTGAAAATCGCCCATGGAATCCTGGATCAGAAGGGCGATGGTCATGGCAAGGGAAGCATTTCTCAGACCGGTCTCCAGCGAGATGGCCCGTACCTGGAAGTTTGACACTCTGAGAAGATAAGGGACCAGGCTACCAACCACCATCCCGGTAAAAGTTAATAGCAGAACCATAGAGTAAAACCTGAAACCGTGCCGATCCGTATTTGCAAATCCTTCCAGATTGTTGAAAATCCCGGCAATGATCAGGAAAAGCAATGCGACGATGCCAAGTATATTGAAGACCGGTATCATTTTTTTTGCCAGGGATTCCTTCCAGTTTCTAACCAGCATTCCAAGCCCCAGGGGTATGATTACCAGAATAACAATGGTAGAAGCTATGGTTCCTGTAGGTACTGATATATCAGGAATATTTGAGCAATAGGCGTTGAGCAAAAGGGGTACAAAGATTATGGAAAGAACAGTCGACAGTGAGGTAAGGGACACAGAAAGGGCAACATCTCCTTTTGCAAAATGTGTCATAAGATTGGAGGTTACCCCGCCTGGAGTAGCCGTAATAAGGATCATCCCGACATATATATAAGGATAGTTATCATGGAATCCCATGAGATAACCAAAGCCAGCTGCAATCAAAGGCATGATTCCGAACTGGAGGATCTCCCCGATGATGATTCCCCTGGGTTTGGTAACAACAAGCACAAAATCTTTCCCGGTAAGCGTGAGTCCCATACCGACCATTATCAGGAAAAGCATCAGAATAATGGCCAGTCTGAAGATCTTGTCAAAGGTGGGTTGTATGGGATAATTTATAAATTGTGCGAATAGGTAACTCTCCCCATCAACCTCAGCTTCGATCACCTTAAGACTGAATATGAGCTTGCTTTCTATCAGGTCTGCAAGCCCGGTATATCCGGGATCTTCCCTATCTGGGATTGTTAGAATATAGACCTTTCCTTCTGCTGCGCTTCGAATGAAGTACAACCTTGTCTGATCAAGGCTGCCTTCTTCTGGAGAGTGCAAATACCTTAGGTGCCCTTTAAAATCCATCTGAACATGTGTACTCCAGTCCACGGCCCTGGGTACTGTATTAAGTGCCTCAATTATCTCATTGTTCCCTTCATTAACGATTTGGGTGAGATGTTTATAGAGTCTTTCTCCGCTGCCATCATCGACGGCCTTCAAGGTGTTGCCAAAGGAGACTAAGAGAACAGACAATAAAAGAAGTAATTTTACGGTTACATTCGGAGATGCAGAAGCATAATCCCTGGTTTTCATAGTTGCGTGGTTTAAAGAAAGTATCATAATATGATTAGTTCAGAATCCGGATTTTGCGTTAAGATAGAAAGGTATTTCGGAATGCACAAGGGGCCATTGGCGTTCCTGCAAAATGGGTGAAGCAACTCCAGTAGGTGAGAAGCCGGATGAAGTTGAGATATTTGTATCTTAGTGTTTTACTTACTACTGTATCAGCATGCCCGATTCTCCTGTTAACTTATCCAGGTTCTGGCAGGAACTCAAGCGCAGAAAGGTCCTCAAGACCATGGCCATGTATGCGGCCACTGCCTTTATCATCATTGAAGCGGTGGATATTATGCTCCCCCGCTTGGGGCTGCCCGACTGGACGGTCACCTTTGTAATTGTCCTGCTTATTGTTGGCTTCCCGGTAGCCATAATCTTCTCATGGATTTTTGATCTGACCGGGAAGGGACTGGAAAAAACCGAGAGTATGGATGAGACAGTTGAACCTGTAACAGAGTCCGAAAGTGGTAAACGGAGACTAAAGGTGAGTGATGTGATCATTGGGATACTTCTGGTCCTTGTTTGCATCCTGTTATATCCAAAGCTATTCAACAAGGACAGGTTTGAAAGCATTCGGGACGACCAGGGGAAGATCTCTGTTGCAGTAATGCCCTTTGAGAACCTATCGGGAGATTCGCTCTTTAATGTCTGGCAGGGCGGATTCCAAAACCTTCTGATCTCCACTCTTTCAAATTCACGGGAGCTTGAAGTACGGCAGTATCACACCATTTCCGATCTTTTGAGCCAGAAGGCAAGATTGAATCAGGCCTCCTTTACGGGCTCTGCAGCCAGTGAGATTGCATTATCTCTTGACACAAGAACCTTTATTGCAGGTAAAATACTAAAAGCAGGTAACAGGGTTAGGGTAAATGCCCAGCTGGTAAATGCCGAAACTGAAGAGATATATAAAACCTACCAGATAGAAGGGAACAGTGAAGAGGGATTTTTTGAGATGGCCGACTCCCTGACATCTCTTATCAGGAACTACCTGGAGATAAAGAATCTTGGCGAGGGGTTCAATTCCCCGGATATAAATGAATCGATAACTACAAAATCACCAGAAGCATTCCAGTATTACATTCATGCCTGGGATGCCTTAGAGAAAATGGACCTGCTATCCACCATAGAATGGCTGTCAAAAGCGATTGAAACCGATTCAGGGTTTATTGAAGCCCAGATATTCCTCTCATTTGTATATGTTCCTTTTGGAGATAACATGCAATCAAAAATATGGTGCAACAGGGCCTACAGTAAAAGAGATGCCCTGCCAATCAGGCAAAAACTCCAACTGGATCACCTCTATGCATACCATTACAAAACTGCCCTTGAGGAGATCAAAATATGCCGGCAAATTCTGGAGATGGATGAGATGAGCACAACCTACTGGCATTTTCTTGGGGAGGCACACTACAAGATGAAGCAGTTTAGAGAAGCCTCGGAATATTTTGAAAAAGTGCTGGAAATTCATACCCAATGGGGTACCAATTTCAGCAATCCATATTTCTATTACTGGCTTGGTGATTCATACCACCAGCTGGGTGATCATAAAAAAGAAAGGGAGGTGTATGAAACCGGATTAGGGATTATTGCGGATGATATCAACCTTATTCGCAGGCAGGCAAGCTGTGCACTCTCACAGGGAGAGACTGAAAAAGCTGAAAGGTATCTGGAAAAGCTGAAATCCGCAGGAGCTGCCAGGAACTGGAGTGAAGCACAGATTCTTGCAAGATTAGGTTACTGTTATTGGAGAGCCGGACACCTTGCAGAAGCAGAGGAGTATTGTCGCCATGCTGCTTCGCTGGAGCCTGACAATCCATACATGATACATAGCTTAGCCTGGCTGTTGATTGACGAAGATCTGAATATTGATGAAGGTATGAAACTTTTGGAAAAGGCATTGAAAGCCATGCCCGATGATTCGGATATGCTCGATACCTGGGGATGGGGATTATATAAGCAGGGCAAGTATGACGAGGCCCTGAAAGCTCTGAGAAGATCATGGGAGCTGAGGAGTTGGTACAGCCAAACAATCAAAGATCATATTGTGGCAGCAGAGCAGGCTCTACAAAGAGAATAATGGAAATTTCTTGATATTACACTATTTTGTAAACCATCCTTCAAGGAAACGAAAATGGACAAAAAGAAATCCGGATCATTTTGGGCAGAACTGAAGCGCAGACACGTTATCAGAACAGTGGCCATTTATGCCCCCGCAGCTTTTATTATTCTGGAGCTGATTGATATAATAACCCCGGCCTTATCATTACCTCCATGGACCATAACGTTAACGGTGATCATTCTTGCCTCAGGCTTCCCGGTGATCATTGTACTATCCTGGATATTTGACCTGACCCCTGAAGGTCTGCAAAAGACCGATCCTGCCGCATCCTCGTTTGATGAAAATCCACCTGAAAGATCAGATCGGAGAAAACTGAAAGTCAGCGATGGCATTATTGCAGTATTGATCGCAGTGGTTTGTATTCTGGCCTATCCCAAGATCTTAAACCCGGATAAGCTAAAAGAGGTCAGAGACCAGGACGGAAAGATCTCATTGGCAGTATTACCTTTTAAGAACATGACATCCGATACCCTTTTAAATGTATGGCAGAACGGCTTGCAAAATCTGTTGATTACGGGTCTTTCAAATTCAGCAGAATTATCGGTCCGTCAATATCAGTCCACAAGCAGTGTGATTAACAGCAGAGGTGAGAATTTTACAGCCCTGACCCCCCTACAAGCCCGGGATATCGCAGGAAAGCTTGAAACGCGAACCCTCATCAGGGGAAATTTTCTTAAAGCGGGCAAAGAAGTACGTATGGATGCACAACTGGTAGATGCAGAGACTTCAGAGATATTCCAAACTTTCCAGGTGTCGGGAGCTACTGAAAGTGACTTCATAACCATGGCCGATTCGCTCACTGTCCTGCTTAAGAATTATGTGGAGATTAAAAACATCCAGGAAAGAACGAACTCATCCATTATTCAGGCTGAAACATACACCGGGTCTTCAGAAGCTTTTAAATATTACATGTATGCTTTGGACGCTGTATTTCAGATGGAATGGGAACAGGGAATAGAATGGTTTACCAAAGTAATTGAGAAAGACTCCACCTTTATCAATGCCCAGATCTACATGGCTTATGCCTATCACTCTATGAATAATGACAGATTGGCTAAGTTACTGGTAACCAAAATATATGAGAAAAAAGACCGCGTTTCCGTCACAGACAGGCTGATGCTGCAACATTTGCATGCCTATTTTTTTGCATCTCCTTATGAAGAGATCAAATATCTCCGGCAATTGATGGAAATCGATGATTTAAATCCTATATATTATCACATGCTGGCCTTTGCTCATTATAAAGTCCATGAATATGAAGAAGCCGTGCATATCTGGGAGCAGGTTTTTACGCTGCATGATAAATGGGGCACCAATTTTGAAAATCCCTTTTCCTATTTCCTGATGGGAGATGCATATCATCAACTTGGAGAATCCAAGAAAGAAGGCGACATCCTGGAGCTTGGCAGCGCAGTCTTCCCTGAGAATGGATATATATTACATTACCGGGCCATATGGGCACTATCACAGGAAAAAACAGACTTAGCCGATGAGATCATGGAGGAGTATCTGTCTTTCCGGCACAATGTGACACATTGTCCTGAAGCCCTGATCACAAACGATATAGGAGATATATACGCTAAAGCTGATCATTTGCTTGAAGCTGAAAAACAGTTTCGTGAAGCTACCAGCTTAGCGCCTCAGGCCGGGCAATTTAGATTCAATCTGGCCAAATTTCTAATCGATAATGAGGTCAATGTGCCTGAAGGGATTGAAATCGTGGACGGCTTTCTGGAAAGGCTCCCGGATCATTGGAACCTGCTGAATTACAAGGGATGGGGTCTGTATAAACTCGGGGAAATCGATGAGGCCGTTAAGGTTCTGAAGCTTGCCTGGGAGAAAAAACCGATATATAACCATGAGTTATATTTGCGGTTGCAGGAAGCTGAAAATGCATTGGCCGGTATGGGTTAATACAGTACCAGCCAGGTCCTTGGATGAGAATTATAAGCGAACGACAGAAATATAAATCAAAGAATGTTATGATCCGGAAGCTTCCTAAGTCTGCCTTTTTGAATCCCGTTATATTAATCGCTTCCCTGCTGTATACGATCCTTTTCACAGTCACAGCATGCAGCCATCAGGATCTTTCCCTGATTCCCGGCCCTATCCCCGGTAATGCTGTAGTAGCGGGCGACCGGACTGTAATAAACAGTCCCAATACCCTTCAGCATCCTGACAACTTTATCTGGGGGGCAAGCGTGATCAGGGGAGAGGACGGAAAGTACCATATGTTGTATGCCAGCTGGGATACCGGGCCTGAAAACACGAATTTCAGTAATGCCTGGGTGCTCTATTCTGAAATTTCATATGCAGTCTCGGCTTTTCCGGATCATGGATTTGAGCCGGTAGCTACCATACTCAGGGGAAGAATGCATGAAGGGGATTCCACGGCCTGGGATGCACAGGCGGTTCACAATCCACATGTGAAACGATTTAATGGAAAGTATTATCTCTATTATATCGGCAACCGGGATCCAGGGCCCGTGGAAAAGGGAGAGCCGGGATGGGCCCTGAATAAGCGTAACCGGTGTCAGCAGATGCAATCCACAGGTGTGATCGAGTTTAACAGTTTTGAGGACCTGCTTTCCGGCAATTTTACAAGACCTGATGAGCCCCTTCTTTTGCCCAGGACAAGGGTGAGGAATGATTTGGACCATACACTTTCTCCTTCACCTGAAGGGACGAGAACCATGCCCGACAACCTGATCGTTGTTAATCCGTCGGTGGTCTACCGGAAATCGGATGGCAAATACCTGCTCTACTTTAAGGGAAACATGTATGAAAAAGGATGGAGAGGGGTACACGGAGTGGCACTTGGCGATTCGCCCAAAGGTCCGTTTATCGCCCTGGATGAATTTATTTTCGATATCCGGAACGAAGACGGTACCATTGCCAGTGCAGAGGATCCGTTTGTTTGGTATCATGGGAAGCACAGGCTCTTTTATGCCATTATCAAAGATTTCTCAGGAAAGATTACAGGCGACGAGCCCGGACTGGCCATCCTCTGTTCTGAAGATGGACTGGACTGGAAGATCCCTGAAAAAGGCAGCAGCAGCATCAGGAAAGAGATCTTGTTTGAAAACGGGGAGGTGATCCAGGTGAGTAATCTCGAAAGGCCCCAGCTATTGCTGGATCGCCATGGTAATCCGCAGGTCCTCTATGCGGCATGCTCTGTGGAACCTGTAGGAAATAAGAGGGACGGTTCCACCTTTAATGTCCATATTCCCTTGCATTGACTTCGGGCTGAAGCGTGGCTATACGAAAAAAGAAATCGAAAAAGTCCTGTCTAAGAATTTCCTCAGGGTTTGGAATAATCCACAATTACACCATGAATAGCACCTATTTTCAGGTTTAAACGAAACCTCACGGGAAAGTGAGGTTTTTCTTTGGTGAACCACACTGACATAGCATCTTCACGCTCAAAAAATCTTCCGGCTATGGTACCCGGATTATACCTGTAACAAAGCATGGATCCAAGGGCCGTATTAAGTTCTTCCTCTTCAGCATAATGAAATATGAGTTCCCAGGGTTTATCCGGATAGAAGGTTTTGATAGTAACTTTCTGACTTGGATTCTTATCACTGGCTATCAACTCTTCCCGAAAATGATAAAATCCCGTAAGGATCTCATAGATATTCCTCGACACGATATGCTCCCCTGACAACTTGCTCCTAACCATGGCAGAGTCGGGTCTGGCATCCTGGTAAAAATAGAGTTCGTTGTACAGACTGTGTTTTCTGTCTTTCAGGTTGATGACAGCCGAATCGGGAAGCCCGGTTGAAGGATCCACATTGCATTCCAGCCTATAATGCATGTTATTGAATACCTTAACCAAACCATTGCTTCTGGCATCCACACTGATGTGGTAGATACTGCCAGTACGGTCCTCTTTGCAGGAAACTGTTGCCACCCCAACCTGAAAAATGCTGTAGCGCAGCTTATAATGCATTTCTTCACCAGCACCACCCTCAATTACAGGTGGATTGGCCGCTCCCTGACCGGGAAGAAGAGTCAGAACGGCAATCAGGTTTATAAGGGTAATAATCATGCATGCAGAATTATTTGTAATATAGAAAAAAGAATACCTAAAAACATACCTTTTCTGATTTGACTTTAACACCTGTATATTGTAATTTACTTTTCCTAACCCACACATTCAACGCTTACGAGAAGTATCCGGATTCCCATATGGTTAAGTGTCCTTCCAATCCTCCTGACAGCTTGCCCGAACAAGGAGGATCCCGAAGTGGATAAGGAATGTAAGGTCGACATTAGTTACATTGACTTTACTTTCGGGATGGACTATGGTGATTTGGATACATACCTGATCCCGGGTGAAGAATCAGATCTAAGCGATAGCTATCTGGATGAGATTCGGAATGCAATTGGTTCTCCTGAGGATAATATTGAGGATATATTAAAGGTTTGCCACTGGATAAATCAACACTTTGATGCCGAGATTGCAGGCGGGGCCATGGCTGGGAAGAATACCGTTGATGAGCTTTGGGAAATAAAGACTTTTTACGGATGTCATTCTCTGGCACTAATAATTTCAAGTGTTTTGCGTGAATTTGGCTTCCCGGCCATCATGATAGAAACTGCTGATGTGCAGTGGGGGTATAATTACCATGATGGGAAAACACAAAATTTTGCCGGCCATGTAATGTCTGAAATTTATGTGGAAGGCAACTGGATCTTGCTGGATAACAATTGTACCTACGTAGAAGATTATGATCCCATGAATCCCTTTATCTCAAAAATGTATCGCCCGACAGCAGGCTATTTTGTTTTTGCCAAAGGAATAGATATCTGGGATTACAGTGGAAAAGACGAAGAATTTACCTACGACAACATGATATTCTTTTCAGATAATATATACTGTTTTGAAGATCTGTTCTACACAGTAAGTTATAGCTGGGCACCGCAAGAGTAATCCCGTGCATACACTCGTTGCGCTAATTTTGCTTATCCAGAGGCTTGAAGAGGCCCTCTAAAGACAATCCGGCGAAATGTAAACCTATTGCAACTATTCCCGTATACATCATCATGATGAAAATACGAAGCACTGTAACAATTCTTGCAGTCATTTTAGCATTAGCAATTACCCTTCCACAAGAAACATTCGGACAGGGAAAAGAGAAACCCAAAGGGCCTCCATCCTGGGCGCCGGCACATGGCTACAGAGCTCAAACCAGGCATGTATATTTCCCGGAACAAAATTTCTATTTCGATGTACAGAATAGTGTATATATATACATGAGCGCAAATACATGGAAAGTGGATGTGGAACTTCCATCAGTTTATCTGGGGATGGACCTTCGGGCAGCAGCCAAAGTGGAACTGGAACTGGACACCAACACTCCACAGAATTATAATTCTGAGCATGTCGTAAAATATAAGACAAAGAATAAAAGTGACAAGCAAATAAAGAAAACCGGTAAAGGACAAGCGGGCAAAGCGAAAGGCAAAAAAAAGTGATAGCCTATCCGGAAAGCTAAGCAAGGCTTGATCTCCCTGCCAGCCATCCGGTGGAATAGGCGATCTGCAGGTTATATCCACCCGTTTCGGCATCCAGATCGATCATTTCTCCTGCAAAAAACAAGCCCTTAACCAATTTGGATTCCATGGACCTGGATGAGATCTCGCCGGTAGGGATTCCGCCCGCAGTGATGATGGCCTCCTTAAAAGAACGATGGCCTGAGATCCTGAACCTGAAATTCTTCATCAGGTTACGGATCCGCTTGCGTTCCTTTGATGATACCTGGTGTCCCTCTTTTTCAGTATCTATGCCAAGTTGATCCAGGAAAACCCGGATCATGGAAGAAGGCAGCCAGCCCTTGAAAATATTGGAAATCCTTTTCTTCCCATTCTCATTCAGATCCCGTATAAGGCGTAAATCCAGCTTTTGCTCATCAAGCGCCGGTTTCAGATCCAGGCTTATCTCCACCCGCTTATCCAGATGCAACTCGTCCACCACAATCCGGCTCAGAGTAAGAATGATGGGTCCCGAAAGTCCGAAATGGGTAAAGATCATTTCCCCGAAATCCTCTCCTTTTTTTTTATCATTGACCCATACACTTGCCCTTACATTCTTCAGGGTCAATCCCTGAAGCTGCTGGGAAATCCCTCCCTCTGTTTCAAGGGGTACCAGGGAAGGTCTTAAGGCTGTAATGGAATGACCGGCAGTGCGGGCCAGCTCAAAACCTTCTCCATTGGAGCCGGTGGCCGGATAGGATTTGCCTCCGGTAGCCAGGATCACTCTGCCCGACCGGAATTCCTGCCCGTTTGCTATCACGCCCTGAATCGATCCATCTTCAATCCCTAATTTTTCCACCCTGAATCCACAGTGTATTTCCACCTGTAACTCACCGACCCACTTTAAAAGAGCCTTTAATACATCTGCCGATTTGTTGCTGCTTGGGAAGTAGCGTCCTCCCCTTTCGCAGGTGGTATCCACTCCATATTTTGTGAGCAGATTTAGAATATCCCCCGAAAAGTATCCGGCAAATGCATTTTTAAGAAAGCGGCCATTGGGATGGATACGTTTCATGAATTCACTTGCCGGTGCACTGTTGGTAATGTTGCAACGCCCTTTCCCCGTGATCAGTAATTTCCGGCCCTCCTGTCTCATTTTTTCCAGGATCAGGACTTTGCTACCCATTTCAGCTGCACTTCCGGCAGCCAGCAAACCGGCCGGACCGGCACCCACAACGATTACATCAAAATACTCCATCGCTTACAAAGGTATCTTTTTAGGTACGGCATCTGATACCTGGTCAGGAACATTTTTATGCCAAATCTTGTTTACTATTCCAGGGATCACAGATATGAAGATACTTTTAACCGGTGCGTCAGGATATATTGGGAAACGCTTGGTGCGTCGCCTGATCGAAAACAATTATGAGGTCCTTTGCTGTGTTAGGGACCTGGACCGTATTTCACTGCCCGAATCCATTGTTAAAAAGGTAAGTTTTCTGGAAATTGATTTTCTGGATCTGCCCAGGCTTGATAGCCTTCCCAAAGATATAGACGGAGCATTTTACCTGATTCATTCCATGTCCCAGTCCACAAAGAATTTCTCAGATCTTGAAGCTGAGGCTGCCAGGAATTTCAGGGATTACATGAATGAGATCCCCGTAAAACACGTAGTATATCTCAGTGGAATTGTGAATTCGAATGAACTCTCAATGCACCTCCAGTCAAGAAAGAATGTGGAAGAGATCCTGGCAGAAGGGAATTATAACTATTCGGTCCTCCGGGCAGGCATTATTGTGGGTTCGGGAAGTGCTTCCTTTGAGATTATCAGGGACCTGGTTGAAAAATTGCCCATTATGCTTGCCCCAAAATGGGCCCTGACGAAATCTCAGCCCATTGCCATTCGTAATGTGATGGAATTCCTCACCGAGATCATCTTTCATAAGGAGAGCTATAACAACAGTTACGACATAGGAGGTCCTGATATACTGACATACAAGGATATGTTACTTCAGTATGCTGAAGTCAGACAACTGAAGCGGAAAATTATCCCCATACCCCTTATGTCCAAAAGGTTATCTTCATACTGGTTGTTCTTTGTCACTGCGGTCTCCTATAAACTTGCTGCAAACCTGGTGGACAGCATGAAGGTAGAGGTGGTGGGTCAAAAGAATGAGCTGCATGATAATTTTGAAATAGAACTAATTCCCTACAAAAAGGCCATAAGCATGGCTTTTACCAGGTTGGAACAAAACGATGTGGTTTCCACCTGGAAAGACTCCATGATTAGTGGAAGACTTAACAAAGATGTCCATGAATTTATACAGGTCCCGCAATTTGGTGTATACCAAGATACTCAGGAAAAAAGAATTGTCGACATCGGGGCTGTGATGGACAGGATCTGGTCCATCGGAGGCGAAACTGGCTGGTATTATGCCACCTGGATATGGAACCTCAGGGGTATCCTTGACAAACTGGCCGGTGGAATAGGGATCAGAAGGGGCAGAACCAACCTGCATGATATTCATGCAGGGGATGCCCTTGACTTCTGGAGGGTTCTGCTTGCTGATAAGGAGAATCGACGTTTGCTCCTGTATGCGGAAATGAAACTGCCCGGTGAAGCCTGGCTGGAGTTTTCAATAAAAGAGGATAATACATTTCACCAGGTAGCCACTTACAGACCCAAAGGGGTATTGGGACGCTGGTACTGGTATGTACTTATGCCCTTCCACTTTTTTATTTTCAAGGGCATGGCCAAACGAATTGCCCGTTCCTAATAGAGGTAACGGTGACAATCGGCGCAGGCCATTTCTGTCCAGGCCATATCAATGTCTACCGGGTGCCTGAATTCAAGCGAAGAGTCAACAGAAGTGGTTTCGAAATTTTCTTCAGTACCCTGGGCAAGAATGGCATGACAAATATTACAATCCCTCGATATTACCTGGCCGTCCTCACTCTCATGATTCCCATTGTGACACCTGAAGCAACCATTGTATTCCATATGGCCCACATGATCGGGATATGCATCCCAGTTGGCCTTCATCTCCGGGAAAATATGCTTTGAATATCCCGCCTGTAATCCTTCAATAGTCTGGTCAATTAAGTGCGCTTTTGTTTCAGCAAGTTCAGGATACGAGGATGCATAGAAATCCCGGACCTGTGTTTCAATAAACATACTTCCTGAATCCCTGTCATTAAAGGTATTGTTGAATACCTGCATGGCAATTAATTTCACCTCAGGAAGCTCCACAGGGATAATGCCTGCTGTGATTAAATCGTCTGTGAACTTCTGCGGGGGCAGGAATTGATGTGAAGGCCTGTTGTGACAATCCAGGCAATCCATCTCCCTTAGCTCTAAGGTATCAATGGCTTCCGGCTCAAGTGCTTCATAGATATCCTGGTAAACCACGGTATCGCCTGTAGCCGTGTTTATATATCTCACCCAGGGCAAATATTCTCTTTTAGAAGTGGATGCTATATATTCAATCTTTATATCTGGATTTACATGCCAGTGAATGCCTTCAATCAATCCCCTGGATTTATGCGCAGAACCAATCTTCATTTTAAGCTGAATGTTCCATTCCGTATTCTCCCTATCCGCCAGGTAGTGCTTCTCGTTATGCAGGCGATGGGAATAAAACTTTTCAGGCCAATGACACTCCTCACAGGTCTCCCTGGCCGGTCTCAGGCTGTGTATGGGTGTTTCAATGGGAGTGGGATACTTGTTAAATGTGACCGAATAAACCTGGTATAAACCTGACAGCTTGCTTTTCACATACCAGTCTGCTCCGGATCCCACATGACATTCGACGCAGGTTACCCTTGAATGGGCAGATTCCTGGTAGGCCACATATTCAGGTTCCATGACACTGTGGCACAGCGTTCCACAAAACTCATTGGATTCTGAATAGTGAAAGGCCTGGTAACTCCCAATCCCTGTCAGAAAAAGAAATACAACGGTAATAAAAATAAAGATCGCGATAGCGTTCCATTGTCTTGAATCCCTGAGATCGATTTTGGTCCATAATGAGGTGCTTTCCTCCCCTTCACGCCTGATCCTCTTCGCTCTTCGCGACATCCCGATGGGAATCATAATAAGCCCGATGATCAGGAAAAAAGGCAGAACCATATAAATGAAAATGCCCATATAAGCCCCTTCATAATCAAACAGGAGATTGGAAATCATCAGGAAGGCAATGATCACCGCACTTACAGCTGCAATAATGCTTCCCAGAAGGGTCAAGGGATTGTAGTAGGTTTTTGGAAGTTTCATGAAAAGCAGATTTGTGTTCCTTGAACGCAGATATGTGAATGCTGAAATTTATGAAAATTTCGACGCGCTTTCAAAAAACACGGACAGCACAATGTCCTGGTTTTCATCGATAAATGTCTTTGGGATTGAATTTTCCGGAAAAACCTCTTACAAATGCAGGCTGATTCGGGGCCTAGCCAGGCAGTGTGGCAATGATATCTCTTAAGAAATCATTCATACTGAAATCCTTCATGCCATAGCCCAATCGGACAACTACCAGCTTCTTCGAAGGGATTATATAAATCCGTTGTCCAAGGAAGCCATCTGCAAAAAATACATCATCGGGGACATCCCTAAGTTCGTTTTCCGGATTGGGTTCTTTAAGCCAGAAGGTGCCAGCATAATTTCCTTCAGACGCCGGTGCGGGCGACTTCATATACCGCACCCACCCAGGATTCAGTACCGTATCCCCTTCAAAAATACCCTCATTCAGGAACAGCATCCCGAACCGGGCCCAGTCCCGGGCGGTTCCGTAACTGTAAGAGGAGGCAACAAAGAGTCCGCTTGCATCGGTTTCCATTAGCGTATTCAGCATTCCAATCCGGTGAAAAAGATGTGAATAGGCGTAGCCATGGTATTCATCCTCATTGCCAATAGCATTCCGGATCAGTCCGGAAAGCAAATTTGCATCTCCCGATGAATAGTTCCAGTAGCTCCCTGGTTCATAGCTTGCTTCACAGGAAACTACCGAGGAGAACATATCATCGCTTTGCATCAGCATAAGGGTAGCTTCTGAAATGGTAAAATAGTTTTCCACCCAGTCCAGTCCGCTGCTCATATGAATAATATTCTCAACGGTAATGTTCTTACGTGAATCATCCGCCCATTCAGGAATACTGGCGGGAGCTTCTATATCCATACGTCCTTCTCCAACCAGTGCCCCTGCCAGTGCCCCTGTAACTGATTTGGTCATGGACCAGCCATGAAATTTAGTGAACTCACCATATCCATCCATGTATTCCTCCCCTATCAGTACATTGTCATATACCACCGCTACTCCCAGGGTTTTCTTTAAAGGCTCTGCCCCGGGCTCATCGAAGGCCTCTTCCAGGATGGAAGTCAGCCTTCCGTAGTCTACTCCCTCCGGAAGGTTCTCTGGAAGCACATCCCCTTTTGGCCAGGGAAGGGTATCCTGGACATATCCAGGATCAGGTATGGAAAAGGAAGCTGCCTTTAATTCTTCTTCCGGCTTGTCCAGAACCAATACAGCTCCCAGACCTTCCCTGAAGACTGCTTTTCGTTTGGCCAGCCCTAAAATCTTTGCTGTGACCGACTTTTCCTTAAAATCGATCTTACAATTAGCCATACTCATGGGGAAGAAAGAAAGATCTTCCTCAGAGACTCTTTCAGGGGTCTTATCTGCCAGGAATACGCTGGAGCACATTCCTTTTGCAGCAAAAGCAGTAATAATTGGCAACCTGGGCCAGGCAAACCAGGTAAGTACTACAATCAGCGCAAACAACAATACCCAGAGGAGACGTTTAAAGAAGATCTTCATTGCATACAGATTTTTACCGATAAAATGAACTTCGGTAAAAATACCATATTAATAAGAAAGTCCAATGCCTCTATTTACCTACTCGGTCGTAGCAGCCGTCTCTAATTCGAAATCCTGAACTGTCTTATTACCCTCCACAACAACAACCTCCTCCACGGTAAGTGAAGTATAACCGTCTTTCGATGCAGTCATTGAATAGCTTCCTGCAGGAACGCCCAACATGGTGTAGACACCCTTTTCACCTGTTTGAGCAATAGTTTCAACTCCATCCAGGGTCATGGAAACTGCAGCCCCCATGATCGGAAGCGTGTCTATATCACTGACTACCCCGTAAATGCTACCTGCAGTGGTATTATTAACGGCCCTGATCACCGGTTTGAAGTTAAAGCCGTCTATTCCGGATGGGGAGTCCAGATTGCCTTTGAGCACAAAAGACTTGTCCAGGTTAAAATCCAGCAGTACTTCTGCAGTCAGGCCTCCACTGACCTGAAGGGATGGAGCTATGAACATTTTTATACCGGTCTGCGATCCGCTGGGGACTTTCACCGAGTAACTGCCATATTCTTTTACCACTATTCCGGCATTCTCCACATAAATCCGCATCAGGTTATAGCTTCCGGCGGGGATCTCCACATCCACCAGTTCTTCAACCACCCCGTTTCTAAGATCCAGAAGGTTAAACTCCTTCGAACCTTCAAATACGGTAATAAACGGGTTTTCTTCTGATTCCATGTCCTGGCGAAGCTCAACTTTGGTAATGGTCACACTGGCTTCTTCTATAAAATCAACTGGGAAAGGTGCATCTGTTACCTTAATACTGAGCCGGCCGGTAGAATCACCGCCTGTCTCCTGGCATCCTGAAAGGATTAAAAGTACAATACTTAAAACACTTGCTGTGAGAATCAAATTCTTTTTCATGGTTTTTCCTTTTTTTTACATTCCTTCTCCATAAACGAAATATTTGACCATTTCGTTGCATAACGAATAAAAAAAATTAGACTCCGGAATTTCAAGTTTGAGAAATGCTATTCTTTCATTAATCTGAGGGACTCCTGATCGGCCCAATCCATCAATACATCCATCTTTCCCCGGCTCATTCTGGCATCCCGGTGGATCAGAACATAACTCTGGAGGGGCATGGTCCCGGCCTCCATAGCATCATATATATCAGACAGGGCTCCTATCTTCTCGGCCCTATCCATCAGGCCGTATTCACTCAGGTTGAGATCCTCCTTTCCTTCCCGGATGTGCTTGTCGAGATACCAAGAAACAGGTGAGATCCTGCTGTACCAGGGATACTCCGTGTGGTTGGAATGGCAATCATAGCAGGAAGAAACCAGGATTACTGCCAGGCTGTCGGGTAGGTTTGCTACAGATATCAGGTCGTCTTCCTGTGTGATACTTCCCTGGTTCTTCTCAGGCCGGAAAAACTGAAGAATAATCAGCAGCAAAATAAACAGAAGTCCCGCAATCTTTATTCCCTTCCTCATTAATTGGCTCCCAGCAATTTATCAGCTGCTTCTTTGGTCCAGTCGCAGATTAACTTTTTCTGGGTATCAGAAAGCTTTTTGTCCGGATTGCGATCCAGGTATTTTTCCGGAGGCATCTTTTCTTTTTCGACTACCTTACAAATGTCCCCCAGAACAGCCACCTTCTTGCTTACCCTGTATTCCTCCCAATCTGTAAAATTCACAGCCTTAAGTGCATCTTCTGATCTGGCGCCTGTGGTGTGACAATCGTAACAGGATGAAACCAGTAAAGTGCTTAGCTCTTCAGGTATCTGGGACATCAATTCGGGGTCGGGCCGGTTGGCCTGAAAGAGAATAAATAATCCTCCTGCAATAACAAATAATGCAATTCTCCTTTTCATAGGCAGATTTTTTAAATCAGCAACAACCGTAAGATAGAGAAATTTGCTTAATAATAGCAGGGGGATTCAAAACCCACTGTTTTATTTATTCTGCCTTAATTTCCGAATCTGGTTCCAATAGGTAAATTTACGCAATAGGTCATACACCAGGGTCATGTAAAATACAATAGTTGAAAGCCAGATAATGGCCAGGTTAAACCAGAAGGTATTGATGGAAATCTCCCCAAGCCTCTTAACAGGTGCAAAGAAATGAGCCCGGCCGAAAGCCGATGCCGGCACCTGGTATATGGGCGATGCTTTGCGAATCAGCCGGTTTTTCCATTGTATCACAAATTGTCCTTTGTTTAATAAGAGCTCTTCCAGGCGCTTGTTGGTATAATCCCTCTTCATTGCCAGGAACTTCTCTTCTCCGTCCCAATCATTGATCAGTCTTTTATTTGCGGCATCTCGCTGCTTATCCAAACTGTTCTTCTGGAAACGGAAGTAATTTCGCATCTCTTTCAAAGAATCACTGGCCACCTGATACACATAATCGTTATAAGGTCCGGGATGCATTGCACTGAGCTCTCCAAAAGAAGAAAGCACATTCATTGAGGCCAGGTCTTCAAGCTCATTTCTGATTAAGCCAAGATCTGAAGCTGACTCCTGCAGGTCCTTCCCATCCAGGTACGAGTAGTGTACATCATTCAGAATCTGCTGCACAGTGGCCACCCGGTCGCTTTCAAAGCCGGCATTGTACCTGGACTGGTCCACATCAAAAAACTCCCTGGAAAACCTATTCCCTTTAAACTGTTGCACAGCAATTCCCTCGAAGGCCCACCTTGAGGTCATAGCTTCACCGATTATTGGTACATAGGCCGGATTGTCCACCAGGTTGTTAAGCCGGTCGAATTTGATCAGAACGCCGCTGAATAAAAGCTGGGGAACAACGATGAAAGGAATGATAATATAGGCATTGACCACAGAATTCATCCCAGATGAAATATTCAATCCCAGCACATTTGCCAGGCAGGCCACCGTAAATAGCATAGCCCAGTAATGAAAAAGCATGCCTTTGATTTCAAGGATCGCATTGCCCACCAGTACAAAAGTGAGTGTTTGAATGGCGGAGATTAAGAAGAGAATCAGGATTTTCGAATTCAAATAACTCAGCCGGCTGAGCCTCAGAAAAGATTCACGTTCGAGGATCTTCCGGTCCCTGATGATCTCCTGGGCACTTATCATCAGTCCCATGAACAGGGCAACAATTACTGCCATGAACATGTAGGCCGGAAGGTTTACGTTCTCGCGGAAAACATAAGAAGCTGAAGGTGATAGTTGGTTGGTATAGCGTGTGAACCAGGCTATGACAAAAGCCAGGAAAGGAGCTTCCAGAAGAGTGATCAGAATGTATTGCCGGTTGGCCAGTTTTGAGAGCACATTTCGAAGACTAAAGATCCCGAATTGATTCAGGAGGGAGGGAATGTGGAAATCAATTTCAGGCAGGGAGGCTTTCTTTTGTTTGATCTTTTGTTTGGACTCAATTCTTTCCATGTAAATCCCGTACCACTCCTCCGGTGCGACTTTCCTTTCGCGGGTGACTTTTCCATATTCATCCACCTCCCGTGCCTCCACCATTTTCAGAATTTCTTCAGGCATTACATTCCCGCAGGAAGCACAGTGTCCCACATCGGCATTCACATAATTGCTCAGTTCCTTGAAATAAGTGATGGCATCAATGGGATTGCCCTTATAGATGACGTGTCCTTCTTTGTCGAGTATAAGAAAGCGGTCAAACAGCTTATAAATATCCGAATAGGGTTGATGTATATTCACCACCACCAGCCTTCCTTTCAATGCCTGTTCCTTCAGCAGCAACATTACCTTCTCAGAGCCCATGGAGGAGAGCCCGGAGGTGGGTTCATCCACAAACAATATGGAGGGTTCCCTGATGAGTTCCAGGGCGATATTCAATCGCTTTCGCTGTCCCCCACTGATGTACTTCTTCAGGGGATTCCCTACTTTCAGGTGCTTTATATCTTCCAGATCCAGGTCCGTCAGGATCTGATTCACCTTACGGAGTATCTCTTTCTCCGAATAATTACTCAGGCATAGTTTTGCGTTCAGGTAGAGGTTCCGAAATACGGTGAGCTCCTCGATCAGAAGATCATCCTGGGGTACAAAGCCTATTAATCCCTCAATCTTGGAAGGATCCTTATGGATATCAATCCCATTGATGGATATGCTTCCTGTTTGAGGTTTCAGCTTTCCGCACAGAATGTTAAGAAGGGTTGATTTTCCTGCCCCGCTGCCTCCCATAATCCCAATCAGATTCCCCGATTCCTTGCTGAAACTAAACCTTCTTATTCCCTTGCTGCTGTTCTTGAAGCGATATTCAATATCCCTGGCGACGAAAAAGATCTTGGTAGCCTCCTCCATATGGTGAAACTTCCTGGAGATATCACTGTAATACACAGGCCTTAAATGAGCCCCTGTAATCAGGGACCCCTGTTCCAGCAATTCGATGCGTTCCGGAATGATATTCTGACCATTCAGGAAGAGGTTCATGTTACCCAGATAGCGAAAGACAAAAGTATCGGTACTGGCGTGATGGAGAATGGCAATTCTCCCTTCCAGCTCTTTCTCCCTGATATGCCTGATCCCAGCTACAGAAGGTTTCTTATCACGGTCAATTATAAGAATCTTATCAGGTTCTATCTTTTCACAGGCATTAAGCACAAAATGCTTTGTGTTATCATGCTCCGATCTGGAAATATTAAAGGAATCAGCAACGGTCCGGATAAAGGACAGCTCTTTGGCTGTCATAACATCGTCCTCGTTTATAAACTCCACCAGGCGAAGAAACACTATGAACTTTTCTCTCTGAAGGAGGCTCCTGTTGATCTCCTCTGCAATGTGTTTTAACTTATCTGTATCGGAGAGGGTCTGAGTGGTAGCTGATACTCCTCCACCAAAAAGATGAGGATGATGAATTTCCAGGAAATGATCAAATACCAACAGGTATTTATTGATCAGGTTGGTTTTCAGGTGTTGCCTTAGAAATGATTTTACAATAAACCTGGCTTTAAAAGAAACACCATCTTCTGATACATTTGCTATGATCGCAAAAAGTTGTAACAGTGCATTTAATACTGTTTCTTTCATTATGTTTGGTCAGCGCCGGGCTGACTGATTGCTACACAATATCTCCGCGTAGAACCTCTATCCGCTTGGATATCTGGTCCAGCTGCTCAGGTGTAAGAGTCTCCCCCACATCATTATAAATGGCCTGGAGGTCATATAAGCCGTTATAAACATCTACCACCTCTTCTACATTCTTCACCGATTCCAGCAAACTGACCAACTCATTGAGTGATTTTTTCTGCTTTGCAAGTATGGTAAGAATCTCTTCATTATCCCGCGCTTTTGTAGCAACATTGGTAGTAATGTAGATTCCTTCAATCCAGCTTCCGCATACAACCAGGCGAGCCAGCACATCCTGTTCGTTTTCAACCAGGTAATTCCAGGTATCCCCGAAGGATTCTGAAACAATGGTGATCAACGAGTCCCTGTCATCCAGGTTTTTTTCTATCCTTTCTGCATAAGTAATGTTAAAGGTGGTAGATATACCCAGGTCATCAATAAGCGTTTTCGAAGCCTCCAGGTAATTCAGGGTTCCCTGTTTCATCATATACGTAGTAGCATAACAGAGATCTGTGGCATAAACCCCCAGGTTTAACACTTTATCACGATGTGTAATGTAATCTTCTGCCTTGGCAGCAGAATTGGATAGTGTAAGGATATAGGGAGCTCCCGATTCGTAGATTCTTTTGGTGATTTCATATGAGTCAGGTATGGGATAACCTGCCAGTTCCCTGATTACATCTTCTTTAGGAAAAGTTGGTTTCTCCGCTGTTGTTTCGTCCTGCTTCTTAGTACCGGTATTGCATCCCGAAACAATCAACAGTGTCAGTGCAACAATCATGGAAATTGCTGAAATAAAAAGATTAGATCTATCCTTCTTCATGGTCAGGTGATTTAATGGATGGTTGTTTTAAGCTTACAATCAACGGACAATTTAGTAAAAACAGGTATGAATTGAAAATATAATGTGTTTATCGTACGCTCTTTTTAACATTTTCATCTGCCCTGAAGAAAGGTTCAAGGAGTCTTTTTTCATGCAGAATCGATACAAATTGAAAAAAAAAGGAACTCAATTTGCGAAAGATGGAACCCATTTAAAACTATCCCGTACAAAGGATGGGATGCACATAATTATTATGCCTCCCTAAACCGGCATTGTAATTAATGAAGCGAATTCATACTTTTAGATTTTCTTATATCAGGCAAATGAAACGTCCATTGAAACCATTCCATATTATCCCTTTACTGGCTCTGTTTACCATCACAAGTTGCATTAATCTTGAAGAAGAGCCTATACTGATGGTCAGACCGACCGTCAAGATCAGTGCTCATATCAAGAACGCAAGGATCTATGCCACTGCACAGATCAATGTAAATCCCGACATCCTGGTTGCTGGTAACCTGAAGACAAACTTTGAATACAGCGGCGATCTGGCCATATACAATACCAGGACCGGGAATATTATCGATGTGAATGCATTCAGTGGGGGCGGACAGTCCCAGGTCTATACCGTGGCCGCAGATACTGCTTCCCATGAAAGCCTTGTGGTCATTGCCAGTGGAAAAATCGAAGCCTGGGCCGATATAGGGAGCGATGGAGAAGCGAATAACGATAAGCTGATCTCCACGGGAGGATTTCATGAAGAAGCTGTATACCATCTATCAGAAATACAGGCATCAGTTTCTGAATCCCTGGAATGAAAATTTGAGCCATGAAGCTCTTGCTATTTAATATTAGATCTCTGATCATTCTTTCCGGAATTTTCTTCAGTGCAGTCTTATCGGCACAGAACATTCCTTCCGGTCCCCTTTCCATACCTGTCTATCACCCCATGGTGCTGAACCCGGCCTATGTGGGCTCCAAGGACTTTACAAATATTAGCTTTACAACCAGGGCCTTAAAGAATTGGGATCATCAAATGATCCACGCCCATAAAAGGCTTACCAGCCCAGATGGCTATTTCTCAAACTTCGGACTGGGTGGTTATACCTTCCTGGAGCAGGTGGATCAATCGTGGAACACCGGGATGGCCATAGCCGGTTCCTATCATTATTCCCTGGATGAAGCACGGCTGCATAATATATCGGGAGGCCTTTCCCTGAAAGGCATACTTGGCATTCCGGAAAAGACGGACGAAAGTCCGGGAGACAGTGTAAGCGCCACCTTCAATCCGGATATGGATTTCGGAGTATATTACTATGGTCCCTCTGCATTTGGAGGACTCTCTGTAACTTCGGCCTTTGGCTCTTCAAGGCATTATCACCTTTATGGAGGGTATAAGTTCCTGCTGAGCAGAAGCCAGTCCATCGTGCTTGAACCTTCCCTGCTGGTCTCCCTGAATGATTCTACCTTTTCAGAAGCACATAAACAGATTACCCCCTACCTGAAATTATACCTGCAGAATTTCTACATTGGCACCTACATGAAATCCTTAGATCTGTTTGCACTTTTCTTCCAGTACCAGTTTCCCAGGTTTTATACGGGGGTTTTTCTTGAGTTCCCCAGAAAGGGTTTTTTAAATGACGATAATATTATATTTGAGTTATCGCTTGGGATAAATCTGGGACGGGAGAACCGGAAGTTTCTTCAGCACAGGCACTGGTAAAAACTATATGAGATGAACCGGATTATTACACATTCCTTCCTTCTTTTGTCCCTGTTCTCCATCTACGGAATGGCGCAGGAAGCTCCGGTAAATGACTCCATCCCTGTAGTTGAGTTAATGATTAAGGACACCCTGGAACTTGAGCTTCATGGCCCTTCAAGCGACATCACCTTCTACACAAACGGAATGGTATTCCTCTCCAATTCGAAATACCATCAGAATATGATCCCCGATCACATAACCTTCGGGGTGATCAAAGCATATTTTGTACCCCTGGAGTATATTGCCCTTGAAAGCAGCACACCGCTCTTTGTCAATGACAACTTTCCTTATTCTCCGGCAGGTATGTCATTTACGCGTAATTACCAGAAGGTTTATTTTACCAAAGCGGAAGACCATCACGGGAGACGCAATGTGGAGAAGATCTATGAAATGGAAATCATAGATGGCAGAGCTTCAGGCCATGAACAATTGTCTTTTACCACTGATCCCTCCCGTTACCTCCATCCTGCCATTTCTATGGATGAGTCTTTTATGATTTTTTCTTCAGACCGCACACCCTCCAGCGGAGGTCTAGATCTCTATATTACCAGAAAAACATCTGGCGGCTGGTCAAAACCGGAGAATATGGGGCACAGCATCAACAGCAGCAGCCATGAATGGTACCCCTACCTGGACCATAACAACGATCTCTACTTTTCGTCAGCCGGGCATATGGGATACGGGGGCTATGATATTTATGTCTGCAAGTACAATGGAAGCAGCTGGGATCCTCCCCGGAACCTGACCACCTATATTAACTCGGAGCAGGACGAGCTTGGGTTGTCCATCCATCCCAATAAGCATATGGCTGTGTTCACTCAGGTGGCTGACGGAGCAGCAAGAGCTGAAGTATTTAAGATCAGCCTGAGTGAGAAAGCATCATTAATTGCTGATAATTCCGATGGAAATGACATCTCTGTCCTCTTAAGCGATCTGATAGAATCGGGGTACACCGAAGGAAATCTTCCATCCTCTGATGAGATGCTGGCGGGAAAGGATCGCCTGATTACCAGTACACCATTGATATTTGAGGAAGCAGAGCAGCCCGCTAAGCCCGAGGCAGAGGTTCAGGATGCCTCTTCATTGATGGAAGCAGCAGCAGCCCGGCCCGAAACTGCACAGCCTGAAACCCCGTCCGAGCCCGATCCAAACAGACTCTTATTCAGGGTACAGATTCTATCCAGCACCAGCTCTAACACCAGCCCAAGAGTCACCATTGAAGGAAAAACGTATCTTACCTTCGAGTATTATTACAAGGGTGCCTACAGAATTACTGTGGGTGAATTTGAAGAACTCAGTGACGCCACTGCTTTCAGGGGAAAATGCAGAAATTCAGGGTTTGACCAGGCCTGGGTAGCTGCTTTCAGGGGGAAAGAACGCGAAACGGATCCATCAGTATTCAGAAAGTAATCACATGTTACATCTGGTTGAACATCCTTTAATCCAACACAAGCTCACACTGATTCGCAAGAAGGAAACCGGGACTAAAGATTTCCGTGAGAATTTAGATGAGATTGCCGGACTGATGGCCTATGAGATTACCAGGGATGTGCCTGTCAGGAAAGTGCAGATTGAAACTCCCCTGGTAAAATGCACCACCCTTGAGCTATCCCGGAACATTGTCCTCATTCCCATACTCCGGGCAGGATTAGGAATGGTGGATGGAATAAGCAACCTGATACCTACCGTGAAGGTGGGACATGTGGGTATGTTCAGAAACCATAAAACATTTGAACCGGAAAATTATTATGCAAAATTTCCAGGCAATATAAAAGATGCTGTCGTCCTGGTACTTGACCCTATGCTGGCAACGGGCGGTAGTGCCAGCAGCACCATTGATATCCTGAAAAAGCAAGGAGCCACCCATATAAAACTGGTCTGTATTGTGGGAGCACCTGAAGGTGTTAAACGCATGGAGAAGGATCACCCCGATGTGGATATATACCTGGCAGCACTGGACAACAGCCTGAACGAGTCAGGCTATATTGTGCCAGGCTTAGGCGACGCCGGAGACCGCATTTTTGGCACCAGGTAAAAACTGGCTGTATTAAGTTTCTGAAATTCAAATTATTTAACATTTCCAATGAAAAAACAAAACATTTTTTATTTAAATTTGTTTTAAATAGAAAAAGAACCTTAACCGCCAATAATGTACACGAAAAAATTAACATTTATCATCCCCCTGCTCCTATGGAGCGCACTTATCTTCTCTCATCCCCCCGATGAACCCAATACGACTTCAGATGTAAGCTGGCACTCCATCCGCCTGATAGAATTC
Organism: Bacteroidota bacterium; assembly: GCA_039714915.1. Lineage (GTDB taxonomy): Bacteria > Bacteroidota > Bacteroidia > Bacteroidales. The sequence goes on from JBDLIM010000031.1 coordinate 32,728, forward strand.
CAAACAGGCAGTCTGGATGATGCAAAGCAAATCATTAAGAAATTTGAATCAGCTTCAGAGGCAGCCGGTTTGCCGGCCACCTCGATACGGTGGTTTGAATCAGGCAAATATGACCTGGTTGTTATCTGGGAACTTGATCAGGAACCCAAGGACTCTGAATGGAACTGGAGCCCGATGGCTGATGTATGGTGGGACTCTCTTGTAGCCCAGGAAGGATCTGAGGAAGCTGCAAAACAAATACAGGATCTATATACATCCTTGGTTGCATCCACAGTAACAAACATAGCACGAAAGTCAAAATAAGTTTTGGTTTCCTGGCATTTAAGGTCTTAGCCTCCTGAATAAGGGGGCTTTTTTTTTTCTTATTTTTCATCTATTTTTACTCAAATCTCAGGAACGATGAGCAAAAACAATAAGCCAAAAAAAGACCGTCTTAATAAGAAGATTTATTTCCCCGAGCTGGAACGCCTGCAGCTTGAACTGGTGCAGCTTCACGAATGGGTGAAAGCCCGGGATCTGCGGGTGGTGGTCCTGTTTGAAGGCCGGGATGCCGCCGGAAAGGGAGGAGTCATCAAACGCATCACTCAGCGGCTGAATCCCAGAATATGTCGCGTAGTGGCTCTTGGTGTCCCCACTGAGAGGGAGAAGAAACAGTGGTACTTTCAGCGCTATGTGGCCCATCTGCCGGCTGCTGGGGAAATTGTGCTTTTTGACCGGAGCTGGTACAACCGTGCCGGTGTGGAGCATGTGATGGGATTCTGTACGGAAGATGAATACTGGGACTTTCTGCGCTCCTGTCCACGCTTTGAAGAAATGCTCATACATTCGGGCATCATTCTGATCAAATACTGGTTCTCGGTCAGCGATGATGAGCAGGAAAACAGGTTCAGGGAAAGAATCGAGGATCCCCTGAAAAGATGGAAATTCAGTGATATGGACCTGGAGTCCAGAAGCAGGTGGATCGAGTACAGCAGAGCAAAAGACGAGATGTTTTCCTATACAGATACGAAAATATGTCCCTGGTATGTTGTTAACGCAGATGACAAAAGAAGGGCCAGACTCAATACGATCCATCACCTCCTGAGTATGATTCCCTATAAGGAAATCAAGTATAAAAAAATCCACCTCCCTCCCATCAGCATGGAAGGTTATCTGAGGCCTCCCCTTACAGACCAGACCTTCATACCTGCAGTATATTAAATCTTATATAAATCTTTGAAAAACTTATGTCATGAAGACTTTTTTAATACCACTTTCATTCTTCTTTCTTGCCCTCTTGTCAGGTTCTTGCAACACGGAAAACAAAATCGAATTATTTAACGGTGACAATCTCGACAACTGGAACATCTATGTGAGCAGTCCCGATGTAAACCCGGAGGAGCTGTTCTGGGTAGAAGAGGGGGTAATCAATACCACAGGTGTGCCCAATGGCTATATCCGGACCAAAGAAAGCTACTCTAATTTCAAACTCCATGTGGAATGGAGATGGACCGGGAAGCCCACAAACAGCGGAGTCCTGCTCCATGTACAGGGAAAAGAGATGATCTGGCCCCTATGCACCGAATGCCAGCTGATGCATGAAAAGGCCGGTGACATCGTACTTATTGGCAAGGGCTCAGGAATTACCATTATGGATACCACCTATCTGGTTACATCTGAGGAAAACCGCTATAAGGTGATTCCGAAATTTGAAGATGTAAGTGAGAATCCGGCTGGAGAATGGAACAGCTATGACATCACATCCAGAGATGGAAACATAGAGGTCCTGGTAAACGGGGTTTTGCAGAATAGCGGATCTGACTTGACACTGACCGAGGGAAACATTGCCCTGCAATCTGAGGGATCGGCCATACAATTCAGGAATATATACCTGACACCCCTGGAGTAAGCCAATCTGATACTGACAAAGGAATCTTTCTACCAGCCCGACATTGGATTATTGACTTCGATGGGATCGGGATAGCGGGCTACATTGAATCCTGCCTTGTAGCAAAAGCGTGTCATTTTCAGAAACTTATCATAGTCGAGCCGTTCTTCCTCATCTGTCAGCATATGGTAATCGGCGTGGGTTCCTGTGGAATAAAATAACACCGGGATATCCTTCCTGGCAAAAGAGATGTGATCGCTCCTGTAAAAATAGCGTTCGGAGTTGTTCAGATCATTGTAGGTATAGTTTCCCACAAGCCCCATTTCCTCCAGGGTTTTTTCATTAATATCCATTAATACTTTACTTTGCATGGCTCCGATCACTTTAACCGTATCTCCTCCCATAATGGTCAGGCCCGACTGCTTACTTGCATTATCTTCCGGTGTCCTGGTCCTGGCCACCATGTCCAGGTTTATCACAGCAGCTGTGTTTTCGGTGGGCACCAGCGGATGATCTGCAAAATACCGGGATCCGAACAATCCGATCTCCTCGGCCGAAACCCAAAGAAAGCCAATGCTTCTTTTAGGGCGCTTCTTCTCCTTCATAAAAGCCTCGGCTATTTCAATCAGAGCCACCGTACCTGAGGCATTGTCATCGGCCCCGTTAAAAACTCCTCCCGATCCATCTGTCCCTAAATGGTCGTAGTGAGCCAGGTATATAAGCACTTCTTCCTTAAGCACCGGATCACTCCCCTCGATCAGGCCAAAGACATTGGACACTTCCACATCCCTGATCTTCATCTGTAAAGCAATCTTTACCCGGGTTCCTTCAAGTGCAAAGGACTGCGGAGCAAGGTTTTCATCAATCTCCTTCTGCAGGTCCTCCAGGGTTTTACCGGATCCGCTTAACAGTTGTTCTGCCACACTCCTGTGAATCAATACAATGTTTGAGCCCATCCTCTGCGTATCGCTTGCTTCCTCCTCTTTTTTTAAGGACCTTGATTTCCCCAGGTATTTTGCAATTCCGGGATTCAGGTCTTCAATGGACTGGTAGCCCGATTTGGGATCAAATACAAGCAATACAGCCCTGGCTCCCTGCTGGAAAATGGCGGGCAATTTATACTGCATGTTCTGCATTCCGCTCCATTTATCGTGATCAAACTGCATCCTGGTTCCTTCCTCATTCATGGGGGCCCGGTTCATGATCAATACCACCTTTCCCTCCACATCGATGTTCTCGAAGTCGTTGTAATTATGAGCCTCATCATTAATCCCGTATCCTGCAAAGACCACCTCCCCTTCAACAAGCGTCTCATCACCCTTCGGGGCAGGGAAAATGTAAAAAGACTCCCGGTTTACCACAGGATCTTCGTCCTCCATATGAACACTTATGGTACTGTTCTCCCTGTCATAGGCCTTTTCCTCTATGATGTAGGATTGGAAAAAACCATTTTTCGGATCCACCGGCTTTAATTCCAGGTTCTCAGCCTGCACAGCCAGGTACCGGGCTGCAACCTCAAGCTCCGGCTCCCCGGTGTCCCTTCCTTTCAGTTCGTCGGATGAAAGGAAAAGCATGTGCTTTTTCAAATCCCTCTGATTAATGGATTCAAGTCCCTTCTTTTGTGCCTGAAGAGGAACAAGAATTAATGAAATAACAATCAGTGTGAGGAACAGATGAGCTTTCTTCATAATACGGGTATTGAAGATGAGATAATCTTTGCTAAATGGCTGGTTCCATTTCCGGGACCGAAGTTAACTATAAAAAGCAGAGTGTTAAAATGTCAATAATCCAGGTTGGTCATTTCCTTGGTGGGCTGGAAATCATACGCAGGATAATCGTAAACCGGAATGCGATGTTCTGTCTGTCCAAGCGAGTAGCCATAGAGTCCTTCGTAATCATCCTGATTCTCGCCCAGCTCCTCCAGCTGTCTCAGGTATTCATGAATTGATTTGGATTCTATAATGATCACTTTTCCCATTTTATGGATAATGGGACTGTGTATACGGGTCTCGTCATGGTCAAACTCCAGAATTCTCCGTCCGTATCTGGTTATACCTATTACTCTGAATGTCATGCTTTTACCAACACCTGGAAGATTTAATACATTTCGGTCAGTAGCCAGAAAAGGCAAGCCGGCATATCTCCTCAGGGCATCGATGTTTTCCACCATCATATTGGCCTCGTCCGGAAACTTGCGTATGGTATCGTAATACTCCTCTTTGATCTCGCCAGCCACCTTTTCTTCCAGCTGTTCCTGAACCACTCTGGCATTGGGCGCAAAGCCAGCGTTGTTTTCCATATACCCTTTTACTGTAAAGGTGTAATAGGGCAATACTCCTATATCATTCAGTACCTGTCTTAACTTTGCCGAATGCCCGCGCCTGGATGCTGCAGCTGTAAATACCTGCTGATTCGTAACTGTCCAGCCTGCTGCTATCAGTCTCTGAATGGCCATGGAAGACTCGGGAGTTACTTCCATGGGCGATTCAAAATGCGTCTGGATCAGGAATTGCTTTATTCCAAGCCCGGAGGCCTTCTCCTTAAACTCCCGCAAGACTTTCACCAGGTTTAATGAGATTCGTTGCGGCAGGTATACAGGAAGACGCGTACCAATGCGGATCCTTTGCAGCTCGGCCAGTTTCTCTCCTTCCGGAAAGGCTTTATTCCTCTCCGCCTTTCTGTGTGCCATTTCATAAATTTCATCCAACAGCAGCTTCAGCGATTTATCCGAACTCATTAATCCATCCCCCCCCGTAATCAGGATATCCCTGAGACTGGCATCCTCCTCAAAATAGTTCATCAGCACCTTTAGTTTCTCATTCCATTTGGCTGTGGGCTCCAGTTTATCAAGGTTAAAATTGAGTCGCCCTCCCTGGAAATCATACATCCGCTGACAGGAGGAACATAAGCCACCACAGGCCCTGCCCAGGGTATCCGGAATCAGGATGGCCACTTCGGGATAGCGACGGTGTATGTTATGTCCCTCCGGCAGGAGCCATCCTGCTGCATTGGGCTTTCCCGGTTCAACCTGGTCTTCTTTTTCCCAGGCTACGATATCTCCAAACTCTTCCACCAGCTGCTTACTGTACAGGATATAGTAACGGATGGCCAGGTCGGCCCCCACCGCAAAATAGGGTACGCGCACATGGAGCAGGGAAAGGTAATATGGATTGACAAAAAACGGGATTCCCGCCTCTTCCGCATCCTTCAGTATCCTCATGGTATCAGGATCAAGGGAATGATCCAGCATTTCATTCAGCAGTTCAGGAGAGCGGATGGCAAAGCGCAGATGAAACCGGTAATCTTCCCACCACCTTAGCATCTTATCAAGTTTCTTTGCAGATGACAGGTTAGGTTCAAAGAAATACCTGGCGCTCTTCACCTCACCGGAATCGATCCGTTCCATAAGGATCCGGATGATCCGCTGCTTATTCTCTTCCCTCACCTGTACGATGCGTGGGTCCAGACCCGATGGAAAGCGAGCCATCCAGGAAGAAACCCGCTCCATGGAAAACTCCTGCTGCTTGTTCTCTCCCCTGAGCTGCCTGAACAACATGATCATATCAATGAAGAAATCGGGCTTGGCGCCTCCCGTGCCCTTATTCACAGCGAGCCAGATCAGTCTAAGTGGATTGCTGACTGCAATTTCGCCTCTCAGGTTCAGGTCGGCATATTCTTTCCCGGCATGATCGATGTAATCCAAGATCCTGATAATGGCGAAATCTCTCCACTCCAGGCTGTTAAAAAGTTTTCTGCTGGAATGGCGGGCATGATAAAACTTAAAGGCGTTTTCCCGGTCTTTTAAATTCCGTTCTAACCATTCCCTGACACCAACAACCACTTCGGTTTCGTTCTTCGAGTTACGCAGGATCTCCTCAAATTCGGGATTCTCGTTGAGTAAGAGTTTAAGCAGCTTATGGGACCTGACATCTATGGCGATCCTATCGAGTTTTTCTATTTCGGTCATGATCGGGAATTTAGCGCATAAGTAACCCAAAAAAGGGACATGAATCAAGTGGAGTTGCGAACAAGTTTTTTACTTACTTTTATACTTATAGTAATCCGCATAGCAAAATACAAAATGGAACAAATAAAACTGGATATTTCAAGAGTTTATAATTTCATAAGCAAAGAAGAAATTAACCGGCTTGAGAACGAAACTTTGCAGGCTCAGCTTACCCTGCATAAAGGCAGTGGATCAGGGAACGATTTCCTGGGCTGGCTGGATCTTCCTTCGGAAATATCAGAGCAGCAGATCAGCGAAATTGAGGCTGCAGCCTCTCCGCTCAGAGCAAATACAGAGCTCCTGGTAGTTATAGGGATCGGAGGATCCTACCTGGGGGCACGTGCTGTCAACGATGCCATGGCTCACAATTTCTCCCACCTGCAAAAAGGGAAGAAAGCACCTCAAATGCTTTTTGCAGGGCACAACATTGGTGAAGATTACATGCATGAGTTGAAGGAACTGCTGGATGATTATTCATATTCCCTGGTGGTGATATCCAAATCGGGAACCACTACCGAACCGGCCATCGCATTTCGTATCCTGAAGGATCACCTGATAAAAAAGGTGGGAAAAGAAGAAGCAGGTAAAAGGATCATTGCAGTTACTGATGCCAGCAAGGGAGCGCTTCGCCAACTTGCGGATGAGGAAGGCTATACCAGTTTCGTGATTCCCGATAATGTAGGAGGCCGTTTTTCAGTATTTACCCCCGTAGGATTAATCCCCCTGGCCATCTGCGGTGTTGATATAAGACAACTTATCCGGGGAGCAAAGGAGATGAGCCTTACCTGCAGCCCGGATACTCCCTTTGCCGAAAATCCTGCTGCCTTGTATGCAGCTACCCGGAATGCCCTCTATCGTTCCGGTAAAAAGATTGAGATTCTGGTTAATTACCATAATAAATTACACTATGTATCGGAATGGTGGAAGCAATTATACGGGGAGAGCGAAGGAAAAGAGGGCAAAGGTATTTTTCCCGCCTCGGTTGATAACTCCACCGACCTGCACTCCATGGGCCAGTACATCCAGGAAGGGGAACGAAGTCTTTTTGAAACCGTGATCAGCGTGGAAGAAAGCAATCACCAGATGAAGGTCCCGGAGGACAAGGCCAACCTGGATCAGCTCAATTACCTGGCAGAAAATCCCATCGACCATGTGAACAAGATGGCCGAACTGGGAACTATCCTGGCCCACCTGGACGGAGGTGTACCTAACATCCGGATCTCTGTGCCCAGGCTAAATGAATTTTACCTGGGCCAGGTGCTTTACTTCTTTGAGAATGCCTGCGGCATAAGTGGCTACATACTGGGTATCAATCCTTTCAATCAACCTGGTGTGGAAGCCTATAAAAAGAACATGTTCGCTTTGCTGGAAAAACCGGGTTTTGAAGAGGAAACAGCCAGGATTAAATCCCGGATCTGAAAATAAAAGCAGGAACCTGATTTGGTCCCTGCCTCCTTCAAAATAACCTAACTCCAACTCGCACTCACTAAGTTACTACCCACTGAGTACTGTTCACTGAGTACTGTTCACTGATCCCTATTTCACCTCAATCTGCCTGGGAGCTTTCTGTATTACTTCATCCCTTTTTGGAAGGGCGATGGATAATACGCCTGTTTCGTGACTGGCCTGGATCTGATCCTGGTCAATGGTTTCAGGAAGCTGGAAGCTCCTCTTAAAGCTGTGATATGAGAATTCCCTGCGAGTGTAATTGGGCTTCATATCCTCTTTCTTCTGCTTGTCTTCCGAAGAGATGGTCAATACATCATCCTCCACTTCAATCCTGAAATCCTTTCTGGACAATCCGGGTACTGCCACTTCAATTTTGAATTCCTTTTCGTCTTCAACGATATTTACTGCAGGTGATGTGGTGTTGCCGTAAGAATTATTAAAGCTGTTGAAAACACGGTCGTTGAAAAAATCATCCCAGTAAGCGGGTACGAAATTTCTGTTGATTTTTGCTAACATTATTAATTCCTCCTATAATTTTTAGTTCATAATTTATTTTCGATTACTGCCCCTTATAGATCAAAGCAGGTGCCAATGCAAAAATCGTGTC
>JBDLIM010000032.1:0-40614 GCA_039714915.1 Bacteroidota bacterium
ATCGCCATAATAGTTAATAGGATCATTTCCATGTATTGCTGAGATTCCCAAGAGGTTGAAATCCTGATCCTTCCTTACTTTAATGTAGTGTTCGGCATCATTCCGGCTGAGCATTAATGCTAAGTTCCAACCCGTATCTCCGTTAAGAAAGACGATGGTCCCATCCTTCCTGCTTAAGTAGTGTCCATTTTTACTTATCTCTAATTCAGGAGACTGAGCACTTAAAAGCAGTGTATGTGAAGCAATCAGCAGAGTTGGAATAAGCATGTGTGGTTTCATAGTCATATCATTAAGGCTTCGAATACCTTGCAACTACAGGCTTATTGCCAAGTATCTCATTGCTGATCAGTGCAGCTGTTGCATTTTTTACATGTAGGGGATCCCTGAAACAATCCCGGTTTTCGGTAATCTCATTTAAATAGTTAAAGTCATAAACCTCTCCAATTGATCTCATATCTGCTCTGAAGATCTCTTCTTCGTCCCCAAGAGCATACTTTTCAAGCTCAGACTGGAAATCAACAACTGTAGGTGGAATCCATAAAATGAGCTTTATGCTGTTTTCTACACAATGTTCCGAGATACGCTTCAGATCCTTATAGTAATTTTCAGGGTAAGCATATTTTGTGAAGAATTTTCGAGGTACTGAGGTGATTTGAGCTTTCCAGAACTCTTCTCTGTCCAGGGTCACCTTATTGATACTTACTTCCCTTTTTGTCAACATCCCTTTTAATATCAGCACAGTCGCCATAAAGGTATGCTTGCTAAATGCATAGGAGAACAAGTTCTTTTTAATCTTCAGGGTTTCTTCAACCCAGAATCGCTTATTATATTTATTATAATTATTGAAATTTACAGCAATGAGTACCGTGTCCAGTTTAAACTTCTCTGCACTCCACCAAAAGGTTTCAATAGTTTCCTTGAGACTTGCTCCTCCATAAGACAGATTGGCCCAACGATCGTGATCCAATGCAATATACAGGTTATTTGCCCGAGAATCTCCCAGGGATACATTCTGCCTTGGTGTATTCTCAAACTGGATCATCCTGTAAAGGTGTTGCTCCACATTCTGAGCGACATTCTCCTTATGGCTTTCGTCCACCAGCATGGACATGTTCAGGTAATTGAATGGATCCATCAGTACAATTATAATCAGATATAAGCCAAAAGGAAAAGCAAGTAAGAGCGTATTTTTTATAAAGCGGTTCATGCGTGTCAGAATTGAAAGTAAATAAACTTTTGCTGAACACCATTCATCATAAACAGGGCAATTATGACCACATAGTACAGTCCCCACCTCAGGTATTTAGGAAGTTTCTCCGAATCGAGTTCAAGGCCATGTTTTTTGTTGCGTTGAACCCATTCCAGAATCAGGAATAAAACCATGCTAACACTTAGAATGATGATATGATTTCCTGTATTCATGGCCCACAGGTCTTTCACGGGGGATTCAAAAATGCTTGAAGAAAATATCTTTGACAGGTAGCTGAAGGCATGATCGACAGAATCAGCTCTGAAGAATACCCAGGCCAGGCAAGTAAGCAAAAATGTAGTAATCATCTGAAAGGTTTCCCTGAATCCGGGCAAAATCTTTCCTTCAGCTACTGTATCGGTGTATTTGCGATTCCTGTTCAGAAGCATCAGGGGAAGAAAATAGAGGGCATTCAGAAATCCCCAGATAAGAAAAGTCCAGTTGGCCCCGTGCCAGAATCCGCTGACCAGGAAGATGACAAAAATGTTCCTTATTTTCATCCACGAGTTCCCACGGCTTCCTCCAATGGGTATGTATACATAATCCCTGAACCAGGAGGATAATGAAATATGCCATCTTCTCCAGAATTCGGCTATATCCCTGGAAAAATATGGGAAATTGAAGTTTTGCATAAGCTTGAAACCAAACAATCTTGCGGTCCCGATGGCAATATCAGAATAGCCGGAAAAATCACCATAGATCTGTAAAGCAAACATGAAGGTCCCAAATAGCAAAGTGCTTCCCGAATAATCCGTATAGTTCTGGAAAATATCATTGGCGTAAACTGCTGCATTATCGGCAATCACAATCTTTTTAAACAGTCCCCATAATATCTGGCGCATTCCATCTGCAGCCATTCCATAATCAAATATCCTTTTCCTGTAGAACTGTGGAAGCAGGTTGGAAGCTCTTTCGATTGGCCCTGCCACCAATTGAGGGAAGAAGCTGACAAAAGCAAAGAAGGATATAATGTCATCACCAGCCTCCATTTTTCTCCTGTACACGTCAATGGTATAGCTTAATGTCTGAAAGGTGTAAAAGCTGATCCCAACCGGTAAAATGATCTTTAATCTTGCAGGTTCGATCTCGGCACCAAACAGCGTAAAAGCATCAGCAAAACTCTGGGCAAAAAAATTGAAATACTTAAAAACACCAAGAAAACCTATATTCACAAATATACTGAGCAGTAGGAACGCTGTTCTATGCTTTGGATTCTCTGTGCGGGATAAACGCCTGCCCACAAAAAAATCCACACCCGAACTAAATATGATCAGAGAAAGGAAGCGCCAGTCCCACCATCCGTAAAAAACATAACTGGCCATCACCAGCAGTGCATTCTGTAGGCTTAGATTCCGCTGCACAACAAACCAGTACAGCAGAAACACAACTGGAAGAAATATGGCGAAATCTATGGAATTGAACAGCATACTAATCTCAAAGATATTTAAAGTTAGCATCAGGGAGCATTGGTTTCTAAAGATTTTTTCATCTTGCATTTACCCCTCTTGTAATTATGTATCTTTAGCGTGGCTGCTCTCGTATGAAAGATTTATATAGCGAATCCATCGCTAATGAAAAGAAGAACCATTGTCATACTTCTGTTGCTGGCAATTAGCTCAGTGATCCTTATTGCTTTCTTTGAAACCCACTTAGCGGGATTCAATAATAAAAGGATTGTTGCAGATAGGGAAAACAACATATTCGATGTAATCTGGGCAGCTGATTTTCAGGATCAGGAACCCGGGGTTTTCAATTTCAGAGATGTAAAAAGAGAGTACGGTAGCAGCGGCATACAATTTGGCAGAGATATGAGTGGGATTGGTATTCTTCATTTCAGACAGCCAGGCATAGAAAATGATGAGAACATTATTATTGAAGTTGAAAAAGAGAACAGGTTTACCAGAAATTGGTTCAAAGGAGGACACTATGGCATAATAGACGAGGACAATCCTATAGGTTCCGGACATTTATTCCATCCTAAGATCCCGGGCAAGCATGCAGAAGTATGGATCAGTCACAACATTCGCTGGCCCCGTGACAGGGATTGGGCCTTATCCGGCAATATGGGAGTAAGTGTAAGCGGAGGATCTTCTCCCCATGGTTGCAAGCCATATCAAGAAGGGAATCATAATGGATTTATTCTGAACCTGATGTGGTCAAAACAAAGAGAGATGAAACTTTACATGTATTGGCCGGGGAAAGATGACTCAATTGCTCCATGCGGGAATTCCGGTCCGTTCAAATGGTTTGACCCGAATACGCCCGAAAAGAACTTAATAGTAACTGACTATGCCGGTGAGTGGCATAACATCGCTTTAAGGGTTGTGCTGAATGATAATTACATCCCTGGAAAAGGGAATGGCATGATTGAGGCATTCTGGGATGGAGAGCTGGCCTTTAGAGTGGACACCCTTCGACTGAGGACCGAACCCGGGGTCTATATCGACCATGCCAGGTCACAGTTCAATCACGGGGGTAACGATGACAGGTTCGCTCCTGACAGGGATACATACATCGATGTGGATGACGTATGGACCTGGACCTGGAAAGAAGGATCAGGCCTCCCCACCGGGATCACACCATGGGATAAGGAGAAAAAAGTACCTCTGCCGAACTATCCGAAATCTGGCAATTCATAACTGAAATCTATCAGAACACAATTCTGTTTTAACAGTAGTTTAACATGTTGTTTCTAAATGTGTTAAACTAAATTCCCTACATTAGCCTCGCTCCTTTCATCACCCCGGTCTGAAGAGTGTTAACTTAAATAATTACCATGAGCTTAAATAATGAAACTGTATCGGGTTTTAGTAACCTGATTGTCGGAAATGTGATACTTCCCGGTGAAAAAGGATATGATGAATCAAGGGCCATCTGGAACGGGATGTTCGATAAGAAACCTGCCATCATTGTGAGGTGCCTGAATGCAAGAGATATCTCCCAATCCGTACTGTTTGCAAAGGAGAATCAACTTCAAATTGCAGTGAAAGGCGGAGGACATAATTCGGCTGGAAATGCAGTGGTTGATGATGGAATCATGATCGATCTTTCCTTAATGCAGGAGGTTGAAGTGGATCCGGAACGTCAGGTAGTGAAAGTGGAGGGCGGCTGCTTGTTAGGAAAGGTGGATGAGGTTACGCAGGAACTGGGATTGGCAGTCTCTGCAGGCATTATCTCACATACCGGAGTGGGTGGATTAACTCTTGGAGGCGGATTTGGATGGATCAGCCGGAAATACGGACTGTCGGTCGACAATCTTCTTTCGGTAGAACTGATCACAGCTGAAGGAAAAATAGTACAGGCAGATGCATCTGAGAATTCCGATCTGTTTTGGGCCGTACGCGGTGGAGGTGGTAATTTTGGGATTGTAAGTACCTTCGAGTTTAAAGCTGCCCGGATAGGCACTGAGGTATATACGGGTCCTGTAGTTAAGCGATTTGAGAATGCGGGTGAGTACATTCGCTTTCATGCCGAATATGTCCGGAATATGCCCGATGAAATGACCATCTGGATGGTGATACGTTACGCTCCTCCCCTTCCTTTCATTCCTGAGGAGTTTCACAATAAACTGGTGGTGCTGGTACCCTTTGTGTGGCTTGGTGATGAGGCTGAAGGTGAAAGACTGATCCAGCCCATCAGGGATTTTGGGGAAACCCTTGGGGATGGTTCGGGAATGAAACCCTGGACCGCCTGGCAGTCGGCATTTGACGGACTGGTTGATCATGGAGCCCGGAACTACTGGAAATCTCATCACTTGAAAGAATTGAATGGTGCCTGCACAGATATCATTACTTCCTTTGCTAAAGAGATGCCCAGTAAGGAGTGCGAGATTTTTATTCCACATATGGAAGGAACTCCCTCCCGCGTTGATCCGGCTGCAACAGCATTCCCCCACAGGAGTACCCCCTTTGTTCTGAATCTTCATACCAGGTGGCAGGATGCTTCGGACGATGATAGAGCCATCGCATGGGCCAGGGATTTCCATGATGCCACACGTCCATTCAGTCAGGGTGTCTATGTAAATTTCCTCAGCGAAGAAGGAGCCGACCGGGTCAGGGAGGCATACACCAATGAGGTATGGGACAGGTTGGTTGAAGTGAAAAACAAATGGGATCCTGAAAATACCTTTCGAATGAACCAGAATATAAAGCCTACTGTATAATTTATCAGGATCTCTTCTCCCGGCAGCTCTTTATTTCAGAATGTATTGCCTAATCTGATTCTGTGTATCTTTAACCATGAAGACCTGAATCACGAATATGGAAATACTTCATGATATGAAAAGAGCAACATTCATCCTACTTCTATTACTTGTTATAATTACTGTGGGCGTAATTGCAATTATAAAACCCAGGTTTATGTCCCAGGGCAGCCAAAACACCCAGCTGCCACCCGCTGTAATGGGCAAGTCTGAGGGGGAGCCCGAAAATTCTAAAATTGATCTTATCTGGTCGGCAGATTTCCAGGATCAGGAACCCGGAATATTTGATTATAAGGATATTAAAAAAGAATTCGGCAGCAACGGAAATTATCCGGGCCGGGGATTCGCCGGTGTGGGCTACTTTAAGAAAACACATCCGGCCATGGAGAACGATCAGAACATCACCATTGAAGAAGAAAATGGAAATAAATTTGCAAGGAATTGGTTCAGGGGAGCTCATTTTGGCATCGTAACTCCGAAACGACCTGAAGGTTCCGGACACATGTTCCATCCGAAAATTCCCGGAAATAATGAAGAATTGTGGATCAGTCACAACATACGATGGCCTGAGGACCGGGATTGGGCATTAACCGGAAAGATCGGTATAGCAGTCACCGGAGGGGCCTCTCCGGGAGGTTGCAGTCCATACCAGACAAAGAAGCATAATGGGTTTATAATAAACCTGATGTGGTCGAAAGCACAGGAAATGAAATTGTACATGTACTGGTCCGGGAAAGATAACTCACTTTATCCATGCGGGCTTTCAGGTCCCTTTAAATGGAAAGATCCAAGCAAGCCCGGACAGAATCTAATTCTGACAGAATATGCCGGTGAGTGGCATAATATTGCTTTGAGAATTGTGCTTAATGATGTCTATACTCCTGGGAAAGCAAATGGAATGGTAGAAGCATTCTGGGACGGGATGCTGGCATTCAGAGTAGACACACTCAGGCTGAGGACGGAACCAGGTGTATTTATCGACCATGCACGATCTTATTACAACCATGGGGGCAATGACGACCGCTTCGCTCCGGAAAGGGATACTTATTATGATTGTGATGATGTATGGACCTGGACCTGGAAAGAAGGATCCGGATTACCCAGAGGGTTCGTTCCATGGAACAAGGACGAACCGGTGCCTCTGCCCAATCATCCAAAAAACAATTAACTACTGTTTTATAACCTTGGTATATCGCCTGTTCTCTCCTTCTCCGATAAACAGCAAATACATCCCTGAAGGATAGGAATTCAAATCGATGGATTGGCTTAATTGGGTGCTTTCGACGCTTGTGGCATATACGATCTCTCCAATCATATTGGTCAGTGTCAACTTCAGAATTCCTTCTGGCACCTTATTCCATATTACAGATATCAGATCAGAGCTTGGATTGGGATATACTTTAAAATCATCCAGGGTGCTGATGTTCAAATCAGAACTTAGCCCGGTCACAGTCAAATTCAATTCAAGCGTACTATCACAGCTGGTGGTGGTCTGGTAGCTCATTATGTACTGACCGGGATCCTTGTAATACTGACCTTCCCAGAATACACTATCTCCTCTGGAAATTGTATCATAGCTCACTCCATGATAACTTGGAGTAAGCGTCAAACTCAGATGATAAACGCTATCGAATCCATTTGACATTTCATAGCTGGCAAGATATTGGCCACCTTCAGATAGTTCATCTCCATGCCAAACTAAGGTTTCACCCTCACAAAGACTCAATGTTTCGGTATAATAGTTGGTCAGTTCCCCATCCAATAAAATATGGGAGAAGATGTATTCATTGTTTTCATATTTACTTGTATAGTTGTCAAGATCTTCTTTTCTCCTCAGCGGGGACAGGATTTCTCTTTTTTCGGCCACAGACAGTTTATTCTCTGAAGGGTAAATTTTAACAAAATGTTCTCCATTGTCCGAAAGTCTAATGAACCTGAAACTTTCACGCCAATAGTCGCAATAAGGATCAAAAGCAGTATATTCCTTTTTTGCGCCATCTACTTCAACTATATACTTTCCTGAGGACGGGCCTATTATTTCACTTATGCCAAATTCTGATCCCACAAATGAGAATGCATAATAGGAAGTGGAGACATCAGATACCAGAAACCACTTATCATTCTTCAGGAATTTATCCAGATAGACCTTCTCCCCTTTAGTTTCAATAATCTGCATACCATGGTTATTTGGTCTGTTAATGGACAGCAGTTTCGAATTCTCATAATTATTCTTTACCAGAGGTGTCTTGATTTCGTGCTTAATCACGCTTTTTACCTGATCCATTTTCATAAAGCAGTTTTGCAGCACATCAGCATAAGCTTCATGGCCATAATTTGTTGGGTGAACCTTGTCCTGGGTAAATACAAACTGACCCGCATCGTTTTGTGAAGTGGATTGATTGGAAATATTATCGTACCATACAACCTCGTCTGTATTTAACAGCTTATCAATTTTAGCTCCCCAGAATATGGATGGGATACCATAATGAGAAGCTATGGCATCATGCTTGGAGGCAGAAAGATTCATTTTCCCATTTTCAATATCAGGCAGGAATTTATCCGATACTGTATACACAAAACAGATATCTGTATACGGATTATTTTGCCATATTTTTCGGACAATGCCCTCCATACTTCGTTCTACATCACTGGAAATTCCATCTCTGTCGTTTACTGCGAATTCCACAAAAATAAGATCAAAATCATGTTTGGATAACAAATGATTATCTATGCGAAACACCCCGTATTTTGAATTTGTGCCTGCGATTGCAGCACTGAAGTCAATGATCTGATCTACCTGGTATTGTTCTTTCAGCCATGCTATGGTTTTTGGTCTCCATCCATCTGCTACAGTAATACTGCCTCCAATGAAACCTACCTTAACTGTCTCATTATTTCTTACTTTGTTGTAAAAGTTTGGAAGTCCTTCTCTCTGCTGAAATTCTATAATATCCTTCAGTTCCCATTGGGCGCATCCCATTAATGTCAATAAGAACAAAGTGACTGCAGTCAAAAATATCCTCTTCATAATCATCATCATTTCCCGTTTAAAGTCCACAAGTCAATCTTTCAACGTACGAATCTTAAAAGTCGATAAGCAACTTATACGTCATTATGCAATTAAGGTTCAACTTCCAGCGTACTTTTGAAAAGCTGCAAAAGTAGAATAAAAAGCCTTAGATAATCAGTTCGGGAAAATTTTAACAAATGGGAGATCCATTCAGCTGATGTTCAAAAAACAATCCGGAAGCCGGTAATCCGCACAGCTTCCACTTTTCGTGAAGTAACCTCCTCCACAGACATATCATTTGGTCTTGAATTTCTTTGGTAAAAAAATTTGATGCTGGCAGTTCCACAGCAGCTATTTTTGATCCATTCTAAATTGCCTGGCAACTGCATTTTTTTAGTTTTTCATGCCATTTGACGGAGATTGTATATATTTACACATCTATATATATACATGTATGCAATTCAAACAACTTGAAATAAAACCCGAAGGAACCTGGCTTAAACGGACCCTGAACTCATCCCAACTCAGAAAATCCCTTATTGCCATTGCACTGGGTGCAGTGATCGGTTTTGTCCTGTTTTATCTGACTGAAGGAAGACAAATGGAAAGTATGCCGGGCAAAGACATCCTTAAAAGCATACTCATTGGAGGCTTCTTTGGTTTCTTTTACACCAACAGTCCCTGTGCAAGAGGCCGGTGTTAAGCCGACTATAATGATTTAATATTTGATAATCTTTAGTGTTTTGCTTAAAGTGGCAGAGTTTAGCTGCAGGTAATAGATTCCATAGGCATATGCAGATATATCAATCTCAACGGGCTCTTCAGAATACATCTGATTCAATGTATTTGAGCTCAATACCTTGCCAGAAAGATCAAATACTCTAAGAGATAGCTCTTCATTGATATCCAGATCTGACTTCAGATAGATGATGTGTGTGCCAGGATTCGGGTAGACTGTAAAAAATGCCTGATCAGACCTGGATCCAGGAACAGCCGTACTTTTTTTGAAGGATTCAGGATTCCAATCCACACCCAGGTTATAGGGCGTGCATGAAGCTGCCCTGTTCATGGATCCTACGATTACAATATAATAACCCGGGGTCGCGATGGCTTCTATGATCTCTTCATCCCCGGAAGTGAATGAGCCGCTTATGTAATTGCGGTTTCCATCATACAATTGCAGGTCAAATTCATCCGGAGCATCGCTCAATGTCAGATTTAAAATCCCAGCTTCTTCAATAGGTATCCGGTAGTGATCCCAGTCTCCCGCTTTATGTACCGTGGCAGAAATATGGGTCACAAATGAATACTCTCCGAGAATTTCGGTAAAGGCAGTGACATTGGGTTTGAAAAACTCGTTGCTTGGTTCAAAAATATCTTCACAACCAGCTAATCCCGGGGACCACTCCAGGTCCAGTGTATAGGGTGCACATGAAGCAGCCCTTTTCAGTGATCCTACAATCACAACATAATCACCCGGACTTGCAATGGCTTCAAGAATCTCCTCGTCCCCTGCTGTGAATGAGCCGGTAATATAATTTCGATTCTCATCGTATAACTGAAGGTCGAATCCTTCCGGAACCTCACTGAGTATCAGACTTAACTTTCCAGGTACATACACATTCACACGGTAATGATCCCAGTCTCCGGGTTTATGAATCGTACCGGAAACACTGCCTGTGTAGAATGATTCTCTTAGACTGCGGCTGAATGCAGTCTCATTGGGTTTGAAGAATTCATTGCTTGGTTCAAAAACATCTTTACAGCCGGGTAAGCCCGGTGACCAATCCAGTTGCAAGGTGTAAGGAGTACATGAAGCCGTCCTGCTCAGAGAACCTACGATAACAATGTAATAGCCTGGAGAAGTGATAGTTTCAAGGATTTCTTCATCCCCCGATGTGAATGAGCCGCTTATGTAATTGCGATCGCTATCGAATAATTGTAAGTCAAATCCTTCAGGGACATCACTTAGTGTCAGATTTAGCATTCCTGCTTCGCCCACATTAACCCTGTAGTGATCCCAATCTCCGGGTTTATGAACAGTGCCCGTAATTTGCTCTTCAAGTTCATATGCTCCCAGAACGTTGCTGAACGCCGAAACATTCGGTTTAAAAAACTCATTACTTGGCTCATAACTGTCCTGGCAGGGGGATTGGTATACGATGGAGAAATAATCGCTAAACCCATAATAAGTGCTATTTAAAAGACTGCTGATTTTAATCCGGTAATCACTACTACTTGACAAACCAGGAGGAATGGACCAGCCGAAATTACCATCACTGCGTGTAGAGCCGGCTATTGAAAAAATAAGGGCATCCCCTTTGTAAAGTTCTATCTTAACATTTCCGAGGTAATTATCCTCCCACAGAATATTCTGGACAGTACTTGTCAGCCATTCTTCGCCGCTACCTGGTTGGGAAATCGTATAGGTTATTTTTGTTAAGAAGGCAGTGTATGAGGTATTCAGATCACTTACCGCCCATCTCCTATGAGAATTCCCATTGCCATCCACCCAGTAAAAAAAACGATATCCAGGTATATCGGGTGTTGGTAAAACAAAACTTGACATTACATTAGCAGCGAATGCATTATATCCAATTGATATTAAAGATGTACAAGCACTTAAATCTACTGCTGTAATATCATTAGCCAGAAAAGCATTTTCACCAATATAAGCCAATGAAGTACAGGAATTTAAATTTACACTGTTCAGATCGTTGCGAAAGAAAGCACCGTATCCGATAATCTCGACCGTCGGAGGCAAGGTTACATCTACTATTCCTTTTGAGGAAAAAACCCCCTTGTTTCTCCAATCACCGATTCCGGTTACAATTTGTCCATCAAGCACTTCCGGGATAATGATTACCTTCAATTGAAAATTATAAGAACAAGATTGAATAATACCATCTGTGACTTCAACATCATTGTCAGTAAGAGAATAAGGTGCAGGAACATAATAAAATGATTCTAAATTGCTTACAACCGCACCACTATTTAGTGTATTACCATCTGAATCTTTCCAACCATACGCTTCGTAAGCAAAGTGTATTGGTAGAGCGAAACGACTTGATAAATAATTCGACAGGAACGCACGCTTCCCAATGTAAACTAATGCTATACATGCACTTAAGTCCATACTTGATATTGCATTATAAGCAAATGCATTTTCTTCAATAGTAGTTAACGATGTGCAAGTATTTAAATCAATATGTACTATTGAATTCTCACTGAAGGCACTTGCTCCAATTGTTGATAAGACCTTGCATCCACTAAAATCAATACTTTTAAGTTGATTCTCAAGGAAGGCACCGACTCCAATAGTTGTCAGATTCGTGCAAGCACTAAGATCCACTGTTGACAAATTGCTTATCGCAAAGGCAAAGTCACCAATTGCAACTAGGGTCGAAGGGAGCTTAATACTCGCGATCCGTTCTTTCCCAAAAACTCCATTTTGGTTTATCCCATCAACTATTCCAAGTACTGTTTGTCCATCAAGTACTTCTGGTATGATGATATCCAGGTATTCATAATTATAGGAACATGATTGAATGATTCCCCCTGTGACTTCAACATCATCATCTGTAAGAGTATAAGGTATAGGAACATAATAATAAGATTCTAAATCACTTACAATATCACCACCCATAAAAACATTTCCATTGGCATCTCTCCAACCAAGCAAATTATATTCAGTATTAATAGGTAAGGTAAATCTACTCAGTGAATAATTGTAATTGAATGCATAACTGCCAATTTTAAATAGGTTTTTGCATGCACTTAAATCTACATTAGTAAGATCATTGCCAGCGAAGGCAGATTTCCCAATCGAAGTTAGTGCTGTGCAACCACTAAAATTAACATTAGAAAGCTCATTAGTATTGAAGGCAGCAAATCCTATTGAAGTTAATGCCAGGCAAGCACTTAAATCAATGCTTGTAAGATTATTTGTACCGAAGGCAAACATACCGATAGACGTTATTGCTGTGCAATTACTAAAATCAACACTCGTAAGACCATTCCCTCGGAAAGCATAATGCCCAATTGAAGTTAAAGCTGTGCAAGAACTTAAATCAATATTTGTGAGATTATTCCCACGGAAAGCATAATTCCCAATTGAAGTTAAAGCTGTGCAAGAACTTAAATCAATACTTGTGAGATCATTGGAATCGAACGAATAGGTTCCAATTATTTCAAATGTGGATGGAAAGGATATATTTACGATGCCTTTGTTGGAAAAGACTCCCCCAAAGGATTTGTTATCAGAAATTCCTATTACTTCCTGTCCATCCAATATTTCAGGAATCTCAATTATTCTCAATGCAAAATTATAGGTACAAGATTGGATTATACCATCTACTACAATCACATCTGAATCAGTTAATGTATAAGGAGCAGGAACATAATAAGATGTATAAAAATCGTTTACAGAACTACCTCCAATAAAAACACTTCCTTCAGCGTCCTTCCAGTTGTATTCATAATACTCAGCATTAATCGGTAAAGAAATACTACTCAAATTATCGTTTCCATCAAAGGCAACCTTTCCAATCTTCGTTAAAGCCGTACAATTACTTAAATCAACATCTGTCAGATCATTGCCATAGAATGCACTTCTCCCTATGATCTCAAGTGAATTGGGGAATGCTATACTTGTTAATACATTATATAAGAATGCCCAGTCTCTAATTGTTTTTAATGCCGAACAACTACTTAAATCAATGGAAATTAGCGGATTATTTGAGCAGGAATACTCTCCGATAGTTTCAAGTGAAGATGGGAATACAATACTTGTAATTCCTTTAGAGGTAAAAGGTCCATAATACCCTTGGTAATTATCATCATCCCCTCCATCTGCAATACCTATTACAACTTGCCCATCAAGTACTTCCGGAATTATAATGTCTTTAACAGCAAAGTCATAGGAACAGGATTGAATAATGCCATCCGTAACCACTACATCATCATCAGTGAGCGTATAAGGAATAGGAACAAAATAATGCGTCTCAAGATCATATACTGAACTGCCACCCAAGACGACATTTCCTTTATCATCTTTCCAGTTAAGTGCTTCATATTCTGCATTTACAGGTAAAGAAAAATGAGAAAGGTCCCCATTAGAATCAAAGGCATGTATGCCAATAGCTAATAATGACGTACATACACTTAAATCCACCTCTGAGAGATCATTATTGAAAAAAGCACGATTGCCAATTGAAGTTAAAGCTGAGCAGGCACTCAAATCTACATTCGTTATTGCATTATAAGCAAATGCCTGGGTTCCAATCAGATTTAATTCTGAACAAGAACTCAAATCTATGCTTTTCAATGCATTGTTTGCGAAGGTCCTAATTCCAATTGAAGTTAATGCAGTGCATGCACTTAGGTCAACTCCAGTAAGATCCCTAAAGGAGAATATACGATCCCCAATTCCAGAAATATCTTGCCCATCCAGCACTTCAGGAATAATAATGTCCTTAATAGCATAATCATAGGAACATGATTGAATAATACCATCAGTAACCACTACGTCATCATCCTGCAGGGTGTACTGTGCCGTTACAGTATGCCCCAGGGTCAGGGCAATTAATGCTGTGAGAAATGCAACCCTAACATAGTTAAATGATCCTAAGGATAAGAACTTTATAAAATGACTCTTGCAATCATCCCGTTTTGCTTCTGTTTTCATGCCTGAAATTTGGCGTGGTTTTCTCTTAACTCAAAGATTAAGGTTGTTCACCTGGTATCAGAAGGATGTCGCATGTATTGAAAATACTACATAAGTAGTTGTAGTTTATGCAAATTGTATTTCCATATGCAAGTTAGCACATAAATAACCTAAAGTCAAATATTTAGCTGTCAGAATCACCCAATATAAAATGACTAAACAATGATGTCTGCCGGATACTTATACAGCATGTATCAGGGATAAAATTAGCTTGTATATGAATAGAGGGGAAATTGAAAAACGCGAACACATTGGAGCCCCTAGTAAAAAATTCCAATAGACTTAATACCCAATCACTATCAATGCCTCAATAATTGTTTCATGCAAATATTGAAACCTGAAAATTGATAATTACAGATATTAAAGCTGCAATAATTGCCCTTTTAGTAATAATTGCAACAATTTCTTCGAACCAGGTTTGCCTATTTGATCACCATGAAGTGACTATCGATGGTGGGGAGTAATACAAAAAAGTAATTGTAGATTTGAAAAAAAGCATGGTGATAAGGAAAATCACGATATTTATACAATGATTGTCACCAAAGAACTGATTTTTCCTGCTTTCATTTCACTAGCCGTAGTTCTGATGTCATTCTATAACCTTGAAGCTCAGCAGGAAGCTCCTTCCATGAACTCAAAAATTAAGGGCATGCTTGTGGGTTCAGCCATTGGCGATGCAGCCGGAGGGCCTGTTGAATTCGTAGATCCTCCCCTCAGGAGCTTCTGGACTACATGCGATCAGAAGATTAACATTGAAGGGATCAAAGAATTAGGAAAGCTATTTAAACTGAGACCCTATCCGAAGGATGTGGAGCCCTTTGCCCAATGGGAACCCTTCGGGCCGGAAGGGACCATCACCGATGATACCCGCTTCAAGCTGATCTTTTTCAATACTCTGAAAAACTATGAAGGAGAATTGACTATGCAGAACTTTGCCCGTTCTGTTCTGGACTTCAGGCAAGAACTGCCGGATAAATACAGGGACAATTACGACCGTTGGATCCCCGAAATTGAATATGCCACAAACTGGGCACTAGGGAAGAAAGAAAATGCCTATCCCCCGGAACGTATCTGGGGCGGGATTCCTACCATGGAAGGTCAGATGCCCTTTCTGCCTGTAGCTGCATTAAATCCCCATGATCCGGAGTGGTGCTACTTAAAAAGTTACGAATTGGGGTATTTTGATAATGGGATTGCCAAGGATATAAATTCTGCACTGGTAGCCGGCCTGGCCAGAGCCCTGCAGTCAGACGGAAACTGGATGAATTTTGAGGAAGCCATGAGAACCGTTGATCCCTATAAATATAACGAAGTATTGTATGTGGACCGCCAGTTAATAAAGTGGCTGGATCTGTCCCATCAACTTGTAAAGCGATCGGAAGGAAACATTGCCAGCTTGTTCGTATTGCTTGAGGAAAACCTGGAGACGGTTTACTGGTGGGAAGCCTGGGTACCCATTGTGGTTGTAATGGCCTGTGCAGAAATTGTGGATTACGATCCGCTTGCATCCATGCAGCTGATGATTGAATTCGGGCACGATACCGATTCCTATGCACAGGTAATGGGAGCCGTGATGGGGGCCATTCACGGCAGGGAGGCCTGGCCAGAGGAGATGCGGGCCACCGTAAATCATCGAATGAAAGAGCAATTCAATCAGAATGTGGATGACTGGATGACATTAATAAATCAGTCCGGGGAGGGTACGGGTCAGTCAACAGAAAAAACCACCGACCGCCTGGCCATTGCAAAAGAAATGGAGGAAGTTCTTACAACAGGGATGATGGACTTCTGGTACCCACGCTGTGTGGATAAAGAGTTTGGAGGCTACCTGAGCAATTTCGATAAGGAGTGGAAGCAGATGGACAGGCAGCCAAAATTCATTGTAACCCAGGCCCGGCACACCTGGGCTTCAGCACAGATGTACAAAATGTATCCCGAAAAAAAAGTGTACAGGGAAGTCAGCGAACATGGATATAAATTCCTTAGAGATGTCATGTGGGATAAGGAGTACGGAGGGTACTATACCCTGACTAAGCGGGAAGGAGAAGTAACAGCCACGGATGGCACTGAGTCCACGAAGATTGCCTATGGGAATGCATTTGTCATTTATGGTCTGGCTGCTTACTTTGAAGTCTCAAATGATTCATCTGCACTTGACCTGGCCATCAGATCTTTCTACTGGCTGGATAAGCACAGCCACGATCCCGAATTCGGAGGCTACTTCCAGTTTCTGGAGAGAGACGGAACTCCCATGGTAGAGGGCCGGAACGGAACTCCTCCAAAAGATCAGAACAGCTCCATACATATCCTCGAAGGATATACGGAATTGTATAAAGTCTGGAAAAATGAGCACCTGAAAAACAGGATCAATGAAATGCTGGTCCTGATCCGTGATACCATTGCCACCGAAAAGGGCTATATGAATTTATTCTTCCACCGCGACTGGACTCCGGTATTGGTTGACGATGAAGTTTATCCCGGAGGACGAAATGAGCATCAGTTTGATTATATTTCCTTTGGGCATGATATTGAAACAGCCTACCTGCTGTTGGAAGCTGCTGAAGCCATTGGACTTGGACAAGATAAGACTACCCACAGGGTTTCAAAAACCATGACGGATCACACCCTTAAAAATGGATGGGATCCCGTAACAGGTGCCACCTATGAGGCTGGGTTCTATTTTGAAGGTCGTGAGGATATAAGCATTCTGGAAAAATACACGCAGTGGTGGGCTGCCACAGAATCCTTTCATACCCTGCTGCTGATGTCCGGGCTTTACCCGGATGATCCCATGAATTATTTTGATAAATTCACCCTTACCTGGGATTATTGCAAGCAAAACCTGATTGACCAGGAGAGAGGGGGATGGTACCGGCTGGGAATCAATGAGTCGCCCGAATCCGCAAATGGGAACAAGGGAGGCATTTGGAAGGGCAATTATCACAATGCCAGGTCATTAATCAACTGTATAATCCAGCTTCGCAAAACAGAATAAATATGTTAAAAATAGGAATTGACCTGGGTGGAACTAAAACAGAAGCCGTGATCCTGAATGACCGGGGGGCAATTCTTGATCGGAAACGGGTAGATACCGGACAGGAGAAGGGCTATGACCATGTGGTCCGGGTAGTGGTCGATCTTTACAGGACCATGGCAAATGGCATCGACAACCGGGAACACACAGTAGGTATTGGGACACCTGGCTACACCAATGGGAAGGGATTGATAAAAAATTCCAGTTTGTTATGCCTGAACCATATGCCTCTAATAGGAGATTTTGAGCACCTGACAGGCACGAAAACCAGGACAGAGAATGATGCGAACTGTTTCGCCGTAGCTGAGGCCCTTTTAGGAGCGGGAAAGGGTAAGGATACTGTCTTCGGACTAATCATGGGAACCGGATGTGGTGGGGGTATCGTTGTAAATAAGAGGCTGATACGTGGGCACCAGCACATTGGCGGAGAGATTGGCCATGCCATCCTTTATCCGGGAGGAAGGGAATGTTTCTGTGGAAAAAAGGGATGCATAGAGCGCTATATCTCCGGATCCGGCATAGAAAAAGGCTACAAAGAAAAGACAGGAGTAAAAAAGAGACTCCAGGATATCGTGAATGAATACAGGGAAGGGACCGAAGCTGCCACAGAAGTCATGGAACATTTTTTTGAGGATTTCGGAATGGCCATGTCTACCCTGATCAACATCCTTGATCCCGATTTGATCGTATTGGGAGGAGGGGTATCCAACATCAGCGAAATATATAGCAAAGGGATTGAAAAGGTGAGAAAGAATGTGTTTAAGGAAGATCCGGATGTCGTAATTGTTAAAAACATGCATGGGGATTCAGCCGGGGTGATCGGGGCTGCACTATTGCATGATGTACTTCCATAAAACCTCTAAAAATGAAGATATTAAATCTTATCCTACTTGCACTTTTGATCACCGGTCCCCTGTTTTCTCAATCCATGGGATTCTATGACGATTTCGAGGATGGCTCAGTGGATACTTTATGGAACGGTTCCAGCTATACACTTTGGAAGGCAGATCATACGGGAACCTTTGGAATTTCAGAGAGTGAAGGGTATTTAAACATCGCTTATTCCCGTACTGCAGAGAGCGGCATATGGGATAATTTCAACTTTACCCCGCCCCGGGAGATAGATGTGGCCGAAAATCCGCATATCACCCTGAAAATTAAATCGGATGTGGCCACCACATTTACGGTTAAACCCATATATACCAACGGGAACGATGGCTGGCTGCAGAAAGATATTCCGGCAGACAATGCCTGGCATTTTTACACCTGCCAGCTGGTGGAAGCCAATTATTCCGGCGGAAACCTGCAAAAGATCTATCTGTATTTCGACGGCGGATCCAGCGAATCAAAATCTGGACTGGTCCTTTTCGATGATTTTCAGATTGCAGGTTATTCCATCAGCATTACTAATTTGCAGGCTTACCCGGTGGATTCTGCCAGCGTCGATCTTAGCTGGAAATCCAGTGATCCGGATAGTACGGATTATTTCAAGCTATACCGGAGTACGGAGATGGAGTATGAAGCCAGTGAAGACTCCAAAATAGGCGAAACGAGCGATACTGTTTTTCATGATACCGGGCTTAATAAGCATACAAGCTACTATTACAAAGTATCGGCCACAGATAAGGATGGAAAAGAACATGCTCCTGCCAAAGTCAGTATCACAACTACCAATCCTGGATCGATTCCCCGGATAGTACCGGAAAGTGTAAACTCAGATCCCGTTGGAACCTATGAAAAATTCGAGGTGGTGCTTGATCTGCTGGATGCAGACTATGAAAATCCTTACAACCCGGAGGAAATCGATCTCTATGCATGGTTCTACTCCCCCGATGGAGATTCTGTTAAGATGAATGGCTTTTATGATAATTACGATGGCCGGAACCAGTGGAAGATCCGCTTTGCAGCAAACCAGACCGGCAGCTGGCAATACCAGGTATTTGCCAGCGATCTGGATGGAACCGGGGAAAGTGAGAAAAGCACTTTTTCTGTAATTGAATCCGGCAACAAAGGCTGGCTCCATATTTCTCCCGATAACTCGAATTACTTCATGCATGATGATGGAAGCAGCTTTTATGGAATTGCTGTGTACTACCCCTGGAATGTAACACAAAGCGGCCTGGATAAATTTGCTTCTGTAAGTGGGAATTTTATTGGTTATTGGGATTGCACTTTCGACAACGGCGGAAACGGAGGTGGCAAGTACCTGCTCGAATCCATGGAATCGGGAGTGGGAAGGTATGACCAGCGAAAAGCGGCCCGGATCGATGAGGTACTGGCCTGGGCCGAAGCCAGAGATATGAAGGTGATGCTGTCAATGTGGGTACATGGATATCTGAGAGTGGATGGAGTACCATGGGCAGATGGAAGATGGTTCTCCGACAATCCCTACAGCCAGCTGGTGGACATTGATGATTTTTATACCGATAGCCTGGCACTGACCTACCAGGAAAAGCACTATCGCTATATGATCGCCCGATGGGGATACAGTCAGTCACTGGGTGTCTGGGAGATTATCAACGAAATGCACGGAACAACCGGATGGGTTCGAAGCCAGGCATCCTCAAAAAAATGGGTGGAAAATGTACATAGGTATTTTACAGATAATGATCCCTTCCGGCGACCTACCACAGCCTCCTTTGGAGGCGGTGAGGGAGCATCCCATTTTAGCGAAACCGATCAACTTGGAGATATTCCCAATGTCCACTTTTATGAGCTGCATGGATGGCCCAATCCTTATCCGGAGAATGTGGTACGAAGCGGACTGGCCAATGTGGTCAATGAAACCAGGAAACTGAAAGGCAAGGGCGACCGGCCTGCCTTCTTCGGGGAAGCCGGCTATACCCACATGCTTGCCGATCATCAAAGTGAAGCCTACACCTGGGAGCTGCATAATTCATTCTGGGCAGGTCTGTGCAACGGAATGGCCTCCACTCCCTTCTGGTGGGAATTTAATACTACTGATATCCTGACTGCAGTGCGACTCCAGGATTACCACAGATTCTCTGCCTTTGTATCAGATATTGACTTTGCACACCAGACCTATGCTCCTGCCGGAATATGGGTTGAGAATACAGATGGATTTTTCATGGGATCCCCCTCCAGCGGATTTGGATGGATGTATAACTATGAAAAGACTTCTCTTTCAAAAGCGCCCATCTATATATCCGATACAGAATTAAGCAATGGAAACTACACCCTTGAATGGTTCCATACCTGGACGGGTGAAACAGTAAAGACCGATAGCACCATTTGTGTAAGTGGCATTAGCTGGGGTGAAGTCCCTGAGGAAGTGAATGCGCTTGATGTGGCATTTAAGCTGGGCCGGATCGAAAATGGCAGTCCTGCCACCCGGGTCCATTTATACCTGGTAAAAAAAGATACAGTGATTCCCGCAGAGCTGCCCTGGCAAGCCGATATCGATTCAACCCTGTACAAAATAGCCTGCTACCTTACAGATGATGAAATGCGTCTGGATGTGGCCTATAACGGACCTGTGGAGATCAGTATGGATGGAGAAGGGCAAGCCACGGAACCCTTTACCCTTACGCTAAGCGATGGTGGTGTGGTCTTTGATTACGAAAGGCTGGGATCATCGGGAGTTACCATAACAGCCACCATTGAAGGACTGGACTCCAACGAACTATTCATTGAAGGAGTTACGGGCATTGTTGAAAACGATCACCGGGCAGTCCGGGGAGAATTAAGTCTCAGGAATTTCCCTAATCCTTTTACCCAAAGCACAGTCATTGCATTTGAATTAGCTCATAGCACTCATGTCAAACTGGCGGTATACAATGCACAGGGAGGGCTACTAGAGGTCTTATGGGATGATCAGAAACCGGCAGGCCATCACCGGGTGATCTGGAATGCAGAAGATCAGCCTGCAGGTATCTATTTCTATACACTTAGCAGCGAACAGTTCTCGATTACCAACAAATGCTTCATTAATAAATAGACAAGGATATATGAAAATCTATTCTTAAACGATGAAATACAAACTAACTATAGGGCTTTTTCTGTCACTTCTGTGCATTTCCTGTAACAGGCCTGAAAGAAGTATCCCACAGGATGGATCGGGACTGATCGCCCTGGTGGACCATGTAAACCCTTTAATGGGGACCGATTCTGAGTATTCTCTGTCTAACGGCAATACCTACCCTGCCATAGCCACTCCATGGGGCATGAATTTCTGGACGCCAATGACCTCCAAAATGGGAGATGGCTGGACCTATAAGTACAGTGAAAATAGGATCCGGGGGATCAAGCAAACCCATCAGCCAAGTCCCTGGATCAATGATTACGCGGCTTTTTCATTAATGGCCCTCACAGGAGAACTGAAATTTGAAGAGAACGAGCGGGCATCCTGGTTTTCACATAAGGCCGAAACCGTCAAACCCTATCACTACAAAGTATATTTAGCTGATTACGATGTTACTGCTGAGCTGGCGCCTACAGAACGTGCTGCACATTTTAAGTTCACCTTTCCTGAATCTGATTCATCCTATATACTCCTGGATGCTTTCTTCATGGGATCCATGGTAACGATTATTCCCGAAGAGAGAAAAATAACAGGATATTGCAGAAATAACAGCGGAGGCGTACCGGAAAACTTCCATAATTATTTTGTGGCTGAGTTTGACAGGGATTTTGAAATTACACATAGCTGGACCGATGAATGGAAACTGAAGGAAAACACACTAAGCAATGAAGGAGAACATGTGGGGGCCATCGTGGGATTCAAAACTAAAAAAGGAGAAGCTGTTCATGTGAAAGTTGCATCCTCCTTTATCAGCCCTGAGCAGGCTGATCTGAATTTATCCCGGGAAATAGGGAAAGATTCCTTTGAGAAAACCCGGGAGAAGGCTAAAGATGCCTGGGAAAGGGAACTTCAAAGAATTAGGGTTGAAGATTCCAACACCGATCACATTAAAACATTCTATTCCTGTCTGTACAGGGTCCTGTTATTCCCCCGTAAATTCTACGAGTTTAATAATAGAAACGAGGTAATTCATTACAGCCCATATAATGGCGAAGTCCTCCCTGGCTATATGTTTACTGACAACGGATTCTGGGATACCTTCAGAGCTGTTTTCCCCTTCTTTAACCTGATGTATCCCGAACTGAACGGGAAAATTATGCAGGGACTTGCAAATACATACAGGGAATCGGGATGGTTGCCTGAATGGGCCAGCCCGGGACACAGGGATTGTATGATCGGATCAAATTCTGCCATAAATATTGCGGATGCATATTTAAAAGGGTCCTTCGAAACCGATGCTGAACTGCTCCTTGAAGCGCTTATGAAAAATGCATCTGTGAATGAAGGACGACCGGTAGGATCGGTGGGCAGAGAGGGAATTGATTATTATAACAGGCTGGGTTATATCCCTTACGATGTGGGGATCAATGAGAATGCCGCACGAACCCTGGAGTATGCATTTGCAGATTTCGCCATTGCCAGGATGGCTGAAAAGATGGGCAAAAAGGAGATTGCAGAAAAGTTCTATGAACAATCAATGAACTATAAAAATGTCTTTGATGCCTCAACTAAACTCATGCGGGGCAGAAATGAGGATGGCCGTTTTCAGGAGCCCTTTAATCCTCTGAAGTGGGGTGATGCTTTTACGGAAGGAAACAGCCTGCACTATACCTGGTCGGTATTTCATGACGTGCAGGGACTGATCGACCTGATGGGCGGAAACGAAGCTTTCATCGGACAACTGGATCAGGTATTCGAAATGCCCCCCGAATATGACGATTCCTACTACGGCTTTACCATTCATGAAATCAGAGAGATGCAAATCGTAAATATGGGCAACTATGCCCATGGAAATCAGCCCATACAGCACATGATCTACCTCTACAACCATGCCGGTGTTCCTTACAAAACACAGGAAGCAATCAGAGAGGTGCTTACAAAGCTTTATGCTGCCACACCTGACGGATATTGCGGCGACGAGGACAACGGGCAAACCTCGGCCTGGTACGTTTTCAGCTCCCTTGGTTTTTACCCGGTAACTCCCGGAGTCGACCAGTATGTAATTGGAAGCCCCCTGTTTGACAAAGCAAGCCTGACCCTGGAGAATGGAAATACATTTTCCATCTCTTCGGAAAATAATTCCTCCCGGAACTGCTACATCCGGTCGGCCCGTTTAAACGGGGCAGACTATCCACACAACTACCTCAGATTTGAGGATATTCAGAAGGGTGGAGCCTTGGATTTTACAATGTCAGATGCTCCGGACACAAGCCGTGGATGTGAACCTGAGAACCTGCCATTTTCATTTTCCCTTCAGAAGAACTAGAAATCTTTCTCTAACCCTAATCGGGCCCCGATGAATTTGGATCTTACCTTCATACCTAAAACTCTTCCGGTATGGGTAGTCCTTATTTTTCTTGCACACGGAAATGTGCAATCCCAGGAATCCATAGCAATCAGTAAGATCACGAGTTCTGTGGATTTTGATGGTCATCCTGATGAAGAGGCATGGAATGAAGCATCTGTGTTTCCTATGATTGTCAGTTCTCCGAATTTTGCCACAGAACCCTCCGAGAAAAGTGAGGTGAGGATCGGATACGACCAGGAATACCTGTGGATCGGAGCAAAACTTTTTAGTGGGGATCCATCCAATATTACCTCCACCAGTAAAAAAAGAGATGAGGAATCCAGGAACTCCGACAACTTCGGAATTGTTCTGGATACTTACGATGACAATGAAAATGCCCTTGCATTTTTTACCATGCCATCGGGAGCAAGGATCGACTATACGGTTTCAAATGACGGTGAAGGAGGTGGCGGACCAGGCCGTGGTTCCATAAACCGGAGCTGGAACACCTTCTGGGATGTTGAAACCACAAGAGATGAACTTGGGTGGTACGTGGAGATGCGGATTCCTTTTTCGAGTCTTCGCTTTCAGAATGAAGATGGCAGGATCAGGATGGGAATGATCCTGAATCGCCGCATCAGCTACATGAATGAAATAGTTACTTATCCGCTTATTGATCCCAAATACGGTTTTACCGCCTACCTGAAACCATCCCTGGCGCAGACCATAGAATTTGAGAATATTGAAGCACATAATCCAATTTATATCTCTCCCTATGTGCTGGGCGGATATTCCAGCATCTGGGAATTGAATGAGGATGAAAGTGACTATTTGAAAGAGGACAAACCAAAAATTGAAGCAGGACTGGATTTGAAATACAGCCTCACCAGCAATCTGACACTCGATCTTACTGCCAACACAGATTTTGCACAGGTCGAAGCAGACGATCAACAGGTCAACCTGACCAGGTATTCCCTGTTTTTTCCCGAAAAACGCCTTTTTTTCCAGGAAAGATCAGGCATTTTCAATTTTAGCCTGGGGGGACGCTCAGACAACCTGTTCTACAGCCGGAGGATAGGGATAGTTGATGATGAACAGGTCCGCATCTACGGCGGTGCCCGCCTGACCGGACGGATCAACAATTGGGATGTGGGGATACTGGATATGCAAACAGAAAGCCACCTGGATACTCCCTCGCAAAACTTTGGTGTGGCCAGGCTCCGCAGGCAGGTGATCAATCCCAATTCCTACGTGGGAGGAATCATGACCTCAAGAATTGGTGTTGACGGGACTTACAATATGGCTTATGGCCTGGATGGCATTTTCCGCCTGTTCGGTGATGATTATCTGGACGTCAGGGTAGCACAGACCTTTGAGACAGGAGCTGAAAATAAATTCTTCTCTGCTGATCCTACCTTTGCAGGGATAAAATGGGAACGCCGCAACGATGAGGGATTTGCCTATGACCTGTCATATAATTTCACTGGTGAACAGATGAATCCGGATATGGGTTTTTTAAGACGCAACAACATCCAGGGCCCGAATTCAAGGTTACAGTACGGATGGATGCCGGATGAAAACTCGAAGTTCTTCTCGTACAGGGCCATTTTCCAGGTGCAAAGGTACAGCAGGGTGTCAGATGGCGGGTTGGAATCTTTGGAGATCTCTCCCGGCTGGTTCATTATGACAAAAAAGGGCTTTGGCTCCTTTGTGGAGTTCAGGTATATGAAAGAAGGTGTGGAAGAAGATTTTGATTTGTCTGACCAGGTAATAGTACCAGCCGGGAAATATTCTTTTATGGGAATGCAGGCCATGATATTCACCCCGCAGTCGAAACCGGTGGGTGCCATGTTCAGGGTTGAAGCAGGTGGCTTCTATGACGGAAACATTATTTCAGTGGAAGCCTCCCCTATCCTGAACCTTTCTGCCAGCATACAGCTTTCCGGTTCTTACGAATTCAATGCCATCAGCTTCCCGGACCGTAATCAGAGCCTGAACAGCCACATTGCCAGGGCTAATATTCTCTATATGTACAGCACAAAGCTTTCGGCCAGTGCATTCGTGCAAGTTAATAACGCCAACGATGCTTTTGTAGGTAACTTCAGGGTCAGGTACAATCCCAGGGAGGGAAATGATTTTTACCTTGTTTATAATGAGTACCGCGGCTTTATGGAGCCCCGGTCCGTCCTCGAAAATCCCCCCTATTACAACCGGGCCATCCTCTTAAAGTACACCCACACCTTTAAAAGCATAGCCCTAAAATAAATACAGGGTGACCTGGGCCACCCTGTATTGTGTCAAAAAGAGAGCTAACTATTTCAGTAGCATCATCTTCCGGGTTGCAGTATGCTTATCGGTAGTGAGTCTGTAGAAATAGGCACCGTTGAATGTTTGCTCCGGAGTAAACTCAACAGAGTAAGTACCCGTGGGCCTGTTCTCATTCAACAGCGTTTTAACCAGCCTTCCGGATACATCGTAAACAGAAAGATTTACGTGTGAATCGTAGGGAAGGTCAAAACGGATGGTGGTGGTGGAACTGAAAGGATTGGGATAGTTGATCAGCTTAACTTCTGAATCAAAAGCCTGTTCCTCAAGTCCTGAAGTGGCGTCATAAGCACTCTTGACAGCTGCCAGCGATGCAGCTGCATCAAAGGCTTCATCGTTCCAGTGCAAAGCACCGATACGCAGTCCGTCGCTCTGAGATGTTAATACTGTTGAATATGAAAAATCCTCAACAAAATCAGAGATTTTTGTAACACCGGATCCGTCTTCAGTCTCCACTCCCGGAATAGTGGCCGGATCATAATCCCCAAAACGGTAAGGACTATAATCGGTAGGTAGTTCCGCACCGGGTACGCCCCACTGGTTCCTGTTCCACTGGGCAAATACATCGGCTGCATCCTGTGGCAGCGGATCGGTCCCAAGTCCCAGGTCAGCTGCCCTCATGGTATAGACATCATTGTTCTCTGCCTTGATATTGTCCCAGTCAGCGATCAGAGCCTCGGTCCTTTCATTGGACCAGATGCCCGGCACATTGAGAACGGCATACGGCGCCTCATTCACACCACTCCACTCCAGGTAAGACTCCGGAGCATCGAAATCGGCATTGTCATTGAGTCCTCCGGCATAGTAGTTATCAAGCGTGGCACTGGAAACGATCACATTGTCGGCGCAGTAGTAAATAATATCATCCAGCCCATCCACTTCTGCTGTCAGTTCTGTGGAATCGGCATTCATGTACTTACCCTGCAGGGCGATGCTAAGTTCAATGGTATCCACCCCTGTAATGCCGTGCAGCAATGCATCGGGATCCTGACCTCCGGTAGCCACATTCACCGTATCTTCGCCTACCATGTTGGCATTGACGAAGAGGTTATTGGTGAAATAGACCTCTCTCCAGTACTGATTCAGGAAGGGATATTTGTGGTTGTTGATAAAAGTGTTGTGATTGATCACAGCATAATCAATCAGGCCTTCCTGTCCAAGAACAGTAAGTCCACCACCGCTTACAGTATTGTTCTCCATAATCAGGGAGTCCACGGGAGTATGGTGGAACTGGACGATCCTGGCGGCCCACCACTGGGAGAAATCGTGGAGATCGCGCCAATAGTTGTTCCGAAGTTCAATCTTCCGGATGGTCTCCACCGGGTTCATGTTGAAGATGATTCCCATGATATTCTCGAAAACGCAATCTTCAACAACCAGGGCAGAATGTTCACCTGTTATGGACATATGATACCAGGGAACACTTCCATCATCCTCCATCACATGCCATTGTACATTCTTAATAACCAGATCACCTTCAACCGAACTACCGTTTCCAATGGGAACGCCATCTACCTGCTGCTTAACGATTACAGGCTTGACACCGCCTTCCTGGCCACGGATAGTCAGAACACCGTCGGGATTAGTCACAATAATCGGACCGTTCTGGATATAATAGTCATCGGCCATCAATTCGTAGATGCGGTTTGGATTCGCCCTTTCGCCAGTCCCGGTGGTATCACCGTTGATGGTGGCTTCCAGCAATCCGGCCGCTCCGCCTGCTTTACCTCCATCAATGACCATCACATCTTCCTGGGCAGTGAGCGCGGTTGTAATAAACAAGCTTACAAATAACATTAGTAAAGTTCTCAATTTCATGTTTTTGAGTTTAAATTTATAAATAAAGTTCTGCAATTAATTATTCGTTGGTTACATGGAAACTCTTTCCTGCCTGAGCACCTCCTTTCCGTTCTATTAGTTCTTCATTAAATTATAAACTGACTTTAACTCCAACCTGTGCCCGGAAACCATAATACTGGCTGTTGGTCGGCAAGGCAGGGCGATTCAGTTCTTCCTGCTTACCGAAGTAGTAGTCATCGATATGGTTCCCCACATTGGTCAGGTTGGCATAGCATGATATTCTATCTGTGATTTTCTGTTTCAGCATAATGTCAAGCAGGGAGAATGGATCATAATAGCTGTCGAAAACTGAGTACTTTGCATCCAGCCACTCCACGGTCTTGCTCTGGTAACGGTATGATATCCTGCCGCTGAATCCTTTGTGATCCCATCCCAGGATGATATTCCAGATGGCTTCCGGCTGATCCTCCATGGGACCACTCCGGGTGGTGTATTCCTGGCCAGTAATGGGTCTTGGGATAAACCCGGAAGAATCCACATCCACCACCACCGACTCAAAATAGGCATACTTGGTCCTGCTGTCAAGCAGCGTGAAATTGATATCGAGGACCAGTCCCTTTAACACTCCGGGGAGATACCAGAAATTGGTCTGCCAGGACACCTCCAGTCCCATCACCTCTGCCAGTTCCGTATTGTTAAAGGGCAGGTCGGTCCGTACGTTCCTGTCCAGGTACACCTGCTCATAGTATTCGGATCCCAGAAGACGATCCTTCAGGTCATCCGGACCTCCGACAATCTTATCCATTTTATTGGGCTCGAAGGCGCGCATGACAAAACTGAGGTCCTCGATCCGCTTATAGAAGCCGTAGATGGTGAACAGCCCTATCTTGGGCTTGGAAATTGTGAATCCCAGATCGTAATTCCAGGCAGAAGAGGGCTCCAGAAAAGGATTGTTGGAGCGCAGATAATTCCCCGTGTTCGGATAGATCACAAGCGGCGAGATCTGCCGGAAACTGGGCCTGGAAGTGCTTCGATAGACTGCACCCTGCAGGGAGGCAGATTCGGTCAGTTTGAATTTCATATTAACCGAAGGAAAAAGCCTGGCATTAAGCCTGTTGGTGGTGATGGAATCTGGATTTGGCTGAATACCTGAAGCACCGCTGCTGGTCTCAATGTGATAGGCAAAATATTCGGTCTCATTCCTTTCATACCGGACTCCCGGCAATAACATCAGCCGCTGGCCAATGTTCAGTTCGGTCATAATGTAGCCGGCAAACAGGCGTTCGCTTGCCTGGTAATCCCTTTCATAACTCTGGACTCCCCTGATAAAATAGCGGGTCTCATCCTCCCCCTGGTACCACTCATCCTGCATGTCTGTCAGGAGATCAATGTCCGCACTCCATCCCAGTTCATAACGGCCGTTCAGGAATTCCCCGGGATCATACGTATTATCTATAAAATTGGATCCCGTGAACCCGGCAATGGCCTGCTCATGCAAAGTGAGCCAGTCAAAATAATTCGCAAAAGACTGGCGCCTGACCACCCCTCCTCCCCAGCGGAAGTCGTAATACCTTGAAGAAGCTTCGCTTGTACGGGTAAGCTGGTGAAATTTCCCTCCCAGCTGCAGCTTTCCGGATACAACATTTAACATGGTAAATGTCAGTTCATAATCGAAGCGCACATCATAACTCTCATCGATAAGTGATTGATCACCCATACTCAGCATTTCCAGGTAGGTGTCCGGTATACTCAAAGAATCAGGTCCGCCCACCATGTCAAGTGCTTCCTTGGGCTGACGGTACACCAGCCAGTTCTTGTCCAGGTGCACTTTATTATCTTCAATGAAGGGAAAAGACTGACCGTCTGCGCCTATATCTGCATAGGTGGTGGAGAGGTCCAGATCCAGCTTCGACTTTCCGAACCGGAAGGAATTTTGCAGGGTATGGGTCCTGGTTCTTGCTTTCCAGAAATTTTCCGAAAAGTCCGCCCGGAAGTTTGAAACCGTGCTGGGATCAAACATGTACTGGCTATTCCGTGATGTGACATCGTCATTTTTCTGGCTGAAAAGGTTGAAGAATTTCACCTCCCACCAGTCATTCTGGAAGTCCAGGATCAGGGCCCCGTTGGTACGCCTCCTTGTTTGCTGTCGTTCCACCAGGGTCATGCTGGTTGTCTGAAGATCCAGGATGGTATCCACAACTTCTCCTTCCCCATCCAGGATGGTGTTCGTATAAGGCCCGTAGTAACCGGCACCGAACTGGTGGGACGGCATCTGCTTCTGTTCGTGGGACAGCTTCAGGTTGATCCCCAGTTTTTTATCGAAGAACCTGTCGCTGATACCCCCTGTAAATTTATAGTTGGCAAATTCCTGGGATATGTTGGCATAACCCCCTTCGGCCGTCAGGTCGATCTTCCTTTTATTGGGCGCTTTAGCCAGCCTTAGATTAATTGTTCCTCCCAGGGCATCCGCATCCATATCGGGGCGCAGCGATTTGGATACTTCTATACCGCCCAGCGACTCACTCTGGATCAGACTGAGGTCCACACTCCGGTCATAATCGCTGGTGGATGCCATTTTGATCCCTTCAATAGTCACATTGTTGTATTTGGGAGACAAACCACGAATTACCACCTGACTTGCTTCGCCTGCATTCCTTTTCAGAGAAATCCCCGGCAATCTTCCAATGGCCTCTGCCGCATTGGCATCCGGCAATTCTTCAATCTTCTCGGACGAGACTACGTTGGTAACCGTATTGGCTGCAAGTTGCTGGTTGATGGCAGCACGCTGACCATATGCCTGTGCCGTCACCACAGCTTCCTCCCCCTGAATGGCAAGGACCTCCAGTATCACTTCAATGGTCTTGGTTTCATTGGCAGCCATTTCCACTACTACCTCCTTATCTCTATATCCCAGGTAGCTGACAGTTAAGGTAACCGTACCCTCCGGTACATTGGTCAGTATAAATTCTCCATTGTAATCGGTGGCGGTCCCGTGGTAAATAGACTTAATTACCACATTGGCCCCGGGCAGGCCTTCTCCGGTTACCGCATCATTGACCACACCTTTTATCACTCCGTTATCGGCAGCCAGGAGCAGACCGGGGAAAAAAGAAATCATTGTCAATAAGGACAATATCCTTATAATCGAACTGAAACTTTTCATAAGTACGCTTGTTTGGATGTAAATAACCGGGGTAAATTTGGCATAATTCATATCGAAATTAAAAAAAAAGTTAAGATTAAAGTCTAAAAGAACCAAAAAAGTAAGGCTATATACATCTAGCTGTTTTCCATGATTTCTTTTTCATCTCTTCAAAAGTCATCCTTTTTTCAAATGCATTAAATGATTTAAAGAACGATTTTGGCCCTACGGTGATTGTTTCTATTTTTAAGCAGCTATATCTTTAAATATAATGAAGAAACAACGCAACTACTATATTGTCGGTTTGATCCTGTTGACATTTTTTGTCATCTCTTTCCTGACAAACATTCTGGGAGCCCTCAATCCAAGTGTATCGGCCAGTTTTTCGCTTAGCGAAACCATGGCAGGTTTCCTTCCATTCTCCTTTTTCATCGCCTATGGGATCATGTCCATTCCCTCCGGGTTGCTGGTAGAACGGTACGGTGAAAAGAGGATGATGACAGTAGCCTTTGTGCTGGCACTTACTGCTTCGCTTGGGTTTGTGATCTTTCCCGGGCTTCCTTTTTTCGTGATTACCCTTTTTACGATCGGCACGGGGATGGCTATGCTACAGGTGGTGATCAATCCCTTGCTTCGTGTAACCGGAGGGAAGGAACATTATGCTTTTAATTCTGTACTTGCACAGCTGATTTTTGGCGCGGCATCTTTTATCAGTCCCAAGATGTATTCATTTCTAGTGGTCAATATAGATAAGGGCGGGAGTGACAAACCAGTCATTCAACTGCTGTCTTCGCTGACTCCTCAGTCCATGTCCTGGGTATCGGTATACTGGGTGTTTGCGCTTATTGCACTGCTGATGATTGTCATGATCCTTGTTTCAAGATTTCCTGCTGTAGATCTGAATGAAGACGAAAAAACAGGTACACGGGAGAGCTACCTGATGTTGTTCCGAAACAGATTTGTGATTATGTTCTTCCTGGGCATTTTTGCTTATGTAGGCACAGAACAGGGCATATCTTACTGGATGTCAAAGTATTTGCTGGTTTATCACGGTTATGACAATGAAACCATTGGGGCAAATTCTGTGGCCTATTTCTGGGGACTGATGACCATAGGAGGCATCCTGGGATTGGTCTTGCTGAAGATCTTTGACAGCAAGAAGGTGCTGCGTTGGTTTACAATTCTGGCCATGATCAGCCTGGCAGTGGCACTTTCAGGAGGAAAAACAGCCGCCCTCTATGCCTTCCCCCTGTCAGGTTTTTTCCTTTCGGTAATGTATCCTATCATTATCTCTCTGGCACTGAATTCTGTAAAGAGCCATCACGGATCCTTTGCAGGGATTCTGATGACCGGTATCATGGGAGGAGCCATCGTCCAGATCCTGGTTGGCTTTATCAGTGATCTCACAGAGTTAAGGATGGGTATGGTCTTCCTCTTTCTTCCCATGGCGTATATTCTTAGTATTGCTTATTGGGCCAAACCCATTGTGAGTAATAAGACTTTCAGGTTATCAGAAATCTTTAAATCCTGAAGGAATTGGAATCTTCGGGTCATTTGGTTCTGGTGTGATTTTTGTGCAATAAAAATCTTATGTTAATAGTCCGAAGTTTACTCCTTATTGCAGTGACCTGGCTTTTTTACCAGGAAAGCAATGCCCAGGTCACAGGCAGAGTAAGCGATGCCAACCAACAGCCCCTTTCCCGGGTAAGTATTATCATCAAGAAAAAAGATCGGGGTACGCAAACAGATGCACGTGGCAAATATTCCATAATTGCGAATCCGGGAGACATCCTGTTATTCTCCCATATTGGGATGCAGCCTGTGGAGGTCCGTGTGAAAAGAAGCTC
Source organism: Bacteroidota bacterium (assembly GCA_039714915.1). Classification (GTDB taxonomy): domain Bacteria; phylum Bacteroidota; class Bacteroidia; order Bacteroidales. Next base: position 32,663 of record JBDLIM010000032.1, read on the forward strand.
CTCCATGATCAATGTAGAGATGCAGGCTGTTGCCATCGAATTGGATGAGGTAGCAATAGAGACCTGGAGAAGACACAAGACTCAAAAGGAGCTGTTAGAGGAATACCCTACAAACAAAAGACTTCTCAAGACCTCATGGGGCATTATGGACAAAGACCTCTCTTCCACAGCCATGCGCTTCATCGATGGAGAAGATATGGTTCCTGTGGGACCGGATTTCCTGACTTCCTTACAAAGCCATTACCCTCAAATGGTAATTGTAAGAAATGATCCGGAAGACCCGGGAGTTCATGTCTATTTACATGCAAAAAGGTCCTATTCGAGTGATCAAACTGCTATTTTTGATCTGGATGGTATTATTCTTGAATCCACTCCCACGCATTTATCTGCGAATGACATCGACCGGATTGCCATATTGGTACGCAACGCAGCAATGATCAGATATGGTCCACAGGGAGCGGGAGGAGTCATTGTAATTAACACCAGGGCACAGACCTGGATGGATGATATGGGGGTGAAGCGAACCTACGACAACCGTGCATTGGTGGATAGCCTGGTGAAGGAGGTAAACCGTCTTGAACCATACCCTCCGTATGAGCCTTCTTATATTGGAAAATGGCAAAAGGCAAAAACGGAAGAGCAGGCCCTGGCTATATATGCAGGACAAAAAGAGAAAAAAAAGTATCTCAACGACCCTTATTATTTTCTTGAGGCCTACGAACTTTTCTCGTCCCGTTGGGGAAACAACGAAAAATCAAACGAGTTGTTTCAGCATATAATTGATGGCTATTCAAGCGATGTCCCTGTACTTAAGGCCCTGGCCTATCAACAACAAAAGTATGGCAATCATGAAAGTGCCTTGTCTCTATACCTGGATATTTTAAGGTTACAAGCTGAGAATGCTCAAGCTCATAGAGATATGGCAAATGCCTATGCCGAGGCAGGGGATTTTAAAGAAGCCTTAATTCGCTATACCAGGTATATTAATGACATCTGCCAGCTAAGCAATACCCCTTATGATGCTTTTGGGGACGACCAGCTTATAACAACAGAAATGATGAGCATTTTTGAACAGAACCAGGAGTATTTTTTGGTTAATTATGACATAGTGACTGCCACAGACAAAGACGACACGCATACAAGGCTGGTTTTTGAATGGAACAATCAGGACACTGAATTTGAATTACAGTTTGTGAACCCGGATGGATATTATGATACCTGGGGCAACAAAGCGGTAAACAGATATAGCAGCAAACAGTTTTTTATAGATAAGGAAGATAAAGGATTGTGGCAGGTAAATATTGACTACAAAGGAAACCGGTCTGAAACGCCTACCTATCTAAAGGTATCTGTTTATCACGATTACGGATTTCCAGGTCAACATATTGAAGTCAAAGTATATAAGTTGTCAAAGAATCATAAAAAGGTGCAACTTTTTACCTTTCAATAATGCTAAAATAAATTAGTCAGGACAAGCTCCCCCGTACCGGGATCTTCAAAGGGGCCGGCAGTAGGATTCACAGGATCCCTTTTATTCCCAAAGATGTCCATGTCGATCTTTAGAGGCGATCCGTCAAACTGCTCATAAGCCTGACCCGTGCGGACAGCAGTACCGAGCAATTCAGTGTCGACAAAAGGGTTATTCATCTCTTGAAGAGCTTCGTCCAGTATAATATGAAGATATAGTCCCAAATCCTTATTTTCAATGCGGATACAGGGATCATGTTCTTTCAGCATTACATAGTTTTTCTCAGAACTGTAGGGTACTGCTCCTGCATAATAAATATTATGATCCATGTAAACAGAATATTCAAGGTCTACCTTATTGTAGCTCTGCAGACCGGGTAGTCCCGGTATCTCCAGGTCAGAAGTTCCGGCAACGAAAATATTGTTGTAGAAGCGGTCGTCTCCCAGTCCGGTGGTGCTCATTCCTTTGATGGCAGTGGAGTGTGGCTCCTGGAAAGGGGTTGAACGGTCCATAACCTTTCCCAGTGCCAGTTGACCGGCGATCAGGTTATGCACATATGCTCCCCCTTCCGACCAGTTATGTATCCCTGACAGGAAGATATTATTATCAACCAGGTACGGGCCATGGTTCACTTCGCTAAAAAAATCGGCAAATTCATTGTTATAACATACATTCCCGCTGATTCTGGTACCCTGGGTCATCCAGTCCAGCCACATCCCTTTGTGCGCATCATGGAGGTGATTGTTTTCAATCAGAACATCGATAGGAGCATGGAATTTTATAGCCCCAATCTCGTACCCGAAGAATAATCTTTTAGTCCAGATATCATATATGTGGTTATGGCTTACTTCACTGAACACCGCCCCGAGGCTTCCACAAATCCCGGCCTGCTCGCAATTATAGATCGTATTGTTCCTGACTATATGACTACCGATGTTTTCCCTGGACCAGCCCGAGCTTTCCAGAGCCTTCCGAACGATTTTCGTGTAATGTTCTGCCCCACTAGTACCTTCCAGCCAGCCGTTATGCCCGCTTTTCCGGTCCTTTCCCAGGGTGATTCCGCTGCATTTTGAATCATGCAGCGTGCAATTCTGAATGATCCACCCTTTACTCCAGTTCGTCCCGATCAATCCCACCTGTTCCGCTGAAGGGGGAGCCCACTGTGTGGCTGCCTGGCTCATATGGAATCCATCAATGGTAATATAGTTTATCCCAGTTGCATCAGGATAAAAACAGCTCTCCCTGACAGTGATCTCCACCAGCTCACTGTTAGGATCATAACCATGGAAATTTGCCCATAGGGTGGTGGTATCATCATTGCTCTCGCAATACCAGGTATAGAGGGCTGCCACGCTGTCTAGGGCTCGTTCGTGGGCCTCCGGATACATTACTTCCTCAAGGGTGTCGGTTTCATAGAGTGATTTACCATTCAGGTATACCTCTCCTGCATGATTCCAGTGGCCATCCACCAGCCAGTCTCCTGCAATATGGATTTTGTAAGGATTATGATCCCCGAAGAACTCATTGGGGAGGCTCACTTTCCAGACCCCATCATCCACATGTTCCCAACCTGATATCACCTCAGAGCCTTTGATCTCAGCATTTTCTCCTTCAGCAGCCTTATAGGTGATCCGTTCTTGATCTGATTCCCCTCCCCGCCACGGGCTCACTTTCTCGCGATATACTCCTTCGTGAACGATAATTACATCGCCGGGAGCAGCTACTTCTGAAGCTCTTGAAATGGTCCTGAACGGTTTTCCGGAGGAGCCGGGATTCTCATCTGTCCCGTTTACCGATACATGGTACTCATTAGTACATGAAATTACCAGTGCCATCATGGCCAAAACTAATATCTTATACATATGTTTGATTTATTTGTTGTCATCTATAATTCTGCATACTGACCAATTTCCATGGCAGGTAGTTGTACTCGTATTCCGGTCCCATTTGATCCGCATCGAATGCCTGAAAAAGAAGTTGCAGATTGAAGTCCTCGATCTCCAGTTTTTGGCTATACCCTGAGCGAATGAGTTCAGGGTGACTCACCTGGTCATATTCCGAAGGACTGCCATCCGGGTAGTACAGATACGCCGGATCGCCCAGGAACTCGTTGTCTTCAACTTCAACCCGGGTCCAGGGTCCCTCAAGTTTGTCCGCCACCATGGCAAAGAGAAAACGAGTGCGGCTATCCCAGTAATTCTTTCTCGTGGGATGGGGATAGACCGCCTCCATCAGATTCAGATAGCAGTCATGTTCTTTTACGTAATATATATGGCTCGCCTCGTGCATACGCCACCTGCCGGTGCTGTTTTCGCCACGAACCGTCAATACGGTTTCCTCCCTTTTATCTGCAAAGCCATGCGGGAACTCCTCTACAGGGCATTCAAAGCGAAAGAGGGAGCCTTCATGATCTGTATAGAACAGATGCGCCATCTCATCATCGCAAATAACCCAGAAATCGATCCAGAATCCATTGTTGACTTTGCTGGTTTTCAGCTCCTGCGGAGCAGACCAGCCATGGACGTCTTCAATGTCCGGGTTGGTCAGGTAGATGGGCATCAGGTCGGGTCTGCCGTCCACCAGGGTATGGGCAATGATATACCAGAGTCCGTGCGGCTCGAAATAGAACACCTGAGGAGCAACGATGATCGCCCCGATGATCTTCGTCATATTGTACCGTGTGGCATCCTTTAGCTGATCGAGCGATTCCGCGGCCACGTAGCCCAGTCCCGATCCGTTCTTACTCAGGTGGGAGATTTTATCGCGTGTTTCATAAGTTGCCTTACTGGTGTAGAAAAGATGGTATTTATCGTTAAAAAAAACAATAGTAGGGTCCTTTACGGAAATCTCATCAAAGGCCCCCTCAGGGCCCTTTTCCAGCACCGCATCGCTCACGGTCCATTCCTGGTATTTAACATCCGGGTAGTCCTTTTCCGCTGGTGACACCTGGTTGGAGGATGTGTTGCAGGAGGTTGAGAAGAAAATGGTAAGCGCCGGAAGCAATATATGGTTTATGGTTCTCTTCATTATATTCAGGCCTAATAATTTTTCATAAGCATCAGTTTCCAGGGCAATTCATTGTAATTGTATGTGTCAGGTATTTGCGTACCGTCAAAGGACTGGAAGAAAAGCCTCAGCTTGTAGTCCTCAATCTCCATTTTTTGGTTGCATCCTGACCTGATCAGTTCCGGGTGACTGACCTGGGTGAAGGGAGTTTTGCTCCCGTCCCGGTAACTTAGATTGTTTGCATCGGCCAGAAACTGGTCTTCAGCTGCTTCAATTCTCCGCCATGCTCCGTTCAGTGAGTCTGCAACCATTCCCAGAATGAACCTGTTCCGGGAATCGATCTGGTAATGCACTGCAGGATTCTGATAGGCTCCCTCCAGGAGTGCCAGGTATTTATCATCGCTTTTCACATGATAGATATGTACCGCTTCGAACATTCGCCAGGGCATGGGGGAATCACCTGATTCAGTAAGGGCGATTTCCGGTTCACTGCTTGCAAATCCTTCAGGAAATTTGTCCAGGGGAGATTCCAGGCGCAGCACAGATCCTTTCTGGTCCCCATAGAACATGTAAGCCATCCGATCATCACAGATCATCCAGAAATCGATCCAGAAGGTGTTATCCCTTTTTCCTGTAGGGATCACTTTGGCTTTGGTCCAACCCGAAACATCACTAATATCCTTATTGGTCATGTAGATGGGTTTTATTACGGAGAGATCTCCATCCCTGACCGAGGTATGGGCGATCAGGTACCAAAGCTGCTGCGGCTCGAAACAGAAGATTTGCGGTGCAATGACCACCCTGCCTGCAATGGAATCAATGCAATACCGCTCTGCTCCGTTCAGCCTGTCCAGTGTAGGGGCACTTGCATAAGCACATGCAATACTGTATTGCGGCTCTTCCCCCCTGAATGTCACCGATTTGGCAGTGTAGAAAAGGTGATAGTTTCCATCATAGAAAACAATGGAAGGATCTTTGACTGCCACATTGTCCAGCGGATGATCCGGCCTGGAAGTTAGAACAGTGTCCACCAGGAACCATTGTTGATAGTGAACATCCCCTTGCTTCAAACAGCCGGTTTGTGAGAAAAGCAACACCATCACGATCGGGATGGTAAATCTTTTTTTCATATTGTTCGCAACAGTATTATCTACCTTGTTCGTAAAACCAGATCGCTTCAGGGGCTGAATATAAGGACAAATCTACTGATTTTCGATATACTTTGTGAAAATATCCAGCAGTGCTCCACCGACGGAATATTAGTACAATGAATCGGATAAAGTGTACCAAGAATTAGTTCGCATATATCACTATATTGCATGATTCGAATTAATTCTTCAAAAAACATGGGACTAAGCAGAAAAAGAAATACTTTACCGATATTAATTGCAGCTATATTTCAGCTAATCCTGTGGAGTTGTAAGACAGCTCCGGAAATAGCGAGTAAACTGGAGGTCAGAGAGGTATGGAGTATTGAACAAGCCAGGGAATGGGGCGAAAAGAATCCATGGCTCAGGGGTGCCAATTTTAATCCGAGTAGCGCCATCAACCAGCTGGAAACATGGCAGGAGGAGAGCTTCGATCCGGAAACCATTGACCGTGAACTGAGATGGGCCGGGGAGATTGGATTTAACCTGATGCGCGTTTACCTGCACCATGCGGCCTGGCAGGTCGACAGGGAGGGATTTAAATCAAGAATGGATAAATACCTGGAAATTGCTGATAAGCACGGGATAAAGACCATGTTTGTCTTTTTCGATGATTGCTGGAACGCCACCTATTCTCCAGGAAATCAGCCGGACCCCAAACCCGGCATTCATAACTCGGGTTGGATACAGGATCCAGGCGACCTGATCTTTCAGGATTCAACACTGATGGAAACCCTTGAGGTCTATGTGAAGGATATACTTAGCACTTTTGCGGATGATGAAAGAGTTCTGGTCTGGGACCTCTATAACGAACCGGGCAATACCGGGCACGACCTGAAAAGCATGCCTCTGCTGAAAAATGTTTTTAAGTGGGGCCGCCAGGTAAATCCCTCTCAGCCTCTTACAGTTGGAGTATGGCTACCCGCTTTAACAGAGCTGAATGAGTACCAGCTGGCCAACTCTGACATTATCACCTACCACAATTACGAAGTACCCGATCTGCACAGGGATGCCATTGATTCCCTGCTGCAGTACAGGCGTCCCCTTATCTGTACCGAATATATGGCCAGAACCCGGAACAGCACCTTTGAAAATATCATGCCCATGCTAAAGGAGGCCAATGTGGGTGCCATTAACTGGGGCTTTGTGGCCGGAAAGTCCAATACCATATATGCCTGGGATTCTCCCATAGAAGATGGATCTGAACCTGAAGTATGGTTCCATGATATTTTCCGGACCGACGGGACTGCGTTTGATGATTCGGAAATTGCCCTGATTAAGAATCTGACCGGCAAAACAGAACAATGATAAAATATCCATTACTCGGACTGCTGGCATTTGTGTTGATAAACAATGCATTTTCACAAAATGCTAATACGACAAGAGAAGGGCTGAAAGTAAATTTTGAGTACGCTCCCTTGTGGTGGCAAACTGCAATTGGCTTGCCCGACGACCATCTGAAAACAGTTATCGGCAAAGAAGGCCAGATGTATTATGATTTCGTAAGGGTATTGGCAAAGAAAGATAAACATGGACCATTTAGAGGGTTTAGAACAGAAATTAGTTTGCAAATTCCTGATACATGCCAATGGAAAGACCAAAAATTAGCGTCTCCTAAAATTCCAATAATTGAAACGTACTTCGAGTCGGGAAACATGCAAATTCAACAAAGCGGATTTACAGTTGCTCCCGCATTCATTAATAAACCTGGCAATAAAGACAAGCAATACCTTGGGATTAAAGCTCAAAGGGATTACAATGCGAATGATTCCATTATTGGAGCTCCGCGAAACGATATCAGCATAGTAAGATATTTAAACACAGGTAAAGAAACAATATCTTTCTCCCCGGTTATACTAGTAAATACAGCATACAAATATGATCTTGATTTGGATGGGTTTTCGGTTTATATTGGCGAACACCTTCAATTAAGATCAACACAAAAAATAGTCGATTCAGAAGTTGAATCAAAAACTCTTAGAGTATTTGATGATGATGTGAAATCAAGTTTTGTTACACTTACACTCAATGAAATCAAACTAGATGCAGGAGAGGAATACTCTTTTGCTTACGGATTAAATGTTGGACAAAATCCTATAGTAATTCCGAATGATGTTGAGCAGGCAGTAATGCTTAAACACCGTTCAAATAAATATTGGGCAGATTTAAATTTGCCCTACAATAAAATCGTGGTTCCGGATGAAAATATCCAGAATTTACTAAAATCTTCTATCAGAAATATATATCAGGCTCGTGAGGAGGATAATGGTCTTTTGTCATTTCAGGTGGGGCCAACTGTTTATCGGGGATTATGGGTAGTTGACGGGGCT
>JBDLIM010000033.1:0-40598 GCA_039714915.1 Bacteroidota bacterium
CCTGAAGGCTTTCCTGGGCCGGATCCTCCGGGTTTACCTGAAGGCTTTCCTGGGCCGGATCCTCCGGGTTTGCCTGAAGGCTTTCCTGGGCCGGATCCTCCGGGTTTGCCACGGACCGGCTTCTCCCCAAATTTCCGGCTGCCCCCTTCAAGTTTCTCCCTGCTCATATTCAGATTCTTAATAATTGTTAAAGGCTACAAAGATACAGCTAATTAAGTAAGATTCTTGGAATAATAATTTTAACTTTAGTACCGGTTTAAAAATCAGGCACATGAGTCTAGTAATTTCAATTTCAGGCATTAGGGGAACCATAGGTGGTATACCCGGAGAAGGATTAACTCCCATAGATACAGTCCAGTTTGCATCGGCATATGCTTCCTGGCTTATTGCCAGGTCTGGCAAGGATCAGCCCACGGTAGTCCTGGGCAGGGATGCACGTATTTCGGGACCCATGGTGGAACAGCTGGTTACAGCCACTCTTTCTGCCATGGGAGTGCACACGATTTTGCTTGGCCTGGCCACCACACCTACCGTGGAGGTGGCGGTTACCGGCCTGAAAGCAGATGGCGGCATCATTCTTACCGCCAGCCACAACCCGGCACAATGGAATGCATTGAAGCTGCTCAACGGAAAGGGGGAATTCCTCTCAGCTGCAGACGGGGAAGCCATTCTGGGAAAGGCCCGCACCAACGATTACAACTATGCGGATGTAAAAATGCTGGGTGCCGTTAAACCTTTGGAGGGAATGGACATCAAACACATCGAACAGGTACTTAAACTGGACCTGGTAGATGTAAATAAGATTAAAGCAAAGAAATTCAGGGTGGCCATCGACTGTGTGAATTCCGTTGGAGGTGTGGTTTTGCCACGCTTACTTAAATCCTTGGGGGTAGATGATGTGATTGAATTGTATTGCGATCCCACCGGTGATTTCCCACACAATCCGGAGCCTCTTCCCGAACATCTGACTGAGATTTCAGCGGCGATGACCCGCGAAAAGGCGGATGTGGGATTTGTGGTGGATCCGGATGTGGACCGGCTGGCTGTGGTATGTGAGGATGGCACAATGTTTGGTGAAGAATATACACTTGTGGCCGTTTCAGATTATATACTTTCCAAAACCCCGGGAAATACCGCTTCCAACCTGTCCTCCACCAGGGCTTTGCGTGATGTAACCGAAGGATATGACCAGACTTATTATCCTTCAGCGGTTGGCGAGGTCAATGTGGTGAATGTGATGAAAGAGCAGAATTGTGTCATTGGTGGAGAGGGCAACGGGGGGATTATCTATCCCGGCTTACATTATGGAAGGGATGCATTGGTGGGCATCGCCTTGTTCCTGACTCATCTTGCAGAGAGTGGACTGTCCTGCAGTGAACTCAGGAAGTGCTATCCGGATTATTTTATATCAAAGAATAAAATTACCCTTCCCCATGGGGCTGATGCAGATCTCCTGCTTGCTGCCTTTGAGAAGGAATATGCCAGTTACGAAGTGAATACGGTGGATGGGGTGAAAGTGGATATGCCTGAAGGCTGGGTCCACCTGAGGAAATCCAACACCGAGCCTATCATCAGGCTCTATGCAGAAGCCGGTAGTCAGGAAGAGGCAGAACGCATGGCCGGGCAGGCTATTCAATCCATAAATCAATTATTAAAATAGAATATAGATTACAGAACCATGAAGAAAAGAACACTTTTAGCCATTATTGTCCCAACGGTTCTCATAGCCGCACTGGTCATCTATTCGGTGCTTTCCGGCAAAGAGAAGGACATTGTGCTGGAAACAAAAGTTCAATTTGGACAATTCGATATCGCAGTAATGATCACGGGCGAGTTGCAGGCCATCCGGGAAACGGAGATTAAGGCCCCCTCGTCCCTCCGCAGCCGGAATCTTCGCATACACAGGGTAAAGATTCAGAACCTGATTCCTGAAGGCACTGTAGTAGATTCAGGCCAGTGGGTGGCCACCCTGGACCGCTCGGAAGCAGATAACACACTAAAAGACATTCTGGACAACCTTGAAAAACAGGAATCTGAATATATGCGAACCAAGCTGGATACCACCATGCAACTGAGGCAGTTGAGGGATGACCTGATCAATCTTAACTTTGCCATGGAGGAAGCGGAGATCACCCTGGAACAATCCCAGTTTGAACCCCCTGCGACCATCAGGCAGGCAGAAATTGAGCTCCAAAAAGCAACACGTGCCTACGAACAGGCCAATAAGAACTATAGCCTGAGGGTAAAGCAGTCTGAAGCCGAGATGCGCGAAGCAGAGATAAACCTGGCCCGCGAGCGTAGGAGCAAGAGTGAGATGGAAGCCGTGATGGCCCAGTTCGATATTATGGCTCCGGCTTCGGGGATGGTGATCTATAAGAAGGACTGGAACGGGCAGAAGCGTACTACCGGTTCGGAGATCAATACCTGGGACCTTACGGTTGCCACACTCCCGGATCTGTCAGCCATGATCTCCATGACCTATGTGAATGAGATCGATATCAGCAAGCTGAAAGAAGGTCAGCAGGTGAAGATCGGGGTAGATGCCTTTCCCGAAAAGAGGTTTACCGGGGATGTGATCGAGGTGGCCAACATTGGCCAGCAACTGCCCAATACCGATGCGAAAGTATTTGAGGTCAGGATAGCACTCAACGAGAGGGATACCATTCTCAGGCCTTCCATGACCACCAGCAATGAAATTATTACCAATATCCTTGATTCGGTGCTCTTTGTACCCCTGGAAGCAGTTCATGCCAATGACAGCCTGACATTCGTTTATACCCGTGCAGGAAAGAAGCAGATTGTTGTACTTGGAGAGTCCAATGAAAACAACATCATCGTGGAGATGGGCCTGAAAAAGAACGATAAGCTATTTCTATCCCTTCCGGAAGATCCCGAATCCTTTGATTATACTGGCCTTGAATTAATTGCTGAAATTGAAAAGAGAAAGGCAGAAGAGCAAAGAATGCGGGAGGAAGCCCAGGAAAGAATGAAAAGACAGGAGCAGAGACCACAGAATTTTCAGGGCTCAGGTGGTCAGGTAAGGAGAAACCGGGGGTAATACGATGGAAAGATACTTACATGACATCGTAATTGCCATTGAATCCATCATGGCAAACCAAATGCGGAGTATTCTGACTGCTCTGGGAATTATCTTTGGAGTGGCAGCTGTTATCACCATGCTGGCCATAGGTAAAGGTGCCCAGCAGGAGATCCTCGATCAGATCAAAATGGTGGGGGTGAATAACATCATGGTGACTCCCATTGTGGAATCAGTGAACGGAAATGGTTCGGAGGAGGAAGGGGAGAAACAGGCCAGGAAGTTCTCTCCGGGGCTCACTCTCGAAGATGTGGAAGCCATTGAGGAAGTGTTACCCACTCTGAATGTGGCCTCTCCGGAGATCACCCTTAGTTCCTATGTAATCCAGAGCGGCAAAAGAGCTACGGCCAAGCTTCTGGGAGTTTCCGGTGAGTATTTCGAAATTTTTAACCTGCCCATTCAGGAAGGAACCATGTTTAACGAGTACCAGGAGGAGAATGGAATACCCGTGTGCGTAATAGGGGCCAATATAAAGAACAAGTTCTTCAGCAAGGAAAATCCCATAGGCAAGTACATCAAATTTGACAAGGTCTGGCTGAAAGTGGTGGGTGTCCTGGAGAAAAATGATGTGAACCTTACCCGTTTCGAGAACATCGGGGTAAACGTGATGAACGATAATATCTATATCCCTGTGAAGACCATGCTAATGAGGTTCCAGAACAGGGCCCTGGTGGCCTCCAGGATCAAGGGCAGCAACGGTATGGTCTTCGGTCCTGGCTTTGCCTTCAGCTTCAATGCGGGGCAGAATAGCGAATCCAATTACCATCAGCTGGACCGGGTCATAGTACAGGTGAACGAGTCGGCGGAACTATCCCCTTCCACCGATCTGCTGGCCAGGTTGCTGATGCGCAGGCATGAGGAGGTAAAGGATTTTGAGATCACTGTACCCGAGCTCTTGCTCAAGCAGGAACAGCGGACCAAGGATATATTTAACATTGTGCTGGGTGCCATTGCCAGTATATCCCTGCTGGTTGGAGGTATCGGCATTATGAACATCATGTTTGCTTCAGTAATGGAACGCATCAAAGAGATCGGGACCAGGCTGGCCATCGGGGCGCAGAAGAAGGATATTGTGGTTCAGTTTCTGGCTGAAGCAGTACTGATAAGTGTCATCGGGGGTGTAATTGGTGTGATCATCGGCATCGTATCCTCCTGGCTCATTACCAAGTTTGCGGATATTGCCACCATTGTAACACCCATCAGTGTTGTTATTTCATTTGTTGTTTCTGCTTCGGTAGGGGTCATCTTCGGATACTCTCCTGCCAAACGGGCTTCCGAGAAGGATCCCATCGAATCATTAAGATATGAATAAGATGTTGCGAATTAGTATGCTTGCCGTTCTTGTGGCATGGACCGTGCAACTCTCTGCACAGTCAGTAACCGGAACTGAGAACAGAACCCTGACACTTCCGGAAGTGATTGAGCTGTCCAAGGAGCAATCCCTGATGGCACTTATGTCCCGGCATCAGTTCAGGAGCTCTTACTGGGAGTTCCGGACCCATCAGTCCAGATACCGGCCTGAATTGACCCTGGAAGGAACCCTTCCTTCTCTGACCAATGCCACAGAGAGCGTGATCCAGCCCGACGGTACTGAAGAATTTGTGAAGCGTTCCATCATGAAGACCTCCCTGGACCTGCAGTTGAATCAGAACATAGGCTTTACAGGCGGTCGCATATTTGTCTCCTCTCAGTTGCAGCGGACCGATAATTTCGATCAGGATCCTCCCACCAATTACCTGGCCTATCCGGTGACTGTCGGTTTTTATCAGCCCGTTAACGGCTACAACCAGTTGAAGTGGGACCGGAGGATTGAACCCATCAAGTACGAGCAGGCCAAGCTTCAGTATATCAACACTATGGAAAGGGTCAGCCAAATGGCGGTCAGGTACTTTTTCGATCTTGCAGAGGCTCAGATCAACCTGGAAGTTGCAGAGAAGAACATGGCCAATACGGACACCCTGTACCAGATTGCCACAGGGCGTTACCAGCTGGGGACTATAGCAGAGAACGATCTGCTTCAGCTGGAACTCAGATACCTGAACGCAGGTACGGCAATTAATGAAGCCACCATTGACCTGGAATTGCGTAAATCGAGACTACGTTCCTTCCTGGGATTTAATGAACGGATGAGCCTGAAATTGATTCTGCCTCATGAGATTCCAATGATGGAGCTGGATTATCTGCGTACCCTGGAAGAGGCCAAAGCCAACAATCCAGAGATCATAGAGATGCAGCGACAATTGCTGGAGGCGGAACGAGCTGTTGCTGAGGCACGTTCCCAGCAGGGCATCAGGGGCGATCTGTTTGCCCGGTTTGGCCTGAGCGGAGTAGATGAAGAGCTTTCCTCTGCCTACCGGGGCCTGGAACGACAACAACGGGTCGAGGTGGGTGTACGGGTACCTATCCTGGACTGGGGCCTGGGCAGGGGACAATACCGCATGGCCCAGTCAGCCGAAGAGGTGGTCAAGACAGATGTACAACAATCCATGATCGATTTCGATGAGAATGTCTTTCTTCAGGTGATGCAGTTTAACCTGCAGGATGACCAAGTAGTTATAGCTTCTAAAGCTGATACCATCGCTGATAAGCGCTACGAAGTAACAAAACAACGTTTCCTGATCGGAAAAATCGATGTGTTGGACCTGAACGTGGCCATGGAAGAAAAGGATGTGGCCCGCAGAGGTTTTGTTCAGGCGCTAAGAGACTACTGGAATTATTACTACGATTTGAGGGGCCTTACCCTTTTTGATTGGCAGAAAGATATGAAGCTGACCGAGGACTTTGATGAGTTGCTCATGAAATAGTGAGCTGCTGATGAAATAGCTTCAGGATCAGTTCCATTTCCTGAATCCCTCCGTCTGGTGGAAGATGTGCTGAAGAATGCCCTGTTCGTCTTCCGAGAGGCTGATTCCCCGGCGTTCAAGCACCAGTGAAATGGTTTCCAGTACTTTATCCATCCGGTAGCTAATAAAACCTTCAGCACCTCCCCAACTGAATGAGGGAATGAATTTCCTGGGAAATCCCGAACCAAAAATGTTGGCTGAAACACCCACCACGGTACCTGTATTGAACATGGTATTGATCCCGCATTTGGAGTGATCGCCCATGATAAGTCCACAATACTGAAGACCCGTTGTAATAAAACGTTTCTTTGGATAGTTCCAGACTTTTACTTCTGAATAGTTATTCTTCAGGTTTGAATTGTTGGTATCGGCCCCCAGGTTACACCATTCCCCGATCGCTGCATTCCCCAGGAATCCGTCATGGGCCTTGTTTGAGTTTGACTGAATAAGCACATTATTCAATTCACCGCCTACTTTGCTGTCAGGGCCAATGGTGGTGGGCCCGTATATTTTTGCACCGATCTTTACCACCGATCCCTTGCAGAGTGCAAAGGGTCCGCGGATCACACTTCCTTCCATGATCTCACTGTCACGTCCCAGGTAAATGGGCCCAAGGGATGCATTCAGGGTGATATATTCACCTTTGAATCCCGGTTCTGAAAATACCCATTCCCCATCGATTACCTGCACCGTATCACTCAGTTCACCACTCTCTTTTCCCGCTGTAAGGCGCAGAAAATCAGCTTCAATCTCCTGACCATTCAACTCGAAAATCTTCCAGGAGAAGTCCACCAGGGAAACTTCTTCATGGTACACTTTTCCCTTCCCAAGCCACCGGTTCACTTCAAACTGTTCCGCCCTCTCACTGCTCCTCACCGCCAGCAAAGTTCCATCCATTTCCAGGGATTCAGCATCTTTTAATGCAAGGATCGCTTTTACAACCTCTCTGTCTGGCAGGAGTGAACCATTGATGAAGAGGTTATCTTCACCGGTCTTGCAGGGAAATTTTGCCGAGAGGTACTTGCGTGTGAGGGTGGATGCTTTGGATCCAAGATCATGCTCCCACTTCTCGGCAATGGTAATTATACCCACCCTTAAGTGGGAAACCGGACGTGTGAAGGTGAGGGGCAAGAGATTGTCCCAGGAGTGATCATCGAACAGGATCAGTTGCATTTTTTATTTAAAAGTATAAAAAAGCATGCAATCATCTCCGGGATGTTTTTAACGAGACAGAAGTTTTTGTTTCGGAAGGAATCCCTTCAAACTTATGATTATAAATTTTGCAGGGTTCAGCAATATGCTCTATAACAACAAAAAAAAGTGTGTGTGTGCGGCAGGAATAAATTCGTAATTTTAATGTACGAAAGCCAATCCGTGATTACTACCTGGTGTCCGATTCAATCGGGCACCAGATTAAAACTACAAAAGATGAAATTCATACACCCACTATTAATACGCACCGTATTTTTTATGGCTTTCTCTATTGTATTATTAAGCCATGAACCGGCATTTTCGCAAACGGGAATTATTGTTGAACCGGGTGAGAACACCATCATTGATGCGATGAATGCCTATCCTGGTGATACACTCATCCTGCAAAAGGGGAGAGAGTATGTGATAAATCAGCCGATAGAGATCACAGTACCTATTGTAATCAGGGGTGAGGCATATTCCCTGGATGATGCAGACCCTCCTGCAGTGATCAGGGGGAATCCAGCTCCCGGTCAGGAGGGTGTTTTTTATATGATTCTGGTAGCAGCAGATCTCACCTTAATAGATATAGGGTTTATAGGTTTTACCAATGATAATAAACAAATTGAAGCTACCATTGGAGTTACTAAGGGATATCTTAATATAGAAGTATCCGGCTGTGTTGTACAGGGTTGCAGTAGATGGATTGAGACCCACAATTTCCCGGGTACTCACTTTCTCCTTCGCAACAACATCCATTTTAATACCAGTACTACCTACTGGTGCAGTTGGGGGTGTGGTTTTGTCGGCCCTTTTTACAAGGGAGACAGCATCATTACCGAGAGCTATAACAATACCGTTTTTGTGGGTGGGGAAAATATGTCATCCGCAGGAACAGGTCCCAATGGTTCCCAATTCATCGACCACAACACCTATGTGAACACCTGGGGTATGACTTTCCACAAGTGTAAGGATAAGGATTTCTCACTAAAGAACTGCATTATGTTTAATACATTTTTAAGAGGTTATGTGGGTGAGCGTATGTGGATTGATGGTTCTGATACACTAACTTGGGGTGGTGATTATATCAGCTATGAATTCGGAGACACGCTAAATGGTGATTTTGCCATTCTTCCGCATCTGCTCGATTCGGTGGATGTTCCGGGTGTGACAAGGGAAGTGACAGTGACCAACAACCTACAGTATAACGAGCAGCGAGTGCTAGACTGGAACGAGGCGAATAATGTGACCACTCAGCCATTTGTCACCTGGCCTGTGGAAGATTTTGCTGTTCAATATGGATGGACCATTGAGGATAATTTCATGGATCAGGATGGTACCTCATTTGATCCTCAGTTCGCCATGGGAGAGATCCCAATAGGTGCTTTAGAGAAGTCCTGGGAACAGAGGCTGGGTCGCATGGATCCTATGTTACCTGACATCGAAATTGCCTGGCGTCCGGACATTGCAGAGCCGAAAGATTTTATCTGGCCTCTGCCTTTTGATTTCACACCCACCAATGAGGCGATCCTGAATGCAGGGGATGACGGCTACCCGCTGGGCGACCTGAACTGGTTTGGCAAGGATGTGGTAAAGGCCTGGGAGAATGGCTGGCCAATGCCTGTGATTGAACGGGCAGGTGAGTCACTGGAGTTGAGTCTGGCCAATTATCCCAATCCATTCAGTGCACTTACCACGATCTCTTATCACCTACCAGTTGGCAGAGATGTAACTGTGAAAATCTACAATGTAACCGGTGCAGAAGTAGCCACATTGGCAGATGAACATCAGATGGCAGGCAGGCACGAGATTATGTTTGACGCTGCCAACCTATCAGAAGGGATCTATTTCTGCAAGATTCAGGCAGGGAACCTGTCACAGCATCAAAAGATGAGTTTGATCAGATAAAAAAAACCGCCCCGGGAACGGGACGGTTTTCACAAAGGGCTTAAATCCTTTTATTTTTTCTTCTTGTCCAGGTGTGTCTTGTAACGGTTCATAAACTTGTCCACACGTCCCGCAGTATCCACCAGCTTCATCTTTCCTGTATAGAAAGGATGGGAAGTGTTGGAAATCTCTAGTTTGATGAGCGGGTACTCGTTGCCATCTTCCAGTTTAACAGTTTCCTTGGAAGGAGCAGTTGACTTGGTTAGGAATGTAAATCCATTGGACATGTCCCTGAAAGCAACAAGCCTGTAATTCTTTGGATGTATATCTGTCTTCATGTGTAATTGTTTATTTTATCTGCCACATGCAGCTTCGGTTCATCGTCTTAATGTTTTCTAAATCAACGCTTTTCTCAAAACGGATTGCAAAGATAAAAATGTTATTTACAAGATCAAAATATTTATTCGCTGAATTGCTGTCTAAATATCGCGATCCGGGAGCGTTGACTCATCCACTGCTTCCTCCATAAACCGTTTGAAAGACATATTTTCGTCAAACAGGTACCTGTAGGTATGGTGGGTTTTGGCATGTGTGGCTCCTGTAGTCTGGTAGAGGGCAAGCATTTTGGGATTGAAATCACCCACCCAGGATAGTTCAAACTCTTTGTACTGGGGTTTCTTGTTCATCACCTTTCTCAGCTGGTAGAATATGCCCGACTCGACACCGGAATTCTGAAATTTGGGAACCACTCCGGCTGCAGTACCCCTAGCACGGGTAATGGTCTTTTTCCTTTTGTACTGAAGGTAGCGGAGTTTATTCAGCAGGTGCAGTTTTCCGTTCAGATGCCTGAAGATCTGGTTGGCATCCGGAAGAAACATAAAGAATGCAATGGGTTTATCATTGAAGTAAGCATACCAGATCATTTCCGGATCCATAATGGATTTAACCTTTCTCAATTCGTCGTATAAAGAGGCCGGGTCCATGGGAGTGAAATCCTCTTTCAACTGTGACCAGGCTTCGTTGTAGATAGCCACCGTATCATCAACAAATTTTGAAACCTGCTTCATATCAAAGTGTTTGTAGGAGTAACCTTTTCTCTGGTTGATCCACTCTGCAATCTTCCAGAATCGCTCAGGAAAGGGTTTTACTATGTCCAGGTGAAAGCTGTACTGGCGGTAATAGAGCTTGAATCCGTAACTCTCAAACAGCTCCTGGTAATAGGGGAAGTTATAGGTCATCCCAATACCCTGCGGCATAAAGCCGTGAACCAGGCATCCCCAGTTGGTGTCATTCTCTCCAAAATTAATGGGTCCGGTCATGGCTTCATACCCCTGTTCCTTCAACCAGTCCCTGGCCGTATCAAAAAGCAGGAAGGCCACCTGCCGGTCATTTATGGATTCAAAAAAGCCGCATCCACCGCTTCTCACATAATCCGATTTATCTTTCACCTGATCGTAGAATGCTGCAATGCGACCCACCACCTCTGCTTTCTCATTAAGTGCGATCCAACGGGTAGCATCTCCATGCCTGAAGTAGGGATTTACCTCCCGGTCGAAGGCTTTTTCAATTTCACTGTCAAAGGGGACCACATAGTTGGAATCATTGCGATACAGTTTCCTGGGGAAATCCAGAAATGCCCGCACTGTTTTTTCATTTGAAACAGGGATAATCTGCATTGAAGTAATATACAGGTTCTAAAGCGTGAACCAATTCTCCATCATCCCTTCCTCAAGGGATGTATCGGGATGACTGCGGTTTACATATTCATTTTTTGCCGGGAGGTATATATAATCTTCTGCCCACTCACGGAAATGAAGGGAAATTTCCCTTATTGCATCCAAAATGGCATGAACCTCCTCATCGGTCATGGTCGGATGAAGTGACCATCTTACCCATCCGGGTTTTTCTGACAGGTCCCCGGTATTGATCTTTTCTGTGATTTCCTGCGACTGGTCATAAGAGACCTCCAGCAGGAAATGTCCATAGGTACCCGCACATGCACATCCCCCCCTGGTCTGGATTCCATAACGATCATTAAGTAACTTAACGAAAAGGTTAAAATGGATCTCGGGGTGGTAAAACGAGATTACTCCCAGCCTGTCGTCCACGTTGTTGGCCAAAATCTCAATTCCATCCATGTTCCTCAGACCCGGGAGTGCAATCTGGAGGAGTTCTTCTTCCCGTTTCAGGATGTTCTTCACGCCCATCTGCTCTTTAAGCTCGATGGCAAGCGCTGCTTTAATGGACTGTAGAAATCCGGGTGTACCTCCGTCTTCGCGTACTTCAATGTCATCCACGTACTTGTACCTGCCCCAGGGATTGGTCCAGTCCACCGTCCCCCCGCCCGGATTATCCGGTACTTCGGCAGTGTACATGGCCTTGTCAAAGATTAAAACCCCTGATGAACCCGGCCCTCCCAGAAATTTATGGGGTGAAAAGAAAATGGCATCCAGTTTTTCCATGGGATCTTCCGGATGCATATTTATTTCCATGTACGGGGCGCCAGCAGCAAAATCAATAAATACCAGCCCTCCGTATTCGTGCATCAGCTTGGCCAACTGGTGATAGGGAGTCTTCACCCCGGTTACATTGGAACATGCGGTGAACGATCCGATCTTAAACTTTCGGTCCTTATATTCCTCCAGCTTGGCTCTCAGGTCATCCAGATCCACCCGCAGATCCCTGTTGGGCTCGATCATCACCACATCGGCAGTGGTTTCAAACCAGGAGGTGTGATTGGAGTGATGTTCCATATGGGTGATGAAAACCACAGGCCGTTCATTAGTCTTCATGCAATAGCCCTCTGCTCCTCCACAGCCCTTCAAACTCAGGATCCGCATTAGTTTGTTGATTACCGCGGTCATCCCGAAGCCTGCCGTAAGAATCACATCATTGGGGCCTGCATTCACGTGCTCCTTGATCAGTTGATGAGAACGGTGATAGGCCTTGGTCATTATGGTGCCCGTCAGTGTGGTCTCGGTGTGAGTGTTGGCAACAAAGGGGCCAAACTGCGACTGTAACTTGCTTTCGATGGGCTCATAAAGCCGGCCGCTGGCAATCCAGTCGGCATAAAGAATCCTCTTGGTTCCATAGGGAGATTCAAAGGTCGTATCATTCCCGATAATTCCCTTCCTGAATGGCTCAAAGTATTGTTCTAGTTTACTCACTGTGTTTGTTTTAATCCCTTCCTGCAAATCTGGACAAAAGTCTTAAAAATTCAATATATAACCAGATCAGGGTGACCATCAAACCAAATGCTCCGTACCATTCCATGTACTTTGGTGCACCCATTTGGGACCCTTTTTCAATAAAATCAAAATCCATGATCAGATTCAGTGCGGCAATTACAATGATGGCCAGGTTTATCAGGATCCCCAGGGGGCCCGAGGAATGCATAAATCCCATGGGCATGCCAAACAGACTCATAATCCAGCTGATCATGTAAGCAAAAAAGACAGCTCCGGTAGCCATCATCACCCCGCGCCTGAACCTGGGTGTGGCCCTGATTCGTCCCGATCTGTACAGGAAAAGCATGGTGAACAGCGTCCCGATGGTTAGTAAAACAGCCTGAAATGCGACTCCTGGATAAGCTGCATTAATAATGGCAGAGATGGCGCCCAGGAATAAGCCTTCCAGAATGGCATATATAGGGGCGGTAATGGCAGAGGATTGTGGGCGGAATACCGTAACCAGGGCCATGATAAGTCCTCCTATTGCCCCAATTATGGCCAGAGTTCCGGCAGGGGCCGGATTGGCTCCCATCACCATTTTCCATGTATAAGCAGCTGCAGCAATAACCAGCAACAGCATAATTCCGATTTTATTTATGGTTCCGTGGATTGACATCACGCTGGCTCCTGCACTAAGCCCTCCAGCTTTCTCATATATCCTTCCGGTCATCACCGGATTGGATGATCTCATTGCTCTCATTTCCCTGAAATTTGGATCAAATATATATTATTTCTCAGGAATGAACCGTTCAAATCATATGCCATAGAGTAGCAGAGGCTATTTCCTGACAGTTTTGCAGTTTAATTCTTACTTTTAGACATGTTTCGTGCCCTACGTACTATTTGGGAGACTGATTTTTTTAAGAATGTGGCCACCCTGATCTCCGGAACCACCTTTGCCCAGGCCTTTTCCATTATAATTTACATTTTTCTGAGCCGCATTTATACCGAAGAGGATTTCGGTGTATTCGGACTCTACATGAATATTCTTAACATCACCATTATCTTCTCCACAGCAAAGTATGAACTGGCCATCCTGCTCCCAAAAAGTGACCGGGAATCTACCAACCTGCTGGGGCTTTCGGGCCTGATCAGCCTGGGAGTCAGTCTTTTGCTTCTGCTTATAATCATTCCCTTCAATACCCAGATATCCAAATTGCTGGGAAGTGAGGAGATTTCGAACTGGTTGTATTACATCCCACTGTCCACCCTGCTGGTTGGTCTGTTCACTTCCTTCCGGAATTATTCAAACCGGGAGAAACGTTACAAGCTTATTGCCGGGGCGAATATCGGGCAGAGTCTTGGAAACTCGTTGATGAAACTGGTTCTCGGACTTTTGATCGTGGGAGCAGCCGGTCTCATCTTTGGTGTGGTATTCGGACAGCTTATCGGTTTACTGGTATTTCTGACCATCCATCTGCGCTTCAACAGTCACAAAGCCGGCTGGCTGAAGTTTTCGGAGATGCGCAGGCTGGGCAGACAATACAATCTTTTCCCCAGGTATAACATGTGGCAGGGCCTGATTAACAACTTTTCGGGTGCACTCCCGGTATTTATTTTCTCTTCCTTCTTTTCCACGGCCATTGCGGGCATATATACCTTTGGCTATATGATCCTTTACAGGCCGGTAAGCCTGGTGGCCAGTGCTTTCTATCAGGTTATGTTCCAACGGTTTGTGGAAAAACAGCAGCACGATAAACCGATACTGCAGGAGATCAGGCTTTTTATTCAAAGAACAATCCAGGTTTTAATTGCTCCCTTTGTTCTCTTCGGGATCTTTGCTCCCGACCTGTTTGAATTCCTGTTTGGAGAGAAATGGATCGAAGCCGGTCTCTATGCCAGGATCATGCTGCCCTGGATCTTTATGGTCAGCCTGGTCATGCCACTTTCCTTTATTCCGGATCTTTACAAAAAACAAAGGGTGGCCATGATTATAGACGGATTTAAGCTGGCAGGGAGGCTCATTGCATTGATCGCAGGTGTGATGATGGGCAATGTTTATATTGGACTTGCGTTATACAGCGGTATCAGCACCCTTGTCATATTGTACAGCCTGTTGTGGTATATTTGGCTGGTTAAGAAAAACAATCCCCGGAGTGATCATGAATAAAATAGGAAAAGCAATAAAAGCCCTCTGGTGGATCGCCAGAAAACCGGTTCTGTTGAACCGGGTACTGACTGATGAGGATACCTGGCAGGAGCATGTGGGAAGAAGATACGGGCTTCCCGACGGGTTGCCTGTGATCGGTATGGATCAACTTGTGCCTGGCGGTCCTGTTTCGCTGGGACCCATGACCTTTCTGGACGGGGGGTCGCTGCCCACCGATATGATGCTGCTGGCCACCCTGGCCGAATGCATTGATAACTGCCACTATTTTGAGATCGGAACATGGCGTGGAGAGAGCGTTGCAACCATCTCTTCCAGAGCAAAAAGCTGTTCTACGCTCTCTCTGACCGATGAAGAGATGAGGCAGATGGGGATGAAAGAGTCCACCATTGCCTCACACCGCCTCTTTTCGGAAGATCTTTCCAATGTGACACACTTGAGGGGTGACTCCAGGGAGTTTGATTTTGCCGCCATGGATAGGAAATTTGACCTGGTCTTTATTGATGGGGATCACCACTATGAGACAGTGGCAAGTGATACCAGGAATGTTTTCAGGCACCTGGTCTGCGAAAACAGCATTGTCGTATGGCATGACTATGGATTTCATCCAGACAAGGTCCGCTTCGAAGTGATGGCAGCTATTCTTGACGGCGCAGGTTCTGAAAGGATGGGGCAGATTTACCATGTGGCCCATACCAAGTGCGCCATCTATACCGGAAAGAGATATTCTTCAAGACCGGCATCGTTCCCGGTATTACCGGAGGAATATTATACCTTTGAACTGATCCGGAATAAAATGAAGTCATCCCGCGGGTCTGGCCAAAAGCTGTAAATGGAAAAGATGAAACGCATTCTGGTGATCCCGTCCTGGTACCCGCCAGACGGGGGGCAATTCTTTCAGGATCAAGCTGAAGCTCTGGAGGAAAGAGGCTTTAGGGTTGATTTGCTGGTTAACAGGATGGTGGGATTGACAAAGCTTCGTTTTTCAGAACGAAGCACCCTGCGCCGCTTTTCAGTTTCCTTCGTGAACAACACCCGGGTTGTTCGTTCTTTTTATCTGAAAGTACCACGCCTGGAATTGTGGAACGTAAAGAGGGGGTCAATCTCCACCCGGAGGTTGTTTAGAAAGTATGTGAAACGTTTTGGACTTCCTGACCTGATTATTGCGCACTCATCGATGTGGGCAGGATACTTCGCGGCACAAATATGGGACAGGTGGAAGATCCCTTATTTGGTGGTGGAACACAGAAGCCGTTTTACCCTGTCCGAGAGTGAACAGGGGGAGTTGCTGCAGCAGAGATATACTCCTTTTCTGAGGAGAGCTTTTATGGGGGCAGAGAGGGTCATTACTGTGTCAGAGGCGCTGCAGCCAAGCGTGTTGAACTACATGGATGATGAGGAGAAACTG
The DNA here is from genome assembly GCA_039714915.1 of Bacteroidota bacterium. GTDB lineage: Bacteria > Bacteroidota > Bacteroidia > Bacteroidales. Next base: position 15,764 of record JBDLIM010000033.1, read on the forward strand.
ATGGTCATCTCTAATCAGGTGGACACCTCATTTTTCACTCCTGGAACTTTCATACCTGGCAGAGAGGAGCCGGAAGAGTTTCGGATTCTGTCGGTGGGACGCCTGGAGAGGGATAAGGGCATGGATCTTTTAATTGAGGCTTTCAGCAAGCTGGCAGGAGACGATAATCATTTATCCCTTACGATTGTCGGAAGCGGACCGGAGCTGAAATCATTGAGGAGCCAAGTGGCTGAACTGGGTCTCAATGGCCGGGTAACTTTTACCGGGAAGAAGAGTCCCGCCGAACTGCTCAAGGAGATGCAGCGAGCCTCCCTGTTTGCTCTGGCAAGCCGGATGGAGGCTTTCGGGGTTGTATTTGTTGAGGCGATGGCGGTGGGATTGCCCATCGTTGCCACACGGGCCGGGGGGCCAGAAAAAATTATACCCGGTTTTGCCGGAGAAATGGTGGAAAAGGAGGATGTGACTGCACTTTCTCATGCCATCAGGAAGGTGTGCCGGGAGATAGAACGTTATGATGCGGAACAGATCCGTACTTATGCAATAGAAAACTTCAGCAGGGAGGTGATAAGCAGGAGGTATGCCGCCCTGATAGCACAGCTCTTTGATGATTGACCTTATACACAAGAGGGGATTTGCCTGGTACTCAGATGCGGGGTGTCATGTAAAAGGGTACCTGATAACAGCCGGGGGAGCATATCTGAAAGGAGATTGCCTGCTTTCTCACTTTGCAGAGGCGAAGAGCAGTGATGAGATCATCCGGAACCTGGAGGGAAGTACAGGGATATATTCACTGGTACTGGAGAGGGGTGAGAGACGATTTCTCATAGTAGACCCGCTCCGGACTTTCCCGCTCTTTTACAGGCTGTCATTGGAAGAGACCCATGTCTCTGATGACGTGAATTGTTTAAACAGGATGGATGGTGAATGGAGCCTGAACCGGGCGGCGGCGGCCGAATTTCGTTCTGCCGGATTTGTGACAGGGAAGGAGACTCTTTCGAATGAAGTGTTTCAAGTAGAGGCTGCCCAGGTTGTTGAGCTTGAGAGAAGTATCGTTTCGCCCCGTTTTTATTGGAGTTACCAGATTGGGGAAACATGGGATAGATCATTTAAGTTCTTCATGGCTTCCCTGGACCAGATGACAACCACCGTATTCCGGCGACTGGTCCAATCCCTTGAAGGGAGAACAGCGGTGATTCCCCTGAGCGGGGGGTATGACTCCCGTTTTATTATTGCCATGCTTCACCAATCGGGGTATGATAAACTAATCTGTTACTCCTATGGAAGGGAAGGGAACCGTGAGATGAAACTGGCCGAGCAGGTTGCAAATCAACTGGAGATTCAATATATACCTGTTATTTACAGCGAGGAGTTGATTGATGGATTTGAGCAGGAGGAAGCGTTTGGTGACTATGTTGATTTTAGTTCCAACTTCACCTCCATGTTCTTCTTGCAGGAGTATTTCGCGGTCAAGTACCTGAAGGAAAACCGGCTGATCCCTCATGATGCTATTTTTATTCCTGGACACACAGCTGATTTTTTTGCAGGCAGCAATTACTTGAAGCACGGGTTGCCTGAAAGGAGAGAGCCACTCATTAAGACCATCCGCAGGATCCATCGGGTAAAATATAGTTTAAGCTCCGTTCCCCCCAGCAGGCTCATGCTGAAGCGGATCGCGGGAACCCTCAGGGAGAAGAAGATGGTGGATGGGGCCATGTCTCATACGGTGTATGAGGATTGGGACCTGAAGGAGAAATTCGCCAAATTTATCGGCAACTCATGCAGCGTTTATGACTGGTTTGGATATGAGTACCGGCTTCCCTTCTTCGATCTGGAGTTTATGAATTTCTTCAGGTCTGTCCCGCTAAAGTTCAAGCAAAACAAGGTCCTTTATGATACCTACCTGAAGGAGGGGCTCTTTCAAAGGCTTCGAATCAATATGGAAGGGGAGATGCAGCCTTCCGGGAGGCTACAGAGAAGGTTTCGCTGGAGAGCCAGGGTAAAACAATTGATCCCGGACCGGTTGCTCTCCTGGCGATATCAAAGGGAGGATGACATTTTTTATAAAGAAGCTACCGGACGGCTTAAGCAGGAACTCAGGGATCGGGGTGTCAAGGTGAGTGTGGAGGGTAGAAGCTATAACTCCCTTCTGGTCCAGTGGTACTTAGAGCGTGTCAGGAGAGGCCACTCTGTACGGCATCACTCCCTTTAGTATATTTGTTTTGTCTCTTCAGAAGATATTATTGAATAATTTATTATTTTTGCCCTCCCAAATGGTGGATGTAGCTCAGTTTGGTTAGAGCGCTGGATTGTGGTTCCAGAGGTCGCCGGTTCAAGCCCGGTCTTCCACCCAAATGAAAACCAGAACCCCTTGATTTATAACGATCAGGGGGTTTGTTGTTTTTCATGCTAATCTGGAAGGTCTGTTATCGATTAGAAGTGGAAGTTGATCGAGAAGACACCAAGTGGACCTAATAATACGGAAGCGCCTTTTTCAGTTCGCATAGAATTGTTAGTTGATGTATTGTTCTCAAATGTTCCCTTCGTGTACCCAATATCAAGGTATGTTTCGGTGGATATGGAAATCGATTTTGTGATGAAAACTTTCAAACCAAAAAAGGGGCGAATACTAATTTTATTATCAATCGATTGCTGAAATCTATAATACGTCTCATTTACTTCTTCCAATGTGGATTTATGAAAACTCGTCACCACATCAGTACCATATTGTAGTTGAAAACGATTATAATATTGATGCCATTCATAGCCGATGCGTGGTGAAATATTATAACCGCCATGGGTGGTTACAGAAACTTCTCCATCATATTCATAGTCGGAAAAATACAAACCTGTTCCTATTCTCCATGCGCCATTTCTAGCCATTCTTTTATATCCGATGCCTAAATCAGAAAAGTTGTTTAGTTCAAATGCATTGAAAAATCCAATGTTGATCTCATTTTTCTTGTCCGTATATGATTCAGAATCTTGGGAATGCACAGGTAAAATAAATGCAAATGCAGCTATAATAATTAGGAATTGTTTCATGGGAGATATGTTTAAGGGTGAATAAGAAATTATTGACTATGGAAACTCAATCATTGTGCCAAACAATATCTATCCATGATAAGAATGTTTTTATTATTTCGTGAGTCAGTGGGTCTTTTCCTGCTTTGTGTTAGACTATTCCACGACAATTTTCCGATCCTACCGTTTCATCCGACATGATCAAATTGCAGAAGTATAAACCGTGTCCAAGGTCACTAAGATCTCATGCCTGCACTCGCCCAAACAAATGATATAGTTGGAGAATCTAGCCGTAACAGAATCATTAGCAATACCAAGCATATGTATAAGGTTCAGTTCCCCCAATGGCAGAAGGATTTCCCCCAATGCTCGCTTCTTCCCAATTTGATGCACAGAAGGCTGTATCGTTACCAGCATCAGCAACTAATTGTGAGAAGCATTCGTGGGAGAGGAAAAGACCTGCACAATCCTTCAAAAAGCGTCCTGTAGGAATGCTATATGGATATTGATTATCCATTAAACCACTAAAACGATGTCATTGAAGATAATATTTATCCCCTGGGGGATAAATATTATCCCCAAAGTACCTAAAACATGTACAAACCGGATAATAAATAACCACGCTATAAGAAATTTTATGAACTGGGATAGCCAGGTATGGAAAAAAAGATCCAGGTTTGGTTTGAAAATAAATGCAAATGCCCAAAGCATTAAGAAAGCCATTTATTCATGATGATACGGGAAATGATGATACGCTTTAATGACGCCAACTCCTGCTAAAAAAAAGCCCTCTACAGCTCACAAGGGCACTTATTTATCGCTATTGCAGTTTCCTCCGCCACAGCCACAGGAGATCCCTTTGTCTTTAAGTCCTTCAGGAGTAGCCTGGCAGCTTCCCCCGGAGAATTCGGCTTTGCGGTCAATAAGAAGGCGAATGGCTAATCCCAGAAAAGCCACTCCGACAAGTATTATGGTAATTAGCGCCTGCACGAAAACCTTCAAATAATTGTGACACAATGAATTAATGTTGAAAACTTGGGCTGAAGCATTTGAATTATGCTCGCGCATTAGCTCCGTTGAGCTCGCCGGCTCGGTTCCCCGTAGCTTGCTCCGAGGAGCTTCAATTCTGCGTCTGCCAGGATGATGGATATCTCAGAACTGATACCGGGTATGTATATGGTAAAAGTCCAGACCGACGATGGTACAGGTGTAAAGCGAATGATTAAGAAGTAGTTTTCGTGTTAGTGAGTTTAAATCCCCTGCTGCTTGTGGCGGGGGATTATTTTTTGCCTATATTAAAACACATAATGTAAGCTTTCTAAAACTCTGATCTTATGAATAGAAGAGAAGCAGTAAAGCGTATGACTGCTGGAAGCCTGGCACTAACATGGTGGCCTGCTGTGAATACAATGGCCCATTCTCGGGAACTAAATATGTCAGCCAGTTTCAAATATGCACTGCATATCACCTATCCCCAATTTGATTATTTCTCGGTGGACTCGCTGGGAAAGTCGAAACTGGACCAGAGTCCGTTGTTGCTTGACAACCTGACAAACAGGAGTGGGTTCATCTTAAAAACCAGTGGAGGGGCCTCCCATTATTACCGGGATGGAGAAGCTGTGGCTGCCTGGGAGTTTAAACCCACCGATAAGGGTTTTATTCTGCTTTCAAATTACACAGAGAACAATGTTCCTTGGGTATTTACATTCGACCAGCGTATGAACCATGCTACAGTATTGGGCAGGATTCCTGAAAAAGGAAAAATAGAGACCCCGGCACTATTGCATCTTCCCGATATGGGTTCTTTCCGTATCAGATCCGTCCAGGTAAAGCAATTGGATTACACAGCAGAGAGGATGGATGAGCCCGTAAAATACGTTCAGCTTTCACTTCCTCCGGCCACGCAAGAGGTTCCCACGGTGGAATACAGTTTCGAAATAGCAGCCATCTTTCCCGAAGTGGAAGGAATAAAGGGAGATACTCGTTTCGACGGGTTCAGGAGAAATTATCTTAATACCTTCCAGGTCAATCCCAACTGGATGGTGCTTTCCAATAACTCAAGCAGCGATTCCTGTGCATTTGTGCAGTATGGTTATTCCGAACTGGCATTGCAGGCGCCTAACCTGGTGGATGATCTGCGGGCCATTGATCTGGTGGGGATGACGGTTGACCGGTATCTTGATGGGCATAAAGGATACGGGATCTTTGGGTATTATGCGGATGTGCCTGGCACAGAAAATGTACAATGGGGAGGACAAAACGCGTCACTGGACACCTATCCCTCGCTGTTGATAGCCGCATGTAATTACTACAAAGGAACGGAGGACCTGGACTGGATGAAACGGCGTTATAGCGGAATGGTGAAATGGGCCGAGGAGATTCTAAGCCGGGATAAAGACGGGGATGGACTAATTGAATATGGTTTCAGCGGGAATTCCGGTTCCTGGAGCGGTGAAGTATATCAACGTCCGGCCAACTGGTGGGATACCATCGGATTTGGTCATAAAGATGCCTATGCCAATGCCCTGGCGTACTCGGCGCTTACACGTTTTGCCCCGTTGTGTGCACTGATGGGGGATCAGCGGGCATCGGAACGCTACAGAAATTTTGCAGAGAGATTAAAAAGCAATTATTATCCCACTTTTTTCAATCCTGAAACAGGAGTACTTGCTGGCTGGAAAAGCGAAGACGGAATGCTGCATGATTATTACTTCACCTTTGTTAATGGCATTGCCATAACATTTGGCCTGTTAACTGAAGCACAGGGGAACCGTATCATGGATGCCATGCTGGCAAAAATGGACGAAGTGGGTTTCAACCGCTTTGATATGGGGCTGCCGGGCAATCTGCTCTCCATTCCCCGGGCCGATTATACCCACCACGAACCCCGCTGGGGAGGGCATACTTCCGATGAACTGAACGACGGATGGCAGCATTATGAAAACGGAGGCACCTCAGGCAACTATGTCTATTTCACCCTAAGCGCTCTGTTCAGACTGGGCAGGCGTGCAGATGCCGAAAGAATCCTCTTTCCCATGCTGAAAGCCTATGAGGAAGGTGGGTTCCAGGGGGAGTGTGAAAATGGCATGACACGGGACTGGCGTACCTGGGATGGAGAGTGCTGGGGCTATGAGGGTTTTCTGGTGGATAATTACTGGACCTTTCTGGTCGTGGTTGAAGAGTATCAGGAATAATATCGAGCAACCATGAAGAAATTCGATCTATCTCTCGATTACCTTAAACACCATGGTAATGTGATCGAAGTGCGATTTGGAAGTGAGTGAGCAGAGGAATACGCTGACCTTTCACTTCCATACTTCACAGGAAAAGAATCAGTTTTTTTGAATAGATTAATAGTGGAGAAAATAGAATGAAAGCACTTACCAGAAACCTCGTTTCATTATTCATCATATTCACGGTACTAAAGGTACAGGGACAGGAGGTTTCCTGGTGGGATAACTGGCCCCGGTTCACCTATTACACTTCGTCACTGCAGAAGGTGCTGGCTACCAACGCCAGTGCCATGACAGTGGTTCACGGGCTTCAGGATGAAGGCCGGGCCCCTTTTTTCAGGGACCATGTAATCACCTATGAAAAGGTGAATACCCCACTGATCCAGGCAAATGGTGTGAAGATCATGGCATGGCTTGAAGGCATGGGGGAGACCAGAGAGTTTATTGTGGGTCTTCACCAGTTGCCTGATGGATCCTTTGAACAGGATCCTAATACGGGGAGTTCCAGGATGCTTGCCTTTGCCTGGAACTGGGACAGCCAGGGGCCAGGATTTAATGACCATGTGAATAGTGTAAAATGGGCCGGAATGGCTTCCTGGGTCAATGATCCTGACTGGCAGAAGCCCAAAGGCATCCCCGCTGATATGCCCCTTCCTGGTTATCCTGATGGTACGGTGGCACTGGGTTATTTAAATGACGATGATTCCGACCCCAGAAATGCCCTGATCTATGATGCTATGGCATGTAAAGATATCAATGGGAATATATCAGCCAGCGCCTTATCCATATCTTCAAATCCGGAGGGAAAGGTACCATATACCCCGCCGGATCCCGGAGCAAGCACGATTCTGGTGGATGATATCAGTATCCGCAAGGATATGGCCTCCCCCTGGTGGGTGGAGCGAAACATCAGGGCGGCAGCCTGGTTTATGGAAGAGCAGCATGTGGACGGTTTCTGGATCGATAATTACACCGGTTGGGATTTTGTGGGGACCATCGCCCTGGAGAATGCTTTTGGCGAGTGGTCCGTGGCCTTATTCAGGGAGTACCTGGAGGCTCATCCCGTAGAGGGGGAAACGATGACTGTGGATTACGATGTGAGAGAGGCCTTGAAAAAGAAGTTTCTAACCTATTTTCCCGGGGGAGATCCGGGAAATCTGACCAGTCATACGACCAGGAGTCAGTGGGGAAACGAACTGTGGCTGGACGATCCGCTTTGGAGCGCATACAAAACCCATAAGGCGGCCATCGGGCACCGTAATATGAACCGTCTGTTTGAGGGAATCAAAGATACAGCACAGGCACTGGGCAAGGTTCCGGAGCAGATCCTGGTGTCGGGAAATGATCTGCCTTCGCTGAGCTATGGAGCTTTTAAAGGGACATCGGTGGATATGGCCTCTACAGAGTATTCCCCATCTTATCACAGAGGCACCTACGGCTACTGCGATGGGATACCTCCGTACGGACATACTACTCCATTTTATGGCATGACCACTTCCTTTACCAGGAGCCATGTGGCTTCTGTCTGGTATTACCTGGAGGGGCCCTATGCGCAATACCTGGGGCAAACACACCTGGGAGAGCTGTTGGGATATGAGGCCCTCACCGGCAATGTAAGCCTGAACCTGGGGGAGCAGCAACCCATGTTCCCGGGTGACGATGCCAGTGCCCTGAAAGTCAATTCCACCATCGAACGCATGGCCCCGGTATTTGGTCAGCGTGTACGGGAAGGGATGGTGGGCATTCTCTATTCCACCGATACGGAATACCTTTACCTCACTCCCAACGGTTTCGCCAAGGGAGGTAAAAATCCGGCATTGACCGGTTATTTTGGTTGGGGGACGGCCCTGGAGAGACTGCATATTCCGTACCGTACCATTCCGGATTTCAAACTTACCACCGAGAATCTCTCTTCAATTTCTGTGCTGATCTTGCCTGGAGTGGAAGCTATTGATTCTGTGAAAATTGCTCAAGTCATCGTTCCATTTATCGAAGATGGAGGTGCGGTGGTGATTTCCGGACAAGAGGCAGGTCGTTACCAGGGTACGGAACAAGCCTTTGCACAAAACAACACCGCATTGCTGTATGAGCTGACTCGCAATGCTCCTGTCGGGGGAACCGTTTTGTTCCTTGAAAACAACAGGGATATGCAGTTCTACGTGGATCACCTGAACTCACACACCCAATATGGAAACTCTTCATTAGAGAGGCTGAAGGAGGTCATGGATTCTCTCATAAGTATGGAGGTGCTGGATCGGGAGATTGAACTGGCTGGTTTTAAGGAAGGAAGGATCCGGGCTATCATGCATGCAGACCGGACAGCGGGTCGGTGGTATGTGGATCTTCTGAATACCGATATTGATCTGAAAAACGATCTCATTACGCCTTCTACAGGTGGAACCCTGATACTTACCCTGCCATTGGAAGTCAGCAGAAATACTACCTATACCTTGTACGATAGCGATAGCGAAACACCGATTACCTTGCAAGGGCAGCGACTGGAGGATGGGAGGGTCCAGCTTGAGATCCCGGGTTTTCGCATCTATACTTCTCTGGTGATAGAAGGGGAGGTGGGGACAGGGATTTCCCATGCCGTTGGAAGAGCAGAGGTTGAGCTGAGCTTGTTTCCCAATCCTGTTTCAGAGCGTTTGCATATTTTTTGTGAAGAGGCTTTGGATCAGTTGGAGCTGTATACCATCGGTGGCAATTTATTGCTTCGGACGAACCTATTTGCCAAGAACGCATATTCCCTGGATGTGAAGAAACTGGAAAAAGGGATATATTCCGTAATGCTCTTTACGCGCAGAGGTGTCGTTGTTAAACGATTCATAAAAATCTGATAATAAATCTTTCAATGATGAAAAAAGAAATTTGGTTAACGGGAGTGATGATTGCATCGGTACTTATTGCAGCATGTACTGCTTCTTCAACAGATATAGGAGAGATTGAAGCCACAGACGAAGCCATCGCCCTCTACTATCCCAACCTGAGAGCGGGCGACCATACACTGGATATCGCCTACCGCATGGCTGTGGGGGATCTGTTTACCAACATTCAGCAGTATAAGAGCCTCTATTCGGGGAAGGTAGTACCTGTGCTTATTGCAGGGGTAGACTATAACACTCCCTGGATACGAGATGCTTCCATTAACGCATGGAGCGGAGGTTCCTTGCTGGTGCCGGAGGTGGCAAAAAATACCCTTTTATCTGTGTTGAATGAGTACGAGGACGGGACACTCAGGCCCAAAGGACAGTACTGGGATGCAGTGATCTGGATCAGCGGGGCCTGGAACCACTATCTGGTGACGGGCGATAGGGAGTTCCTTCAGGTGGCATTCCGGGTGGCCAGGGATATGCTAACCTATTATGAGGATACCGAGTTCAACGCTGTATACGGTTTGTTTCGGGGACTGGGATGGAGCGACGGGGTGGCGGCTTACCCGGCCAAGTATGCCAATACAGGCATGCAGAGCGGTGCTTTTCTCTGGCCGGAGTACAATCAGGATAAAGTGAGTCAACCCGGATTCGGAATTCCCATGATGGCCATTTCGACCAATGCCCTCTATTACAATGCTTACAGGGTAACCGGGAAAATGGCCCGGGTGTTGGATGAAGAGGGTCAGGAAGAGTGGAACACCAAGGCAGCTGCCCTGAAGGAGGCGATCAACCGGCATTTGTGGAACGAAAATACCGGTGTGTACAGCTTCTATATCGATGAGGAAGGTACCTGCGAACTTCAGGAAGCTCTGGGAAACGCCTATGCCATGATGTTCGGGATCACGGATGATCAGCAGGCGGCATCCATTTTTCGCAACCAATACGTGAGTCCCCACGGGGTGACCTGCGGCTGGCCCGAATTGCCTCGTTTTCAGACCGATCCCGATGGAATGTCTTTCGGGCGCCACAATGTGACGGTCTGGCCTCAGATCCAGGGCATGTGGGCCGATGTGGCTGCCCGATACGGGAAAGTAGAAGTTTTTACCCACGAGCTGCAGGCCTTGGCTGCCAACGCAGTTAGGGACATGCAATTCTCGGAGATCTATCATCCGGTCACCGGTGAACGGTATGGCGGGATGCAGGCCAATGGTCAGGAGATCGGTCTGTGGGAGTCGACCCGAAGGCAAACCTGGTCGGCTACAGCGTATTTAAGGATGGTATACTCAGGTTTGTTCGGAATAGTGCTAGAGGAGGGAGGTCTTCGTTTTTCGCCGGTACTTCCTGAAGGAATTGGGCCTGTTAGCCTGAACGGATTGAAATACAGGAATATGCTCCTGAACATCACAGTTTCAGGAGAGGGTACAGAAATCACTTCATTCAAAGTGGACGGCAAGGAACAGGACGCACCTCTTATTCCCGCCACCGGGCAAGGAAAACTCCTGGTGGAGATTGAAGTGAAATAGCTCACCATTCCCATATCAAGCATATAATCATTCCCATATCAAGCATATAATAATGATCAGGGAAATCCTGTTGCATTAGAGGCATTGCCCTATGAATTCTATTTCATCAAAGAAATGAAGTCAACTAACCCAGAGGGGGAGGTCGTCATAAAGAAGAGATGCTTCTATGGACAATCTCTGGGCCAGCCATGGATTCCTTATGAGCGCTATTGCAGTTTCCTCCACCACAGCCACAGGAGATCCCTTTGTCTTTAAGTCCTTCAGGAGTAGCCTGGCAGCTTCCCCCGGAGAATTCGGCTTTGCGGTCAATAAGAAGGCGAATGGCTAATCCCAGAAAAGCCACTCCGACAAGTATTATGGTAATTAACAGAATCTTAAGCATCGTTTGCTCCTGCAAAGGTTTTTCTGAAAGGTATAACAGCTAACCAGGCAGGTTGTTAGCATCCGGCACAACCTTTTGCCTCTTTTAACTTTTTATTATGGCACCTGATCTCCTCGTGTTTCACACATTTCAGGCCCAGTTTAGACATATCCTTATTGTGCCCGACCCTGTATGCGGGGAACCTTCCTTTTTTCTTTACCAGGATATTCAACATCATGCCCAGCATGGCTATGCTGAGGAGGACCAGGGCTAATAAAAGGATCTTCAAAAACATCTGAACAATACGCTTAGTCTTTTGTCTGATAGAATGTCAAATTCAGAAGCAAAGTTAATAAAGTTACTGATATGTCTGATGCTCCGTTTCCTTTAACAAATGAAGAAGTACTGGCCGATTTCCAATTGGCCCTTTTAAGCAGGGAAATCGCATTGCTGGCAAGGAAGGACGTGCTTTCCGGAAAGGCAAAATTCGGGATTTTCGGGGATGGAAAAGAAGTGGCCCAGATTGCCCTTGCCCGGAATTTCAGAAATGGGGATTGGCGTTCGGGATATTACCGGGACCATACCTTTATGATGGCCGCCGGAATCACCAGTGCAGAACAGTTTTTCTACCAGGTATACGGACATACCGATGAGCTGGTCAATCCGGGGAGTGCGGGCAGGAATTTTAACAACCATTTTGCCACACAGAGTGTGAAAGAAGATGGCAGCTGGAATAATCTGGCTGAAATGAAGAACTCCTGCGCTGATCTGTCCCCCACAGCAGGACAAATGCCCCGTCTGGTGGGACTCGGCTATGCATCAAAGCTGTACAGGGAAAACAAACAGCTGGCAGGCATGACCCGCTTCAGTTCAAAGGGGGACGAGCTTGCTTTCGGGACCATAGGCGATGCAGCCACAGCCGAGGGACATTTTTTTGAAGCAATGAATGCAGCAGCAGTTCTGCAGATTCCGGTTGCCTTGGCCGTTTGGGACGATGGATACGGTATTTCGGTCACCAAGGATAAGCAGATTGTAAAGGAAAGTGTTTCGAAGGCTCTGGAGGGTTTCCGGCAAGAAAATGAAGATAAGGGAATCCTGATTTACAGGGTAAAAGGCTGGGATTACCTGGATATGATCAGGGTATTTGCAGAAGGCGTGGAGAAATGCCGGCAGGACCATGTTCCGGTCTTGTTTCATGTGGAAGAGATGGTGCAGCCCATGGGACATTCCACTTCCGGAAGTCACGAACGCTATAAATCCAGGGAACGCCTTAAGTGGGAGGCCCTGCACGATCCGCTGCTTAAGATGGAAGAGTGGATGCTGAAGTCAGGAATTGCAACTAAGGAAACTATTTCGGAGCTGAAGGAAAATGCCACCGTGCTTGGTAGGCAGGCGCGCGATAAGGCCTGGCTTACGTATACGGAGCCCATTTATAAGGAGAGGGATGAATTGCTTCAGATTATAGATAACAGAAGCTGCGAATGTGTGAATGACGGAGTGGATAAGCTTGGGATCCTTAGCCGGGACCTGAAACGGATCATGTATCCGGTTCGCCGGGATATCCAGGGGACAGCTAAAAGAATCATGAGGCACCTTTGTGCCGACTGTCCCGCCAGGCAGGAACTTCAGAGCTCCATCTCCGGGTGGCTGCAGCAGTACAAGGAAGAAAACAGAAAACGCTATAATACCTATCTCCTTTCGGAAACGGATCGCTCTCCCCTGAAGGTTGAGCCGGTCCCACCTGTATATGATGCGCATCCCGAGCGGATCACCGGCAGGGAAATACTCAGGGATAATTTTGATGCTTTACTGGCCGGCGATCCCCGGATTGTTATTTTCGGAGAGGATACCGGAAAGATCGGAGATGTAAATAAGAGCCTGGAAGGCTTGCAGGATAAACATGGTGAATTGAGGGTAACAGATACAGGGATCAGGGAGACCACCATCGTGGGACAGGGTGTTGGAATGGCCCTGAGAGGTTTACGCCCCATAGCCGAAATACAGTATTTTGATTACCTGATTTATGCCCTGGAAACCATAAGTGATGATCTGGCTACTTTACACTGGAGGACAAAGGGATCACAAATTGCTCCCTTAATCATTCGTACCCGGGGTCACCGCCTGGAAGGAATATGGCACTCGGGATCGCCTCTGAGCATGGTTATTAATTCCATCAGAGGAGTGCACGTGTGTGTTCCAAGAAATATGACCCAGGCTTCAGGCATGTACAATACCCTCCTGCAGGGCGACGATCCCGGATTGGTTATTGAGCCTCTGAAAGTATATGGATTAAGGGAAGCGAAACCCAATAACATGGGACAGTTTCGTGTGCCTTTAGGTATCCCTGAAGTGGTTCTGGAGGGCAATGATGTAAGCCTTGTCACCTATGGCTCCTGCGTACGAATTGCTCAGAAAGCCATAGAACAATTAATGGAGTTTGATATCCATGTGGAATTAATTGATGTGCAGACCCTGCTTCCCTTCGATCTGAATCACCTCATAGTGGAATCGGTCAAAAAGACCGGAAAGGTGGTATTCTTTGATGAGGACGTGCCCGGAGGAGCAACTGCTTTTATGATGCAAAAAGTACTGGAAGAGCAGAAAGCATATTATTACCTGGATTCCGAGCCAATCACCATAACTGCACAGGAGCACCGCCCAGCCTACAGCTCCGATGGAGACTACTTCTCGAATCCAAATGCAGAAGATGTGTTTGAATCCATTTACAGGATCATGCACGAATCAGATCCTGACAGATTTCCTGAATTGTATTAGTTACGTTCAGAATACATATAAAAAAAACTTATATATAATTTACATATATATAATAATGTTATATATTTGTCGTTATGATAGCGAAAGATTTATTGAAAGGTACTTTGAGAACAATTGTTTTGAAGTTGTTGGCCGACAACGGACGAATGTACGGGTATGAGATTACCAAAAAGGTGGAAGAGCTCTCCACCGGTAAGATCAAGCTCACATTCGGAGCACTCTACCCGGTTTTGCATAAACTGGAGGCTGATGGGCACATCGCTACCGAAGTGGAATACATTGGGAAGCGGATCCGGAAGTACTACACTCTTACAGAGACAGGGCGAACCTGGACGGAGCAGAAGGTGGATGAGTTTTTTGATTTTGTGAACACCTTAAGCTACGTACTAAAGCCGACCCCTGCCTGAAATGATTGCCGCAACCATTGATGACAATTACGAACGCATCAAAGGAGACCTGGTCAGTCGGGGACTGACCTACGACAGGCTCATTGATGATGTGCTGGATCACGTATGCTCCATGGTGGAGGAGTATATGAGCGAAGGGAAGGATTTTGAATCTTCCTACGATCAGGTGCTCCACTCCATTGGCGACAAGGCTTTGCCCGAGATCCAGCACCAAACACTATTAAACCTTGACAAAAAATATCAACGCATGAAAAATTTCACGTATTTATTCGGACTAAGTTCAGCGATCATTACCATTATTGGGTCTCTTTTTAAAAAAATGCACTGGCCGGGAGCGGGGATCTTAATCACCGTAGGTCTCGTTCTGATCGTTCTTGTATTTTTACCCCTCTACTTTATTACCAACTACAAGGAGCAGGCGGAGAAGAAAAATCCCATCTATGCCATTGTGGGCTATCTGACGCTGGCACTGCTTCTTGCTGGTGCCGTGTTTAAAATCATGCACTGGCCCGGTGCAGGCAAAATGATCTATGCAAGCATTGGCTTTCTGCTTATTGGTTTTGTGCCTTTGTACGTGGTCAATGTGTTCCAGCGGAGCGGGAAGGAGAAAGCAAACCTGCCTTATATTGTTATGTTGCTGGTGGGTATTGCCATTGTGATGTTGTTTAGTAACATTAACATGTCTAAGGATGTGCTGTATGTGTATCTGGACCATTCCCTAAAGAATGAGGTCCAGGTGGAAACGGTTCAGGAGAGGACAAGCGATTTGCTGGAACGCTCGCATGACAGCATCCACCAGGTTAAACTCAGTACCATCAACCGGATCCATGATCAGGCCAGGGAATTGCAGGTAATGATTGCTGATATGCAGGAAGGATTGAAAGCTCATGTGGGTGAACCTGGCACTCCCATTTCAGAAGTAGCTGCAAAAGACAATAAACAGGCCGGGAGGGAAGCTATACTGGAACAGGGAGAAGGGAAGGATTTTATTCTGGCGGCACGATCTTTCAGGGAATTGCTCCTTGAGCAGGTGAGCGATCCTGTGACCAGAAGTCAGATTGAGGATCATCTTGAATTTACAGGCATGGTATGGGAGTACGAGCATGGGCCAAGAGGAGTTGCGGATGCCCCTTTAATGAAAAACTACTATAAAAACACCGATGCTGCCAAAGGGATTGCACTAAGCGAATATGTGGCCATCGCATATATTCTGCATCATTAGGTCCTGATACTGACGCCAAAAATAGTAAAAGGGGCCCGGAAAGACCCCTTTTAAACTAACCACTTAAACCTAAAAAAGAAATTTTACTGTATCACCCGTAAGTGTGAAATGTAAAAGGACGTAAGATTTGTTTTCACTTTATTTAAAGCACAGAGCGTGCCAAAGGTCGCAAATGGCTTTTAAAGAGGTGAATACAAAATAATATAGACTTTCTCTTATTTAGAAAAGTGAACGTTAGTGGGATCAGGGTGTACGTTTCCGGACGATTTTAGGACCTCTTAATATCTGGCCATAATTTCCTAAATTTATTGGAGACTAATAACTGCAAAACAGCCACACATCATGAAGAAAAACATGTTAAACACGGTAGTAGCATCTCTGCTTATTGTTCTTTCCACCGGGAATACATTTTGCCAATCTACGGAGGAGGAGGCCATCAAAGAATGTGCACTGAACTACCTGGAAGGATGGTATTCAGCCGATACGGCCCGGATGGCCAAGGCCCTGTCGCCGGATCTTGCAAAAAGAGGGATTATACTAAATCCCAGGTCCAATGAACTTGTGATTGCGCCTGCTACCTACGCGCAAATGCTTCAGTGGGTCGGGCAAAAACCCAACGAGCTGGAATCCGATCCTGACAAACAGATGGAAGTGCACATCATCGAAGTGGGTGAATACATTGCCATGGTAAAAACCATCACCCCTGATTTCATCGACTACCTGCATATGGGAAAGATGAGCGGGGAGTGGAAGATATACAATGCCATCTGGGAACGTCCCCCACAGAAATAGTAAAACCGGCCTTATCCAGGCCGGTTCCTCAATTAACTATCGACTTTAGACTACCGACTAAGTAGCAGCAAAGCTGTTACTTCTTCCTTGTCCAGATGGTTTTACGGCCCAGGGCCTTTATTCCAGCCACGTATCCTTTGAGATAGAGCTTGCTATAGTTGCCATCCTCGAACCAGGCAAAGCAGTCGTAAGTTTTGCCATTGTTCGGGTCGTAGATTGAGCCCTCTTCCCACTTTTTCTTCTTTGTATCGTATTCGAAGTTCTTTACGATGGCCAGTCCCATGATGGGTCGCTTGGCCAGCTTTGGATCGGAATTCTCGTCATCCACTTTTGGTTTGCCATTTTCATTGGGCTCGTCCAGCCAGTTGATCTTTCCATGGTACTTCCCATCAGATCCTTTTTTGATTTCAATGGTCGAGGTTTTTTCGTCGTTGTACCAGACACCTTCAATTTTACTTGCCTGCGCATGCAGAAAGAGGGGTACAAAAAGAGTGATAATGGCGGTAAACAGATACTTTTTCATAGGGATCAGATTTATTTTAAGATGGAAAAATAGTGATTTCAGTGGTCAACTACAAGAGAGTCCTTAAATTCTCACAAATTCGGTATAGGTGTGGGGATATTCGTTCTTTTGGCCGGCATCGACCTCTTCAGTTTCCACCGCCTTCCATTGCGTGAAGTCAATTTCAGGAAAAAAGGTGTCGGCTTCAAAGGTTTCATGAACCTGGGTAAGGTAGAGTTTTCCTGCCATGGGAAGGAATTGGGCATACACCATCCCTCCGCCGATCACAAAGCATTCCCCGGTTTCGCCGGCCAGCTCAATGGCATGATCCAGGGAAGCTGCCATCTCACATCCTTCAAATTGCTCATCTTTCACATCCGAGATCACAATGTGTCTGCGCCTGGGTAGTGCACCATTGGGCAGGGAGAGGAAGGTGTTTCGTCCCATAATAAGGGTATGTCCAGTAGTCAGCTTCTTAAATCGTTTCAGATCGTCCGACAGGTGCCACAGCAGGCGGTTGTCCTTACCAATGGCATGGTTTTCGGCAATGGCAACAATGATGGATATGTTGCGAAGGATTCTGTTTTCCATGTCAGACAGATATGCTCCCTTTTATATGGGGGTGTGGATCATAATTCTCAATGATGAAGTCCTCAAAGCTGAAATCGAAGACCGATTTAATATCAGGATTCAGTCTTGCTGAGGGCAGTGCCCTGGGCTGTCTGCTGAGTTGAAGCTTCACCTGCTCCAGGTGGTTCAGGTAAATATGTGCATCTCCCAGTGTATGGATGAATTCGCCTGGCCGGAGACCGGTGGCCTGGGCCATCATCATTAGCAGGAAGGAGTAAGAGGCAATGTTAAAGGGAACACCCAGGAAGATATCGGCACTTCGCTGGTAAAGCTGGCAGGAGAGTTTTCCGTCGGCCACATAAAACTGGAAAAGAATATGGCAGGGGGGGAGTGCCATCCGGTCCAGGTCCCCCACGTTCCATGCGCTCACCACATGTCTCCTGGAATCGGGACTGGTCTGAATGGAATCGATTACCCTGGTGACCTGGTCAATGCTCTTCCCGTCGGGAGTCGGCCAGCTTCGCCACTGGTATCCGTAGATGTGCCCCAGGTCGCCTTGTTCATCTGCCCATTCATTCCAGATTCTCACCCCATGATCGTTGAGGTATTTGGTATTGGTATCTCCTTTAAGAAACCAGAGCAATTCATGGATTATGGATTTGAGGTGGAGCTTTTTGGTAGTCATCAGAGGGAAACCATCGGCCAGATCAAATCTCATCTGATAGCCAAATGTACTTAAGGTTCCGGTTCCGGTCCGGTCTTCCTTCCTGGTTCCCTGATCCAGGACATGGGACAATAAATCAAGATACTGCTTCATAGTTCCTCCTCTCCAACGGCAGGTAAAAGTAGCCATTCAGGCAATAAATCAAAAGGAAAAATTTTCAACACTAAATCACTATCTTTACCTTAGACTATGGCAACTAAAAATTGGCTTACACCCCGCACCCTCCTGGTCATGGCCGGCATAATTCTGCTCGGATTAATAGTGTGGCGTTTTTCCAATATTGTCGCATACATCCTGATTGCCTCTGTACTATCCCTGATCGCCAGACCTCTTGTCAGGATGCTGGGAAGGATCAGGATAGGGAAATGGAGGATCCCCGTATCCATTAGGGCTTTGCTGACCCTGTTTGTAATCTGGGCCACGTTCTTTACTTTTTTCCGTCTGTTTATACCTCTAATCGCTAATGAGGCTCAGGAGTTGTCCAATGTGGATACTGCCCTGATGATTGAGGAATTTGAGAAGCCCATTGAGCGTATTGAAACATGGTTCTCAAATCTCAAGCTGGGAGGGGAGGAAGCGGTTTCTTTAACGGATGCGCTGCAGCAATGGATTGCATCGGTTTTAAACATCAGGGTCATCACCGACCTGGTGGCCACCTTGGCCTCCTTACTTGGCAACATGGCCTGGGCCATTTTTGCCATCTCATTTATCACTTTCTTTTTGCTCAGGGAGGACAAACTGATTACCGAATATATAGTGACCATTTTTCCAAAGGATAAGGAGAAGGAATTTCGTCATGCCCTTGATTCCGTGAAACATTTGCTCCGGAGGTATTTTGTAGGGATCTTGCTTCAGATGTTTGGAATCCTGACCATGATCACCCTGGGAATGACCATCATTGGAGTTGGTTTCAGGCTTGGTCTGGTAATTGGCCTGGTGGCTGCAGTACTGAATATCATTCCCTACCTGGGGCCCTGGATAGGAGCGGCACTTGGGATTATACTGGGAGTGGCCTCCCACCTGCACTTCGAAGTGGCCACTCAACTCTTGCCATTAATGGGATACATGGTCCTGGTATTTGCAATCACCCAGCTGACCGACAATATGGTTTTCCAGCCGGTAATTTTCGGCACGAGTGTATATGCGCATCCAATTGAGATCTTTATAGTAATCATGATGGCAGGAAGCCTGGCCGGAATTGTGGGTATGATTCTGGCCATTCCAAGCTATACCGTGATCCGGGTTTTTGCGAAAGAATTTTTTAATAACTTTAGGGTGGTCCAGAAGCTGACCGAAAAGATATGACCAACAAACGATCAATTGCCCTCATATATTTTAGTTGTCTCCTGTTTGGGGTATTGTCAGGACAGCACATGGACCCTGCCCTTGATTCCACATCACTTACTGCCGAACAACTGCATCAGATCGAACTCATGGCAGCAGATACGGTCGACAGCGAACTGGATGTGCCCAATGTTTTCTCGCCCAATGGAGACGGCAACAACGATTATTTCGAGGTCACAACCAATGGCACTACAGTGTACGAGTTTACCGTGTTTACCAGAAATGGGTCCCGGGTGTACCATTCGCTTTCACCCCGCATATTCTGGGACGGTAAAAGCATTGGCGGAGAAGAGCTGTCCGAAGGGATCTATTATTATGTCATTGAAGAGGAGGGTGATTCTGAACGCTTCGAGGAAGCAGGATTCATTCATCTTTTCCGATAGTCCTGGGATGCCACCCTATTCTTTTTACCATCCATCCAAAAAGGAGGGTAGTGAAAAAAGTAAAAGAACCATAAACCACAGGTACCAGTGCCATGGAAGGGCTTTGAAGCAGAGTGGCGGCCACAAATATGGCCAGGGCTGAATTCTGAAGACCCACTTCTATAGAAATAGTATACTGGTTCTTTATGTTTAACCTGACCAGACGGGCAATCATCAGGCCTGCTCCCATGGCTGTGGCATTAAGCAGAATGGCATAAGGAAAGATCTCGAAAAAATTGGCCCAGGTAGCTGATTCTGATCCCTGGTCAATAAAAATGACTCCTGAATATACCACAAGCAGTAAAACCGGCAGAATGATCCTCAGGGGCCGCTCCAGTTTATCCGCAAATTCAGGCATTCTTTTCCGTATCCTGGTACCGGCAAATGCAGGAAGCAGGGTGATCAGGAAGACCTTGAGGATCGTCTCTCCCACATTTAAATGAATGGCAGCATCCTCATTAATGAATACTTCAAGCGACAGGGTTACTACCAGGGGAATAGTAATCAGGGTAATCAGGCTGTTGATGGCGGTCATGGAAATGGACAAGGCCACATTTCCCCGAAGCAGGTAGGTGATCAGGTTTGAAGTAGCACCACCCGGACAGGCAGCTATAATCATTAATCCCACTTTGAAGAGGGGATCAATATGTATGGAACGTGCAATCAGGAAAGCGATCAATGGCAGCAGGATCATCTGACACAGGAGCCCTGTAATCACAGCTTTGGGTTGGGCAAAAATATTCCTGAAGTCCTTATCGGTCAGAGATAAGCCCATCCCCAGCGTAATTATTGCAAGTGTAACAGGAAGAAAGTAGTCCGAAAACAGGGATTGCATGTGCTCAAGTTATGATAAATAATTTAAACTGATTAAAAATAGTGCTTATCGCAGGCGAATGATAGTGTAGATCAAACTTCAGTTGCTATTTTACATCATACACTTTAAATTGCATATTCACCCGGCAATCTTGGTCAATAAAACTAACCAGAACCATTCATGAATAAAGTGTCACACCTTACTTCATCACTAATCTTCATGGCTTTCTCCTTGTGTATAGCCGCTCCGGCCTTCGGAGAAGGCGGGGAGAATGGCGATCCTCATACCGCCGGGGGGTTGATGCGTGGTGAACGCCTCTTTTATGGCTTAATCGACGGCAAATTTGAATCCCGGGCATGTGCCGATTGTCACAACACTGTGGAGATCGATACCTTTAACTGGAATCCCAATGCCTGGGAGATTGCCCATCTGTACAAGGACAGGAGCCTCGAAGAGTTTCAAAAAGCCGTCCTGAATCCCACCGGCCAGACCATGTCGGAGATGCACAAAACCTTCAAGCTGAACGAAAGTGATGTGGAGATGCTCAAGCTTTTCCTGGATGATTTTGAAGAACGTGGACTTAGCACAAAAAAACCTGTGATCAATAAGATCTTCCTGTTTGTTTTGCTGGGAGTGCTTCTTACCTGGATCGTCCTGGATATCTTCTTTTTAAAGAGGGTGAAAAGAAGGTATATTCTGGGCATCCTTTTCATCCTCGCCCTGGGCTGGCAGATTAAACTGCTATACGAGGCGGGGACCTCCCTGGGCCGCCAGGAATTCTATGAACCCGATCAAGCCATTAAGTTTTCACATGTGGTTCATGCAGCAGATAATCAGATTGATTGTCAATACTGTCACCATACCGTGACTCATTCCAAATCGGCAGGGATTCCCGATGTGAATGTGTGCTGGAATTGTCATTCCATAGTGAGGGAAGGGTCTCATTCAGGCAGGCATCAGATTCACAAGCTTGTAGAAGCCTTTGAAAGCGGAACCCCCATTGAATGGATTCGCATTCACAATTTGCAGGATCATGTGTTTTTCAGTCACGCACAGCACGTCAGCGTGGGAGGAATAGAATGTGCTGACTGTCATGGTGCTGTGGAGGAGATGGACAGGATTCGCCAGGTAAGCGATCTGAGCATGGGTTGGTGCATAAACTGTCACCGTGACACGGAAGTCCAGTTTTTTGATAACGCATTTTATACGCAATACAAGGAACTGCAGAAGAAACTGAAAACAGGAGAAATTGACCGGGTGACTGCCGGGCTGACCGGTGGGACGGAATGCTCCAGGTGTCATTATTAAATCATTGAAGATCCATGGAAAAACAGTGGAGAAGTATTGACGAGTATACTAAGGGCAGGCAACCTGAATCTGAGCAGCAGATGGGAGATATGCACAAAAATGCAGTGCTCGGTGTACTTGACAGCAAGTTAATGGATGCACCTGCATCCCGCCGCGATTTCCTGAAGTTATTTGGATTTTCTTTTGCAACTGCGGCCGTGGTGAGCTCCTGTGAAAAGCCTGTCCAGAAAGCCATTCCCTACCTTATTAAACCCGAAGAGGTGACTCCCGGGAAGGCCAGTTATTATGCTTCCACCTTTTTTGACGGCACCGAGTACTGCAGTGTCCTGGTAAAAGTGAGGGACGGACGGCCCATCAAAATTGAAGGCAATCATCAATCTCCCGTCTCCGGGGGAGGGACCAGTGCAAGGGTTCAGGCCTCAGTGTTGAACCTTTATGACGATGCGCGTTACAAGGAGCCTGTACTAAGTGGCAATGTCATATCATGGGATGAGGTGGATCGCTGGGTGATAAGCAAACTGAAAGAAGGAGGAAAAACTGTAATAGTAACGCCCACAGTGATTGGCCCTTCCACAAGGGAAGTATTCCGGAAGTTTTCAGAAGCAAATCCCAATGTACAGTGGATCCAGTATGATGAAGTTTCCGTCTCAGGGATCCGGGATGCACATATGGCTCTTTTTGGAGCCGCAGTGATTCCCGGATTGCATTTTGACCGGGCCGATTACATCCTGAGTTTTGATGCCGATTTTCTGGGGACCTGGATAGCCCCGGTGGAATTCGCCAGGGCATATGCTTCTACCAGGGAGGTAAGCACGGCCCATCCCCACATGTCCTTACATATACAGATCGAATCGGCGCTTTCCATGACGGGGAGCAATGCAGATGAGCGTATACTGGTTAACCCGGCGGAATCAGTACTGATACTGGGTAACATTTATAACCGCATTGCTGCAGCCAGTGGCTATCCGGCTATTTCGGTACCACCTGTAGTAAGAGAGGTCAATGATCTTGTGGCCGCTTTACTGGCTCATAAAGGAAAATCCCTGGTGGTCTCAGGATCCAACGATCCGGATATCCAGAAACTGGTTGCCGGCATCAATTACATGCTGGGGAACTATGGCAACACCCTGGATATGGAGCGCACCATTCAGCTTAAGCAGGGAAATGACGGTGAATTTCAGGACTTTGTGAATGCAATGGACCAGGGAGAAATAGACAATCTTTTCCTTGTAAATGTGAATCCCATTTACAGCATGGGAGGCTTTGAAGCTATGAAAAAGGCTGGATTTACTGCCTATATTGGATCTGCCCTGAATGAGACAGCCAGTGCATGCCAGCTAATCTGTCCCGATCATCACTACCTGGAAGCCTGGGGAGATGCCGAGCCTGTAAGAGGATCTTTCAGCCTGCAACAACCCTGTATCCACCCGTTGTTTAACAGCAGGGCCTGCCAGGATTCTCTGCTTATATGGGCGGGAGAAGACATGAGCTTCCATGAGTTGCTCAAATCCTGGTGGAAGAATAATCTTGCTCCGGGGGATGCCAGAGGGGATGCCGGGGGGGATGAAAACTGGTGGGTGAACACCCTTCAGGCCGGGTATTTCCAGGCAGAAACTGAACCCGGGCCTGCCTCTGATACCTTCACTCCTCCTGAGGTGGTGCTCAGTCCCCTGGAATCGGAGCTGACTCTGACCTTATACACCCCGGTGGGCTTAAATGACGGAAGGTATGGAAACAATCCCTGGCTTCACGAATTGCCCGACCCGGTGTCGAAAGTATGCTGGGATAATTATCTGTCGGTTTCTCCTGCCGATGCGAAAAAAATGGGACTGGAAGATGAGATGGTGGTCA
The DNA here is from genome assembly GCA_039714915.1 of Bacteroidota bacterium. Classification (GTDB taxonomy): domain Bacteria; phylum Bacteroidota; class Bacteroidia; order Bacteroidales. The sequence goes on from JBDLIM010000033.1 coordinate 39,509, forward strand.
TGCTGGACCGGGTAGACGTGCCAATACTGGTGCAGGCCGGACAGGCTGCAGGAACGGTTTCTCTGGCTCTGGGCTATGGCCGCCTTACTGCTGGTAAGGTGGGGGAAAGAGTGGGTGTGAATGCCTTTCGCTGGGTAGAAAACAAGGACGGATACCGAAATTATATCAACGACAGGATAAGCCTTGAGCTCACAAACAAAACCTACCCCCTGGCACGTACTCAAACCCACCATACCATGGAGGGCAGGCCCATTGTGAGGGAGACCACCCTGGAAGAATTCCGGAAGGATCCTTCGGCAGGAAATCATTTTCACCTGGAGGCCGAAGAGCATCACCAGACCTTATATCCCGAGACCAAATTTGACGGCTACCACTGGGGACTGGTGGTGGATCAGAACAAGTGCACCGGCTGCAACAATTGCGTGGTGGCCTGTACAGTGGAGAATAATGTGGCTGTGGTCGGAAAGGAGGAGGTGAAGAAGCGCAGGATCATGCACTGGATGCGCATAGACCGCTACTTCAGCAAGGACCCGGAAAATCCCAGGGTGTTTCATCAGCCGGTTATGTGTCAGCATTGTGACAATGCGCCCTGTGAGAATGTATGTCCGGTCTCTGCAACCATGCATAGCAACGAGGGACTGAACCAGGTGGCTTATGTTCGGTGTATCGGTACGAAATACTGCATCAATAACTGTCCCTACCGGGTGAGAAGATTCAACTGGTTCAAATACTATAAAAATGACAAGTTCGACTTTAATCAGAACAGTGATCTGAGCAGGCTGGTATTAAATCCGGATGTGACCGTCCGGGAGAGGGGAGTGGTGGAGAAATGCACCCTTTGTGTACAGCGGATCCAGGAGAAAAAACTGGAGGCCAAGCTGGAAGGCAGACCGCTGAGAGACGGGGAGATTCAGCCTGCCTGTGTGCAGTCCTGTCCTTCCGGGGCACTGGTTTTTGGCAATATGAATGATCCGGATGCGAAAGTCAGCAAATTAAAACGGGAAGAACGTAACTACCATTTGCTTGAACAGCTTCATACCCTGCCGTCGGTGGGCTACCTGACTAAAGTTAGGAATGTGGAACCCGATGC
>JBDLIM010000034.1:0-40282 GCA_039714915.1 Bacteroidota bacterium
ATCCGGTAGCCCCTGGTGATCACTTCCCTGCGCTGGTAGATGTTCTGAAGGGCGGCAGCCACATAGTCCATGTGGTTGCGGGTGTATACCCTGCGGGGAATGGTGAGCCTGACCATCTCGAGCCTTGGATAACGGTTTTCCCTGGTCTCGGGATCGCGGTCGGCCAGCAGGGTACCGATCTCCACGGCCCTGACACCCGATTCGAGGTAAAGCTCCAGAGCCAGGGTCTGGGCAATGAACTCTTCCTTACGGACATGGGGCAAAAACCTGGAGGCATCTATGAAGATGGCATGTCCCCCAAAGGGTTCCTGAACCGGAATACCCCTGTCATGCAATTGCTGTCCCAGGTAATGTACCTGCTTGATGCGGCTTTCCAGGTATTCGAAAGTGGTGGCCTCTTCCAGCCCCTGGGCGAGGGCGGCCATATCCCTTCCCGACATTCCTCCGTAGGTGATGTAACCTTCAAACATAATGTTAAAGGTGGTGGCTTCCTGGTATAGATCTTTGCTGTTCAGGGCGATAAAACCACCCATGTTTACGATCCCGTCCTTCTTGCTGCTCATGGTCATCCCGTCGGCCAGCGAAAACATCTCTTTGACGATGTCCCTGACGGAGTGGTTCTTATATCCTTTTTCACGGGTTTTTATGAAGTAGGCATTTTCGGCAAATCTGGCAGAATCAAAGATGACCGGGATTTCATATCGATTTGCGAATTCCCTGACTGCCTTCAGGTTTTCCATGCTTACCGGTTGTCCCCCTGTCGAATTGCAGGTGATGGTCACTATAATCATGGGGATCCGCTCCCTGCCATACACCTGGTATATGTTTTCAAGTTTTCCCAGGTCCAGGTTGCCTTTGAAGGGGTGGTTGAGGGAGGTGTCGTTGGCTGCATCTATAGTGCAGTCGAAAGCACTGGCCTTTCTGAATTCAATGTGTCCTTTGGTGGTATCGAAATGGGCATTTCCGGGAACCACATCCCCTTTCTTAACCATTACTGAAAAAAGCACATTTTCGGCGGCTCTTCCCTGATGAGTTGGAAGGATGTAGGGAAAGCCGGTCAGGCTGATGATGGTTTCCTTGAGCTGTTCAAATGATTTGCTTCCGGCATAGGCTTCATCTCCGCTCATCAGGGCTGACCATTGTTCCTGGCTCATGGCCCCGGTGCCAGAATCGGTAAGCAGGTCGATGAATACCTGCTCACTCTTTAAATTGAAGAGGTTGTGGCTGGCCTCTTTGATCCAGAGTTTCCGTTGAGCCAGGCTACTGGGGTACATGGGCTCAATCATCTTTATTTTATAAGGTTCTGCGTATGGAAGATTCATGATTGGTGAATGGGGAATGGTGAATGGTGAATGGTGAATGGGGAATGGTGGTTGGTGATGGGTGATTTGTGGTCTGTGATCACTGACCACTGACCACTGTCCACCGTCCACCAAAATACCTGTCTCTGTTTTTGAGGTTCAGAAACAGCCTCTTGGGAGTTATGAAAATCTGGAGATTCATAGCTGCTGCAAAGGTACACCGAATGGAGATTTGTTTTGCCTCAGCCGGGATGTTTTTGGGCAGACCGGAATATACTACCTGTTCAGGTAATATACCCAGATATGGGGATCAAAGCTAAGGATACATGTGCTATTTTTGTGGATTATTGATCCTTATGAGCTTTTGTTTGTTATACATCTTTGGAGGAGATATTTAGTGAAGGAGATTTTACTATCATATACGGGAGAACTGGTCAGGCTGGTTAACGAGATGTCGCCTTACCTTTTGCTGGGTTTTCTGTTTGCCGGAGTGCTGAGGGTGGTCTTTCCAAAAGGGATGATCACCAGGTACATGGGTAAGAGCAATTTCCGCTCAGTACTCAATGCCTCTCTGCTTGGGGTGCCCATGCCACTTTGCTCCTGCGGAGTACTGCCCACGGGGATTGGTTTCTATAAGAACGGGGCATCCAGGGGATCCACCATCTCATTCCTGATCTCCACTCCCCAGACCGGGGTGGATTCGATTCTGGCCACCTATTCCCTCCTGGGACTTCCACTGGCAATTATCCGGCCTGTAGTGGCACTAGTGACCGGTGTGGCAGGTGGCCTGCTGGGAAACAGGGCGGATCGCAAGGAGTCCAGGGTGGTGGCTGAACCCTCCGGGACTGAAGATTCATATGAGCGATCTTTCAGGGAGGTATTCAGGTACGGCTTTGTGGAATTGCTGCAGGAAATCACCAAATGGCTGGTAATTGGAATGCTGGTGGCAGCGTTCCTTTCGGTATTGATACCGGGGGACTTTTTTACAGAAAGAATTTCCAGCGAATACCTGGCCATGGGAATGATGCTTCTGGCTTCGGTTCCCCTCTATATTTGTGCTACAGGCTCCATACCCATTGCGGCTGTGCTTCTGATGAAGGGCCTTTCTCCCGGTGCGGCACTGGTATTATTAATGGCTGGTCCTGCAACCAACATTGCTACCATGGCTGTCATCGGAAATACCATGGGAAAGCGGTCACTCTGGGTTTACTTAGCAGCTATAGTGGGGGGTGCTGTGGTGTTTGGTGCAGGTATCAATGAACTCATCCCCCGTGAGTGGATTACCGGGGCCATTCCCTTCCAGTTTCACGGAGAGTTGCATGAACATCCTGCCGGATGGCTTCAGTGGGCATCTTCGGCCATATTGCTTACTCTGATCGTAAATGGATGGCTGCAAAAATACCTCTCTCATCGCAGCCTGAAACAACTTGATCTGAAAAAACAGGAAAGAATGAAACCCAGGGAAGGAAAATTTACAAGGGATATCCATGTGTTTAACGTGGAAGGGATGACCTGTAAGCATTGCAAGGCAAGTGTGGAAGATGGACTGGGCCAGATGGATCTGGTGTCCGAAGTAGTTGCTGATCCGGAACTAAATCAGGTCACCATACAGGCTTCCGGACTTTCAGACGAGCATGTGAAAGAAACCATAGAAAAACTGGGTTATAAATTTGGAGGAAGGATGTAAGCTTCAATGACATTAGATAGCTTACATACAGGCGATAAAGCAATAATCACACGGGTACGTGGCAGGGGAGCCTTTCGCAAGCGGCTAACAGAAATGGGCTTTATCAGGGGGCATGCAGTGAATGTTGTAAAATCAGCACCCCTGAAGGATCCGGTGGAATACAGGATCCTGGACAGCAATGTTTCCCTGCGCAAAAGTGAGGCCAGTCTGGTAGAAGTAGTTTCAGAGGCTGAATATCAGGGTGTTACTATGGCTTCACTGGGAAGGATCTCAGAATCTCTCCAGCGTGGCCCCATCGAACCCAGGCCCGGAAAAACCATTGATGTGGCCCTGGTGGGTAATCCCAACTGCGGCAAGACCACCCTCTTTAACCGGGTTTCCCATTCCAGGGAACATGTGGGAAATTATCCGGGTGTTACCGTCGCTTCCAAAGAGGCCCTGTTCAACCACAGGGGCTATACCTTTCGCATTACTGATCTGCCCGGTACTTACTCCTTATCAGATTATACCAGCGAAGAACGCTTTGTACGGGAACACATTCTTCAGAAAAAGCCTGATGTGGTTGTCAATGTATTGGATGCCAACAATCTGGAGAGGAATCTCTATCTGACCAGCCAGCTCATCGACATGGACATTACCGTGGTCCTGGCCCTGAATATGTACGATGACCTTTTGGAGAGAAAGGACAAACTGAATGTAGATTTACTTAGCAAGTTGATCGGCTTTCGTGTGGTTCCCACCATCAGTCACCGGGGAAAAGGTATATACCGGCTGCTTAATCATGTGATCAGGATTTTTGAGGGAAAGGATCCGGATATCAGGCATGTCCACATTAATTACGGAGAGGAAATAGAGCAGTCGGTCCACCATCTTCAGGAAATGATCAGGGTAACTCCAAGCATTACAGACCATTATTCTTCCAGATTCCTTTCCCTGAAATTGCTTGAGCGTGATGACAGTGCCTTACACCTTTTATCAGGAGCCAAGAATTTTATTGAGATTCAGGATACAGCCCGTACAGAGGCCTCCAGGCTGAAAAACCTGTTTAAGGAGGAGCCTGAGACCCTGGTCACCGATGCACGTTATGGTTTTATTGCAGGAGCATTGTATCAGACCATGAAAAAGAGCGGTAAGAATCCGGGCTTCACCAGGTCGCAGCGGATCGATCGGATTCTGACCCATAAATACCTGGGATTGCCCATTTTTCTTGGCTTCCTGTGGTTGATGTTTCATGCCACCTTTACACTGGGAAATTACCCCATGGGCTGGATAGAAAGCGGAGTGGATCTGCTCAGCCAGTTCCTTAACTCCAGGCTCCCTGATGGGATGTTCAGGGATATGCTGGTGGACGGGATCATCGGAGGGGTAGGAGGGGTGATCGTTTTTCTCCCCAATATCCTGATCCTCTTCTTTTTTATCTCCCTTATGGAAGATACAGGCTACATGGCGCGCACTGCCTTTATTATGGATAAGGTGATGCACCTGTTTGGCTTGCATGGGAAGTCCTTTATTCCGCTGATTATGGGATTTGGCTGCAATGTACCAGCCATAATGGCCACCCGTACCCTGGAAAACAGAAACGACCGGCTTCTGACCATGCTTATTATTCCCTTTATGTCCTGCAGTGCCAGGTTGCCGGTCTATGTACTGATAGCCGGAGCCATATTTCCTGAAAGTGCCGGCAATGTTATTTTTCTATTATACTTCATAGGGGTGGTCTTTTCATTGCTGATGTCCATCCTGTTTAAGAACGTGTTCTTCAAACACCAGGAGGCCCCCTTTGTGATGGAGCTTCCCATATACAGGAACCCTGGTATCAGAGTGATCCTGAGGCATATGTGGACCAAGGGCGCTTATTATCTTAAAAAGATGGGAGGAGTGATTCTCATTGCCTCGGTGGTGATCTGGGTGCTTGGATATTTTCCAAAAGATGTGGAGTACACAAAGAACTACGAGCAACTTATCCGGCAGGAATCTTCCGAAGCTACAGTGATTGATTTGCAAAGAGAGATGGAAGCTGAAAGGCAGCAGCATTCCTACATTGGTCAGCTTGGTATCGCCATAGAACCTATGATCAGGCCCCTTGGATTTGACTGGAAGATGGGGATTAGCCTGGTTACCGGGTTTGCGGCCAAGGAAATTGTGGTGAGTACCATGGGGGTACTATACCAGGCCGATGAGGGAAGGGGCGATGCAGAAAAAAACACACTGCAAAACAGGATCAGGGAGGAGATATACACTTCGGGGAGCAAAAAAGGGGAAGCGGTATTTACATCCCTAAGCGGATTTTCATTTCTTCTTTTTGTCCTGTTCTACCTGCCCTGTGTGGCTGTGATTGCAGCTGTGGGCAGGGAGTCAGGCAGCTGGAAGTGGGCCGGTTTTGTATTGTTCTACACCACAGCCATAGCCTGGCTGTCCAGTTTTGTTGTTTATCAGCTGGGTAGTCTGCTCTAATTGGGATGATTTTTATATCTTGAGCCGCATACAAAAACAGAAATATGTTGAAGAAATTGTCATTCCTCATCTCCATGCCTTTCATGGCTGTATTAATGATTCTGCTGATTGTCATTCTGGCACTTGCCACTTTTGTGGAAAGCGCCTATAGTACACAGACTGCATGGGCACTGGTGTATGGAACACACTGGTTCGAACTGCTCCTCCTGCTCATTGGGATTAACGTGGCAGGTGTAATGCTAAAACATAAATTCTTCAGACGCAGAAAGATAGTGGTCTTTCTTTTCCACATTGCCTTCATCCTGATCCTTGTGGGTGCGGCCATCACCCGTTTTATCAGCTATGAAGGAAACATGCATATCCGTGAAAATACGGCCTCAAGTACCATGCTCAGTACCAATGCCTACATCGATGTGGTTCTGGAATCCAATGGAGAACAGGTGGAGAAGAGCAAGGAAGTCAGACTGACAGATCTGACGCCCCGCGATTTCCGGATGAGTACGCAGATCGGGGACGACAAGGTAAAAATCAGATCCACTGAATACATGTCCAATGCCGTGGAGCAATATGTGGCGGCACCCGGGGGAGAGCCCTATATGCAGATTATGCTTGTATCTGACAGGCAGACCACTGTGGGAATTCCATCGGGCAGTACTCAGGAGGTCATGGGGATGCGAATCGCTTTGAATAATGCGGATACCACCGCCCTCTTGAATTTCATTAGTGAAGGAGAACAGGTGTATCTGTATTCGGCTATGGCGGTAACTGTAATGCAAATGGGAGGGGAAACAGGGCAGGAATATCAACCCGGAGAGCAGATCCCTGTCCAGGCCAATACCCTGTATAGCCTTGGGCACATGAGACTGGCCTTGCAGGATTTCATGCCTTCAGCCGGGAAACAGATAGTAAAGGCTCAGGCCGGACAGCGTGGAACACATCTGGGTGCTGTGCGACTGGAAATAAAATACCGGGGAATGACCAAGGACCTGTATGTCCCCGGACTGGCCCGTATTGCGGGACAGGCGGTGACAGGAGCGATGGGGGATCTTTCCTATGCCATCACCTATGGCTCAAGAGAGATCTCTGTACCCTTCTCCCTGTTTTTGAATGATTTTGAGGTGGAGCGCTATCCAGGGTCCAACAGTCCCTCTTCTTTTGCCAGCGATGTGGTACTTCTTGATCAGGAGCTGGGAATCCAGGAAGAACGCAGGATATTTATGAATAATGTATTAAAGCACAGGGGATACAGATTTTATCAGGCATCCTACGATCAGGATGAAATGGGATCCGTGCTTTCGGTGAATAAGGATTGGGCAGGTACTTTTGTTACCTACCTGGGCTACCTGGTACTGATAGCCGGGATGCTTGTGGCCCTGTTTGTGCCCGGCACCCGTTTTGCCTTGATTGCAAAGAAATCGGCTCCCGCTGCAAAAGTAGCCATAGTGGCTCTCTTGCTTCTGGGTGGTAGCATGTCGGTTTTCTCCCAGGAAGTTCCGCCCAGGGATGTGGCCCAGGAATTTGGATACCTGTGGGTGCAGGATAAGGGGGGAAGGTATAAGCCCATGAACACCCTTTCCAGTGAAGTGGTAAGGAAGATCACCAAGAAGTCACATTACGGATCTTATTCGGCCGACCAGGTACTCCTGGGCATGATCATGTATCCGGCCAGCTGGCAGCAGAAACCCCTGTTCAAAATTAAACACCCCGACTTGCACCAAATTGTGGGGTACAAGGGGGAGATGGTAAGTTTCACCGATCTGATGGATTCAACCGGGAGTAGCTACCTGCTGTCGAATATTGTGAATGAGGCCTATTCCAAGCAGGTGACCATGCAGACCGAACTTGACAGGGAAGTGATCAAGCTGGATGACCGGGTAAATGCTCTCTACCTGATTCAATCGGGAGGATTGCTGCGCATCTTTCCCGATCCCGGAGCAGAAAATCATAAGTGGGCCTCAGTAAGTGAGGCGATGAGCGCTCAGATAAGCCAGCAAGGAGAATCCATGTCCGCTGTATTCATGGAGTACCTGAACGCATTGCAGGAAAGCGATTATGCCACAGCCCAGTCCAGGCTGAAGCTGATGCATGACAACCAGCTGAAAAATGAGGATTTGCTGCCGTCGCACTCCAAGAAGAAAATGGAAATTTTGTATAACCGGATCAATATCTTTCCCCGTTTAGCCAGCTTTTACGGACTCTTCGGTGTGATCCTGATGGTCCTTCAGTTTCTGATTATTTTCAAGCCCCGCAAACTATACAGGGGATTATTCAATATCGGGGTGATTCACTTAGTAGTCGCTTTTGTATTACATACCCTGGCCCTGACAGGCAGATGGTACATCAGCGGTCATGCACCCATGAGCAACGGCTATGAATCCATGATCTTTGTATCGTGGGTGACCCTGCTGGCCGGCTTGATTTTTGTAAAACGTTCAGGTTATGCCATGGCTCTTACAGGCATTCTGGCAGCTCTGGCTTTGATGGTGGCCGGTATGAGCAATATGAATCCTGAGATTACCAACCTGGTACCGGTGCTTAAATCGCCCTGGCTTACCATTCATGTGGCCGTGATCATGGCCGGTTACGGGTTTCTTGGACTGGCTTCCATCATGGGCTTGCTGAATGTGGTTCTCTATGCCATCCTTTCGCCTTCCAATAAGTCCGGAATGCAGGAGGTGATCCAGCAGGTAACACGGGTAAATCACCTTACATTAATTGTGGGACTCTACTTCATGACTGCCGGAGTGTTTCTGGGCGGCGTATGGGCCAACGAATCCTGGGGCCGTTACTGGGGCTGGGATCCCAAGGAGACCTGGGCTCTGATCACTGTGCTGGTCTACGCTTTTGTGACTCATATGCACCGGATACCCGGACTGCGTGGACAATATGCCTTTAACCTGGCTACCTTCATTTCCTACAGCTCGGTGATGATGACCTATTTTGGCGTAAATTATTTCCTGGGGGGAATGCACTCTTACGCAAGCGGATCAGCCTTTAAGATCCCCTTATGGGTGTATGCCCTTATCGTGCTGCTGGCTGCCCTGTCGGGCTATGCATACAAGAAGCAACAGAAGCTCCTGCCTGAACTTACAGGAAAGGATGTTTAATAGGGAACAATGTTAAGCTCAGAGCGTTTCATGTCCCCGAAATCGATCACACAATTGGTTTTGTATCTTTTGTGGGGAAATATGGCCACACCCACCGAATTAAAACCCGGATTGAGGATGTTGTTTCGGTGGCCCACGCCTTTTACTCCTTCGTCAATAAGCAGGGTGATGACTATTTCCACTGCATCCTTATACCCGTATGAGCAATTTTCTGCCCAGGCTGTATAGGGATTCCCCCGAAGAGGAGCAAAGCGCTTGTTAAAATCCTTATGCCCCACATGCCCGGTACGCCCGGATACATCGGCATGACCCCGGGCAACCACGGTCAGATCCTCTTCAACCTGGAAAGGGACCAGTCCCGAGGTTTTTTTAAGGTCTTTCTTAAGTGAACGGAGGTAGGAGCTGTTTTTCACCATATTCTCGGTTACGTAAGCATCCAGAAAGGTGCTGGCAAAAAGGGGGCCGTCGTGACGGGCCATGTTCATAAACAGGACCACCTTTTGTTCCTCCTCGGTGAGATATCCGATTCCTTCGGCCGTATGAAGGGTCCTGACCACTTCGGGGTCCCAGCTGTCCCACACCGTATTCTGGGAATAGAGGGGCTGTGTAAAAATAAGTATGGGAATCAGTAGGCAAAGTCTCATAGGCCTTTCCGCTTCAAATGTTGTGCCAGAAAGGTCAGGCCTTGACCACATAAATCTGACCGGTTTCATAGCGTATGACCTTCACGCTTTCTCCTCTTTCAATGAACCCGTATTCCGATTTTGCATCGTATATTTTCTCATTGACCTTCACCTGTCCGGACGGTCGTAATACCGTATGTGCCACTCCGGTCTCTCCCAGCAGGGTCTCCTGTTCAGTCTCAACGCCAATGTACCCTTCTTCCTTTCGTTGTTCACTTTTCAGGGAAAGATTGCCGAAAGCGGTGCTTGTAAGGAGTTTCCTGGTGGTCCAGAGAGACAGGATGAGCCCAAATAATACAGACACCAGTACCAGGCTGAGTGATTTCATCAGTATGCCCAGGCCTTCACCTGTGAATTCGGGTTCTTCAAAGACCACATTATCCACCAGGCTCAGGGTAAGCCCTGTAATCATGGCAATGATGCCGGCTACCCCCGCAACCCCGAATCCCGGGATGGCGAAAACCTCCACCATGATCAGGATCACCCCCACGATGAAGAGTATGAGTTCCCAGTTTTCGGCCATGCCCTCCAGGTAAAGCGGGGCGAAATATAGCAGGGCAGCTACAATGGAGGCTGCAAGGGCAAATCCGATTCCGGGGGATTGAAGTTCAAAGTAGATTCCGCCGATAATGATCATAATCAGTACCCCGCTGATCATGGGGTTGATCAGGAAACCGATTACTTTATCCATGCCCGAGGGATTGTAAGACTTAAGCTCATATTCTTTAATTCCAAGCTTTTTGATCACTTCCTCCAGGGACTCGGCTGTTCCTTCAGAAAAGCCATTTTCGAAAGCTTCTGAAGCTGTGAAGGTAAGGACCTGACCGGTATCGCTGACTCCCTCCACGAAGAGCCTCGGATCAACCATAGCCTCGGCAATGGCCGGATCACGGTGCCACACATAGATCGTATCGCTCCCTGTAATGATGGTGTCTTTTCCGTGGGCTTCGGCAGTGGCCCGCATGGTGGCCCGCATGTAGGACTGGTATTTATCAGGAACCTGCTCACCGGTCTGGTTGACCACGGTGGCAGCCCCGATCTTTCCACCGGGTTTCATATAGATGCTGTCGCAGGCAATGGCAATCAGGGCGCCTGCCGATGCTGCATTGTCATCTATAAAGACATGGACCGGTACACGCGCATTCAACAGCTTGGTACGGATGGAGTCGGCTGCACTCACCTCACCTCCATAGGTATTCAGGTGAAGGATAATTACATCGGCTCCCAGCTCATTGGCCTCTTCAAAGGCTTCCTGGGTAATGCGCCAGGTGGGCGCTGCGATGTTATCCTTAATGGCATAGGTATAAACCAGGATCTTTTTGCTTATAAGACTGTCGTTTTCGACTACGACTGAAGGTTTCGCAGTCAATGAATCAGAACCTTCCGGTACCAGCATCTGGCTGCTTAAGACCATGGCCAGCACTGCGCTCAGGAGTATATATACAGATCTCTTCATAATGAGGGATTATATCATCAAAAGTAAGAATATTTTCTGCTAAATTTGAGGGGATCAATAACGAAACACATGAATCTAAATAAACTTACGGCCATTTCTCCGGTGGATGGCCGCTACAGGTCGAAAGTCGAAGCCTTATCTGATTATTTTTCCGAATACGGACTGATAAGATACAGGGTTATGGTGGAAGTGGAGTATTTCATTGCCCTCTGTCAGTCCGGTATCCCTCAGCTGGCGGAAGTGAAAGCAGGACAATTTGAGAGCCTGAGAATGATTTACTCCAACTTCACCGTGGAACATGCACAGGAGATTAAGGACATTGAGAAAGTTACCAATCACGATGTAAAGGCTGTGGAGTATTTTGTAAAGGAACAGTTTGAAAAGCTGGGACTGGAAGCCTATAAGGAGTTTATTCATTTTGGACTTACCTCCCAGGACATTAACAATACGGCTACTCCGCTCTCGCTGAATGATGCCATGCAAACCACTTATTATCCCATGCTGGATCAGCTTACCATGGACCTGGAGAAGCTGGCTTCGGAATGGGATCTGATACCCATGCTGGCCCGCACCCATGGTCAGCCTGCTTCACCCACCAGGCTGGGGAAAGAGATCAGGGTGTTTATTGAGCGCCTGGATGTACAGCTGGAGCAGCTGGAAGAGATTCCCATACCGGCAAAATTCGGGGGTGCCACGGGGAATATGAATGCCCATGTGGTCAGCTATCCGGAGATCGACTGGTTTATGTTTGGAGAACAGTTTGTGAGTGAAGTGCTTGGCCTGAAACGTTCCTGGCCCACCACACAGATAGAGCATTACGATAACCTGGCAGCCATGTTCCATGCCTTTGAGCGGATTAATACCATCCTGATGGATCTTTCGCGGGATATATGGACCTATATTTCCATGGATTATTTCAAGCAGAAGATTAAAAAGGGAGAGATTGGCTCTTCGGCCATGCCCCATAAAGTGAATCCCATTGATTTTGAGAATGCGGAAGGCAACCTGGGAATGGCCAATGCGGTCTATGCCCACCTGGCAGCAAAATTACCCGTCTCCAGGCTGCAACGTGACCTGAGCGATTCCACCGTGTTGCGCAACGTGGGCGTACCCATGAGTCATACGGTGATTGCCATGCAATCCATTATAAAAGGCCTGGGAAAACTCATCGTCAATGAAACGGCCATTGCTGCCGATCTGGAACGGAACTGGGCCGTAGTGGCCGAAGCAATTCAATCCATCCTTCGCCGCGAAAACTACCCCAAGCCTTACGAGGCCCTGCTGGAATTGACGCGGACTAACAAGGGCGTGACGGAAGAGACCATCAGGGAGTTTATACAGGGATTATCGGTCAGGGATGAAGTCAAAGAGGAATTACAGAAAATAACTCCCTGGAATTATACCGGATTATAAACTCTTTCGTTGGTAATTAATGAGGCTGATCCGATGAAAAGATTTTTTAGGCTTTTAAAATACCTGCTGCCTTACAAGTGGTATGTGGTACAGAATGTGATTTACAATATACTGGGAGCCTTTTTTGGACTGTTCTCTTACGTTATGGTGATCCCCTTCCTGAGGGTCTTGTTCGGAAACCAGCCCCTGGTGACCGAATCCATGGAATTCTCACTGAGCACAGAATACTTTGCACACACCCTGAATTTCTACATGGGGAAGATCATGGACATTCATGGCGATGCAGGTGCTTTGATACTTGTGAGCATACTGGTGGTGATTTTCTCTTTATTGAAAAACGGATTTATATTCCTGAGTAACCATGTCCTTGCTCCTATCCGGGCATATTTGGTACGGGATATTCGCAATGATATTTATCTGAAGGTCCTGAAGCTGCCTTTATCGTTCTATACCGAAGCCCGTAAGGGGGATGTAATTGCCCGGATTTCCAGTGATGTACAGGAAATCGAGGTGTCCATCCTGAGTTCCATTCAAATGCTCATCAGGGATCCAATTACCATCATTGTGTATCTGGTGATCCTGTTTACCATCAGCTTCCCACTCACCATATTTGTGCTGATCGTTCTGCCCCTGGCGGGTATTCTCATCGGGCGCATTGCACGTACCCTGCGGAAAACCACCTTCCGGGGTCAGAGGAGACTGGGTGAGTTGCTGGCCCTTCTTGAGGAGACGCTTTCCGGTCTCAGGATCATCAAGGCCTTTAATGGTGAAGAGCGGATGAAGGAAAAATTCTTTGCCACCAACCACCGTTATGCCGTGCTCTTCCGGAAGGTGATCCGTCGCCGCTACCTCTCGGGTCCCATCAGTGAATTCATGGCTACCATAGTGCTTATGGTAATTATGGCCTACGGAGGCTCGCTGGTGTTGTCGGGCCAGAGCCACATGACGGGAGAGACCCTGATTTTCTTCCTGATGGTCTTCAGCCAGCTGATCCCTCCTGCAAAAAACCTCACCACAGCCTGGTTCAATGTGCAAAAGGGGCTCGCTTCGGTGGATCGGGTGGATGAGCTCCTTCTGGCCGATGATAAGATTGAGGAAAAGGAAGATGCCCTTGAGGAAAGCACCTTTAAGGATTCCATCGAATACAGAAATGTTTCTTTTAAATACGATAGGGAGCTTGTCCTGAAAGATATTTCTTTTACAGTGAAAAAGGGGCAGACCATTGCGCTTGTTGGGAAATCCGGATCGGGAAAATCTACCCTGGTGGACCTTCTGCCCAGGTTTATGGATGCATCCAAAGGTGAAATTTATATTGACGGGCTGTCCGTAAGGGATTATAAGATTAAATTATTGCGTTCCATGATGGGAATAGTCAGTCAGCAATCCATCCTCTTTAATGATACTTTCAGAAATAACATAGCCTTCGGGAGCAGGGGGGAAGCTGACCATGATCAGATTGTGAATTCGGCCAAAGTGGCTAATGCCTATGAATTTATCGCTGAGACCGAAGGGGGATTTGATGCAGGGGTAGGTGAAGGCGGAGGAAAGCTGAGCGGGGGACAGAAACAAAGGATCAGCATTGCACGCGCAGTCATGGCCAATCCGCCCATTCTGATCCTGGATGAGGCAACCTCGGCCCTGGATACCGAATCGGAAAGACTGGTTCAGGATGCCATCATAAAACTTATGCAGAACAGGACTTCCATTGTGATTGCTCACAGGCTTTCCACCATTAAACACGCCGATCTGATCCTGGTTATTGATGAAGGCAGGATTGTGGAACGAGGCAGTCACGACGATCTTATCGCCAACAAGGAAGGCCTCTACAGCAAGTTACATGCCATGCAAATGTTTTAAAAGATATGAAGATCAGCGGATTTACCATGGGCAAGAACGCCCTCAAGCTTTATTACCCCATGCGTCAGTCGGTGGAATCGATCCTTCCCCTGGTGGATGAGTTTGTGGTAGCCCTTGGAGATTCGGATGCCGATGATGAGACCCGCGCTGAGCTTGAGGCAATCGGCAGCGAAAAAATACGGTTTGTGTATACAGTCTGGGACATTGAGAAATTTCCCAGGGGCATGGAGCATGCCCACCAGACAGATATTGCCAAGGATCTGTGTACGGGCGACTGGCTGTTTTATCTGCAGTCCGATGAAGTGGTACATGAAAAGGACCTGGAAATCATCCGGAAGCGTTGTGAGGACCTGCTCCCCGATCAGGAGGTAGAGGGATTGCTTTTCCGTTACCGTCACTTCTGGGGCGATTATGATCACATCCAGGATGGCCACTGTTGGTACAGAAAGGAAATCAGGATTATCAGGAACCACCCCGAGATCCATTCCTGGGAATCAGCCCAGTCCTTCCGGCGGATCCCGGGATTCGAAGGCTTAAATTACCGCCAGCAGGAAGGAACCTACAAGCTCAGGGTGGCAGATGTGGATGCTGAGATATTCCACTATGGTTGGGTACGACCTCCGGCAGTGATGCAAAACAAGATCAAGGCATTCACCATAAATCACCAGGGCAGGAAAAAGGTGGAAGCGCAAGTGGCTGCCCATCAATTCGACCGTGTGTTTGACTATGGGAATCTTTCAAAACTCACCACCTTTAAGGGTACTCATCCAGCCGTGATGAAGAAATGGATGTCCCGCTTCGACTGGAAGGAGCAATTGAGATACAATGGACCTGCCCGAAGCCTGAATCCCATGATATCCAAGCATGACAGACTCAGGTACAGAATCATATCCTGGATTGAAAAAAGGCTTCCCGGGAATATGAGGCTGGGTGAATTCAGGAATTACATAAAGCTGCAGAGATAGGGTGCCCTGGCTTTATCCGGTGATTAGTTCACCCTCTTTGGTATATTTTTTCTTGCCGGGTAATTCTTCCCCTGCGTTGAACTCCGCTTCTTCCTTCAGCTCACCTGTTTCATAGTAACGCCTGGTAAGTCCGTCCTTCCGGTTCTGATTATAGGTGGTATGTTCGTATATTTTCCCATTCTTGAAAAACCAGATGGCCGGACCATGCTTTCGGCCATGTTCATAAGTCACCTTTGAATGGACTGTTACGCCATCCTCGTAAAAGTTTACTTTCACTCCATGTATATACCCCTCTGCATCAACCGGATTAATGCTTGAGAGGGTGCCATCATCACGGCGTTTCTTAACCATATTGGATTGCTGCTCCTCGCCGGCCTCTTCTTCAGCCTTGCGATCTGAATTACAGGAGAGGGTCCACAGAGCCAGGGTGAGTATAAGTAGATAGTTAAATGGACGTTTCATGAATATACTAGATTTGGGGCATAAAGGTAGCTCTTTTTCAGAATTGACCTGAATCAGCCGATGGAAACCAACAGTTTGCGTATCTGGAGCGGAGGCTGGTTGGACTTTTCGGGCAATTCGAGTAGCATTAAATGGCATTCATCTGGTGGCATCTAATACCTGTCAATAGTTGAAAACTTAATGATACAATCAATGATCATTTTTAATAAATTTATAGATGGAACTCAACAATAGCCTTAATTAATTTTTGGAATGGATGAAAGCTTCAATTGAAGTTAAGGACAAGGTAATTCTTCGTCTTTTTAAAGGGGATGTATATCTGCAGGACATTATCGATTCATGGGACGATGTCTTTGTCCAGTTCCCGGATCTAAGTGTATATAAAGGAGTGGTTACAGATTTTCTGGAAGCAGAACTCCATCACGAGGATAACAACATGAATATTCTGATCGATTACCTGAAGGGCTACATAGAGCGAATGAGCAATATGAAGATTGCGGTGGTTATGGATTCTCCCCATGTAACCAATACCATCATGATAGGTCAGAAAATGAAACACGTGCAAATACGTCCTTTTACCACAAGGCAAGCCGCCATCGACTGGATAAATTCCTGATTTATTACCTCCTTTATAAGGGTGCACCCCTGCTTTTTCATATTTTAGTATCTAAATATTAATTTATGACTTACCCCTGGAAAGCGTTATTTCTCCTGCTTATCGTCCTGTCCGCTTGTTCAGAAGTTGAAAATCAGAATGATACGGGTGTAATCATTTCGACGGACAGGCTTCGGGCAGAGATGGAAGATCCTTCCCTTGTGCTTTTTCATGTGGGTACCAGGGAAGTGTATGATTCGATACATATTCCGGGATCTCTTTTTCTTGATCCATATAAGTTTACCGTAAGTTCGGAGGGACTGCGAAACCAGCTTCCGGGACTGGATAGCATATTTGCCTTGCTGGGTACCCTGGGTGCGGATAAGAATTCAAAAATTGTGCTTTATTACGAAAGTGAACGCATGATTACCCGTGCTTCAAGGGTGTTTCTGACCCTGGATTATGCCGGACTTGGTGATCGTTGCCAGGTGTTGAATGGTGGATTGGATGGATGGCTTGAGAGGAGCCAGGACTCCGTCACAAGCCAGGTGACAGAAAAGGTGACGGGTGACAAAGAGCTTCGCTCAGTGACGGGTGACAAGGAGGTGATAATTCTGGCTGATGAATTAAATCACCACCGGTGGGATCCGGAGTATGTGATTGTGGATGTCCGGTCGGCAGAAGAGTATTACGGGGAGATTGATTCCACAGGTCGGCTGGGAACCAGGGGTCATATTGAAGGGGCCTACTTTATGGACTATCACCTTCTTCTGTCGGAATCAAATCCTCAGGTCATCAAGGATAATGAGGAATTGCTGAAAGAGTTTAAAAAAGCCGGGATGGACCGGGAGAAGACAGCAGTTTTTTATTGCGGTTCGGGAATAAGGGCTTCTCTCAGCTACCTTGCAGCGAAGCACCTGGGGTTTCCGGCCCTTATGTACGATGGGTCCATTCAGGAGTGGGAACAACTGGGCATGCCGCAAACATCACCGGCAATCAGATCGACTCAAACTAAGTAAAACTATGGCTATGATAAAAAGAAAAGCTTATCCGTACTGGAATCCCTATGTGGTGGGGGTGGGTATCGGGATGGTGATTATACTTTCCTTTGTGGTTACGGGAAGGGGACTTGGAGCCATCGGCGCTTTTAATGGATTTCTGGCTACCGTAGTGCATGCCATCGCACCGGAATACGCCCTTTCCAATCCGGTTTATTCCGGCTATGTGGCCGGAGTGGAATATCCGCTAAAGGACTGGGTAATCATTGAAATTGCGGGGGTTTGTATTGGAGGTCTTCTTTCCGGTCTTGTGTCAGGGCGCTTTAAATTCGAAGTCATTAAGGGTCCCCGGATCTCAAACATGGGCAGGGTGTTAATGGCTTTTTCGGGGGGAATGCTTATGGCTTTTGCGGCTAAGTTTACCCGGGGATGCACCAGCGGATTGGCCCTTAGCGGAGGATCTGTATTGAGTCCCGGTGCCTGGATATTTATGTTTTCAGTATTCATCGGCGGATATGCAGTCGCCTTTTTAATGAGGAAAGCATGGAACTAGCAGCGCCCATTCAGTTTAATTATGAGATACCCGGGGGAGTAATTTTACTCTTTGCCTTGCTAACGGGCATTGTGTTTGGCATGCTCCTGGAGAAGGCCGGTTTCGGAAATGCCCGGAAGCTGGTCCAGCAATTTTATCTAAGCGATATGAGTATGTTCAAGGTGCTGTTCTCGGCCATTGTTACTGCCATGATCGGGATCTACTGGCTCAGTTATTTTGGTATGCTGGATATAACACAGATTTACATCAACGGCTCTTTTCTGTGGCCACAGATGATAGGAGGAATTGTGTTCGGGATCGGTTTTGTCATGTGTGGCTTATGTCCGGGTACCTCCTGTGTGGCTGTATTTACAGGAAAGCTGGATGCCCTGGCCGTATTCGCCGGTATGTTTACAGGTCTGATAATTTTCGGAGAAGTCGAACCCGCATTACACAGGGCCATTAATTTCTCATCCCTGGGAGATATTTCTCTCTACGAAATGTTTAATATGAATTACGGGCTACTGACTTTTCTGATTACCCTTTTTGCACTGGGAGCCTTCTGGTTTGCCGGAAGGATCGAGCAGCGATTCGGTAGTTCACAGCATAAGAGGAGCGAATCATGAAAACAAATCATATACTGGCCTTACTGGCCTTAATCAGTGGACTCGCTGCCGCTTTTACCAGCTTCCCGGTAAAGAATGATCTCTATCCTACCTGGAAATATGAATCGGAGCGAATCAAGGGCGGGAAGGTGAAGTATATATCAGCCACACACCTGGCCGATTTGCTTTACCGGAAGGATCAGGGAATTGTTCTTGTGGATCTAAGGGCTGATACGCTTTATGAAAGATATCATATTCCTTTGGCCTTACAGTATAAGAAGTGGAGCCCGGATCCCGGGCAGAAAAAGAGCACTTTTGTTGTTTATGGATTGGATCCGGGATCGGGAATCGGGGCACTATCTGATAAATTGCCCGGAAAGGTTTATGCATTAAAGGGAGGAATGGAGCAGTGGTATTCCCTGGTACTCTTCCCGGATTTTGCGCAGTACAAGGTAAGGAACAGGGAAGCATTGGAGCATATTTTGCGCCGGAGCAGATACTTTGGCGGAAGCCCGGAAAATACCCGCTTGTTGAATATTTATGTTCGTCAGAGTCATTACAGGGAAGGATGCTGAGGTGCAATCTTTTTAAAAATCAGGGGAATCATGAAACTCAAAATCTACCAGGTCGATGCATTTTCATCCAGGGTGTTTAAGGGCAATCCTGCCGCAGTATGCATCCTGGAAGAATGGCTGGATGATAAGCTGATGCAGCATATCGCCAACGAGAATAACCTGTCGGAAACCGCTTTTGCAGTCCCGGTGGATGAGCGCTACGAAATCAGGTGGTTTACCCCCGAGGTGGAAGTGGATCTGTGTGGCCATGCCACCCTGGCCACCGCACACGTTCTCTTTAACCACCTTGGCTATCCTTCCAGCCGGGTGGAATTTGACTCCGTTCACAGCGGAATCTTAGCTGTTGAAAAGAACGGGAAGCTGCTGACCCTTGACTTTCCAGCAGATTCGCTGGAAGAAATGGTGATTCCTGAAATAATAGCCACAGCCCTGCATAAGCCCCCGCTCAAAGCTTTCAGGGGGAAGACAGATTTCATGTTTATCTATGCCAGTCAGTCCGAAATTGAGTCCATGAAACCCGATTTCGGATTGCTCGCCCAGGTTGGAGGGAGGGGCATTATAGTTACGGCCATGGGTAATGAGGTAAATTTTGTTTCCCGATTCTTTGCCCCTCAGGCTGGGATCAATGAAGATCCGGTGACAGGATCGGCACATACCAGTCTGACCCCGTACTGGGCCAGGGTACTGGGAAAGAATAAACTTACAGCACAGCAACTCTCTGCAAGAGGTGGACAATTGATATGTGAACTGGCTGGGGACAGGGTGCTTATCTCAGGAGAAGCTGTAAGCTATCTGGAAGGGGAACTGCTAATTTGAAAAGTTTACTTGTGAATGATCCTCCCGGATCTTATATTTAGGGTAAACCATATAGTAGTATATCATGTATTATCTGATTGTACGTAATCTGGGTTCGCCCAGATGCATCGACAGGAATGAAAAGGATGTGTATGAAGATGGAATGTCCTTTGACTGTACCCCGCACCTGGATTGTGTTCCGAATGAATTTGTGAAGGAGGTGGAGATTATCTGCACCGAGCATCCTGATGATGGGATTGTAGCGATGGTGTTCCGGGACTGATTTTTAGTATTGAATTATGCTCGCGCATTAGCTCCGCTGAGCTCGTAAACTCGGTTCCCCGTAGCTTGCTGCGGGGTTAGCGAGCACAAATAAAATTAATAATCAATCGAAGATTCCTCGGAGCTTGCTCCGAGGAGCTTCAATCTCACATATATTGCCATGAAGAAGCTATTTCTATTGCTTTCAGTTAGTCTGTTGCTGTTTATTGTTTCGGGCTGCAGCTCTGTAAAACGTCATAAATCGGCCGAATGGAAGGGGCAGGATAATTCCCTTGTGGATATGGAATTGTTTGGAGCCAGCCTGGGAAACCCTGCCTTGATTACAGCAGATAAAAACCTGTGGGACCTGAGTGCCAGTGCACAGGCCGAGCTTGTTCGGATCCTCAATGAAAGATACCCCGATAATGAGCAATTTATCGGAGCACTGGGCAATGAGTACCTGACTGAGGGATTCAAGCCTTCGCCGAATTTTACAAATAAGGATCTGCGTATGGTTTTTACCATCTCCAAGAAGCGTGAATACAGGGATTTGAATGAGACTTCCACTCGTTTTTCGCAGGCTGACCGGATCGAATACCTCAAATTCTCCCTGGAGCTCCCCCCGGAGTGCAATCTGGGCTTTAAGGAATGGAACAGGTACGCCACCGAATACGGGGAGGTGGAGATAGCCGATGTCAGTTTCTCTACCAGCCTGAACCTGGAAGCAGATGGCGTTGTAAAGCAAACAGATACAGGAGGAAAAGCTTCTTTTAGCAGGGATGAACAACAGGTGGTCAGAACCCGCTATCTGAAGTTAAACGGGAGTATAAGCGATCAGGTAATTTCCATTGAAGAGGAGGGGACCAGGGAAATTGATCTGACAGGGAATGTGATCGCCGATGTTTCACTGGAGTTTGCGGGTTTTCCGGAACGGATTTACTTTCCTGTTTTTGCTAATACAGAATTATCTTCATTGAGGCACATGGATGTACAGGTTCCTCTAATGGAAGAGGTGTACGACACCATTAAGGCCACATTGACACTGGAATATGTGTACCGGCATGTGCAGTCAGGCAGCAGGACCTTTGCGGAATGGGACGATCAGGTGGAATATTATACGGGAACTGTAAGAAAACAAGTTCCTCTTTTTCAGAAAGATGATTACCTGCCCGGTTTTTATTGCATAGCAGATCTGCAGGACGAAAGAGATTTATTAAAGATCAGGCAGGGGGAGGAAAGGGAATACCTGCTTCAGTTCATGACCTATAAGGATGCATTGCGGGTCCTGGAATGGCTGGAAGGTTTGAAATGCCCTGATGAGGCTTTGCATGAACCGTTGATCATTGGAAACTCCACATGCTTTTTCAAGGGGAAAGTACTGAGCGGAGCAGATGCCATGGAAAATAGCTGGAGGATAAGGCCTGTTTACTAATACTGGATGGTAATCAGAATTCTCGAACCTGACTTATCTGCATCGTGTATGCTGCGATCATGAATATCGTAACGGATGAGGTAAGGGTGCCTGGCATTGAATAGGTTCAGGTATTTGTCCAGACTCCTGAGCCTTCTTTCCTTTTGCTGACGAGTGGAGGAGATGTCCTTAAAATATATTCCCTGGTCATTGATCATAATCAGCATGCCCAGGCTTGTATTGTGAGAAGAGATCTCAACGCTCCCCCCCTCCTTATCCTGGATAAGGCCCCCGGAAATTGCATTTTCCACAAAGGTCCGGATCAGCTTCTTTGGGATAATCAGCCCGGTGTCGATATCGTCTTCCACCGAGCAGGTCCAGGACAGCTTTCCCTTAAATCCGGATGCTGAGTTTTCCAGGTAACTTTTACTCGCATCAAGTTCTTCCTGTAAGCGGGTAGTTGACTGTACAAGTGCTTCCATAATAATCCTTGACTTGCATAATAAAGAAAATAGAGGGGAATGTAAAGATGCCGGAGAACCTAATGTGTGAAGTGCCTGAATCCATGGATGGGCCACCAGACTTATTTCATGGAAAATCGGGGATCAAAAGCCGCTATTTTAATTTGATGGATATTTTCACCTGCGTTCCGGATTGACTGGGATCAAGCTCCTCCCGATCTTTGATCCGGTATTTTACAGTATGCCTGTGTTGCCTGTTAAATAGCAACAGATAATTATCCAGTATTCGCATACCGTCTCCACTTCGTTTCTCAATGCTGAAGGCTTTTGATCTTCCCACTCCGTCATCAGTGACGATAATGACAATTTCAGAGCTGATCTTTTGAATGGAAATCTCCAGTCTTCCCCCATTTTCCTTATGGAAGATTCCATGTTTGATTGCATTTTCAGCAAACAGGTGAATAAGCATTTTAGGGATCAATATGCTTTTGTCAACCTCCGGATCAATATTTAATTCCCAGCTTAATTTCTCGCGGAACCGAAAGGATTCTATTTTGAGATATTGGGCCACAAATTCTATTTCTTCACCCAGGGTTTTGTAAGGTTCGAAAGCATTTATCATGGATTTTCGAACCAGGTCGGACAGTCTGACAAAGTGTTCATAACCCTCGCTCTTCTCACCTTTCATCATCAACTGCCCAATGGTATTAATGGCATTAAATGTAAAGTGTGGATTCAACTGGTTCATCACCGCTTTCAATTGTAATTCAATGACCTCCTTTTCCTTTGCCTTTTTCTGCCTGTTCCTGAACAGGAAGAGTTTTTGCAAGCCTAAAAAGAGGATGAAGAATCCACCATATAAGGCAACATAGTAACTCCACCTGAATGGATAGAAGGGATTCTTATGGTAAGCCAATAAGTAGTGGGTTCCTCTGGTTTGAATGAAGAAATTATGCTGCGCCTGATCCCTGGAAATCATGCTTACGGATGAAACATTAATATTGGTAGAAACTGATTCTGTGCGAGCAAGAGATTTAAGCTCGTCATCCAGAACAGCAAATTGGCGGTCATTTAAATTCACAAGCAAAAGCTCAGAATTTGAATCCGAATCAAGATTGAGGGCTTTCACATGGGCGTAAGGGGTGGATTCACTATAAAGTTCAGACAGCTGCAAATCCTTACTCACCTCGAACAAACTGAAACCTTCTCTGTCACTGGCGAATATGCACAGTCTCTGGTTCCAGATCAGCGCAAAGGAAGCTTTAGGAAGATCCACCCCTTCCCTGATCCGAAGGATCTCTCCCGATTGGTTTAAGATCCTGAGAATGAATCTGGCGTGATCTTTCCTCTTGTCTGCTGTAATTGCAAGTATCCGGTTTTCACCCTGCCCGGAGAGTGGCAGGGTAGTTGTCATGGATTGCCTACCTCCCATATACACAGGATCGAACAAGTATTCCAGTCCTTCCCTGAGAACCACAGCGTATGAAGCAGTATCAGAATAGGGAATGGGATAGTGATAGTTTTGAGTGGCAGTAGTTGTTACAAAAACCAGGTTACCGTCATTGCTTTCCATATAGGAGTGTGGGTTCCTTATATTGAATCCTGCAAAGGGAGAGCTAATCAGGGTATCATTCACCAGGTCCCAAGCATAACAGGCCCTGGGCTGCAAGGAAAAGCCAGCACTGATATAAAATACGAAATCCGGTTCTGAATCACCCGTCATATCAAATAATCCCAGGGTATTGAAGATATGATCAAAGGCATCATTTATACGGGTTAATTCACACACGAACCTGTTTTTTTGAGTTCCTTCGGAATCGGATAGCTCTATCTGGCTTACCAGTACAGAATCGCCTGAATTTATTGATACTGTAAAAATCTCCTGGATACTATCATCATCGGTATCTGCGAAACAGTAACTTGGCACCATGTGCCATAATCCGGGCAGATGCCATGTTCCTAGTATTCGATCACTCTGAGAAAAGGCAACCAGATTTCCATTAGTATTCAGGTTTCGCATTAATATTCTTTCATTTATTCCATCCCCGTCCATATCTATGTATGCTGAGTTACGAAACGGGTTGCTGTGATATCCGGTTTGCTTCAGCTCCAGCTTGTGGCTGGAAAACTCGTGTGGGGTCAGCAGGAGGGTAAGTAAAAGAGCGATAAGCGCAAGCACCTTTGGCTGGGAAGCGAGGGTAAGGATCTTTGTGGATAGAATACCTAATCTCATACATAGTGCTTAATTACACAAATATAGCTGGAAATGGAAATTATTCAATTAATACGATATCAAAGCGATGACATGGCTCGTGGATAATAAACTGTAGATGAAAACGTTTTTAATTAAGAAATACCCAGCTATGAAAAGACGAATACTGCGAATCTTTATGAAATATACAAGGCCATCCGGGCCATTGAGCACTGGAGCCCCTTCACCCATCAGAGACTAAAAAGACTATGACTATGAAAAAACCAGACAAGCGCTCCGCCCAAACTTCCCGAAGGACCTTTTTACGAAATGCAGGACTGGGGACTGCTGCTCTGGCCGGCACTCCGTTTCTGAAAAAATCACTTGCATCCGGTCCGGATACCGATCAGATTAATGGATTCTTTTCTCCCGGGGATGTGGTCCTTTTTCAGGGGGATTCGATCACCGATGCCGGAAGGAACAAAGAGAGGGAACTTCCCAATGAAGCAAGTTCTTTTGGGGCAGGCTATGCGAATATAATTGCTTCCTGGTTGCTGGAGGAGATGGCGGGTCAGAACCTGACAATCTACAACCGGGGGATCAGCGGGAACAAAGTGTTCCAGTTAGCCGACCGTTGGGACAAAGACTGCCTGGACCTCAAGCCCGATGTGCTTAGCATACTCATTGGAGTGAATGATTACTGGCATACACGGAATGCGAATTATGATGGTACTCCTGAAATCTTTGAGAATGATTACAGGAAATTACTGACCAGGACCAAAGAGGTGCTCCCCGAAGTGAAACTGGTAATTTGTCAGCCTTTTATACTCACCCATACCTCTGCAGTAAATGAAACCTGGGTGGAACCCTTCAGTGCATATCAGAGAATAGCAGCCAGGATGGCCGATGAGTTCGATGCAGTTTGGGTGCCTTTCCAGGAGGCCTTCGACAAGGCCCTCGAAGTTGCTCCTGCAACTTACTGGGCCGGGGATGGCGTACACCCCTCCATGGCCGGTGCCCAACTCATGGCAGAATCCTGGCTGAAGGCTTTAGGCTAAGTGCTTAAGCCTTCTGATATTCATTCTGAAGTTCGGCAAAGATCTCTTTCACCGTAGAGATTTTCTTTACCCTTCCGGCATTGGATCCAACGAAGGCAAATCCATCCTTCAGGTTTCCCTTAAATGCCGCCAGAAGAGCTTCGGAGATACAGTAGAGGGTGGTCGAAGGATTGCAGGACCGGATGCAATTGTGCTTGCAGACAGCCGGCCTTCTGTTTCCATCGGCTGCTTCCTGAAGGAACCTGTTGAAAATGGTTCTGCCCGGCATACCCACAGGGCTCTTTATAATCTGAATGTCTTCATTGTTTGCATCCACAACGGCCTGCTTGAATTCTTCCGAAGCATCACATTCCTCGGTGGCAACAAAACGAGTCCCCAGTTGTACCGCACTGGCACCCCGTTGCATGATCTTTTTCATATCCTTGCCGGTAAAGATGCCCCCGGCAGCAATCACCGGCACCTCCTTATTGAATTTTTCCTTGATTTCCTGGGCCACCTTCACCACTTCATCCACCAGGTTCTCCAGTTTATTCCCTGCTTCCTGTAATGCATCTGCCTTAAAACCAAGATGACCACCTGCTTTAGGTCCCTCCACCACAAATGCGTCGGGCAGGTAATCGTAATTTTGCTTCCATTTCTGTGTAATGATATTGGCAGCACGGCCCGAAGAGACAATGGGCACTAGTTTTGTTTTCATCCCTTGGCCCAGGTAACTCGGAAGGTCCAGGGGCAAACCGGCTCCGGAGAAAATAATATCAATGCCTTCTTCTATGGATGTTTTTACCATTTCGGAGAAATCGGTGAGCACCGACATAATGTTAACACCCAGCACGCCGGGAGTCAGTTCCCTGGCTTTACGGATCTCTTTCCGGACTGCTTCAATATTTCCGTTTTTATATCCTTTGGCTGTTTGTTTACCGGTGAGCCCGATCCCAACAGTGGAGATGATCCCCACACCACCCATATTTGCTACGGCAGATGCAAGTTTTGACAGGGATATTCCTATCCCCATACCACCCTGAATGATGGGCACCTGAATTTTCAAATCTCCTATATTCAACGACTTCATAAGGCACAAGCGCTTAACAAGTAATTTGCAAAAATACACATTTATTCAAGGTTAATTTCTTAGCGGTCCTTATTAATATTGTATATAAACTATGGATCCTCAGGAAGTTTGTAGGGGATGTGGTAAAGAATATTCCTGATGGCAGATGCATTCAGATTGTCAAATAGGGCTATCTTTATGTTTTTAAAATTTCCGTTTGAATGTCTTTCCTGAAAACCCATTGCAATAAACCCTTTTCTCCTGCCAGGCTTTCCTTTTTTTATGGGTGGATTATCCTGGTGGCCGGCACCATCGGTATCCTGATGAGTATTCCGGGTCAGACCATGGGAGTTTCTGTCTTTACGGAGAATCTTATTGAAGACCTGGGAATTACCAGGAACAACCTGAGCCTTGCCTACCTGTTCGGGACCATGGTGTCGGGTTTGTTAATCACCAGGGCAGGAAAACTGTATGACCGGTATGGAGCCCGGGTCATGGCTTTTATTTCAGGGGTGATGCTTGGATTGATGCTTGTTTACCTGACCCGGATCGACCGGCTGGTAAGTTCTGTGCAGCACTGGGACTGGCTC
Source organism: Bacteroidota bacterium (assembly GCA_039714915.1). Lineage (GTDB taxonomy): Bacteria > Bacteroidota > Bacteroidia > Bacteroidales. The sequence continues at coordinate 26,506 of JBDLIM010000034.1, forward strand.
ACACCGGCAATGGCTACCTTCATCCTTCTGGCTGTTGGATTCTGGGGGATCCGGTTTTTTGGACAGGGACTGCTCACCATGGTCTCCCGAAACATGGTAATGAAGTGGTTTAACAAAAAAAGGGGACTGGCCAATGCCGTGCTTGGCATCTTTACCGCCCTGGGTTTTTCGGCAGCCCCCAAAGTGCTTAACCAGATCATAGAAAGATTGGAATGGAGGGGAGCCTGGATCATGCTGGCCATCCTGGTAGGAGCTATTTTTGCAGTTTTTGTGCTTCTGATCTACCGGGATAATCCGGAAGACTGCGGCTGCAAAGCCGATGGGAAGATGCCTGCCCGTAAAGGGAGAAAGCGGCCTCCCAGTCTGCCCGATCGCGATTTCAGCCTGAAGGAGGCCCGAAAGACCATAGCATTCTGGTCCTTTACACTGGCACTTTCCCTGTCTGCACTCTATGTCAGCGGACTTACCTTTCACATTGTATCGGTATTTGAAACGGCCGGACTCACCAAAGCCAGGGGGATCGGAATTTTTATTCCTACCTCCATAATCGCAGTCATTATACAGTTCAGCTGCTCTTATGCCAGTGATTACATCAGGCTGAAGTACCTGCTTATTTTCTTTATGGCCGGAATGCTCTCGACGGCCTTTGGACTTACACTGCTGGGGGATCAGGACTGGGCTTACTGGGTGGTCTTAGGTGGGAACGGCATCATCTGGGGCCTGTGGTCGGTTTTGATCGGGGTTACCTGGCCGCGATTTTACGGATTAAAAAACCTGGGAGCCATTTCAGGCTACTCACTGAGCTGGACCGTGATTGGGTCAGCACTGGGACCTTACCTGTTCAGCCTTTCAGCCGATCTCACCGGTAGCTACGACCTGGTGGCATGGGTCTGTGTGGGCATATCCGTACTCCTGTTCCTGCTGGCCTTCAGGGCAGATAATCCCAACGAATCAATGAAGTGATTCCAGAGCACTTTCAAGTACTCCCTTCATTCTTTCCAGATGATAATCAACAGCCTGTCTGCCCAGTTCTAAAGAGGCATATTCCCGGGGATCGACTCCCCATACACCCACCGGCCACTGAGCGGTATCTGCAGGAAGAAGATCCATCCTGACCAGATCGGGATAGAAATACATCATCAGGGAAGTTTCGTTCCGGGCCGCATGGTCGGTCATAATTCCAATACCCTCTCCAGCCAGGCTGGAAGATTCCTCGTCATATTCACCCCTCACATTCGAGGCCCAGCAGGTGTAGATCAGCACCCCGTATTTTTCTTCCCATTCCTCCCAGTACTTCAGTACTGTCTGGGTAGAGGGACCATGACCATGTGCCACGATAATCTTGAAACCGGCCCGGGCCAGTTGTTGAATGGAGTTTTCAAGGATCGATTTGAAAAGTTCGTCGGGTACCCAGTAGCAACTGCCGTCCAGCTGCTGTTCAGGATAATATTCCTTCCGGTCCTCCTGGTTCAGGATGTGATCCATCCCATAGTATACCTCCCCCTTAATAATCCGCATGGAGTCGGGTCCCAGGTAAAGCATGGGCAGAACTATCCCGCCTGCCTCCCTGGCCAACAGCTTCATAAATTCGAAAGATTGCAGGCCATCGGAGCCCAGGGGAAGGTGCTCTCCATGCCATTCGATGGTACCAAGAGGCAGATAGGCAATAGGAGCTTCGCTGATTCGTTGCCTGAAGTCGGAAGGCGTAAGTAAGGTATACTCCACCAGCTCTTCTTCCGGACTGTTTCGACTGACGGTGGAGCTACAGCTGCACATCAGGCAAAAGGCGACTAAAAGGATAATTTGTTTCGTCATTACTGCTGAGATGTATTGAACAATGCCTGCAATTTCGTAAATTTATTTTTACTGTATCCATTTCTGTGAGAAGAAACAAGCTTGAATATATCATCCCCGCTGCACTGGCCCTGGTTATTACCATCGGTCTTATTCTGTTCTTCCCTGCTCTTCGGGAAGAATATAAAATAGAGATTCTGGACACTAAAACCGTTCCACTTGACGATTACTGCTATTTTTTCGACCTCAATGGCGATGGCAGCAGCGAGAGACTGAGCATATATTACAATGTATCCCGGAATCTGGCTGTCTCCGTTTCATCCTTATCATATGCCACTATCAACCAGTTTAATCTGCCTGGAAGGCTGACCCGTTTGGGAGCTACTGTAGATTTTCAGGATATCGATTCAAATGGCATTACGGATGTGTTTTTATGCACGGAGAAAAACGATTCCCTCTTCCTGACCATTATTGACGACCTGTACGGACATCCCACCACCACAAAGGAGTATTTCCTGGATCCCATTAATCAATACAATGATAACGGGGATTACATGTTTACACCAGGAGGAATCTCGGATCTGAACGGCGATGGTTCTCCAGAGTATGTAATGGCCATTAACGGGGGGCATTCCCTGCAACCCAGAAGGGTATATGCCATTGATTATAAAAATGACACGGTTCTCAAATCGCCACTGAGCGGAGCTGCAGTGGTTTCGCTGGATTTGTTTGACCTGGACCTGGACGGCAGGGATGAGATCTTGCTAAATACCGTGGCGCCGGAGAATTTCAAATCGTCCATCCCTTATCGCGATTCCATTTCCTGGCTGATGGTACTGGATGATGACCTTCAATTCTATAAGCCTCCCTTAGCCAGGAACCCGCCTCCCTCCTGGATATCGATAGAACCTTTTACCCATGAAGGGAAACCCTACCTGATGACCTATCACCGGTACAGGGAGGGAGATGACTACAATGCACAGATGGCTATTTACAGCGATTCCCTTAAGATGATAAAAGACCGTGTAATAAGGGGACAGGAGCACAGTGGCCATTATATTTACAGGGTACCGGGAGGCTCAGGTCTGGAGGATATTAAATTTCTTCATACAACAGGTATACGGTCCTACAATTTTGACCTGGAGTGCATGGATTCTGTTTTTAATGACACACACTTCGGGTATAACACGGAGATTCAGCTGGACGCTGATGCAGATGGGGAACAGGAGTATGTTTTTATGTCCACTGGAAAGCTTCATGTTTTCAGGGCAGACTTTAGCGAATCAGCCAGCCTTCCCGTTTCGGTGGAAGCCAGAATTCCCCGGACGCTGATCTCAATGATCGAGGATGGGGATGCCTATCCGGTATTGCATATCCAGATGGAACAGCTACAGCTGAGAGCCCGGTATGAAGAGAATATGTGGTTTAAATACAGGGAACTGGCATACCCGGGCATTTTTATCCTGCTCTTCGGGCTATTTTACCTTTTGGTTGTCCTTCAGAATAAGATAATCTCAGGGCGTTTTGAAAAAGACAGGCTTATCAGCCAGCTTCAGTTGCAATCCATTAAGAATCAGCTGGATCCTCATTTCACCTACAATGCACTGAACGCAGTTGGCTCTTTGATTTATAAGGGGGAGAAGGACCTGGCCTATCAATACCTGAGGGGACTGACCGATCTGCTGAGAATGGTGTCGGCAGATTCTTCGCAGGTTACCTGGACCCTGGATGAAGAGCTGGAATTTGTGAACCGCTACCTGGAGATTGAGAAGCTTCGCTTCAAAGAAAAATTCATTTATAAGGTGAAAGTGAAGGAAGAAGGACTGAAATCCAGTGAAGTTCCCAAGATGAGCGTACAGGCCTTTGTGGAGAACGCCATAAAGCATGGATTAAGGCATAAGGATTACGACCGAAAACTGGAGGTGGAAGCATTCAGGCTGAATAAGGGGATCAGGATCCTTATCAAGGATAATGGTATTGGAAGGGCGGCTTCTTTAAAATTCAGGGATGAGAATTCAGGGCAGGGGATACACATGATGAAGCAATACTTCCGGCAGTTCAATGAAACCGCGGGAAGAAAGTCCCGCTTTGAAGTAAAAGATTTATTTGAATATGATTTGAAAGCATCCGGCACATTAGTTGAAATTACCATCTTATGAAACGTCCATTAGAATAATTTCATCATTATCACAAAAGGAGATGAAATTATTATCTTGGTAAGTTACATAGGGCCAATAAGATAAATAGATAATTACCTATGAATGAGGACACGATAAAAATACTGATAGTTGATGATGAACCAGAAGCCAGGGATCTGCTAAGCATGCTCCTGGAACCGGTAAAAGGAGTGAAGATTGCAGGCTATGCAGAGAATGTGGATCAGGCACTGGCCAGGGTGGAGGAAACAGACCCGGACCTTATTCTGCTGGACATCCAGATGCCAGTGAAGAGTGGATTTGAGCTGGTGGACAGCCTGCGAAATACAGATCGGAATGTAGGCTATATTTTCGTTACAGCCTATGATACGTATGCCATTGAAGCCATGAGGGCCTCAGCCATTGATTATCTGTTAAAACCGGTGGATCCGGAACTGCTTAAGGATGCCATCTGGAGATTTCGGGAGAAAAGACAGCAACAGCTTCTTAATGAGCACATCGATGAATTGTTAAATGACCTGGGCATAGGTCGCAGGATTAAGGTGAATACCCGCACCGGATTTTTGGTGATCGATCCGAAACATATCGTTTGCTGCACAGCCGACGGGAATTATACGGAAATTATCATGGCCAATGGCCGCAGTGAAATTATATCCAGCAACCTGGGTTCCATGGAGAAAGAGTTTGCCAGCGATGGGTTTTTCCGCATAAGCCGGTCCGCACTGATTAACCTGAGCTACCTGACCCATGTAAATAGCAAAGCCTCAATTTGCCGCCTGGAGGGCAACACAGTGATCGAACTGAAAGTGGCCCGAAACCGCCTGGGTCAGCTGGGAAAAACAACTCTCTCCTAAGCGGGATTTACCACCATACTTCCATCTGGAGCCCAAAAGAGATGCCTTTGTTCTGATCGGCATAGGACCCGGTGGCCACCTGTCCTGTGAAGGAATCCGACCAGTAGGCATAAGTGAAATAGGCTCTCAGGGCCGGGCGGCTCAGAATTTTATTTAGTGGGGATATCTGAGGAGCCAGGGTCATTTTCAGCACGGTCCCCTGATCCAGTCCCTCCTGCCGTGTATGGTCCATTCCCACTTCCCCCACCAGGGAAAAATACCTGCTGAAGTGATAGGAAGGCCTTATTCCGGCCGAAAACCAGTCCAGTTTGTTATGCTCAGGCTGCTTGTTGCCAAGTTTCTGGTACATCAGAAGCCCCAGCATTGAAAATTTCGGTCCAAAATCCACAAGCAGGTCATTGAGAATCCTGAACCGGCTGAATCCTCCTACATCGATCATTTCACCGGGAGACAGGCTGATTCCCATGGGCTGGGTGATCACCGCTTTGTAATTTTCTGCTGCCCCGGTACCATAGAAAACATTCAAGAGGTTCCTTCCCCCTTCAAAAGGAAGCACATGGAATAATCCCGCCGACCATCCTGTGTTGGAGGAGACTTCAATCAGGCCATCGGTGGTTTCTATGGAATCGCCTTTGAAGTTCGAGAAATCCAGGGTGATCCCCAGGTGGCCAAAACCTACATCTATATCGTAGATGGTCAGATCGAGGGTGGTTTTGTTAAATACAAATTCGTTCAGTGGCTGCACGCTACCGTTGGAGCTCAATTCATCAATGGATCCCCCCAGGTATGCCAGGGAAATTTTGGCCGAATTACCTATGAGCAGGTCTTCTATTCCACCCCCGAAACCACTCATGTCCCTGTAGTAATAATCATTTATATGTACGTCGTACTGGTCATAGAAACGCTGTCCGGCCCAAAAAGTCATCAAAGGTTTGGCTCCCACAATACCTTTTGCCCTTACAAAGACTTCCCTGATAGAGCTTGTGGTAATAAAATCATTGCTCTTGCTGGTGGGGGTGACGAAAGCAAGCCTTAGATTGGTCTCAAAAAGAGATCCCAGCTCATCTTCGAAGCCGTATTTAAAAAGGGCCTCCACATAAGCTTCAGCCTCATTACCCAGCCTGTATTTAGCTTCAGAATCAGGAGCTTTGAATACATCATGTGGTCCGCCTTTTCCATCCACTCCAAATCCCGATCGCATGTATCCCTCAAATCCAAAATAAGTGCTGTCCTGCGCCATGACTTTTGCCGGTTCGATCAGAAGGATGGTGGCAGTGATCAGGATGGAGAGGATCGGGTTGAAATATACAGGATTAGTAAAACAGGTCATGGTGAGCATGTTTGGATATAGTTAATATGTTTAACAATATTGACGGCAAATGGGTTCACTCACCCTCCCATGGATTGTATACCGGACCTCTTTTAGATGCCGGAAGGAACCTGATGAACTCAGGTCTTAGCGACCTGCTGAGTTAAGAATATTCGGGTTTTCCAACCTTACCCACAAAAACAATGGCTCCGGTTGAATTCTCTTTGATCAGGTATAGAAAAGGTCGATTGACCTTAAATGTAATGGGAGCTCCACCACCCTCACTGCTTCGCCATACTATTTCAACAATGGTTGCTGCTGCTGCCTCGGTGCCTTCTTCCTGTACATCGATAAAGGTCTGGTGGATGACCCTGGATATCCAGATATTTTCGTCGGGCGTAATCCGGCTAAAATCTGCCAGGCCCGGTTCAAATGCTATACCCAGTCCCAACTCGGTAAGGGGCTCGTTCAGAAGTCCCTTAAAATCGTATTTAAACTTAGGCAGATCGATCTGCACACCTGTGTAGCTTGAATTTTCAAACCATGAATCCCATTTCCCCATATCCAGGGCTGTGACCAGGTCAGAAAGCTGATTCCCATTGGACGGAAGCATCACCACCATACTGAATGCACTGTCGCCGTACGGAAGCTCCACTGCCCTAAAGTCGTCATTACTGGTATACTGAAAATTACCGGAAACACGCATATATTCAACTTCGTGCATATTGCCATTCTCAAGCTGGAAGTCACCATGGTAGCTTTCAGATTTATCAAACTCGTATTTCCAGGGGGCATTGAAATAGATGGCATTGATCAGGTACATCACCGCATTTCCCGGGATGTAATCAAGCATATCCCGGATCTTATTATTTGTTTTATCCTCTATCCAGCCATTGATCAGTTCCAGGGTGCCCGGATCTGAGAAACTCACTTCCCTCACGGCTGCATCAAAATAGGTTTTATTGGTTTGTATAAATTCCGGAAGAACCTCGAAGCCCAGGCGATACCAGATGCTGTTGGCTATGGAGAATTCCACTTTTTTATCCAGATTGAGCATTTGTTCCATCAGGTCCTTGTAACTTTCATTGACCTCTTGAGAGCTAAGATCCCCGAAATGCAGGACCTCATTGAAAGCATCCAGTGTACTGTCTGCAGCACCATTGTAGGTCATCCCCAGCGCATAGGATACACTTAGTGGAGAGATCATGATATTCTCCTCTTCACTCAGGTCATACACCTGCTTAAACAATTCGAATCCCAGGGTATTATCGGCCTGAATGATCTCGGCGGCTTTTTTGTGAAGGGTAATTGTCGGGGTCTCCATCTGCACCGGATCGGCATCCTCGCATGAGCAGAAAAAGCCCAGGGAGATCAGAATGGCCAGTATATAGGTGATCTGTAGTTTCATATCTAATCGTATTTAAGGTACAATAATAAGACGCAGATAAGTTTCAAAGGGTTGTGTGCCCTACCCCTAATCTTGCAGGAAAATTCAATGAATATACTGCAAGTATAAAAAGGACTTGTAAATTTGATCATTATTAAAGCGTTTTACTCAAATTATGTTGCCATTAATTGAAGAGATAATCGAGATTTTTCAGGAAGGAGACCCCGATCAAAAACTCGCATTCGTGGATTCTTGCCCCATGCTGGATTATAAGGAGCAGGCAAAGCAGGCAATACAGCAAGGACCTGGCCCGGAGGCAAGCTATCAGTCCCTGGATTTTCTTGCCCGTGGATGTCTGAAATCAGGCCATTATGAGCTGGCTGAACGAATTTCGGAAAGCTATTACCTGCTGGCCCGGACCAGTTTCGACCTGAACCTGGGGGATAGCTTCAGCCTGAGATATTATGCAGGCCGGGGAGCAATTAACTGGATGTCAGCCCTTCAATTTCAGGGAGAGCATAAGCAATTGAATAACCTGATTGATGAACCGCTCAGATGGCTAAAGGCAACAGGTGATGCTGATAATTATGAACTGTTGAGCTTGAAGAAAGTAGAATCTTTCCTGGACCTGGAGGAATTTAACAAAGCTCAGAAAGCATTCAAAGAGATCAGCGAACCCAGGCTTAGCGCCACAAACCTGATCCATTACAGCACCATTGAATACCGCATACGAATGCGTAAGGGCGGGAAGACACAGTTGCCCATTGATTTTATTGATCCTGCTGAAAAGGAGAGTCACGAAATGAACGCCGTACCTGTTCAGGAAGAATCAGCGGTCCGGCAAAACATCACAGAGGCAAGTTACCTTCTTACTGATCCCATGAAGGGCAGCGATCCTGTAGAAATAGCAAAAGTTGAGCCCGATCTTATATCGGGAAGGGACTGGATGCGGGACCATCACTTTCCCAGAGCTGAAAATGATGCCTGCTGGTCCCTGTACCTTGCCTATAACCGTACCAATCGCGATGGACTGGCTGTGGAACAGCTTCAAAGAATAAGAAGCAATATTGAAAATGCGAGGAGCCAGGTTTCCGATCCTGCCGAAAGGTCCAGGCTACTGGAACGCTTTCCCTACCTCTATCCCTGCCTTTGTACTTTATTTTACAAACTTGGCCGGTATGAGGACTTACTGGAGGCCATTGAGGCCAGCAAAAGCAGGATCCTGGCTGACCAGCTAACACAGGAAAAGGGTGAACCGGCTACGGAGAGGGATTTCTCAATGGCAGTTAAAGAGCTTAGCCCCATGCTGGGAAGGCTAAACAGCCATTATTATACCTGCTTTGTGGATGATGATTGTGTATATGGGGTTCTGCTTACCTCCTCGGGGAACATTAAAGCTTCCAAAACTGTGATCAACAGGGAACGAATAGAGTACTATGCATCCATAAGCAATCCGGAATTGTGGGGACAACCCGATCCCATAGATCCCATCCGGCGTAGGATCCCGGAGGACCTGACAATGAAGCTCGGTCCCTTTGTGAAGGTGTTCCACACTGCACTGGAAAATCATGAAATAACAGAGGGTGATCATATCTGCTATTCTTCAAATGATGCACTTTTACACATTCCTTTTCATTACATGGATCTTAATGGAAAGTACCTGGTTGATTTCTTCTCCCTGTCACGAATCCCGGGTGTGTATGCCTTACAGAGGATTTTGAACCGAAATGTCTATATCCCAAAAAAGTATACTGCCGTGGAGGTGCCCGCTGTGCAGGACATGAACGGGAAGGAGAGCGCAAAGCCTCCCGGAGAATCGGCCAGGTGGCTTGGAAGACATTTGAATGAAGGCAAGCTGCTTAGGGGAGAAGAGGCGGATCTGGAGGCTATGGCCCAGGCAGATCTTGGAGCTTGCATTCTGCATTTCAATACCCATGGAAGAGTCCAGGGGGACAAGGTGCCGGGCCTGGTACTGGCTGCCAATCAAAAACTCCCGGACCTGTTACTGATGAAAAGAGGAGGTGCTGAAGAACATCTTCTGACCCCGGATGAAGCTCTTAAGCCGGAATTGGACTTTTCCAACAGCCACGTTACACTGCAGGCCTGCGTAAGCGCACCGGCCAGAAAAGGACTCAGGGGTGATCCTCCCGGCCTGGAATGGGCTTTCATGCACAGGGGTGCTGCCAGCATCCTGGCCCCGCACTGGCAGGTCCCGGTCCGGACTGCCACACTTTTTATCAACACCTTTTATAAAAACTGGTTAGAGCTGGGATACAGCCGTGCAAACGCATGGCGCACCACAGTTCTGGAGTTGCGCGGCAAGGAGCCCGGCTCACATCCTTTTAACTGGGCTGCCTTTTCACTGAGCGGGGACTGGCGCTGATTATTAACAGTTTTTTGTGATTTTGAAATTTGGAATTGGTTCCTGTATTTAATAATTTTATTAACACGTTGGAATCCATTGAAGAATAGAGCCCAATAGTTACCATAGCCAGGAATACTCAACCTGATCGGTCGGGACCAGAACCGATACAGAAACTCTACCCTGCTTGCGAGATTGTATATAGCTGCAGCTGATTTGATGCATGCATAGTTTGATAAGATCAAATTATAGTTGTATGGACCCATCCAGAATAGCCATCAAAACGTCACGAGGCATTGAGTTCCTGAGAATGGAAGACATCCTTTGTTGTGTGGCAAAGGGGAGATACACCAAGATCCTTACCACAGAAGGAAAGGAGTTTCTTCTAACACGTGTCCTCAAGGAAATCGAAGTGAACCTGCCTGACGATGATTTCTACCGTACTCACAAATCCTTCCTGATCAACCTCAACCACATCGTTCATTACCAGAACAACCATGAAACCCCAATCACCCTGCTGAATGATGTGAAAATCCAGTTGTCAAAACGGCGAAAACAGGAGTTTCAGAGGATGATTAGGGAGCGGATACAGACCATATGAGGTGCAAACCCAGTATTTCAGGGTGTTTCAGCCATCTCGTTTATTCCGGAGAATTGCCCTTTGGGTACAAAAATCCATGCATCCGTCACAAAATGATAAAAGATATTGAACCGGAATGTTTTTTTTCGTAACTTACTTATCATGTGGAACTTTTGGGCGAAGGGGCCACATAAATTGTTGTTATTTTACAATTTAGGGTTAGGTCAGGCAGGTTGAGTAGTGGCTTCCTGCCTGGCCTTTTTTTGTGCTGGGGTAAGTCATTTTTTGTTTAAATTGTCTGAGTAAGGAAAAGTTTTAAACTTAAAAAGGAGACCCGTAATGAATACTAAATCTGCAGAAATCTTCAGGGGATTGCTGGCAATAATCCTACTGATCATCTACTTTGTTACTCTGGGTTATGTGATTCTTGAAACCATGAAGTGGGACCCGTCTGACCCTCCCCTGATCATCAGTAGCAATATCCTGTGGACAATCAATATTATTGGCGGCCTGGTGGCTGCTGTGATCATTGCAAATCTTGCAGTGTCGAAACCGGGTGAAGCACCCCTGTCACAGCTGGAGAACATGTCAGAAGCCTACGGCCGGAATTTCATGGTAGCCGTGATCTGGATCTACGTGATCATCTGGCTGATTGTTGGCCTTGCTGCATTTCTGACAGGTGTAATTTTCAGACCCGAAGCCTGTGAACCTCTGAATGAACTGGGCAAAACCTGGCTGGGCATTCTGCTGGGATCCGCCTATGCATGGTTTGGAATTAATCGATCCTGATCATTATGAAATGGCAAAGGAAGACTTTTTACAACAGGAAGAATTCCAGGAGATCCTTGAAAGGGCACGGAACTTAAGAGATTCCGGGAAGGAGTTCTCGGATGTTATCGACCAGGAAGGCTGCCAGTACATTGACCTGGTACAGGAGGGGGGAGGCATGCTTGGAATTGCCCTGGTTGGCTATACCTACGTACTTGAAGAGGCTGGAATCAGGTTTTTCGGACTGGCCGGGACCTCAGCGGGAGCAATAAATACCTTACTTCTGGCAGGAGTGGGTAAAATGAATGGGAGGAAATCAGAACAAATTCTGGATGTGCTTTCCAGTCAGAATCTATTTGACCTGGTGGACGGGGATCCAAAGATAAAGGATATCCTGCAGGCATTTATCGATGAAACCCCCTTTAAGAAATTGCGGGGCAGGATACTCTGGAACATCAGGCGAATTAAGAAATCAGTCTTCGAGGACCTGGGTATCAATCCGGGGGATGAATTTGTACGCTGGATCGAGCAGGTACTAAGCTCTTCGGAACCCCCGGTTCACACACTGGCTGAGCTAAAGGACTTAAGGGCAAAGAGCCATTATCCCAAGGGCCTGAGAACCCGAAACGGAAAACCCATCGAGGATCCCGGTGCCCCCATGCATATCATCACTTCGGACATCACTACCCGCTCTAAAGTCAGGTTTCCGGAGTTGGCTCCGCTATACTGGGGAGAAAGGGCAGATCAGGTTTCTCCCGCCCTGATGGTCAGGGCCTCCATTTCCATCCCCGTCTTTTTCAAACCCTTTGAGATACCTGACGTGCCGGGGCATGGTGAACCGGCCACGGGCGACTGGCTCCACAAACTTGACTACAGGGGTAAAATTCCCCAAACAGCAAAATTTGTGGATGGGGGACTGCTCTCCAATTTCCCCATCAATGTTTTTCACGGATCGGTTTCAGGGGATATCCGAAAACCCACTTTCGGGGTAAAACTGAGCGAATACAGGAACAAGCATTCCCTGAACAAGAATATTCTTTCCCTGATTGGCTCCCTGGTGAATGCCATGCGGCACGACGGGGACATAGAATTCCTGCAGGACCACCCTGACTACAGGTACCTGATCTGTTTTATGGATGCCGATACCCGGTTCAACTGGCTGAACTTCAATATGCCCCTGGAGAAGCAAATGGAACTCTTCCTGCATGGGGCAAGGCATGCCATCCATTTCCTGGAGAAGTTCTCATGGACTGAGTACAAGCAATTGCGAAAATCGCTTGGAGCGCTGAAAGAATAACGTTTAATTAAAATATAGAACGATGGCTGAAACATTTTTTAATCACGGAATGGGCTGGCGCCCGGATCTTCCCGATTTCAGGGATTACGATGACACTACTACATCCTTACCTTCCAGGCTGAAAGCCATGAAAGGTGAAAAAAGCATCAAAAGTATGACCGATAAAATTGGTCTTGCTCCTAACAAGGTTGCCCGGCAGGCCATTCCTGATAGCAGGGATCTTCGCGGGGATTGCCCTCCTGTTGAAGACCAGGAGAGCATTGGATCCTGCACGGCACATGCAGGAATAGGAATAGTTGAGTATTATGAAAAAAAGGCTTATAACAAGCATATAGATGCATCCCGACTGTTCCTGTACAAAACCACCAGGAATCTATTACACTGGACCGGGGATACGGGTGCTTATCTCAGAAGCACCATGGCTGCAATGGCATTATTTGGAGCCCCCCCCGAAGAATTTTGGGAGTATAATATTGCAGATTATGATGTGGAGCCTAGTGCATTCTGCTATGCCTTTGGACAGAATTACCAGGCATTGCAGTATTATCGTTTAGATAAACCAGGTATTACCGGGGAGAATTTGCTTAAAAAGATAAAGCAACACCTTGCCTATGGGATTCCCCTGATGTTTGGCTTTACGGTATTTAATTCCATCGGACAGGCCAGGAATACGGCTGAAATCCCCTATCCCTGTCCGGGAGATAGAATAGCAGGGGGTCATGCTGTGATGGCTGTGGGATACAACGATAAGAGAGTGATTAAGAACAGCAATTGTAATACCGCAAAAACCAAGGGAGCCTTACTTATCCGTAATTCCTGGGGAAGCGGTTGGGGCGATGGAGGATATGGCTGGCTGCCCTATGATTACGTGCTGAAAGGCCTGGCAAAAGACTGGTGGTCCCTCTTAAAGTCTGAATGGGTTGATCTCGGGATTTTTGGATTGTAGTCCCTGTCCGGGATTTCTGTGAACAAGGATCAGTTGCCGTCGCCAGGGCCTGAGGTTTCAGGTTGGGCAGGAAGGCGGTAGCTTAAGCCAAAAGAGAAAAAGTTGCTGTTCCCATAATCAAAGTATGTATTTATATATTTTGCCTGGATCAAAAACCTTTCATTGACCAGAAATTTAGCATTGAAGAAAAAGCTTTCTAACGGGGGACCAACACCTATACGCAAACCGGAGCCGTTTGTCATTCCGAAACTAGTTCCGAGGCTCAATTGATGGGCTGGGACGGGGAACTGGGTAGGGAACTCATCCTGGAATTTATATTCCAGA
>JBDLIM010000035.1:0-39017 GCA_039714915.1 Bacteroidota bacterium
AAAAACTATGAGTATGAATTCTTTTACCGGAACTGTTTTTGTCATTCTGTCATTGTTTCTGATAAATTCCGCCTGTGCTGAAAGAGAAGTGGATAAGCAAAACGCTTTGCGGGAAGGCTTTATGTCACCTCCAATGGAGGCCCGGCCACGCGCCCTCTGGGATTGGGTGGACGGAAATTTCCAGGTGGAGGAAATCACCCGGGAAATGGAAGAGGCTGCCCGCATGGGCATGGGGGGCTTTGATATATGGGATGTGAGATCTGTGGTTGACGAAGCCGGAATAATGTCGGCCGGTCCGCCTTTTATGTCGGACCAATACCTTGAAGGGATCTGTCATGCCATTAATGAGGCAGAAAGACTGGGCCTGGATCTGGGCTTGATTGTGGCCAGCGGTTGGAACGCAGGAGGGGCATGGACCCTCCCGCAGCATCAGACCATGGGCTTATTTAAATCGGAACTCCGAGTACGGGGTCCCGGAAAACAGCTTATTCGGCTCCACTTTCCCGAACTGCCCGACCTGGCAGGGAAGAGCGGAAGACAAACTGAAGCGTTTATTCCCAGGAATCCGGATGGAAAACCAAAATTTTACAAAGAAGTGGCAGTTTTGGCTTTTCAATCTGAAAGGGATTTGGATACACCCTTGATCCCGGGCAGGGTCATTGATCTCAGCGATCAGATGGATGCTTCGGGCCTTGTAAGCTGGGAGATACCTGAAGGAGAATGGACGCTTGTCCGCTATGTTTGTACCAATACCGGTCAGCCCATGATTTCCAGCGCTCCCAATTCCCGGGGGCCCATGATCGATCATTTTAGCAGGGAGGCCAGTGAAAGACATATACAATTCTTTATTGATAAGCTGGAAGAAGAACTTGGAAAATCCCTTGGAGAATCGGGCCTTACTTATTTATATACAGATAGCTATGAAGTGCAGGGTCAGTTGTGGACCCCGGAAATGAGTGATGAATTTGAGAAACGCATGGGGTACAGCCTGCATCCTTACATACCTGCGTTGGAGGGATTTATAGTTTATAATCAGGATATTACAAGAAGGTTCCTCTACGATTTCAGACGGGTCCTGTCAGATCTGATCATTGAGAATCATTATGCCTTTTCCAGGGAGCTTTGTGAGAAACACGGGATTGGTTTTGTGGCCGAAGCAGCCGGACCGGGATGGCCCGTTCATAATTGTCCGTTTGAGTCATTAAAGTCTTCAGGATCACTAAGTTTTCCCAGGGGGGAATTCTGGCATATGCCTGAGAACAGCCCTTTCTGGACCAGTCAGAAGGGTACGGAGCAGGAGAAGCATTTCCTGGAGGAGTTGCAGGTGATCAAAGGGGTGGCAAGTGCCTCCCATATTTATAATCAAAAATACGTTGAGGCAGAAGCTTTTACGGGCACTCATTTGTGGAATGAAGGTCCCGGAGATTTAAAACCCACAGCCGATCGGGCATTCTGTGAGGGCCTGAACCGGCTTAATTTCCATACCTGGCCACATACACCCGAAGAAGCCGGTACCCCGGGTTGGGTATATGCATTTGGAACCCTGATCAATGAGCATCGCATCTGGTGGCCCATGGCCAAACCCTGGATGGATTATCTGGGCAGGTGCAGCTATTTGCTTCAGCAGGGGGAATTCGTTGGAGATGTACTGTTTTATTATGGCGACTCTGTACCCAATTTTGTACCGGCTAAAAAGGTGCTTCCGGATCTTGGATTTGGTTACGACTATGATGTTTGTAATTCTGATATTCTTCTGAATAAACTTGAAGTGCAGGAAGGCAAGCTGGTACTTCCGCATGGACAGAGTTACGAGATTCTGTCCTTACCGGCTGAAACTTATATGCAGCCAGAGATCCTGGAAAAGATTGAGATACTTGCAGAGGCAGGAGCTAGGGTGATCGGCCCTAAACCCAACAGGAGCAATGGATTGCACAACTGGGAACAAAGGGATCAGCAGGTGCGGGAAATTGCTGACAGGCTCTGGGACCAGGGAAAGGTGATCGATGGGTCCACCCTTAGAAGCATTCTGGAGAATAAAGGAATTGGACCGGATTTTGATTTCCGGGGGGAGAAGGAGAATACATCCCTGGATTACATCCACAGGACAGTGGGGGAGACGGATCTCTATTTTGTACGCAACCGGACCGGTGAGGTGGTCTCCGGAACAGCCTCATTCCGGCAACATGGTAAGCAGGTTGAGTTATGGGATCCGGCCAATGGAAAAATGTATGGAGCTCTCCCATTAAATGAAATAGCCGGTCATACAGATATACCCTTATCCCTGGAAGCATACGAGTCTGTTTTTGTGGTATTTACCTCTCAGGCAGATGGGAAAGGTTTGCCTCTGTCAAAAGACCTTCCTTTCCAGTATCCACTGAGTGACAGGCTTGTTTATGAAAGTGAGATTGGAGGGGACTGGAAGGTCCTTTTTCCGGAGGCCTCGGCAGGGATAGGAGAGACGGTCTTTGATACTCTGGTATTCTGGAATCAGAGGAAGGAAGACGGGATCAGGTTTTTCTCTGGTATTGCCACCTATGAAAAGGAGTTTACATGGGAGAAGGAATTGAAACAGGGCGAATATCTCCACTGTCTTGAGTTCGATCAGGTGGTCGAGGTGTCCCATGTGTATTTGAATGGTCAGGACCTGGGAATTATTTGGAAAAAACCATTCAGGATCGACATCAGCGATGCGCTGAGGAAGGGTTCCAACGCGCTCTGTGTGGAGGTGGCCAATACCTGGGCCAATGGACTGGCCGGAGATGCCAGATTGCCTGCCGCTCAGAGACGCACCAAAACAAATGTTACCCGCCTTCCAAATGCATGGACCTATCCCCTGGAGGAAATCCCCAATGAGAACTATGATCTGATTGAGGGAGGAATTGCCGGCCCGGTAAAAATTTCTACATTTAGATCTCAAACTAAGCACTAAAAACCAACTAGCACAAATTCTCATGGTTGTTATCCAAAGCTATTTTATAGCGGTACTCATGTGTGTGATTACCATGCTCTGCTGGGGATCCTGGGCCAATACTCAAAAACTGGCCTCAAAAAAGTGGGCCTTCCAGCTATTTTACTGGGATTACTCCCTGGGTGTATTGCTCCTTTCCCTGATCCTTGCCTTTACCATGGGCAGCATTGGAGATACGGGACGGAGTTTTATTGCCGACCTGGGACAGGCTGATGGCAAAGCCATTGGTTCTGCATTGTTGGGTGGAGCCGTTTTCAATATTGCCAACCTCCTGATAGTGGTAGCCATTAACATAGCGGGAATGGCAGTGGCATTCCCCATTGGCATCGGACTTGCCCTGGTCATAGGTGTGGTGGTGAATTATGTAGCTACACCCCTTGGAAACCCGGTAATACTCTTTGCCGGTGTAGTCCTGGTGGCCCTGGCTATTATTCTGGATGCAATAGCCTACCGCAAACACAGCGGAGGAGGAAGGTCTGCCACCACCAAGGGGATTGCGATCTCCATACTGGGTGGTATACTAATGGGATTTTTCTACAGATTTGTGGCAGCATCCATGGCAAGTGATTTTGTAAGTCCGGAAGCGGGCAAACTGACCCCTTACACGGCATCGGTAATATTTGCACTGGGATTGTTGGTCTCGAATTTCGTTTGGAATACCTTTTTTATGTATAAACCGGTCTCGGGTGAGCGGGCCACTTACAAGGATTACTTTAAAAAGGGAGATGCAAAACTCCATGCCACCGGGATTCTGGGAGGTATTATCTGGAGCCTGGGAATGACCTTTAGCATCATAGCCTCAGGACAGGCAGGTTATGCCATCTCTTACGGACTGGGACAGGGTGCCACACTTATTGCAGCACTCTGGGGAGTCTTTATATGGAAAGAGTTTGGAAGGGCAGAAGGATTAAGGGGTTTATTGCTTGCCATGTTCCTGTTCTTCCTGACCGGACTGGGATTGATCATCGCTGCACGTATGATATAGACATTCAACAGCAAAGTAAAAACTAGAACACAATAGCATGGAAAAGATTCTTGTGGTTGGAAGTTCCAATACAGACCTGATTATTAAGGTAGCGGAAATTCCCCGTCCGGGAGAAACCCTTCTGGGTGGTGAATTTCAAACCTTTCCGGGCGGTAAGGGTGCGAACCAGGCTGTTGCTGCAGCCAGAGGCGGAGGAGATGTGGTTTTTATAGCTTCGGTGGGAAATGATTCCTATGGAGATGAATCGGTGAAGGGTTACAAACTGGATAACATCAATACCGAGAACATTAAAATCTGCAAGGGTGCTCCCTCCGGGATTGCCATGATCACCATTGCTGATAGCGGAGAGAATGCCATAACCGTAGCTTCAGGGGCCAATGCCGAGCTTAGACCTGAAGACCTGGATGAGGCTGAGGAAGCCTTTCATGAGGCGGAGTATATGCTGGTTCAATTGGAAACTCCCCTGGATACAGTGCAGAAAGCAGTGGAATTATGTTCGGAATTTAAAACGAAGGTAATATTGAATCCTGCCCCTGCTGCTGAGTTAGCGGATGAGATCATCTCGAAGATTGATATTATTACTCCCAATGAGACTGAAGCAGAAAGGTTAACAGGGGTGGAAGTGAAGGATGAAAATGATGCCATGAAAGCTGCAGAAAAGCTGCATGAAAGGGGTGTCAAAACAGTGATCATTACCCTGGGGTCGGGGGGGGCATTTCTCTCAGACAGAATTTCCGGCGTGGTGAAGAGGATTCCCGCTTTCGAAGTGGAGGCCGTAGATACTACTGCGGCCGGAGATGTATTTAATGGTCAGCTGGCTGTAGCCCTGGCAGAAGACTTGTCCCTGGAAGATGCCATCCGTCTTGCACATGCTGCAGCAGCGCTTTCTGTACAAAAACTTGGAGCACAGAGTTCCATCCCCCGTAGGGAAGAAACCGACTATTTTCTTGAAGAGCTTCTGAAACAATAAAAACACATTTACAATGAAATTATTTCATTTCCCCATTCGTGAGATTGGCCTTACTGCCATCCTATGCAGCATATTATTATTTTCTTCCTGTGCGGGTGATACCAAGGATCAGCCTGAAAGTGAAGCGGCTTATCCTGTGGTATTTAAACTCTCCAAAACCGAACTGATGGATAAGATTAAGGGTGGCTGGGCCGGTCAGGTGATTGGTTGCACCTATGGAGGTCCCACCGAATTCAGATTTAAGGGAACCATGATCCAGGATTACACCCCCATCCCCTGGGATGCTTCCCTGATGGAATGGTGGTACACAAATGCACCCGGATTGTATGATGACATTTATATGGACCTGACCTTCGTGGAGGTCTTTGAAAAGGAGGGACTGGACGCACCGGCTTCTTCACATGCTCATGCATTTGCCCATGCCGAATACCAGCTCTGGCATGCCAACCAGGCTGCCCGCTATAACATTCTGACGGGTATGGAGCCCCCCGCAACCGGGTATTGGGAGAATAACCCACATGCAGATGATATAGATTTCCAGATTGAGGCCGATTTTGCGGGATTGATGAATCCCGGGATGGTGAATTCATCCTCGGAGGTATGCGACAGGGTGGGTCATATTATGAATTATGGAGACGGGTGGTATGGAGGCGTATATGTGGCGGCCATGTATTCCCTGGCATTTTATTCCTCCGATGTGGACTTTGTGGTCAGGGAAGCCCTGAAGACCATACCTGAACAAAGTGAGTTTTATAAGTGCATTGAGGATGTAATTGTCTGGTATGATCAGTATCCTGACGACTGGAAGCGCACCTGGTTCGAGCTAGAGAAAAAGTGGTCTTCAGATATAGGTTGTCCCGACGGGGTTTTTGATGCATTTAATATTGATGCCAAGATAAATGCCGCATACATTGTTATTGGAATGCTATACGGGGATGGAGATTTTGGGAAGACGGTGGATATTAGCACCAGGTGCGGACAGGATTCAGATTGCAATCCGGCCAGTGCGGGAGGAATCCTGGGGACCATGTTTGGATATGATCAGATTCCTGACTATTGGAAGCAGGGCCTGGACAGGGTAGAGGACATGGATTTTAAATATACCACCATTTCCCTGAACGACACTTACAAAATGGGGTACGGTCATGCACTGGAGATGATTAAGAGGAATGGAGGGAGTGTAAGTGAGGATGAGGTAAGCATCCGGGTGACAGAACCCGAAGCTGTTAAACTTGAAGTAGCTTTTGAAGGACATTATCCCACAGAGAACCAAAGGGTGAAATGGGGGGAGAATCAATTGACCTTTGGAGGGAACACGGAGTATGCCATTGAATTTGAAGGCAAGGGTTTTGTGATCAGGGGCGGTGCCAGGAAACTTGCCGGGACCGGGCAGGATAAGGATTTGCTTGTGGAAGTCTATGTGGATGGCAAGCTTTATGAAGAAGCCGTGCTGCCAACTTCCTTTCAGGCCAGAAGGCACGACCTCACCTGGAAATACAAGCTTGATCACGGATCCCATACGGCAAAAATTGTATGGAAAAATCCCAGCAGTGGCTATAAGATTGAGGTGGATAAGGTGATCATTTACGGTCCGAAACCCATGCAATAATTTTTATATGAAAACTCTTATTACATCATTTATTGTATGTCTGGGACTATGGGCTTGTTCTGGTCCATCCGGCAACTCCTCCCGTGCGAAGAAGGCAGATGTCATTATCTATGGGGGTACTTCGGCAGCCATTACGGCGGCTGTTCAGTTGACAAAAATGGATAAGTCGGTGATTGTCGTATCACCTGACATTCACCTGGGCGGACTTACAGCTTCCGGGCTGGGATATACAGATACCGGCAACAAGGAGGTGATCGGAGGTTTGTCCAGAGAGTTTTACCAGCGGGTCTATGATTATTACATGGATCCTGAGACCTGGAAATGGCAGACAAAAGAAGGTTATGGCAATAAAGGGCAGGGGACAGCTGCCATTGATGGAGATGCACGTACCATGTGGATCTTCGAGCCTCATATTGCCGAACAGGTATTTGAGGACTTTGCCAGCGATTACGAACTGGAGATTTACCGGGATGAGTGGCTGGACAGGGAGAAAGGGGTGGATGTATCTGAGGGGAAAATCAGGGCTATCCGCTCACTCAGCGGTCAAACCTATGAGGGAAAGTTATTTATAGATGCCACCTATGAAGGGGATCTGATGGCTGCAGCAGGAATATCTTACCATATGGGCAGGGAAGCCAGCAGTGTATATGGTGAAGAGTGGAACGGTGTTCAGGTAGGAATCCTGCATCATGGCCACCATTTCGGGGAAATGAACATAAGTCCCTATGTGATTCCCGGTGACCCCGGAAGCGGAGTTTTAGCACGTATTTCGACTGCTCATCCGGGAATCAGGGGGGAAGGAGATAAGAGGCTGCAGGCCTATTGTTTCAGGACCTGCCTGACCAGGGTGGAAGAGAACCGGATCCCTTTTGCGAGACCGGAAGGCTATGATTCGACCCAGTACGAACTCCTGGTCCGGGTGCTGAATGCAGGCTGGAAAGGAGTGTTCAATAAATTTGATGCCATTCCCAACGCGAAGACCGATGTAAATAACCATGGTCCCTTCAGTTTTGATAACATCGGGATGAATTATGAGTACCCGGAAGCCAGTTATGAAAGGCGGAGAGAGATTATTGAAGAGCATGAACTCTACCAGAAAGGGCTGCTCTATTTCTTAGCCAACGATCCCGGGGTCCCGGAGGAAATCAGGGAGGAAATGAAACTCTGGGGATTGTCCGGGGATGAGTTTAGCGATAACGGGCACTGGCCGCACCAGATCTATGTACGCGAGGCCCGAAGAATGATCGGGGAGTTTGTGATGACCGAAAACGAGATCCAGAGCAAATCGCCTGTGGAACGCTCCATAGGAATGGGATCCTATACCATGGATTCGCATAATACCCAGAGGTACATAACTCCGGAAGGATATGTGCAGAACGAAGGGGATATCGGTGTGCATCCGCATCAACCCTATAAAATTGACCTGGGGACCGTGTTGCCGAAGAAAGAAGAGTGCCGGAACCTCCTGGTTCCGGTAGCTGTTTCCAGCTCCCACATCGCCTTTGGATCCATTCGCATGGAGCCCGTCTTTATGATCCTGGGACAGAGTGCAGCTACTGTGGCCTCCCTGGCCCTGTCTGGCAATCGAAGTGTTCAGGATGTTCCTTATGAGGAAATCAAGGCTATATTAGAAGGAGACGGACAGGTGCTGTCTCAAGAATAGGACTTCTCAATAACCTGCAGACTATGCGTACACAAAAACTAGCTTTACCCTGTCTGATTTCTTTGCTTGGACTGTTTTCCTCCTGTAGTGGATCCCAGGAAAAACAGCAGCTTCCCGAACAAGCGAATATCCTTTTTATTGCAGTGGACGACCTGAGGCCTGAGCTGGCTTGCTACGGAATAAGTCATATTGAATCTCCAAATATCGACAGGCTGGCTGCCCAGGGCACCCGCTTTGACCGTTCGTACTGCAACATTCCGGTATGCGGAGCTTCAAGGGCCAGTCTGATGACGGGACTTCGCCCTGCCAGGAATCGCTTTCTGACTTACTATACCTGGGCGGATAAGGATGCTCCGGGCATATCTACCCTTCCCAAACACTTCAGGGATCATGGGTATACCACCATCAGTAACGGAAAGATCTTTCACCACGATACGGATGCCAGTGACAGCTGGGATGAGATCTGGCATCCGAAATCCAACAGTAGCTCCTGGAGAGATTATGTCCTGACTGAGAATATTGAGGCCGACACATCCGACAGTTCCAGGGGTGCACCTGTGGAGAGGGCCGATGTAGAGGACAATGTCTATAAGGACGGGAAAACTGCTGAGAAAGTAATTCAGGACCTCCGGAAACTGAAAGAAGCGGGTAAACCTTTCTTCCTCGCTGCGGGATTCCTGAAGCCCCATCTGCCATTTAATGCACCTGAAAAGTACTGGGAAATTTACGATGACAAAGTCACCCTTCCTGACAATAATTATCCTCCCGAAAATGCACCCGGGGAATCCTTGCACACTTTTGGGGAACTAAGGGCCTATGCAGGCGTACCTGAGAAGGGACCTGTTTCGGATGAAATGGCCCTTGATCTGATACACGGTTATTATGCCTGCGTAAGTTATACCGATGCCCAGGTTGGATTGATTCTGAATGCCCTGGAGGAACTGGATCTGGAAGAAAACACCATTGTCATCCTCTGGGGAGACCATGGATGGAACCTGCGGGAGCACGGATTGTGGTGCAAACACTGCAATTATGAAACTTCACTGCATACCCCATTGATACTGAAGGTTCCCGGGACTAAACAGGTGAAGTCCACAAGCGAAATCGTGGAGTATGTGGATATCTATCCCACTCTATGTGAGCTGGCAGGTCTGGAATTGCCTGTACACTTGCAGGGCAGGAGCTTCAGGAATTTGCTATTCGATCCATCGGCACAGAGCGATGGGGTGGCCATATGTCAGTGGTATGCCGGGATCACGATCATCCGTGATACCTATTTCTATACGGAATGGGTGAATGATGAGGACCAGGAATATGCCCGTATGCTGTATGATCATTCCCTGGATCCGGATGAAAATGTAAATATCTCCGAACGCGGGGAGAACCAGGAGATCATTCGTGAGCTCAGCGACGAAATGCGCCTGAGCAGGGCCGAAAATTATTTCCGGGAGCCCGGGGAGGACTAAGCGTTGAAGTCAATGGCAGCCTGTATCATGGACAGGTAGTTCTTAAGCGGGACATACTCCGCAATACTGTTACCCGATCCCAATGCATATCCTCCATGTTCGGCACTCTTCTCCAAAAGCCTGAGGGAACGTTTGTAAACTTCTTCCGGGGAACTTCTGGCCAGATAATCCACATCGATCCCTCCCATAATAGCGATGCGGTCATGCCACCAGTCATAGGCATCTTCCACCGAATAAATGCCATCTTCGAAACTGTGTTTCCCGTCCAGCTTCAGGTCATCGATTATGACATCCATGATATTCTTCAGATTTCCGCAGCTATGCAGGATGGCAGGTTTCCCGTTTTGATGGATGGTCTCAACGATCTTCCGGGTATAGGGGAACACATAAGCTTCCATCATGTCGGGAGGAAATATGGTCTGGGTCTTAAAACCCCAGTCATCATTCACCACACAGGCTCCCACCGAATCCATGGAGGAGACAATGCTGTAAAACTCCAGCAACCTTGATCCAATATGTTCAAAGATCTCACGAGTAAGTTCCGGATCCATCAGGTACATGGTACAGAGGTTCTCAAAGCCCACAATATCTGTGGCATTTTCCAGGATACCCCCATTGCTGAATCCCAGCAATTTCATGCCATCGGGAAGGTAGCCCAGCAGCTGGTGGTACATATCATAATTGGCTGTCCGGGCATCTGGCCAGGAATAGCTGTCAAAGGATTCCCGGTCTGTAATCATTGCTCCCAGGTTCTGGGACCGGCTGGCCAATGTCTCCTGATCGCCCTTTTCAAAGGAGAGAATATCTGTACCAACGGTATAGACCGGAGCATAATCGTATCCCAGGTTCTTAAATGCATCTACAAGCATCCTGAAATGCTGAAGCGAGCCTGGTTCAGGGCGGGCCTGCAGGCCTGCAGCCTGCTGGCACAGATCCAGGTTTACAATGAACTCAAACAGCACCGGTCTTTCCGCCTTTTCTCGCCTTAGCACCTTGTACAGGTTTTCAATATCGGGTTGAAATGGATTAAAAGGCAGTTGCATAATTCATTCAGTCATTTGTGGAAAAGCGGGTGTAATATAGCTTACAAACAGAAAAAAGCAAACATGCAGGAAACATTTTTTAAAATAGATGACACACTTTTCAGACAGGCAACTATTTTTGAAGTAAATTAATTACTTTCCAAATAAACCGGATAGATATGAAAAAGCTACTCATAATTGTGAACATCCTGATGGCAATGGCCACCGGCTATGCCCAGAATAGCATTGTTCCCCTTTGGGAGAATGACCCTCCCAATTACCGGGAGATGGGAGAGGTAACCATCTGGGATACATCGGATATAGTACGGATCAGAAATGTGCAGCATCCTGATATAGCCGTATTCCTGCCTTCCAAAAAGAATGCCTCCGGTGAAGCAGTGGTGATCTGTCCGGGTGGGGGATACCATATTCTTGCCTATGACTGGGAGGGCAGCGATATTGCCCGTTGGCTGAACTCGGAGGGAATTGCAGCCTTTGTGCTTAAATACCGTTTGCCTGGAGCAAAAAGCAACATTACTCCACATCTGTCGCCCTTGATGGATGCGCAGCGTGCCATGCGGCTGGTCCGCTTACACGCGAAAAAATGGAACGTGGATCCCGGGAAAATCGGGATCATGGGTTTCTCAGCCGGAGGTCACCTGGCTTCCACGCTTTCCACACATTTTGATACCGGAGATCCTTCCAGCACCGATCCGGTGGAACAGCAAAGCTGCCGGCCCGATTTTTCAATTCTGATGTATCCGGTAATTACTTTTACAGAAGAGTTTATGCATCGGGGATCCAGGGAGGCACTCCTGGGTGAGGATCCCGACCCGGAGCTGGTCCGTCATTTCTCCAGCGAACTGCAGGTTACATCTGACACCCCCCCTGCGATCCTGATTCATTCGGAGGATGATGAAGCAGTCCCTGTGGAAAATAGCCTGGCCTATTACAAAGCCCTCCGGAAAAGTAAAGTCACCTCCGAATTGCATATTTATCCTTTTGGCGGACATGGATACTCCCTGGCCATTGGACAGGGACATCTTTCTACCTGGCCTGACCGTGTGATTGAATGGATTCATTATCTCTACGAGTAAGATTAGGATTATATCTTTAGGGCCCCGATTGAAGGGAACACATTTCAAATATTAATACATGAGTGAGAGAAGAAGTATTCCTGGCAGATTTAATAAATTGTATAAGAGATTAAAGAATTTAAAAGTTCCCTATAGGCTTACCTTTTTCATTATCGGGATTGCATCCACGATATGGTTCCTGGTAAGGGTAATCCCCAAACCATCCAGGGCAAGCTATCCCTGTATGAGGGTTGCAGCTCCTTTTATGTCAAGTTTCGTAATTTACCTTCTCTCCCTTTCGGGGTCGGTTATGCTGCTTAAACGCTCCCGGAGGTTGCTTACAAAAACAAGGTACATCCTGGCTGTTGGTGCATTCCTGGGAGCTGTAGTGCTTTTTGCTGTTTCATCCAATATTTTTCCGGAACGACTATTGGCAGGCGAACAGGGGGCTGTTCCCTCCGATTTCCCACCCAACCAGCCCATGGGAGATGAACTGGGCATATTCCCCGGCCGGGTAGTCTGGGAATGGGACACAGCTGCCACTGATGAAAACTGTACCAATACGCAGAATGACCCGGTGCGTGGAGAAGATGGTTATTTCCTCCCACAGAACAGTAATCAGGAGGTGATTGATGAAATGCTGGAAAATACAGTCATGAAGCTATCTGGTATGTACGATGTAAAGTCGGCATGGGATTGCCTCTTTACCGATTTTAATTTCAGGAAAGGAGTTGGGGAGGTGACTTATCAACCAGGTCAAAAACTGTTCATTAAGATCAACCAGGGTGGTGGTGGCTGGTTGACCGATGATAAAGATCTTTCATTTAAAGTGGCAAACTGGACTGAAAGGTACTATGGGATGGCTGAAACTACACCTGCCGTGGTGATTAGCCTGTTGGACCAGTTAGTCAATGTCTATGGAATCGCAGAAGAGGATATTTTTGTGGGAGATCCCATTGCACACATTTACAAACACAATTATGACCAGATGGTGGCTAGATTTCCAAATGTGGTTTACATTGACAGGTCGCATTCAGACCTGGGAAGGACCCTGATTACAGCATCATCTGAACCAGCCATCATATGGTCTGACAAAGGTAACGTGATGCCAGGGGCCGGGGTTG
Source organism: Bacteroidota bacterium (assembly GCA_039714915.1). Lineage (GTDB taxonomy): Bacteria > Bacteroidota > Bacteroidia > Bacteroidales. Next base: position 12,884 of record JBDLIM010000035.1, read on the forward strand.
ATTACCTCTATTCCGAAATGGAGAATGCAGATTATATGATCAACCTGGCCACCTTGAAAGCCCATGCCCGGGCAGGAATCACCCTGACAACCAAGAACCACTTTGGATCCAATACCAGGCAGAATGCGGCACATCTTCATGACGGACTTGTATGTTATGTGGAAAATGATATACTTGAACCCGCCAGAACTGACTACGGTATGTACAGGGTGCTGACCGATATTATGGGGCATGATAAGCTGGGTGGAAATACGGTGCTTTTCATCGTGGAAGGTTTGTGGGGAGGAACCGAAGCTGTCGAAAAGCCGGTAAAATGGAGCTCTGCCCCGTTCGATGGAGACTGGCCTAATTCCATTTTTGCATCCCAGGATGCGGTTGCCCTGGAGTCGGTTTGTTTTGATTTGCTGAAGACCGAATTTAATAACCCGGTTACCGATCCGAATAACATCATTCCGGGAAGAAACAGGCCCTGGTACGGGGGAGTGGATGACCACCTGCACCAGGCGGCTGACTCCAGGAACTGGCCGGAGGGAATCACTTACGATCCGGAAGGGGACGGAACACCCATGGGAAGCATGGGAGTACATGAGCACTGGAACAACGACGTGGACAAGCAGTATTCAAGGAACCTGGGCTATGATTATGGCATTGAACTTATTACGCCTAAGTCTCTGGTGTCCAATACAATTAACGCCCTTGAAGCAGAGACTGCCCCGCTTATTGATGGCGATCCGTCAGATGACTGCTGGCAGGCAGCTCAGTGGTATCACATCGACCAAACCTGGATTAGCTGGGGAGAGAGTATTGATTCTTCAGACTTCTTCGGGCGCTTTAAGGTGAGCTGGTCGGAGGCCGAGAACCTGGTCTACTACCTGGTGGAGATCACCGACGATGCCTTTGTGGACGGTTATGAATTTCCAAACCAGGGCTACTACAATTTTGATGTGCTGGAGCTTTTCCTGGATGAGGATGTGTCGGGTGGAGATCATAAGCTGGATGAGAACGCATTTGCCTACCATCTGACTGTAAATGCTCCGGAAGACGGCAGTTCAGAATCCGCCTTTCATGCCTGTGATCTTGGAGCTGACTGGGCAGTTATGGATTATGCAAATCATATACCCGGACTTAGCATGAAAAAAACAGGAAACAGCTATTGTTATGAATTTGCCCTGGGGGTCTATGATGATGCCTATGACCACAATAATTCTGAAGCTTCAAGGGTGGCCCTGACCGGAAACAAGGAAATGGGCATGAGCATGGCCTATTGTGATAATGATGCTCCCGACGGGGAAAGGGATAATTTCTTTGGATCGGTATGGGTGCCCCGGGAAGCATTCAACGATCACTGGCAAAATGCAGATGGTTTTGGCCGAATAAGGTTGATCAATGATGAAACCAGTTTGAATCATGCTGTGGAAGTGACAGGTGACATAGAAGATTATGAGCTGCTCTGTTATCCCAATCCGTTCTCAGATCTGCTGCATGTAAATCTGAACCTGAGCACGGCATACTCAGGTCCTGCATCCGTGCTTATTTATGATATGGCCGGAAGAAGCATCCTACATCAAAAGGATATCTACCTGTCGGGAGGAATCGGATATGTAAGCCTGGAGATGTCAGGTGAGTCCCGGGGCATGTACCTGTTGAAGGTCCGGGCCGGAAAAGAACATCACAGCATGATTCTTAACAAGTACGAATGAGGCATTTACCCTATTTTCTTCTGTTCTTGCTGTTTATGGGATTATCCATTACAGCAAGCAACCAGGATTCACGGCTTCTTGAATCCCAGAGCGGTCCGGTTTTCAAAGTCAAAGCAGTATATGTGGACAGTGAAGGAGTGAAATGGTTTGGAACCAACAGGGGCTTATGCAGGTACAATGATCTTAGCTGGCGCTATTACACAGATGCGGACTACCTGGCAGGTAAGCAGGTGAATGCCCTGGCCTTTGAACAGAGCGATTACGGACAGGAGTTGTGGGTAGCCACCACAGAGGGAGTATCCGTTGTGCTTTTTGATTCGGATGGGATAACAGGGTCCACGAGTTATACATCGGATGATGGCCTGTTGAATAATGACGTGACTGATATAGCCATTGATTCCCGTGCAGGGAAGTTTTTTGGATCGGTCGATGGAATTACCTGGTTTCATGACGGGATCATGGATCAACTGGTGTTCTTTGATTACTATGGAAGCATGTTCGATAAGCCAATACGCCAGATGGATATATACGGGGATACACTTTACATTGCCCAGGACGGGGGAATTGGCAGGCTTGTATCGGGAGTGGATGGGATTAGCGGAGCTTCACGGTGGGCCAGCGAATTTGGGATCACCCCGTTTTCAGGGAATATCCGGAGCGTGGAGGTCAATGGCATGGATAAACAATGGTTCGGAACCGACGTGGGTGTGGAGACACACACCGGGTATTTTGCCAAGGAAAACTGGGATCTGTATTCCACCGAAAACGGTCTGGTAAACAAGGATGTAATTTCCATTGCAGAAGATCCTGACGGAGGACTCTGGTTCGGAACCTATGGGGGCGTATCCCATCTTTCGGACGGGGTATGGACATCGTACACCACTGCAGATGGCTTGCTAAATGATACGGTGTATGACATTGGATTTGACCTGGATGGCTCAGTCTGGTTGGGTACAGGTTCCGGGGCATGCAGACTTAAAGACGGGACCTTCCTGGATTTCATTACTGCAGTTCCTCACAGGATTGTTGCTGCGATGGATTTTATGACTTATTATAACAATGCAGCAGAATCAGTTCACATGGCATACCATCTGGCCAGTTCAGCTCCAGTAATGGCACGTCTTTATAATGTGAGCGGCATGCTGGTAGGAGAATGGTCAGACCTGCCCCAGATGGAGGGTGATCACAGGATTGAATTACCGCTTCATGGACTATCGGAGGGAAGTCCCGGTGAAGGGATCTACATGATACAATTGATACAGGGAAGCCAGACCAGGGCAAAAAAAATAGTGATCATATACTGAACTATTTAATTACAGATACTTTCACTGTATACTGAACTGATTTTCCACCTGCTTCCAGCGTATAGCTTAAAGGTGTTGAAAAGTCATTCAAGGTTATGCCACTGACCTGTACAACATCACCGATCTTTACGAGTGGATTGTGATCAGTAGTTGTAAAACTTGCGTAAAGTGAATCCAGAGGAGTTCCATTCAATACACTGATCGTCAGGTTATAATCTTCTATGGTCGCGTATACAGCTGGTACAAGCTGTTCAAATCCGTAACTAATGAAGCCGATCTCTTCCTCCACAACAACCGTATAAGTATTTACTGAACCATCCTCTGCGGTTACTGTATAGATTAGCGGACCGGAGAAGTCATTCCGTGTGCTGCCACTGATCTGGAGTGTGCCATCTATTGTGACTACGGCCTTATCAGAACTGGTCTCAAATTTCGCACTCAGGTTGGACAAATCTGAATTTCCAGCCGGCAGGGTCACCTGGATCTCATCTCCCGTGAAAGTCCCGGGTATGTTATTGATGCTGAATTCGGTTATTTGTTTAGCCGTATCCGGAATGGAGAAGACAAGGGCCAAATACCTGGCAGTATCACCAGTTTGAGCAGTGACCACAAACTCAACAGGATTTGTGAAGTCATTGGCAGTTTTGCCGCTTCTCTGCTCGACACCATCCACGGTTACCACGGAGAACTTTGAAGATGTTTTAAAAGTGGCCTTCAAAGCAGAGAAGTTTGTACCATAGGGGACTTCAGCTTTCAGCGTGCGCCCCTCTACAGTGCCTATCACCTTCGGACTCCTGAATCCGAACTCGATTATCTCCGCCCTTGCGTCGGTGATGGTGATGGTCAATGAATCGACGTCTTCGTACACTTCCGTACCATCGTTTCCGTAACTGGTTGCCACCACTGCTACAGAAAATTGACCGGGCTCGGGATAGGCATAAATGTATGTCTCACCTTCGAAGGAGGTACCGCCATCAGTACCATAGTTGCTGTACGAATGGAAGGAATCACCGGTCCAGAGGCTAAAAGCCATTCCCTCTCCGCAATTTGTAAAAGTGACAGGCTCACCCACATTTGCTTCGGAAACATCGGCACTGAAGCAGGACTTAGGCTGAATGATATCCTCCTTATTACACCCTGACAGGATCAGGATGCTTAACAGTGGAATGATTACTAATTGTGATCTATGCTTATTCATGTCTCTGTTCGTTTCTGGTTTATTAATAACCGGGGTTTTGCTTTAGCAGTCCGTCATTCAAAGAGATCTCCCTCTGGGGGATCGGAAAGACTTCATTCCTGTTGGGTGTGAAGTCCTCCATATGTTGGGTTATATCATCGATCCAGCCCGATTTGCTCCAACGGACCAGATCGAGGAACCGCTGGATCTCAAAGCCCATTTCAACCCGCCGTTCATGCATAATGGCCTGCTGTATATCCCAGCCATTCCTGGTCATCAGGTCCTCCACATCACCCATACCCACACGCGAACGGATCTGATTGAGCAGGGAAACAGGTGTAGCTCCAAGGGAGCTTGTAGCTCCGTTGGCCAGGGCTTCTGCATAGAGCAACAGCACATCTGCATATCTTAGAATTCTCCAGTTGTTTGGAAAATCGATGTTCTGGTTGTCATAATGAATGGGAAAGACGGTCTTCTTTATAATATAGCCCGTGTGAAGGGCCATGGTGGAGGGCTCAAAGGGAACCATATAGAGTCCGGGTGGCTCCACGTTTTCCTCTCTCAGATCGCAGATCTCACCACGCTGCCATACCGAAGCATATTTTCTGATATCGAAATCCTGACCGTCCGGTCCGGGACTCTCGAATTCGTTTAGAAAATCCTGGGTGGGAACCATGTTCCTCCATCCGCTGGCAAATCCATTGGAATTGAGAATCTGGGCCCGGTGTGAGGTGGTGGCTCCCCAGTGGAGGTATGGATTCCAGAGGGTGTGGCTGGAGAACTGGACCTCGAACAGCGACTCACTGTTGTTTTCACCGCCCTGAGATGCAGTTACTCCCCCATACCCATTGGGGTAGGGCTGTTCGGTGAATACCGACATATAGGCATTAAAATAGCCTGTGCTATCGGTTGACAGAGGCTGGATAAGACTATATCTGTCACTTTCGATCAACGCTTCAAATTGTACAGCTGCCTTTTGCCACCAATTTTCAGCAGGATTTGCATCATAACTTGCACGGTAGATATAACTCTTTCCCAACAGCCCCATGGCGGCTCCAATGGTTACCCTCCCGGTGTTCATGTCATCATATGATTCAGGCAAATCGGGAATCGCTTCCATCAGATCGATCTCCATCTGGTCATAGAATTCCATGATATTATTCACGCCTGGCTGCTTTAGTTCACTTGTAAGCAGCACTTTGTTGACAAGTTGTGCTTTGCCATAGGTGGTGACAAGGATCCAGTTGAAATGGGCACGCAGGACCTTACACTCGGCAATAAGCCGCTTCTTCAGCACTTCGTCCATCTCAATCGGGGGGATTCTTTCCAAGGCAAGATTTGCCCTGAAAATTCCCCTGAGTGCGTGCACATATATATTTTCTATCCGTTCATCTGTATTCTGGAAAGTAAAATTATCATAAGGCGTACCCGGATTCTCACCCACACAGTCGTCCGAGGCAATATCGAGCAGGATGAAATAGTCCTTCCCGTACAAGCTGGGTGAATGTAAGAGTTCATAAACAGAGGTAACAGCCATCACAGCATGCTCTTCGGTCTTGTAAAAAACCGACTCCTGAAGCGAATCATCAGGAGTTACATCAAGCCAGTCGGTAGTGCAACCTGCTGCAGAAAGGAGCAGCAGTGCTGCCATTATCGTGTGACAATATTTCATTTTATATGTTGTTTTCTTTTTCATGGTATGCTCCTGTAATGGGATTAAAAATCAACCTGAACTCCAAGCGATACGGTTCTTGCCTGGGGATAGATGCCGTCATCCACACCCACATTCAGTGTGGGAGCACCCACATTGGTGGTATGGTCTGTGGTTCCCACTTCAGGATCAAGTCCACTGTATTTTGTAAATGTGAGCAGGTTCTGGGCCGAAACATATATCCTCATGTTGGTGATGTTCACCCGGCTAATAAGGGGAGCAGGTAGCGTGTATCCAAGCTGTACATTCTTTAACCTGAGGTACGATCCGTCCTCCAGCCAGAAGCTGGAGATCCGGGAGTTGTTGTTGGGATCGGTGACTATGGCCCGGGGAGTGGTCGCACCGGTGTTTTCGGGTGACCAGTAATTGAGGACCGATACCCACTTATTCGGATCTTTTACATATTCACTGGCAATGTTGCTGGGCAGGTTCACCTCCCTGGCGGCGTTGTTATATACACTGACACCCTGTACACCCTGAAGGAAAAGGCTGAAGTCAATACTTTTGTAATTGAGATTGAAGTTCATGCCATAGATCATACTGGGTATGGATTTTCCCAGGTGTGTCTTGTCCTGGTCCCCGTTGTCGATGATGCCATTCCCATTCAGGTCCTTGAACCTGATGTCTCCGGGGGAGGTTGAGGCTGTCGGGTCATCTCCCGGGCTCTGTATGGCATGAGCCGCTACCTCTTCCTCATTCTGGAAAATCCCGTCAGCCACATAGCCAAAGAAACTGCCGATGGGATATCCCTCCTCGGTTTTTGTCCTCAATCCGGCATTCCACAATGCCTCCCCGTCACCAAGGGAGATCACCTTATTCGTTAAGGTGGCAGCATTGGCAGAGATCTCATAGTTGAAATCCCCCTCTTTTTTCCGGTAACTGATAAAGAATTCAAATCCTTTGTTCTGAACTTTCCCGATGTTCAGGTATGGGTCGGCATTGTTGTGATATCCGCTGGTGGCAGGGATGGGGATCTTCACCAACATCTCTTCAGTGTCCTTAATAAAATAGTCAATCGTGGCCAGGATCCTGTTCTCAAACAGGGCCAGATCCACCCCCACATTGGTCTGAATCGAGGTCTCCCATCTGATGGCAGAGTTTGGATAGACGTTGATGGGAGCTGCCCCGTAATGTAGTATCTGATCTTTGCCAAATACAGCAGGGGAATGATCACCGGTTTCGAGGAAGGCCAGGTAGGCAAAGTTTGAGATATCCTGGTTCCCGGTTTGTCCCCAGCCAGCCCTTATTTTGAGATCATTCAGAACAGGGACAGACTCGAAGAAACCTTCATTGCTTACCCTCCAGCTTCCTGCAAAAGAGGGAAATATCCCCCATTTGTTTTCGGGGCCAAAACGTGAAGATCCGTCCTGCCTTACACTGCCTGTGAAATAGTAGCGGCTATCAAAATTATAGATGAGGCGGCCGAAATATGAGATGAGCCTGTAAGAGACACCATCCCCTCCTGAGATGTTAGGCAGGTTGTTTGTCCCGTCTTCCCTTTCAACATATGCCCAGTTACCCACATTGGAAAAGAGGTCCGGTACATCTTCTACGGTCACACTCATATACTCATAGAAATTGGTTTCAGCATTGTGACCAATCAGAACCGAAAGCTTGTGCTTATCAAAACTGTTTTGATAGGTAAGCAGGTTATCGATCATCAGCTTGTAATTGTTGCTGTAATTATCACTGATGGTGGGGTATTTAACAGAGGCGTTGCCATTGTTATAGGCGCGAGTATAGCTGTAAGCTCTTCCGGAACCCTGTATTCCACCCACATTCACCTTGTAGCTTAATCCTTTAAATATTTCAATCGATGCATATCCGCTGAGTACCAGCCGGGTGGAGGTGTTCCAGTTATCCCTCATCATCAGGTTGGCATATTCGTTTGAGTAGTCACTGACCCCTGTGGTTGTGGCAGAGGGCTGTGCATATCCTCCCAGGTTGGTTGAGTCATATACCGGAAGCAGTGGGGAGGTCCGGTATGCCGACCTGAAGGAGTATCCTCCGCTTGGATCCTGGTAGAGCCTGGATACCGAAATCGAACTACCGGCTTTGATCCTTTTTCCTATGATAAAATCGGAATTGGCCCTGAGGGTGTACCTTTTAAGCTGTGACTTTATCACAATCCCTTTTTGATCAAAATAGCCGGCCGAAACGCTGTAGTTGCTGTTTTCTGATCCACCCGATATGGAGAGGTAGTAGTTTTGTATGCTTCCCTGCCGGGTGATCAGGTCAATCCAATCGGTGTTGTTGATGATCACACTGCTGTCCCGGTATATAGCCTCCGGTACCAGTCCTGCAGCAGTATACATGCTGTCAGCCAGTGCGATGTATTGTTCATTGTTGAGCATTTCGGGTACCTTGTACATGTTGGATACCCCTGCATAAGAGGAAAAATTAACCTTGATCTTTCCGCTCTGGCCCCTCTTTGTGGTGATCATGACCACACCATTGGCAGCCCTGGATCCATAGATGGCCGTGGCTGATGCATCTTTCAACACGGTCATCGATTCTATGTCGTTGGGACTGATGGATAATACATCCGTGTTGCTTATCGGGATACCGTCTACTACATAGAGTGGTTCCGTATTATTCACTGTCCCTACACCCCTTATTCTCACATTGACAGGAGCTCCAGGCCGGCCGGAACTTTGTGTAACCTGTACACCTGCGGCCTTCCCCTGCAGCGCCTGGTCAATCCCTGCTACCGTAACTCTGGTCAGCTCCTCTCCACTCACAGTGGCCACCGAACCTGTCAGGTCCGATTTTTTCTGGGTGCCATACCCGATGACCACCACCTCATCCAACTCCTGTACATTCTCCACCAGCTGCACATTAAATAGTGTTCGATCTGCAATCTCAACCTCCTGTGAAAGATAGCCGATATAGGAAAAAACAATGGTCTCTGCACCGGGGGGGACCTCCAGGCTGAAATGGCCATTTAAATCGGTCACTGTACCTACCGCAGCACCTTTTACCTGGATAGTGGCACCAATCAGGGGTGTGTTGTTGCCGGCATCGCTAACATTCCCGGTGACACTCCTGTCCTGTGAATAGAGGGGCCACAAGCCCAACAAGCCCGAGGCCATCAGCACCACTATAAGTCGCAATTTCTGAGAGGAATTCATATGAGCAGTAAGATTAAAGTTCGTTTAGTCAATTCTCTTTGAATACATGAGGTTTCCATGTAAGTCAGGTATACCCTTAAGTACAGGAATATCCGTGGTAAAATTAGATAATATTGGAGTGGGGTTCAAGGCGAGAAATCCGCTATAATGTCAAATCGTTCCAATAGATTCTCATTTCAAATTTCATATATCTAAAATGTATATTTTTGATCATAATGATTCTTTTACTATCAAAAAAAAGAAGTGTTGCTATGAAAAAAATCTACCTTTTAGTGTTAAGCCTTTTATTCGCTGGTGGTGTTGTGTATTCACAGACACCTGACAGCTGGTCGGATAATTTTGATGACAATGACATTAATCCTGCATGGGGTATAAACCCGGGTATTTTTGAACTGGTGGAGGCAAATGGTGAACTGACGATGACCATTACCAAGCAGGGGCCATGGGATGGGATTCATTTAAAGTTTCCCGACAAGATCGACCTCTCTGCCAACCCCTATGCCAGCTTCAGGCTAAAAGCAGATAGTGCGGTCGATTTTCGAATCTACCTTTGGGATGAAAATGAAACGGATACCCTTTATAACAGGTCCAATGCAGATGTATGGGTGGTTCCCGGGGATACCTATTACACTTATTACTTCAACTGGAGGGGGAAATTTAAACATATATCAGAGGAAGATAATCCGGATATGGAAGCTACCCTGTTGGACTCTACAGACATTGAAGGATTTCTGATCAATGTGGATCCGGGTAATGATGAACCTCTCTACCAAGGCGATATTATTATTGATGATGTGATGGTTGGATCAGTTGCTGAGCTGCCCACTGCTGAAGCAATGATCACCGCTTCGGCCATCGGTGCTGTGGGGGCTACCTCTATCAGTGATATCCCGGAGGGAACCTCTGTGCAGAATCTGATGGACGGAATCACCCATAACGGGGATGATCTTATCCTGCTGGCTGCCGGGAATGATGGAAAAGCCGGCATTGAAGCCGCTGGAACAGATATCCTGGATCCCGCCATGGACCTGGTCGTGTTCCTTGCCGGATCCAATCCCAAAAAGTACAACATTGTGGTGGCCCCACCTGCTTTACCCTGTTATTACAGGGCTGATTTCCCCAGCGTGGATGGAGAGATCGATGCTGTGTGGGAAACAGTGCCCATCGTTGATGTGTCTCATATTCTGCCAGGGGGTGTGGTAGACGGACCTACCGACTTTGGAGCCACTTTCAGGGTTTTATGGGATGAGGTATCCCTGTTCATCCTGGCCGAAGTCACCGATGATATCGAAATGCTGGACAGTCCACAGGAGCCCTATAATGATGATTGTGTGGAGTTCTGGCTGGATCTGAATAACAGCAAGAACAGCTCCTACCTGCCTTCGGAAACAGATGAATTCCAGTTTATGTTTCCTAGGGGGGGAGATACATACAGGTTGGACCACCACGATCGTGTGGATGGTATGGATTGGGCATGGGCGAGCAGCCAGGGCGGATATATCTTTGAGATCGAGGTGCCATGGCTCACCTCCCTTGAATGGCTGGATCGTTTCGAAACAACCCAGCCTGCTATCGGACAGAAAATTGGGTTTGATCTGCATGTCAACGACGACGACGATGGGGATGCAAGAGAGGCAACCTTAAGCTGGTTTGATATCGATAACATGGCATGGACCGATCCATCGGTACTGGGGGACCTGCAGATGAAGGATGAGATCTATGAATCGGTAGGACTGCATGGCAGTGACTTGCACTTCAGAATCTATCCCAATCCGGCTTCCGAGACCCTTCAGCTGATCAGTAACCAGGGAATCAGCCACATCGAAGTGTTTAATATGGCAGGACAAAGCGTAATGAGCCGTAATGTAAGCAACGAGCGGCTGGTTGATCTGGATATCACTGTACTTCCAAATTCTATTTACCTGGTAAGGGTGGACAACCAGCAAGGTATATCCACCACCCGGAAGTTAATTAAGAGATAGTATTTGATACCTAAAAATGAATACCATAAGAGGCCGTCCATTACTGACTGATGAGACGGCTTCTTTGGTGTGTTATAATATCAAATTATTCCGGTATTTTCTCATTCAGAAAATCGTATTAATTAATGTCATAGTTTTAGGACTGATGTAATTTGAGCGTATAGATATAAACCTGATAAATTCTTTTCTAATTCACTTAACTAAATGATCATTGCTATGAGAAAGATCTACAAATTTCTATTGTTGGGGCTCTTTGTTGCCCTGCCATTAACCTCATTTGGTCAGGGTGTTGGTGTGACGATGACCGCCACTGCACCGACCATTGACGGAGATGTGGGAGATGCTGCATGGGCAGCTGCTACCCCCCTGGACATTGCGAATGTCTCTTCCGGAACCATGGATGATGCTTTTGCAGCCAGTTTTAGAATGCTCTGGGATGCAGATTACCTGTATGTTGCAATTAGTGTTGATGATGATACACTGACCAATACCAACGGACCCAGTGTTTTTTCACAGGACCAGAATGATTACATCGATATCTACATCGATATGGACCGGCGTTATCCGTATACCTATGTGAATCCATTTGGGGACGGACCCGGATACTGGGAAGATCCTGCATTGGGCAAATGGAATGGCAGCTGGTGGAACCTCTTTGATGAAAATGATTTCCAGGTGCAGCTTTTAAGAGATGCTGATTTCCTGGCTATCGGTGGACAGTTCCCGGGTCAGGCGATTGACAGTGCTGCCTCCGGGATTACCATTGGTCAGCTTGAGCTTGCAGGTGGTTATACTTATGAAATGGCCATTCCCTTTGATAACCTGATTGAAGGAGGATTCGATGCGGTTCATAATGCAAGACTTGGATTTGAGATCGCAGTTGGAGATGCCGACACAAAAGGTGCCGCCGATACCCTCCGGGACGGACGAGTGGCATGGAATATGGAGGCAGGAGTGGATTATGCATGGGGGGATCCTGAACTCTGGGGAGTGATCGTACTGGATGACGGATCGGGAGTATCCCTGCCTGCAGCAAATCCTGCCGTTGAATTGGCTGCTGCTGCACCTGCCATTGATGGTACAGCAGATGCCATGTGGACCGATGTTCCTTTCCGTGAGATCCGCAATACTTCCAGCGGACTGATGGACCAGTCGTTTGGAGCAGACTACAAAGTATTGTGGGATGCAAACAACCTCTACCTGCTTGTGGATATCAAGGATGATACCCTTACAAATACAAATACACCAAGCGGACTGGCTCAGGATCAGAACGATTTCATAGATATTTATGTCGATATGGACCGGCTATATCCTTATACCTACATCAATCCATTTGGTGACGGACCCGGATACTGGGTAGATGCCGGAAAAGGAGAGTGGAACGGAAGCTGGTGGAATCTTTATGATGAAAACGATTACCAGGTGCAGTTGCTGAGAGATGCAGACTTCCTGGGTATCGGGGGACAGTTCCCCGGCCGGACTGTGGACGGTTCTGCCTCCGGTATTGTATATGGCCAGACTGAGAAGGCAGACGGTTCGGGCTGGATGATGGAAGTACAAATCCCATTCGCTAACCTGGATGCCGGATTTGTGGCTGATCACAATACACGTCTTGGTTTTGAAATCGTGGTGGGTGATGCGGATACCCAAGGTACGACAGATACGTTGAGGGACGGAAGAGTGGCATGGCATATGCCCGCTGGTGTGGATGTTGCCTGGGCAGATCCCGAAGAGTGGGGTGTGCTGGTTCTCAGTGATGGCAGTGCCATCTCGGCCCCTGCAACCAACACGGAAATTATGCAAACAGCAACGGCTCCGGTGATTGACGGTACCATTGATGACCTCTGGGGCTCTGTAGAGTTCAGGGAGATCAGGAACACCACAGATGGTGCCATGGATTCTCTCTTTGCTGCAGAATTCAAGACGGTATGGGATGCAACGAACCTCTACCTGCTGGTGGAAGTGCAGGATGAGGAGCTGAAGAATATCAATACTCCCAGCGGCTTGGCACAGGATCAGAATGACTACATTGATCTCTACCTCGATACGGATATGAAATTTCCTTATTTCTATGTGAATCCGTTTGGTGACGGACCCGGAGCCTGGGAAGATCCCGCATTGGGCAAATGGAACGGAAGCTGGTGGAATTACTATGATACCACCGATTTCCAGATCAAGTTCCTCAGGGATGCAGCTTTCCTGGAGATAGGAGGACAACATCCGGATAACAGTGTGGACTCTGCAGCATCAGGTATTACCTTTGCACAGGCTGAAGTTGCCGGTGGATGGCTGCTTGAGGTGAGCATTCCATGGGCCAATATGGATCCCAATTTTGTACCCGGGCACGATACACCCTTCGGACTTGAAGTTGTGGTGGGCGATGCTGATGCAGATACCATTCGCAATGGACGGAATTCCTGGTTCGAGACAGTGGATCGCGCATGGGAACAGCCCCTGCTTTGGGCTACTGCGATTCTGAGTGACGGAGGTGAGGTTACCACCAAGGTTCTTTCACTTGAAAATGACCTGCTTTCAACCACCATCGGAGTGATTGATGCAGAAAACAATGCCATTATTGAGATACCCAAGTATACAACGGCGACCGATCTGGTAGCTGCAGTAACAGTATCTGCAGGTGCAACAGCCGAGGTATATGAAAAGGCCGCACCCGTGGATGGTTCAACAGAGATTGCAGAAACCGGCATGGTGTTGAGAATATGGTCCGAAAAGGGACTCTGGAATGATGTGGCGCTGGCACTGGAAGTTGTACCAACCGGTCTGTTTGAAGATTTTCAGGATGCGCTGACATCAGCCGATTCGGCCATCTGGTTTACCAATCATGAGATGCATGATGACGGATCCCCGGTATTTGATATCAGTGTTGACACCACCCTGAAGTATGATATGGTACAGGAGACATACTGGGACGGAATTCAGTGGAAGGTGGGCATGCTGAACCTGCAGGATAATCCGCGGGTAAGCGTTAACATTAAGATTGAGGATGCCACGTGGGAGGATAAGCAGAATCCGGCAGATCCGGTGTCAGTTACATCACTTCCGGTACAGGTCTCCATGTTTACACCGGACGGCGAGGGAGGCTTTATCCGTGTGGGTAATAATCTGATTGATGTTCCCGCTGCAGCATTGGGAGCAGGCACCTTCGAGACTTACTATTTTGATATGAGTGAGGGAGATGCCTGGATCAGTGATAATGACAGCTCTTTCAACCTGGCCGATACCATTACATGGCTATTGTTTGAAACTGTGAAATGGAACGGTGTTTATGATGCCACCATCTGGATCGACGATGTGGCCATCGGTGACCAGGCGCTGGAAGCTTCGCTGCCTTCCCTGACAGGTTATTCAGAGGATTTCGAGAGCGAAATCGATATGGATATCTGGGATGCAAACCGGGGGACTCATGCAGACGAAACCACCAGGATTTTCCAGGTAAGCGGGGATAACGGTGCCCTGAAAGTGGAAATGAACCAGTCCAGCTTTGCCGATGGAGAGTTGTTCAAATTCACCAAAGATGAATGGGTGCTTGATATGTCCGATCCGGCCAACCAGGTGGTTAGCATGAAGATCAAGGTGGAAGATGCCACTTATGACGATGGTACCGGAGCGGTGGCAATTCCTACATTGCCGTTCCAGGTCAGCCTCATGGCCAATGTTCCCGATCCGGATCCGGGTGAGTATGATCCCGATTACATGACAAGGGTAGGTGTGATTCAAGCCTATATTCCGGTAGCTGCAACAGGTGCAGGTGAGTTTGTGGAATATTACTTCGATTTCGCAGCTGACATTGCAGCCGACGGACATCCTCATGCTCCGGAGAAGGTTATGTGGGCGATGCTGATTGAGACTGTACAGTGGCCAGGAACCCTTATTGCCAACTATTGGATGGATGACATCAGGATGGGAGATGAGGTTATACCGTATGTTCCTTCCGATGATGCCACCATCCACAGCACACTTTACGGAACGCTGGGTACAGGTGAAATCACAGAGCTTGATCCTGCCCTTTCAGTGACTGCAGTTCTGATTGGTTTGACCGTCCAGGACAGTGCCACTGTTGTGATGCTTGATGGTTCCGGAGGAAGTGAAATAGCTGATCCTGACAGGACCAAAGTAGTATCAGGCATGGTCGTTCTGGTTACAGCTGAAGACGGCACTACCATGGAGTATACCATTTCTACAACAACGGGTATTTTGACACTGAATGCTGAGCATATTACAGTATATCCGAATCCCGCTTATGATATGCTTAACATTAGCAATGCCGGAGCCTTTGAAAGGATTACTGTAACCAGTATTACTGGTCAGACCGTTGAGGTACTGGATGTAACATCCGATAATCTCACTGTAGACCTTTCAAATTATGATGCAGGTGTATACTTCCTCAGTTTTGAGCATGCTGAATATGGCAGTGTGATCAAGAAGTTTATTAAGAAGTAAACAGATCCATTTTAAATGAAAAGAGGGTGTCTTCATAGGATGCCCTCTTTTTGTTTGCCATTTCAATCTGTCAACCGGACTGTTCACTGGCTGGTCCAGCTTCCGACAAAGCCTCCGTAAGGCGTAATCCGTATATTTATTTTTCCGTTTTCGGGTGTCATTTCTACCATCTGCAGATCCCTGGAAGTATGGCCATCCGTGATGATCCGGATTGAAGAAGGTGGTTTACCGGTTAGGGAAAGATCAATGATCAACTCCTTGGTGTGGTTTTCACCGTTGATCCCCCCAACATACCAACTGTTATCTTTTTTCCTCGCGATGACAACTTCTTTGCCCGGGATTCCTGCCAGGTACCTGGTGTCGTCCCATGCCACCGGGATCTCTTTCAGAAATTCCACCGCATAGGAGGGAAGCCCCAGGGTCATTTCAGGAGTGTCCATGTGGTGCATGATCCCAGACTCAATTACCACCGGGAGTGCCAGTTCGAATCCGAAGGTCGTAAGGTGGGGGTAGTGGCTGTTGGAGAATCCCCCTGTGGTGAGATCACATGGTCCCACTGCATTACGTGAGAAGGGCAATATGGTGAGATGAGCAGGTGCAGCCTCGGGAAAATCACTGGCATACTTGTAATTTTCTCCTCCCTTGACTGCCTCCATGGTGAGCAGGTTGGGCCAGGTTCTTCTCCAGCCTTTGGGCAGGGTGCAGCCATGGAAATTCACAACCAGGCCAAAATCGGCTGCATCTCTCAGAATATCAATGTATTGCCTGATGATCTCCTGCTTGTCCGACTGGAAGAAATCGACTTTTATACCTTTGATTCCCAGTTTGCTGATCCTTTCGAATTCCCTGCGACGGATTTTCTTATCGTCCATCATGTCGCGTGGTTCCTCCTCAATGACATTGTGTTTCCCCCCTGAATTATACCATAGCAGCAAATCAACATTTTTTTCATTGGCATATTCAGCCAGTCTTTCCACATCCCCGTTTTTCATATTGTTCCAATTAGCATCAACCAGGCTATATGCCCAACCCATTTGAGCCGCCAGGTCCACAAACGGCACCAGCCTATCGTAATCCTGGGGACTGTCACTATCCGACCACCAGCTCCAGGAGGCACGTCCCGGTTTGATCCAGGAGGGATCCTTTATGACAGACGGAACAGACAGATCGGTGGGAAGTGTGGTTTGCACGATTATACCCGGGGAGGTACCAATGGCAATGAAACGCCAGGGTGTACTCCAGGGAAGAGGTGCATGGGAGGTATTCTCATAATAGCCACCTGCCTCTCCTTGTTCGGCGAATTTAATTCTGTAGTCCCCGTCAGTACATTCGGCGTGCAGGTGGCTTGCACCATAGGAACCATCAAATGAGGTTTCTGAAACCATCATCCAGGTATCTTCCGATTCAATCAGAAGTGGGAATGCCCAGCCGTTTTTATTCCGGGGTGCGGAGGTTCCTATGGCAATTGGGCCCTGGTAATAGGTTTCATAGCCAGGATTCCATTTTGCAAGGGTATCATAGGGGTGTGCCCAGCAATTCCCCTCTTTAAAATCAAAACCGGTAAGCTCACCGATAACCCTTACATTGGTTTCACTGGTCTCCGGGAAGCTGTACTGAAATGCGATCCCATGCTCATATGCCCGAAAGATCAGAGAGACCTTCTGATTCATCTGGTTTTTAAAATGGAGCTGCATGACATTATACACTGAACTGCACTCCAGCTTTTTTCCGCTTACCAGGGTATAATGATCTTCAATGCCCTTTTCTCCTTCCACCGAGATCAATTCAAGTCCTTCCACGAAGCGGCCGTCTTCACGTATAATCCCCAACAGGGAGGGATCCATGATCTCTTTATAGGATCCATTCTCCCGGATGTACACCTTATAATAAAGGCATTCGTCCCCTTCGTTCCCAAGCATGTCCAGTTCAATCCGTATTTGCCTGCCTGGCGAATCCAGGTGCCAGGTTGAGCTGTGATGCCTGCAGGATCCTAAAAGGAGGACAAAGGCAATACCTGCAATGATTTTAGTGAATAAGTGATTCATCTTGGTGTATTGTTATATTTGGGCATTTATCTCATGTTCAATCTCTGTAAAACTCAAATTAATAAAAGTAGTGATTAGCTTTGCCGGTCAGGTCTGATATTTTTCCAATGGAGTATGCTATTTTGTATTAATGTATGCGACATATTTATTAATATGACTGACCAGACCGGGTGTTTCATTCCATATCTTTAACGAGGTGAAAAGTGAAAAAGTAAAAGCTAAAGAGTTAATCCATCAAACTGAAGTTTTAAATGATGAACAAAGTAAACTTTATACTCGCCTTTTTTATAACTGCGATCGTTAGTGTAAAGGCGCAGAATCCTGTTTCCATCGGACAAGCTGTTGACGACACCCTCTATGTAAACACAGGACATAACTTTTTTTTAATTCCCGATGTGAATGATAACGACCCGGGGATTGATCAGGAGATTGCGTTTACTGTTGCCTCTTCAGACACAAATGTGGTTGAAGTAATAGATGTGGACTATTTGGCAGGGAATACTTTTGCCATTGTACATCTGATCGAGAAGGGAGCCACAGGAACAGCAACCCTTCAGGTGGAGGCATCCGATGGGGATGGCACCGCAACCACATCCGCTGAAATCCATGTGGGGCCATACAATAACCCGGGAATCAATTTTGAGATTCACGATATTGTATTCTGGCAGCGGGTGGTGCCCCTGGAAGCCAATCCGGCATACAGCTTGATCGCTGACAGTGGATATGCGCCTTATGACGAGATTGACCTGCCGTCACTGCAATTATCGGTCTATTCCGATTGTACGGCTCCTATCTGCACCGGAACTGATTTTTTTACAGCCCTGTTCAAAGGGTATCTTATTCCACCGGTTTCGGGGGAGTACTATTTCTATAACATTTGTGGGGCTGAATGCAGTATCGGCCTCAGTTCGGATGAGAGCTTTGATCATGTGGAAGTCATCCAGTATTCTCCGGTTGATGGCAGGATCGGAACTTCACCGGTTTTTCAGGAATACAAATCGGTGCAGGTGACCCTGGAAGCAGGGAAGACCTACGCCATCTATGGCACCCACTGGAATGTGCATGACCTGATCGGAGGAATCATGTGGGAGGGACCCGGAATAGAGAAGGCTTATATTCCAGGTGAGCACCTTGCTTATGTGTATGATATCAATAAACCCGCAACAGTTGAGAACCTGACCCTGGAAGGTACAGGTATTGATGACATCAGGCTCAGCTGGTCGCCCTCTTCAGATGACAGGAACCTGGCGGGATATTATGTATATATGGATGGGAAAAGGGTAAATGATTTTCCGCTGACAGGGACCACATACAGTGCAACAGGACTCTCCCCGGAAACGAAGTATTGTCTCATTGTTACAGCAGCGGATTGGGCAGGTAATGAGTCGTCGGAAAGCTCAATTATCTGTACAACCACTTACGGGCCGGACAGCGGACCACCTTCTCCCCCTGATGTGGTGGAGGCTTCTGTAATTACGGATCTGGCGATTAAACTGGTCTGGAGCGGAGCTTCCGACAATGAATCGGAGGTGCGGGGTTATAAGCTCTACGTAAATGATATACTGTATAACGAGTCGGCCCCCATTTATAAGGAAGAGGCCTTCGTGCATGGTCTGCAGCCCGAGACGGGATATAACTTTACAATCGAAGCTGTGGATGCTGCTTATAATATATCTGTGAAGAGCACTCCTTTGCAGGTAAGCACACTTGCATTTGATCCCTATGATACCAGGATCTCCGATAAAAAGGCCAGACTAAATATTCACATGGAGTCTGTCGCCAGAAGCGAAGGGATTGGGGTTAATCCCGATTTTGAATCAGGGGATTTCCTTGATGATCCAAGGCAACTTGAGCTTCTCGACTCACTGGAGGTGGCTTCCATCAGATGGGGAGGCCTGGGTGCCAATCCCATGAATTTCAGTACACACATCGGGACCAATAAGCAGATTACTTTCGGCGAACTGATCAATTTATGCAATGGCCTGGATGCCTACTCGATCATTACCTGTGGAGTATCGGAAACCACTGACTGGATGAAGGATCCTGCAACTTTTACCAATTTTTTAGAGTATGTGGGCGGACCGCCCGATAGTGAATATGGCGCCATCAGGGCATCGGAAGGCTATACTGAGTCGCTGCTGGACGGCAGCAGGGGATTGATCTTTGAGTTTGGAAATGAGGTATGGGGGGCCGATGCCCACGCTGCACCAATCGGTTCGGACTACGGCGCGTACGGTGCATGGGCCAGGGAGATGGCGCTGTTAATGAAAGCCTCCGAATACTACGATTCAACCAAAGTATTTCTTACATACAGTGGAAGACGTCCTGTGCTAAGTGATAGTTACGGGTTGCATGAAGCAATGCTTAAGGGGGACAACGGGGAAGTGGATTGGCTTGCAGTCAGCGGTTACCTGGGCGGGAACCTGGAGTATGCACCGGACATAGATCCGGGAAAAAGTGAAGGCGATTATTATAAGAACGGGATCTGGGAAATGGCACGCAATCTTGACGGCCTCGATGAAACCATGCTCACCATAGTGAAGTATTCCGGTGAACTAAAGCCCTTTCACCTCTACGAGTCAAACATGACCGATAACAGCTATTTTGGTCGACTGGGACAGGCCATAGTTCAGACCGATTACTATGCGTCGGCCATAGAGCGAGGAGCTGCCATCCCCAACATATTTCATTTTACCGGTGGTCAATGGAAAATGATCATCCCGGCGCAGGATTATAAGAAGACTCCGCTGTATTACACCACGCAGTATTTCAATAAGTACTGCACCGGCAATGTATTAAAGAGCGATCTGGAAACCGTGGCCACCATTGCAGATGCCTCAGGCAATGAAGTTCCTCTTGGACCTGTGGGTTGTCATGTTTATGCCCATAATGGCGAGTACAGCATTCTTCTTTTTAGCAGGGATTTCGATCATGATTTCAGGATTCAACTCAAGCTGCCTGCTGCATTGCAGCTCATTGCTCCCGAAACAGCGAAGCGGTTTGTGGTCTCGGGAGATCATTTCAGTACCAAAGATGCCATTATCGACTCCTCCCTGATCACCATTGCTGATGGCATGGTGGTGGATGTGCCTGCATATAGCATGGTGCTTATCACATTCAGCGGGAGTGATGATGGAATGGATGCGTTGCCACTGGGATTCTATAATTATGTTACGGCGGATTCTCTTTCGATCTATCCCTATGGTTCGGATGATTTTGTAATAGATAGCAGAAGATCAAAAATCTTAAGGGCAGATGTATTGCCTGAGAACCTCTTCTGGGATGGAGTTGTATGGGAGGTGGAAACCAACGGGGTGGAAGTGGTTTATGGAGTGAAATCCTATGGCTTTGAAATCGAGGGTTCCGGAACATGCGACGGAAACGGCACAATTACGGTCAGGGCATCTGCCTGGGATAATCCGATGGTCACCGATGAGGTAGAGTTAAGCATTTTGAACCAGGGAACAAATTGTGAAAACGGATTAGAAGATTCAGTGGGGGGCATCTCCAGGGTATATCCTAATCCTGCAAGCGAAATACTCCACCTGGAAGGATTGCCGGATACCCGTACAAGGATCTCTGTTACAGACATTTCAGGCAGGGTTTGTTTAACGAAAATGCTGTCAGGTAAGACTGGTGAACTGGACCTTTCAGGAGTAGATACAGGTATCTATACCCTGAGTTTCATGGCTCATGATGGACCAGTAATTCTGAAATTCATCAAAGAGTAGGCAAAGCGTCTCCCCAAAGAGGTGCATCCTGCTAAAATTTTCTAAATTTAGCGCGGGAAGCGATTTTTAACCTGTCATGAGGAGACTTATACCCATCATAGTTTTTCTGCTTGTTTTCCTGTTGCCATCCGGGGGACAAGAGTCGGAGATTCGTTTCCATCAGATGGGAGTGGAGGATGGATTGACACACAGCCTGGTCACCTCCATTGCTGAAGACAGTCTCGGTTTCATTTGGATCAGTACCCAGGATGGATTGTGCAGATTTGACGGGTATGAGTTCAAAACTTACTTTAAGGGTAAAAACAAGCGGAGCCCTTCCGATAGCTGGATCAAAAACCTTTACATCGATCAATCCAATCAGTTATGGATCACTTATGGCGGTTCCGGGATCGAAAGGTTCGATCCATATATGGAAACCTTTCACTTTTACCAGCCCGATTCCCTTGTGCCGGGATCCATCTCAAGCAATTCCACCATGACTCAACCACCGGATAAGTCCACAAACTTTTTTGAAGACTCGGACGGACATTTGTGGATCGGCACTGACAATGGCCTGAATCTGTATAACAGGGCGGATGATTCTTTTACTGTTTTCAGCCACAATCCAACGAACCAGGGCACCCTGAGTGATAACCGCATTATGACCCTTTTTGAGGACCAGGAAGGATATCTCTGGATTGGAACCAGTAAAGGACTGAACCGCATGGATCGCTCCACAGGGGAGGTTAAAAGGTACCTCTCCGAACAGGATGATGCTTTTCACCTGAATGACCAATTGATCATCTGTGGATTCAGTGCACCCGATGGATCCATCTGGGTAGGTACAAGCAACGGGGGATTGAACATCATCGAAGATCCCAATGACCAGCAATGCAAGGTGTTCAAACTGGTGGATACTCCCCTGAATCCAAACCTTCTTCCGAGTATATTTCATATTATGCAAACTTCAGCAGGTGAGATGCTTGTGTCCTCACAACATGGACTTTACCGGATCGTCAAGCGGGGTGACCGCTATGAGGAACAGCTCTTTGAAGAAACCCGGAACATCAAGATCTTTCAACTGCTTGAGGATTCAAATGGTTCCATATGGGTTGCATCCAATGATCTGGTGGGAACGAGCCTGTTCCGGCTCTCTCAGGATACCAGGAACATTGAAGTGTTTGGAGCTGACAAAGATGATCCTTATAGGTTTGGCGGGGGCAGGATCCATACAATGTTTGAAAGCAGGACCGGTTTGTTGTGGGTGGGAACTGAATCTCTCGGTATTTATCGGGTAAACCTGAACGCCAGAAACTTCAGGACCATAGATAATCACCGTGGCCGGGGTTTATTCATTACAAACAATGAGGTTTTTTCGATCTTTGAGGATGACAAGCAACTCCTGTATATCGGGACCAAAACCGAACTGAACAGGATCAATCTGAAGAGTGGGACAACCCGGGGTTATGGCAATCAGTACAACCTGAAAAGGGGATTGAGTTATGAAACTTCCGGAAAGCTGGATGCCAGCCTGATCGGAGTCATGAAAGAGACATCCGATGGAAAGATCTGGATGGGCTCATTCGATTATAAGGTAAGCCTGTATGATCCGGTCACGGACCAGTTCCTGAATTTCCACCACAACGAACAGGACTCCGCCTCATTCAAGCACTGGTCCTTAAGGTCGATTTGCATCACGAGAGAGGAACAGGTCTATTTTGGAGGAACGAACAACGGATTGTGCCAGTTAAGTGAGACTGGTACCTCCTTCGACTACTTTCCGGTGGTTGCCACAGGAAACAACACAGGTACCAATGATCCCTATGTCAGGATTATTTATGAAGACTCGGATGGCTTGCTCTGGCTGGGCACCCATGGAGGATTGAACAGTTTTGATCCGGAGAGAGGTATGTTCAGGCATTTCGTGCATGACCCTGGAGATCCTAGTTCTCTCTCCCACAACAGGGTCAGATGCATCCTTGAGCCGGAGATCCATGACAAGCACGTACTTTGGATGGGTACAAAAACCGGAGGATTGAACCGGTTTGACAGGAGGAGCGGTGAGTTTTCGGCATATACCATGGAGCAGGGCCTTCCAAGCAATACCATCCACGGGATCATTGAAGATAAGGTGGGGGACCTGTGGATCAGTACAAACAGGGGCCTGGTCCAGTTTGACCCGATTACAGAGAAAATCAGTATTTATACTGCTGAGGATGGATTGGTGGGTGATGGATTTAACGAAGGGGCATATTTTAAGAACAGTGATGGAATAATGTATTTTGGTGGCCTCAATGGGATAAGCTATTTCGATCCGGAAGAGATTAAGAAAAAAACGGAATACGATGCCTCCCTGGTATTCACTGGATTCAGCATCTCCAATCAACCTGTTCTTCCCTTTGATACCATCAATGGCCGTGTGGTGCTTGAGCGCTCAATTCAATATACCGACCAGATCACCCTTACGCATAAGGAGCAGTTTATCTCATTCGAATTTGCCTCACTGGATATGGCTGCATCCGGAAAGATCAAGTACCAGTTTATGCTCGACGGATTAGAAGATTCCTGGAATGAAGTGGATGCAGACCACCGTTTTATCAGCTATACCAATCTTCCCAAAGGAACTTATACGCTGAAAGTTGTGGGATCCACCAGTGACGGAACCGTTTTCAGGAAGCCTTCGGAGATTGTGCTGAATATCCTGCCCCCATTCTGGCAAACCTCATGGTTCAGATTGCTCACCATCGTTACGATCCTTTTTCTCTTCCTTCTGATCCTGCAGATCAGGACCCGGATACTGGAAAATCAGAAAAAGATCCTGGCCAGGGAGGTGGAGGAGCGTACCCATGACCTGAAAGAGGCCAACAGACTGCTGGAAGAGAGAAGTGATGAGATCCAGTCCATGGCTGAGAAGTTGCATAAATCTGACCAGATGAAGCTAAAGTTCTTTACCAATATTTCACATGAATTCCGAACTCCGCTAACGCTTCTTCTGGGACCCACAGAGAAATTGCTGGGCCAGGACAATTACAACGATATTCCATCTGTGAAGCTGGAACTGGAACTGATGTACAGGAACGAACGGAGACTGTTCAAGCTGATTAACCAGTTGCTGGAGGTGCGACGTGTGGAAACAGGGAACCTGGAACTGGCAGTGGCTGAAGATGACCTGGTACAATATTTGGAAGAGATTCACCGGCTCTTCATGCCGTATGCAGAGAAGAAATGTGTGGATTTCAGATTCCATTCAGAATCCCCGTCAGCGACGGTCCTGTTTGATGCGGATAAAATAGAGAAGATCTTCTATAACCTGCTTTCCAATGCATTTAAACATACCCCAGTAAAGGGGGAAATCCTGTTCTCAATGGAGAAAGTGCACCTTGAAAGTGCCGATTGGATGAAAATATCGGTCAAGGACAGCGGTCCCGGGATTCCTGAAAAGTATCTCCCCCACATTTTTGACCGGTTTTACCAGGTGACCAACAAGCACCAGTCGGCCCGAATCAGTTCGGGTATCGGGCTATCCTTATCAAAGGACCTGGTGGAGAAACACCATGGCAGGATTGAAGTGTACAGTACACAGGATGAGGGAACCCGTTTTGAAGTCTATTTGCCTGGGAACAGGGATGTTTACCGGCCGGATGAGATCCTGATAGAGCCGGAGAGCGACCTCACTTTAGAATACATCTCTTCCATGCTGGAAACCTATGAATACACTACGAAAGATCCGCTCGAAACCCCGCTTGTAGGCGAGGACCTTTTCAGAATCCTGGTGGTTGAAGATAATCCCGATCTTCAGAAATTTCTGTATAATGAAATGAGCGACACCTACAATGTAATGGTGGCTCAGAATGGAAAGGAGGGGCTCTCCATTTCCGGTCAGAACCTTCCCGACCTGATCATTAGTGACATTATGATGCCCGAGATGGATGGCTTCGAGTTTTGTAAAAGGATCAAGGAAGAGGAGCTTACAAGCCACATTCCGGTCATTTTGCTTACTGCAAAAACGACTAAGGAGAGCCAGGTAAAAGGATTTGAATCGGGAGCAGACGATTATATTACTAAACCCTTTAATCCAGGGGTACTGAAGCTGAAGGTCAGGAACATTCTTGAGAGCAGAAAACAGCTGTCTGATAAATTTTTAAGAACAGCTAACTATATCCCGGAGAACATCAAGATCAGCCAGATCGATCAGGGATTCCTGGAGAAGTTTGTGAAGCTTGTGGAGGACAACATTGACAATTCTGAACTGTCGGGAGATATACTGGCTGGCGAATTGGGGATGAGCAAGGGCAACCTCTACAAGAAACTGAAAACACTCACCGGTATGACGGTGAATATCTATGTCCGCACCATCCGCCTTAAAGTGGCAGCAAGGCTGCTGAAGCAGGGAAAGTACAACATCTCGGAAGTTGCATATTCGGTTGGATTTAATAATCCAAAATATTTCTCAACCTGTTTCAGTGAGATGTACTCTGTTTCTCCAAAAGAGTATATGAAGTAGTATATTGCACCTTTTTTATAAGTGAGCAAACCATCCCAGGCCCGTCCGGCATTATCTTTGTTTTATGATCGTAATGGTATGTCGCTTATAAAACACAATAACCGTCAACAGGGAATTGAGATCCTGCTTTTTATCCTGGTAATTATATTGCTCTTGTTGTTCTTGTTTGTAATACTCTAATAGCTTACTTTAACCACTGAAATTGAGGTGGAAATGGGGTAGGGGAAATAATTTAAAATTTCTTTTGCCAGATTAAAAATTTCATCTATTTTTGCCACGCATTTGAATGATGCACGTTCTAAATAGAAAGAATACCCATAGCCATCAATAGTTTAAGGTCTGGTAGTTCAGTTTGGTTAGAATGCCGGCCTGTCACGCCGGAGGTCGCGGGTTCGAGTCCCGTCCAGACCGC
>JBDLIM010000036.1:0-37333 GCA_039714915.1 Bacteroidota bacterium
AGTGAGAAGCAGTTGAACGGCGATAACTACAGTGCAGTGCAGTCCAAAGATGAACTGAATACCAAAGTTTTCTGGGACATCAATTAATGCAGATGTAAGATTAGTTTAAGTAGTATAAGGTTAGAGTTTAGTAGGAGGCCATCTCATCAGGGATGGCCTCTTTCTAAGTTGCCTGTGCATAATTTAGTTGGACTCAATAACCCCGGTTGTTTCCCTGTAGAGCTTTACCGGTCCGTCAAGAAGAACAGCAATGACCGTCATATAGGGATCCAGGACAGATTCCGGAAGGTCGACATATACCAGGCCGGGATATTTGCTCCAGTAAGCTTTGCTGCTGATTTCATAATTCAGCATGGTGCCGTTCCCGACTACCCAGATCCTGTTGATCTGATTGGATATGCCCTTCAAAGTCAGTTGACCGTTCTCATTTCCTTTCACGAACAGGTATAATACTGTACTATCGGGTGACAGGGAAGTGGGACCAAAAAAGTGCTCATAGGGAATGCCGCCCCTGGTCCCATAGATCGCTTCTCCGTGCTTGCCGGTCCACTTACCCAACTCCTTCAATATGTATTCCTGCTTTTCCGGGAGGGTACCATCAGCTTTGGGTCCTATATCCAGCAAGAGATTCCCCCCCTTGCTTACACAATCTGTGAAGATCTCGATGACCTGTCCGGGTGTTTTATAATTATGATCGTTATGCTGGAATCCCCATGAATCATTCATGGTCAGGCAAAGCTCCCAGTATTTAGCTGCCGGACGAACTACAGGTGGACCCTGTTCCGGTGTTTCGTAATCACCCTTTCCCTGCAATCTGGAATTGAGGATGGCCTGGGGATTTTTCTCCAGCAACATGGACCGGACCTCATCAACCTGCCATTCCTCACCGCTGTGTTCCCAGTCCCCGTCAAACCACCATATATCGGGATTGTACCTTTTCAGCAGTTCTTTCAGCTGTCCCTGATAGTAATCAAGGAATTTTTCCCACCGCAAAGGATCCTCATTCACCCGGTATCGCGTTACGGTCCTGGTGTTTTGCGTATAATCCTCATAAGACCAGTCAGGCAAAGAGTAATAAAGTCCGACTTTCAAATCCTGTTCCCGAATTGCATTCACAAAAGGCGTCAACAGATCACGTCCGGCTGCTGCATGCTCTGCTGCATTGAGGCTGCCTTTTCCTGCATCCCATAATGCGAATCCATCATGATGCTTGCTTGTGATAATTGCATATTTAGCACCGGCATCTCTGATCATTTGCGCCCAGTATTCGGGATTGTATCTTTCTGCTGTAAAGCCTTCCAACTGCTTAAGATACTCTTCATGGGAAAGGTAGTTGTTGAAAAAGGACCATGATTCAGAAATCCCGTAAACCGAATAAATACCCCAGTGGATGAATATTCCCAATTTTGCATCCCTGAACCATTCCATTTTATCATGCTGTGCATAATCAGCTGACTGGGCCGGTAACAGTACGGATGACAGATACAGTAAGGCTATGAGAAATCCCGATTGTTTCATAATTGCTTGCTTTATTATGATCTCATTACTGAGCCTTGGTGATCTTTAGAACCCAGGCATGCTTGCTTGCCGGGTTGTTGCGAATTTTCTCCGGGATCTCCACCGAAAATCCCTTTTCCTCTCTTTTCCATTTCAACCTGCCCTTATGGCCAAGCATGGTAATTACGGACTTTGCACCAGGTTGAATGCTTTCCAGTGTGATCCGGGCCGGCGGTACAGTTTCATCCTTGCCTGCAAGATAGATTGCGTAAATAATATCCTCTTTGCTGGTCAGGCAAACGTTCCCCTCTTTGTAAGGAGCAATGAAGCGGGTTCCATAAATGGCTTCAGAATTCACATCCATCCACTGACCGATGCCGGCCAGCAGTTCATAGGCCTGCGGGTGCCAGTCCCCGTGTGGTCCCGGGGCAATATTCAACAGCAGGTTCCCTCCCTTTGATACGATATCTGATAGCATGTGGATCGTTTCGCGGCTTGTTTTATACCTGGCTTTTTCAGGAGGAGACCAGGACCAGCCCCCGCCCGATATGATGCAGGATTCCCATGGATAAGGAAGGGCCTCATCCGGAACCGTGTTCTCGGGTGTCAGGTAATTCTGGTTCGGGCCGGGAACCGCTCGGTCGACCACGATCAATCCGGGTTGTTTGCTTCGTGCTTTCTCAACAAGTTCATCCATTCTTATGTCCTGGTTCACGATGCTTCCACGCATGAAACCGGAAGGAGACTTTTGTACCCTCTGATCATAGAACCTCCTGATCTCTTCGGTATCCTGTTTAGCAACCCATCCACCATCAAGCCAGAGGATATCCACATTTCCATAGGAAGTCATTAATTCCATAATCTGCTTGTGGGTAAACTGTACAAAATTCTCCCAGCGCTCAGGGTAGGTTTCCGGATCGTAATTCACATTCCTGTCAAAGGGCGGGAAGTAGGGCCACCAGTAATATTCGCTGTGCCAATCAGGCTTTGAGAAATATGCACCCGTCCAGAGGTCCCGCTCCCGGAAAGCATCAAAAATCTCCCTGGTGACATCGGCACGTTCACTGGTATGGAAAGGACATTTTTCACTTGTGATCTTATAATCAGTCTCTTTGGTGTCCCACATGCAGAATCCGTCATGATGCTTGGTTGTGAATACCACATATTTCATCCCTGCCTCCGAAGCTGCATTTGCCCACCTGGATGGATCAAAGTCTACCGGATTAAACGTGCTTATCAGGTTTTCGTACTCTGTCTTGTATTCGAAATAGTCCTGCGGATTCTCACCTGAATACCGCTTGCACCAATCGTAGTCTTCAGGGCTCAGGGACCAGGATTCTACAATGCCCCACTGGCTGTATGCTCCCCAGTGCATCAGCAAACCAAACTTCAGGTCTTGCCAATGTTCCAGTTTTTCCAACACAAGCGAGTCCGTCTCGGGATAATACCTGTGGTGGTGGTCGTGTTCAAACTGGGAAAAAACGGGATTTGCTGTACTAATGGCCAGAAGCACAGAAACAAAAAGGGTACTGATTTTCTTGTATTTCATCTTGCTTGCAATTTTATGTTCACTATCTATTTAGCCTGGTTAGGGAGCTGGCTCATGGAAGGAGGGGGTTCTCCGGAACTTTCCAGGAGGGGCTCAGGTCCCATCTCCAGGACCAGTTTACCTCCATTGAGCAGCCTGTTTCGGTAGATCCAGTTCTTCCCAAGGGATTCTCCGTTAAATTCGGCCGATTGAATATAAATATTCTCCGGCGAGTTGCTGACCGCATGTATGACCAGCTCCCTGCCTTCATAATAGCCGGGATCCAGTTTGATCGTGATCCGGTCAAAAAGAGGGCTTCCCAGTTGAAAGGTAGGTTCGCTGAAGGCATGTCCGGACAGGTCGAAGAGCCCGATGCCGGCCATCACATACCAGGCTCCCAGCTGACCCTGGTCCTCATCCTGCCCGTAACCGTAGCCATGCAGGGGCTCGGTCCCATAGAACTCCTCACAGATGGTCCGGGTCCATTTCTGTGTCAGCCAGGGCCTTCCGGAATAGTTGAATAGCCAGGCGTTGTGCAGGCAAGGTTGGTTCCCATGGTTATAGAGCTTTTCCAGTCCTGAAAAACTATGAATATCCTTCCCTCCTCCAAAAATGCTCTTTCTGGCTTCGGTGAACATCATTTCCAGGCGCTCATTGAAGCGTTCTTTCCCCACCAGGTTGATGATCCCGGCCGGATCGTGGGGAACATACCAGGTATACTGAAAAGCATTTCCTTCCTGGAATCCCCGCCAGGGTTCCATGGGATCGAATTCTTCCAAAAAGGTGCCATCCGGATAACGGGGCCTGATAAAGCCCGTTTCCTGATCGAACAACAGCTTATACCCGTTTGCCTGGTTGAGCAGCATCCGGCGATCCTCTTCCCTGCCCAGTGCTTTTGCAAACTCAGCCACGGCAAAAGAACTGAAGCAGTACTCCAGGGTGTGGGATGCTCCGAAATTGAAGACCCAGCCGTTGGACAGCGTAGTGTCGTAGGAATGGATGTAGCCATTGTGGACAAAATAGGAGAGGTCGTACTTTCCCGAACCGAAATCCCTGTCCCGGTAATCCGTCTCATTCTTAAAGGCAGCCCTGTAGGCTTGTTCAATATCGAAGTCCCTGATCCCGCTGTGATAGGCAGCCGCCAGCATCAAACCGTTGAAATTTGTCTGCACTCCATTGGAATAGGCCCCGGCTGCAAGGCCGTCATGGAGCCAGCCCGTTTCACTGTAGAAGTCAAGGTTGGATTGCATGTATTCGCTGAGATAGCGCGGATAGGCCATGGCCCAGAGCTGTCCCAGGTTCCAGAAAGCGCCCCAGATGCCATCGGTATTATAGTGGTTATAGAGGGGTATCCCTTTCTCATCCAGCGGGATCTGTCCGGCTGTACCGTCATGACGCGGATACTGTCCATTGAGGTCACTGGCCAGCCCCCTGCCGAGCAAGGCATGATAGAGACCGGTGTAGAACTTGATCCGGTCTTCCTCCCTGCCTCCTTCCACCCGGATGACAGAAAGCATCTCTCTCCACCTTTCGCGGGCACCTTCCCTCACCTGGTCAAATGATTTGCCTGAGAGTTCGGACAGATTCAGCCTGGCATTTTCAATGCTGGTATAGGAAAGACCACTTCTCACTTCAACGATCTCACCCTCCCGGGTCGAAAAGGTCAGGTACATCCCGTTGCTGATCCCTTTTGTCTCCTGGCTCCCTTCCCGGATGCTGTCATCCACAAAGGTCCCCCAGCCTTCAGGAACTTTATCCACCTCCATAACAAAATACATCCTCACCCTGTTCCCGGGATCACAAAACTTGATGTACTCTGGATTGGTGATGATGTAACCTTCCAGCACCCCTTCATTACTCCGGCGGATAAACGCTTCGGTCACATCGCTGCTTTCCCCCTGCCTGTGCCCGATATCGATGATCAGGCGGGCGGAGTCGGATTCCGGAAACGTATAACGGTGGATCCCGGCCCGGTCACCTGCAGTGAGTTCCGCCCTGATCTGATAGTCATCCAGCAGGACCGAGTAGTAACCCGGATCAGCAATTTCATGCTCCTTTGTGAAACGTGACCGGTATCCCGAGTCAGGCTCCTCCAGGGTGCCCGGAACGGTTTTCAGGTCACCCGTGGTGGGCATGATCACCAGTCCGCCCACCTGAAACTCATGGAAATGACCAAATCCCTCGATCGATCTGTGCCTGTCATCATACCCACTGGGCAACCAGCTTCCCGGACTTCCGTATGCATTGGTATGCGGAGCCAGCTTTGCCATTCCGAACGGTCTGGCAGCAGGGGTATAAAAAAACCATCTCCCGTGAACCGAGCCGATCTGCGGGTCCACATAATGAACAGGATCAAAGCTGTCGCCGGTTTTGCATGAAGTGGTGAACACCAGGCCCACCGCTGCCAGGAAACAGATGTGTTTCACTGTGTACCCTTTTCTCATGCTTGAAAATTATTGATTTTTTTTATCTTCGGGGACAAATTTTATCACAAAACTTATAAAAATGAAAAAGATTCTCTTAGCGATCATCACACTGCTCATACTTCTTGGAACCAATTCCTGCTCGCAAAAGAGTGCAGCCTGGAGTCCCTTGTTTGGAGAGGATTACAGCCAGGCAATATATGAGGACGGAAGCTGGGAGGTCAAAGATGATCTTTTGGTAGCCCTGGAAGACAAAGTAGTCTGGGCCCCGGGCGAATACGAGAATTTCCGCCTTGAGCTTGAATTTAAGAACGAGGCCGGCACCAACAGCGGGATCATTGTGTATTGTACCGACACAGCGGATTGGATTCCAAATTCTGTTGAGATCCAGATTGCGGATGACCATAGTGAAAAGTGGGGGACTGCCCGGCTGGATTATCAGTGTGGAGCGATATTTGGCCACCTGCCGGCCGGCGAGCAAAAAGTGGTCAATGAGCCCGGGGAGTGGAACAAGCTCAAAATTTCCTGCAAGGGGCAATTGATCGAGGTGGTGTTGAATGGTCAGATGGTCACCAGCATGGATATGGCTGAGTGGACCTCAGGGACCACCAATCCGGATGGCAGTGAAATACCAGAATGGCTGCCCAAACCCTTTGCAGAATTACCTACTAAAGGAAGTATCGGGTTCCAGGGGAAACACGGCGATTCATCCATCACCTTCAAAAATGTCCGGATCAGCAAATCAGTCTTCAATTAAGATGAGCTCATGGAACTCCAGGCGCGGAAGAAGCACTGTCAGCTTCTGATTCTTGTAGCTCCACGCAGTTTCCAGGCCGGAAGGCCGGACGGAGACACTTTCCGGTTTGTTTTCCAGTGAGACCTCTATCCTTAAAGGGCCCACCGGGGGTATTTCATCATAGACATACACCTGAGTGTTGGCATGGGGCCCGGCTGTATTGATCAGGTTGACAGCCAGTTTACCATTTACTCTGTTCAGGCTGACATCCACATACTGCGAGCCCGTGACGCTTACCATTGGTGCCGGAAACAGTTCATCTACCATCCCGTCTAGGTAATCACGGGCCACGGTCACTTTCCCATTCAGGTAACGGGCACCCAGGTTCAGATAAATTCCGGCGATCCTGCCATTACCCAGCCTGCGGATGGACCCGGCGGTTCCGAATTGGCCTGTGCGCTGCTTATCGCTGTAAATTTTCCCGAAAGGGACCGATTCATCTCCAAGCCTCACTTCCTGCGACAGCGATTTCACACTACCTACCCTGTCCTGATAGCAAAGATGGTTGGTCCGTAGCGATGCCGAATCCGGAAACTCCACTCCCAGCTCCTCTTCAAACAGGCTGGTCGCTTCCGCACCGGTGACCAGCAGCTTACCCCCCTCTTCCACATACTGCACCAGCTTTTGTTTCAGCTCAGGGCTTATGCTACTCCATTCCGGATAGATCAGCAGTGGATATCGGTGGATATTCTCCTCCAGATTATGTTCCATAACCACGTCCACCACATCTTGCTTTTCCAGCAGCATTTGCAGGGTACCCTTAACACCGTCCATCTCCCCGAAGCTGGCCTGGAACAGCTTGCGGATGTTCCTGTAATAAGCATCGGTGGAAAGGATCAGGCCGATCTGAGGCACAGGCTCACAGCGGTGGGTATATGGCTGCCGCACGCGGCAAAAATCTGCCACCTCCGACATGGTGTTCATGTCGGAAAGGATCATCGATGCATCGCGTCGCTGGTTAAAATAGACCTGGAAACCTCCTCCCTGGGAGAGCACCTGGGACGCCTCCTGTTGAAGCTGAACCACTGATTTGGCACTCTGGAATCCGCCCGGGTCATCCCAGTTAATAGAAAAACTCCATGCCATCAGGTCCCAGGGCATCCCCTGCTGTGCGAGGATGCGGCTCTCCAGGCGGGCAGCGTTTATGCTCTGGCTGGGGACAATATCGCCTGACAGAAAATCAACACCCGTACTAACCTTTTCGGGCATAAAGGAGCTATAAGCCCAGTTGCTGGTCAGCTGGAACCGGGGATTGTGAGCGTGCAACTCATGTGTATAATGGTCCACATACTGCCGGAATCCCTCCCTGAAAAACTGCGAAAACTCATGCCATCCCGGATCATCAGCCGCCCGGGGAAGTTCCTTATTTCCTGTCTGCTCCCGGTACTGTTTTGCGATCTCAGGCCGGTAATCCCGCTCCGTTCCCCAACACTCGCCATCGATCCATACTCCATCGACATGGTACTGATCATTAAGCTCCTTTAACTGGGGTATTAGCAGTTCATCCACATAGGGACCAAATACCGAAGTCACTCCGGCAACTACCTTCCCATCATGTCCCACTACCGCCCATTCGGGGTGCTGATTCACCGCCTCATGGTCGATCACACCAGAATAATGACAGTAGAGTGCCACTCCCTGTTTGGCAGTTGCCTGACGAAAGATTTTCAGCGGATCCTTAACAAATCCGGGAGCCTGGTTTCCCACTTTTGTGGGATAGCTGGAAAAACCGCGATGCCCCTTACAATCCACCTGAATATAATCTGGTTTCACCATCTGAATGATGCTGTCCACCATCCCCCGGGTAACACCCTTCCCGATTTCATTGCAGTCTTCACCGGCATGGAAATCAAAATGGATCCCAAGGAAACTTTCGGAACGCCTTAGCCGTTCAGGATATTCTGCTTCCTGTGCTCCTGCCGGGGCTGACAAAAGGGTAATCAGAAAAATTAGCAGGCAAGCTGATTGTATCTTCATCCTTTTCCGTTTATTTGGGCGGTGATTGTTTTACTTCAAATACTCCTGGACTGATTTACCTATAAAGCTAAGAGATACTTTTTACATATAAAACTTACCAGGTTCCGGACAGAGGCCAACGAACTGAGGTGTATTTGGCACTCGAGATGACTAAGCTCGGAAAAGATCCAATCCGTTTCCACCCGGGAAAATACACCGCCCACCGCTTGGTAATGTCCATGGAATCAACTTCCTTTAGGTGAAGGTGGATCAAAATTCATAAATCCTTTACAAGTCTACAGGTATTTACCAAGGAAGGATGACTCACAGAGAGCGTATATTCAATGGCACCGTGATCTGAATGTAGGGTTTTACCTGCAGGGCTATTTCCCGTATAGGCAAATCATTGAAGGGTGTGATGTGCTCGAATGGAATGAGGGCCACAAAAGGTACAAGGAGATCATAACCGAGATTACGATCAATAAATAAGACACAATTACATGAAACGTACAGTCCAAATTCTGTCATTAGCATTCCTTTCTTTCATCTCTGTTATAAATGCTCAGGAAAACTTCCAGCCCATTGGTGAGGAAGCCTTTAAGATTCTTTCTGATTTCTACCAGTACGATAAGGATATTCCTTTGAATACCCGGATGGTCGAAACATCTGAGATGGAGTACTGCACACGAGAAAAGATTGTTTTCACAAGCGTGGATGATGAGCGTGTTCCAGGCTATCTGGCAATTCCAAAAACCGGATTGGAGCCCTATCCATTAGTTATGCTTCTCCATGGATTCGGACATGAAAAAGAGAGCTGGTGGAACGGCGAAACCTACTGTAATGGAACTTTATTAACAAAAAGCCTTCTTGAATCAGGTTTTGCAGTTCTCATGCTGGATGCTCAATATTTTGGAGAACGCATAGGAAATAACGACTTCGAGCATCCAAGGGTATTTGCTGTAGATAAGAAATGGATCAGCAGATTGAACCACTCTTTTGTACAGACTATCAAAGATTACCGAAGAGCTATGGATTACCTGGCTGGCCGGACAGAAATTGACACAGGCCGGATTGGGATTACCGGTTACAGCATGGGAGGTATTCATACATTTATGTTATCTGCTTTAGATTCCCGTATCAAGACTATAGTTACAGCAGTAGCCCCTCCGGCTGTACTGACCGGCATGGTATCACAATACAACATGATGGCTGTAGAAAATTATGCAGCACGAATAGAGGACAAACCTATGCTCATGTTAATGGGAAAGGAAGATGAATATTATACATCCGTACAAGGGCAACAACTGTATGAGCTTATAAACAACTCTGAAACAAAGATCATCTGGTACGACAGTGGCCACAGCCTTCCCCCGGCATGGACAGATGAAGCTTTGGCCTGGTTCAAAGAACATCTGTAACAGACTCTCCGCTTATTAATTGATAAAGAAAGCTACCGAATTATCAGTTTCTCCTGCACCACACAGGTCGTGGTTTGTATGCTCACCAGGTAGGTCCCCGGACTTTGCTCAAAGGCTCCCGGCCCAATTTCAATCCTGCCAGAGGATTGATGAATGAGTTCGCGATACACCAACCTTCCCATGATATCATGCACCATGAGCAGACTGCTGGCCGGTATTAGCGATTCCGGGATCTCCACAATGAAAGAGCGGCCCCTGTCCACCGGGTTCGGATACAGATGTAAGCCGTGAACCGAAACAAACGGTTGATCAAGGGATGTTTCTTTCAAGCCTATGGTCAGATCCAGATAGGGCCTGTCTTTGGAACGGAGTTCATTCGCACTGCTTAACCTGTAGTACTTACCGGCTGCTTCTGTTTCACCGCCGGAGTTAAGTCTGAAAAATATATAATCTCCTTCTGTGGCACCCTCTTCATATTGCCCGTTTAGATACCCTGCGATATCTTCAGAATTTACAGATGATATGGGTATGAGACCCGGAATTGAAGCCGCAGTTATGAACTGGCTCACGAGTCCTGTACCCTTCCCTGAGTCACCAAAAATCCCCTGCCAGTGATCGCTTGAAAGTACATCACTTTGCGATCTTGCTGGCAATCCATAAAGATCCACACTGAATTGAGGGGTATTTTCAATCCCTTTAAGTTGCAGTATTAATTCTGCAGATTTGATCTCTTCGGTTTCTGCCAGGTGGGGTAACTCAAAGGGAATGACCGCAGAGCTATTAAATGAACTTGACACACCTCCCACACGATGTTCGTGAAGGCCAACCCATTCCAACTTGTAATTCGAACGGATCTGATGGTCATGACGATCGGCATCGATTTTCAGATGATACGTACTGTCCGCAGGATGTGGTAAGGTGCTGGCAGTGACCGACGCTATTTCAGACACATTGCCCGAAAGATCAATGGCTTCGATCAGGATCTCATAATCGGAATCCCTTGATAAGCCATTCAAACTGATCTCAGTATCAGTGGTCTGTTCTTCCAGATTATCGTAGCAAATTCTGTAGCAGGAAACACCTGTATTGTCTGAGGCAGCATCCCATGATAAGCTTATACCGGAAACTGAGGATTCCAGTACCTGTAATCCGGATGGAGCACCAGGCTTCTCAAAATCAATGATATCTGCTTCCCGTTCAAAACAGCCCAGATCGGGACGACTGCCGGGTAATTTTACATATCCTTCCAAATCTGTTGTGGGTGCATCCTCATTTACGCCCGCATCTATGGCTAAGGAAACTTCACCCAAATGAAAATCCCAGTTGGTATACCCATTTAAATAGCTGCTGTAGGCCTGGCTTACCAAATTATGGTCATCTGTTCCGGGTACCGATTCCAAAACCATGGCCCCGCTAAGGTTATTACGTATCAGATTACCGGTACTAACTCTTCCGTCTTTATGGTTATTTACCATGATCCATGGTTGAGAGCCATAATAATAAAGCTGCAGCGGGTTTCTGAGAACCGTATTATTTACGATTTTACAATTCTTGGCTCCATACAGGGAAATGCCATGAGGATGATCAATGGCTACCAGGTTGTTCTCAATTACCCAATCTTCAACAAAACCGTCAAATACGGCAATACCCTGCAAAACACTGGTTTTTAATGGCAGGTCCGGATCGGTGCAGCTGATTACTATATTGCCCTTCAGGTGAACGGATTTTCGGCTGGAGGAGAATGTCCAGCTTTGAAAAGCATCATCATGGTTACCCGTATCATAATCAGACACCACTGCATTTGTAATTACATTATAATAGAATGTATTGAAACTACTGAGACTCCGGATACCGTCACCCCCATACCTGTCAATGTGGTTGTAATCGAAGTGATTGTTGTCACCTTCAATGGTTACTGCATGATATGTGTTTGTTATCAGGTTATTCCTGAGGGTATTATATTTACCTCTGTTCAAAATACCATTGCCACAGTTGTCATACCAGGCCTGATTATCGGTCCATACATCGCTGTTCCTGATCCCATAGATGTGGCAATTTTCAATGGTATTGTGCTTCGAATCAGCATACAACTCCAAATAGGTGCCCAGCTCAGTAATGCCAGCCGATTCAGGACTGATCTCTAAACCGGAGACCGTCCAGTTGCTTGCCCCATGAAAACTGAGTTTTTTAACCTTGGGTTTATGATTTGCCTGGGCTGTAATGGTAACTATACCAGAATTCTCCCCTTTGATATGTGGAAATCCATGGTACCCGTCTCGAAGAAAGATAATATCACCTGCTTCAAAAGCAGGATCAGTGGCTAATAGTTCTTCCAGGCTTCCCCAGGGATTCAGCGAATCACCGGGATTATTTAAATGTCCATTCACAGGATCGCAATAATAGACATTGCTCCCGGGATCCCTTTCCAGAACCTCAAGGTGAACAGCTACCTCTGACGATCCTGTCGTACCCGTTACCTGCAGGTGAAAAACATACGCTCCTTCATCACCGGGGGAACTGTTCACTGTACACTTGCCTGTATTGTCCCCATTATTGATTATCTCTGCAAACGGAGGAAGGTCAGCGGAATGAAACGCTACTCCGGAAGGATCGGAATCGAACGCACTGAAACAGATATCAATTTTGCCACCTGCTATTACCTGCTGGCGTCCTATAGGTGAAACTACCAGGCTATTTGTGCTTTCAGGAAATGATTCTATGGCAGTGCACCAGATCTGTTGTGCTCCAAGTAAGAGTATAGTCATAAACAGCTTGACTAAAACCATATGTGTTTGAGTTTTCTTCTTCATACTTAATCGTCATGTTGAAGGCTAATATAATCAGTATCTATGAATGATCACCTTACGCAAACTATTATTCGCATTAAAGCTTGGAAAGTACATCATTTCAACTTTTGCAGGATTAAGGGTATATCTCCCTGAATACCTCGGAATTAAGTTTATTTTGAATTCATAGTCACCCTCTTTTAGGGCCTCACAAAAGATGGAGGTTTCATTCCTGAAATATTCCCGGTGCACTTCATGGCAGGATTTTCCGGATTTATCTCCATAGGAGCAGCCCGCAGGAATTGGCACATTGATCATAAGGTAATCAGAGTCCTTTTTTACCTTCAAATTCACAATCAGTTTTATTGGTGTTCCTGCTATTAAGCGGGCATTGTCAGGAGAATCGAAATGGGTATTAATCTCAAAATCTGACTCCTTTTCCACCGGGGCCGGATTCCAGAAGTGCTGATAGGCTGTGATATATACCGGATAATCTCCTTCCTTTATAATCACAAGAGAATCTGCCGACGCCACTGATATTTCAAAGGGGAATTCATCGACCGTTCTGTCAACTGCTCCGGAAAGCTGAAGGCTTGGAAGTTCTATCTCACTATCTCCTGCTAATAAATCCGGGAGAATTGTTTCGATAATCCGGGCAGATTCATAGGTATTTAACCAACTTCCATTTGCCCTTTGTTCATACAGGTAATTCCTGATCCTGGCCAGTGCATGATTATTATCAGAAGTGGAATCTGCTCGTATGATCCGGTAAGCGATCAAGGTATTCTGAATATCATTGGTCAGTAAGGTGCTGAAGGAAGAATCAGAAGCGTAATAAAGGTTGCCAAATATTGTTTGCTTTTGATAGGTATCCAGTGTATCAATCTGGTATTCCAGGCCACAAAGCTGTTTCAACTCAATCATCCGGAACAGTTGATTTACGGATAGCTGCTCCGTCTTTTCAATCTTGGTTATATATGCCGGGTAATTGACCTTTGAATTCAGCAGCTTAAGGATTCTGAGTGCCCTGAGTTTTTTATCCGCATCAGCCTTGCTTTCCAATTCCCAAACCAGTAGTTCAGCAATCTGGCCTGCATCAAAGTTTACCCTGTAGCCCATTTCTCCGGCCTTGACCAGGGCCTCCAGAACATGTACACTGATCCAGAGACTTGACTCTCTGGAAGTCTTCCACCATCCCCACATTCCGTCTTCGAGCTGGTTTTTAGTCAGGAGTCTGATTACTTTATTTACCTGGCTCCTCTTTTTAAAACTCTTTCCCTGGAACTCACAAATATTTCGTTCCGTTAATAGTGCTTTTAGCTTTGATGCAAGCTGTTCATTACAGGAGTATTTGTAATGAATTAACTTGCTGATTTCGGTATCGATCACATCCAGGACATCAGCTCTGGCATAAAAGGTCACTGAATCAGAAACCGGATTGAATTTCAGATTCAGAGCAGTATCCCTGTCCAACACATGGAACTGGCCTTTGGTTTCTTCCAGGCCAATGGGATAAACAGGGATCGACCGTTGTTCACCATCGAAATATCCATCCTCCTTTTCAAGATAAAACTTCACAGATAAGGAATCATCCGGTCCGGCAGTCAACTCAAGGGTATCCACAATGGATCTCACACAGGTTTTTCTTTTCTCACTTACCAGTTTTTCATCTATCTCGAATTTTGTACTTAGCTTAAGGGAATCCCGGGTATAATTGAGCACTTTCCCAAGGGCATAGGTCGTATCATTCTCAAGCAGGAACCTGGGAACCGCCAGCTGCGCCATTAAGGGTTTATAGGCTTTGATCAAGCCTTCTGTCTGTCCGGTTTGCCTCTTATCATTCATGGCCAGGTAATAGGTTTCCCAGCTGGTCACATCATCGGGGAACTGAACGGTGAAGGAGGCCTTTCCCTCAGCATTTGTTCTCAGTGAAGGTTGCCAGAAAGCATAATCAGAAAAATCATTTCGGATGGAACTTGACTTTAATGCTGCCTCCAGGAATGTTTCATCGTAATCAGCTCCTGTCATCGCCAAAGAAGAGGTTTGCTTGAATCTGCCTCCGGTATTTATCAATACGACTCCGTGAGCAGCCCGTGATCCATAGATTGCTATGGCACTTTCAGCCTTCACTACCTCAATATCCTGGATCATATTCGGATCCAGGTCACTAATATCCCCGTCAAATACTGAATTATCGATCATAAACAGGGGTGTGGCTTCAAATTCCATAGTGCTATTTCCGCGTATTGCAATGGCAACAACGTCGTCTGAAGATGCTGACTTTATAAATGAAACCCCCGCAACCTTACCTGAAAGACTTGAAACCGATGCGGTCAGGGATTTGTTTTTTTGAACTCCATATGCCGTCACAACCACTTCTTCCAGACGCATCACATCCTCGGTTAAATGGACAT
Source organism: Bacteroidota bacterium (assembly GCA_039714915.1). Classification (GTDB taxonomy): domain Bacteria; phylum Bacteroidota; class Bacteroidia; order Bacteroidales. The sequence goes on from JBDLIM010000036.1 coordinate 14,819, forward strand.
TAATCTGATTATTATAAACGATATCCACTTCTTCCGGAACAAAACCTATATAAGAGAAAAGAAGTTTGTTGCGATCCCTTGGAACATTAAGTGAATAATAACCTTCTAAATCTGTTACAGTTCCAAACGTAGTTCCCATCACTACCACATTTACTCCGGGCAAAGGGGTATTTTCATCGTCATATACATAACCCTCTATCACATCTCCCTCACCGGTGAACTTGAATTCCTGCTGATACCTGTTAAATATTTGTTTTACCTCAGCTTCTTCAGCCACATCATGAGGTTTAGGTTTGAACAGATTGTCCTCAATAAGCTTGCTCACCACAATACTGAAACTATCCTTTTTGATTACTTCAGGTGAATTTATGGAATGATAATTTTCACCATTCTGAGCAACAAACAAAGAGTCAACTACACCATACTCTGATCCTGCATAGAAGAACAGAAGTTTATAATATCCTTCTGCAAGCTCATTGTAAACAAGGTTATTACCGGGATAAACTCTGAGAAATTGATGATCATCATTCTTAAATAGAAGAATATTAATGGCCTGTTTCCCGGAAGCAATCGCATTAGCATCAAGATCGATGATCATTTTTCCCCGCCCAACAGAAGTGCCACGAGGATAGCTGTACCGGGCAGTTGAGAATCGTTTCCAGTCCAGGTATTCTTTCCAGCCCTTATGGATGTCATCAGAAGTAATTACCTGGTCCGTTAAGCTCTTCACAGGCTGAGTCCCGTCCAGATATTCCGGATATCTGAGTTCCGGATCCACACTTCTCATTTTAAGTAATCCGGGCTTGAATTCATACTCATATTCAGGTTCATGAATAAAGTCGGTGGAAAACCTGTCTATCAAATGAAACCTGACCAGCTTGGGTGAAACCGGTCCGGCCAGATTCTGTACCACTCCGGAGGATCGGGGTTTCAGAAACTGGACCTGGCCATTTTGCTGGATATATCCATAGTATTCCCCATGCTTGTATTGATAAGGGAATATGTATTTGTATAAAACTCTTTTTTCAGAATAACTTAAACGAGATTCGGCCTTTGCGATGGATACCTGTGGATGAGCAATGCTGTCCCACACACTGATAATGGTCTTTTTCCCTGATTGAATATACAGGCTGTCAATGTGGATGGTCTTAGTAGTAGTTCTCAATTTCAAATGGTGATAACCCGTATCAATCCGGAAGGAATAAGGTTGAGTATGGGTAGACCAGCTGAAGTAAACCGGCTTGCTGTCAATATAAACCACATGGACCGGTTCAATGGCGCCTTTTGAAACCACGAAAGGAGCTACCTGGGTAATATCGGAATCATACCGGTATTGATAGATCTCATTCCCGGGATAGATGAACTTATAGTGTTCGATAGAATCAAGTCCTGCCAGCAGCTTCCAGGCCGGATAATCCAGATCAAGTCCTCCATATTTTTTTATAGCCTTTTCAGGAAAAGTGAAATTATTGATGATGGTTTTGTGCTTTCTTTGTTTACCTAAATAGGGAAGTGTAGGAGCGGAATAGTTAAATTTTTTGGTTATCGAATACGCGGTCAGATCCACATCCGGGACGGGCTTGCCTTCCTGATCTGTGACCAGCAATTCAATATTGGTGGTCTGTGAGGGATACACCACTTTGGGTTCAAGAACTGATATCTGTAGTTTTTTGTCCTTATACGGAATCTGATAGTTCTCATCAAACAGCTGGCCTCCCCACAAATACTGTATGGAAACGAAATAATTCTGTTTGCCTGAGGATCGGATATCCATATTTAATGAATCGGTATACCCCCTGTATTTCTCGCTGTCTTTTTTATAGATATAATAACTGAAGGGTAAATCTCTTGGATTCTTTACCATCAGGTGGATGCTATCCCTGGTCCTCTCTGAAAAACACTGGATCAAAGAAGACTCCGAAGCCAGATCAATCCAGGCATTCAATGTTGATTCGGATCCATCTACACTGTAGTTAGAAAAGTAAGGATTAATCTTCAATTTTACGGGTAAGTCACCTTCCCAGATTGAAGTTTGATTTCCAAAGTTGTCAAACCCGGAGATCCTGGCCTGAAAAGGCCGGTTTTTACCATTAAGTTCATAGCTGAACTCCAGCGAATCATCTTTCAATTCATACACTAACTCTGATCTGCCGGCATAGTATTTCAATTTTTCTCTTTTGGTGATTCGTTCGTTATCAGAGGTAAACAGGGTAACAGCCACTTCGTAGGACATATTTGCCTCTGGAAAAACCGAATCCGGAATAAGTATCTCTGTCTCTTTTTCCTTATCAAGCTCCATTTTCCAAAAGGTGATGGTATCCGGAATAAACACATAGCTTCCTAAGGTCTTATACAGGTCAACAGGTTTCACAAAAACCTCCATTCTGCCATCCAGCACATTCAGGTCATTTTCATCTGTTCCTTTGGCCCTGATAACAGCGGGACTATCCTTATAATGATCCCTGCTTTCAACTTCAAGTTCTAATTGCAGGCTTTTAAGTTCATAATCTTCATAGTGAAAAGATCTGTTTATATATTCCTTTCCCGGCTTCTTTTCCATCCAGATTCTGTAATCCCTGTCCAGTTGAAGTTCCAGTGAATCATGCAGAAAGAATTCATAGCTATAAGCTCCTTCCCTGTATGGGTTGATTGAGGCCAGCTTAATGTTTTTTCCGGGACGCTGCAAGAATACATCTACCGGAGATTTGACAGGTCTGCCCTTCTGATTTACAATAAAAGCTTTGATCTTCACAGTATCACCAGGTTTGTACTTCGGCTTGTTAAATACCAGGTATCCCTTATGCTTGTTTTGAAATTCATAGCTCCCGTAGTAATCACAATAATAGTCATCAAACAGACAGGCTATTTTGTAAAAAGATTTTTCAAAGAACCTGCCAGTCCTTTGTATGGTACCCTGCGGCCAGCCCCGGGCAATGGATTTCACACCGTCGATGGGCAGGTATATCACATACCTGACCGGCATCCAGATATATTTCACGGGAGTTCCATAGACTAATTTACGGGTGGTCCGCTTCAAAGCAGAGTTATTATACTGCCTTGACAGATCATAATATGCCGTAAATCCCCTGTAAGTAACCCTTAGAAATCCCTTGCGATTTGATTTTCTATCCAAATAGGATTGACTCTTTTTATCAAATCTGATGTTTTTCCAGCCGATTCTTAGATCTGCATCCGGGACTAATTTCCCTTCCGGACCATATACCTGAAGAGCAAGATCCGTGTTGTTTTTGGCGATCATTACATCGAAGTCCTGCACCGATGTGATGTCAAATTTCAACTTATTCCCTTCCGAATGGACCTTCAGATAATGACCTGCCGGCAAGTTATTTATGAAAATACTATCGGTGGGAAATGAATCCACCATGGTATGAAAACAGGTCTCATCAACCTGCCAGATATTCTTTTTATAGATGGTCCTGGCTTCCTTGTCATCTAATCTGAATATATAGGTGTAATAGCTGGTCTGTCTGCTCTTTATCAGGTCCTGTGCAATGGACACATGACTAATCAAAGCCAACAGGAATACGGGAAGGTATCTCATGCTGCAAGTGTTGGGGTTATATGGTAAGGATGCAAAAATCCTGCCTATTCCATAAATTGTTTTTATACGCTACTAAATCTCATAAGGTTCTGAAACTGCGTTTCCCGAGACAATTTGCTTATACGGCGATAATAATTGAGCCTCTCTTTTGAAATTAGTAATTTAGCCAATCATGCAGAAAAGCCGCTTATTAACGCTCCTGATCCACACCATGGTATGGGCAGTATATATTTCACTGCCGCTGTTTATCCTGCCCAGGCCATCTGAGTTCCTGAACAGCAGCAGGATTTATCTGCTGCTTTACTTCATGATCAGTGCTTTTACCATTGCATTCTTCTATTTTAACTATTTCCTGGCGGTCCCTCACCTCTATTTCAAACGGAAATACCTGCGTTATGCGCTGGCAATACTGGGATTCCTGGTCATTTCAGCACTTTTGACCAGGATCATTATCATTATTAACTTGCCCTCAGTTCGGGATGCTGTACCCAGAAATACAGGTATCCCCGGAAATTTCCTTTCCCGTTTTCTCCTGATATTCATTGTTTCTCTTGGATTGAGATACAGGGAAAGGATGAAACAGCTGGAATCGGACAGGATCAAAGCAGAGCTTTCAGCACTCAAATCCCAGATCAATCCCCATTTCCTGTTCAATACCCTGAACAGCATATACGGACAGGCTCTATCCAGATCGGACCAGACCGCTGACAGCATCGCCAAATTATCCTCAATGATGAGGTATGTACTCACTGAGTCCGATGCAGAGAAGGTGGGCCTGGACAGTGAGATCGCCTATATTACAAGCTATGTACACCTGCAACGGATCCGGCTGACCGACAGGACCGATGTGGTCTTTGAGGTGACCGGTAATACTGCGTCCGCTCAGATCCCTCCGCTTCTGTTTATCAGTTTCATTGAAAATGCATTTAAATACGGGATCAGCAATGAGACAAAATCCAGGATCATGATCAAAATAGCCAGGGAAAAGGAGGGTCTGTCTGTTCAGGTTAGTAACCATAAAGTGATGAAAGTAAACAACAATTCCATGTCCAATAACATCGGCATTCATAATACCAGACGCAGGCTGGATCTGCTATACGGAGAAAGGTACTCCCTGGATATCGCCGAGGATGAACACTGGTTTCATGTGAACCTGAAAATCGAGGAGATATGATCAACTGCATTGCCCTGGACGATGAACCGATGGCCCTCGAAGTGATAAAGTCATTTTGTAAACGCATCCCTTTCCTGGACCTGGCACAGACTTATACCAGCGTTTCGGCTACACGGAAACACCTGCGAAAGCACCCGGTCAACCTGATCTTCCTGGATATCCAGATGCCCGATATGAACGGCATTGCTTTCTATAAAACCATCAGTCAGGACACCATGGTGATCTTCACCACGGCATTCACCGAATATGCGGTAGAAGGTTTCAATGTGGATGCCGTTGATTATCTGCTGAAGCCCATTGAATTCGACCGCTTTCAGACAGCCTGTGAAAAAGCGAAGGACTACCTGGATTACCTGAGGTCCTCCTCCCCACACAAGCACAGACACCTTTATGTAAGATCCGAATATGCCCTTGTGAAGATCTCCTTCTCAGAGATCCTCTATCTTGAGACCATGGACGATTATATCAGGATCCATCGTGAAGGGAAGGAATCTGTACTGACTCTGATGAGCATGAAAAAAATGATCGAAAAGCTCCCAAAGGATGACTTCATCAGGGTTCATCGTTCCTACATCGTTCCAATGAAAAGGATCGAGTATTTAAGGGGCCGGACCATTTCTGTTGGCTCGGTCACCATTCCATTGGGAACAAGGTATGAGAAAGAGTTTATCGACCGGTATAAAGGGTTGATCTGACATACTCCGATACATTTCCCAAATTCATCGATTTAATTTCCGAATTACTCCCTTTTCTTTCAATTTTGACTGAAAAGCTGAGGAGCATGATTGTCAAGGATATTCATAATAAAATCCGCAGGTTGCTTTGCCTCTGTTTCATGCTTGTTTCCATTCATGCAACAGCTGAGGTTCAATACAGCATCAGCGGTACCATCACCGATGCGGAGAACGGGGAAACCATGATCGGGGCTACGGTGATCGTAAAGGAGATCCCGGGAACCGGAACTATCAGCAATGCATACGGCTACTATTCCCTTAGCCTGAAGAAGGGGGAATATACCCTGGAAGTGAGCTTCATCGGGTATGAGAAGATTGTCAAAAAAATGAATCTCACCGGAAACGTGCGAATGAACCTGGAACTTGAACGCGCGTCGGCTTTGCTGGAAGAAGTGGTGATCGCTGCTGAACAGAGAAACGAAAATATTATTTCCGACAATATAGGTGTCGAAAAAATAGCCATTGAGGATGTGAGGAAGATCCCAGTTCTGTTCGGCGAGCAGGATGTGATCAAGACCCTGACCCTCACCCCGGGAGTGAAAACCACCGGAGAAGGAAGCGGAGGCATGTTCGTACGGGGTGGTAACAACTCCCAGAACCTGGTGCTTCTGGACGAAGCCACCGTTTACAACACCAGCCACCTGATGGGATTCTTCTCCACATTCAACAGCGATGCCATCAAGGACCTGACCCTATACAAAGGTACGGCCCCTGCTGAATACGGCGGACGTATCTCTTCGGTCATGGATATTAAAATGAATGACGGCAATAACCAGGATTTTCATATCGGAGGAGGTATCGGGCTGATCTCCTCCAAGCTTAATGTGGAAGGTCCCATCGTAAAAGACAAAGGTTCCTTCCTGCTTACAGGACGGAGAACCTATGCCGACCTGTTCCTGAAGCTTTCCAGCGATGAACAGTTGAATAACAACCAGCTTTACTTTTACGACCTGAACGCCAAAGCCAATTACCGTCTTAATGATAACAACCGGATATACCTTTCCGGCTATTTCGGCAGGGACGTGGTGGATTTCCAGGACCGCTTCGGGATCGACTGGGGCAATATCACCGGGACCATGCGATGGAACCATATATGGAACAGCAAGCTGTTCAGCAATACCTCACTGATCTACTCTGACTATGACTACAAGGTTGATATCACCCGGGAATCGGACGATTTCAGCCTCACATCGGTCATTAATAACTGGAACCTCAAGCAGGACTTCCAGTATTTCCTGAATAACAGGAACACCATGTCCTTCGGATTCAGCAGCCAGTACCACACCATCACCCCAGGCCAGGTTGAAGTCTCAGACGATTCTGATATGAATCCCGTTGAACTACAGGACAGGTATGCACTGGAAAATGCGCTCTATTTCAGCAACAAGTGGGAACCGGGTAAAAAATGGAAGATCAACTACGGATTACGACTTACCTCCTTTACCCTGCTTGGTCCCGGTGATTTTTATTCTTACGGTGACGAAGGTGTTACAGACACACTTAGCTACGGAAGCGGGGAGGTGGTGCAGTCCTATCTCAATCTGGAACCAAGGCTGAACCTGGCCTATATCCTGAATACATCTACTTCATTAAAAGCTTCCTATGCCCGGAATACCCAGAATCTGCACCTGATCCAGAATTCCAACTCCTCCACCCCCACCGATCTCTGGATCGCTTCGAGCCAGAACGTGAAACCGGAGATCAGCGACCAGGTTGCCCTGGGGTATTTTAAAAATTTTAAAAACGATCAGTACCAGTTTTCAGGAGAAGTCTATTACCGGTGGATGCAGAATCAACTTGACCTGAAGAACGGTGCGGAGATCAGGGCCAATGAGCATATTGAAGGGGAGTTGCTGTCAGGTTCCGGCAGGGCATACGGACTGGAAATGATGCTGAAGAAGAAATACGGGAAGCTGAACGGATGGATCTCCTATACCCTATCCCGGACCGAACGGAAGATAGACGGCATCAATAACGGCAACTGGTACCCGGCCAGGCAGGATGCCACCCATGATATATCCATCGTTGGGATCTACGACCTGAGCCCCAAATGGAGCCTTTCGGCCACCTGGGTCTACAATACCGGCAATGCAGTCACCTTTCCCAGCGGAAAATACGAGATCAACGGAAATGTGGAATATTACTACACCGAGCGTAACGGTTACCGCATGCCCGCCTATCACAGGCTGGACCTGGGGGCCACGCGGACCTTGAGAAAGAAGGGCAGGTTTGAAAGCAGTCTCAGTTTTTCCCTCTACAATGCCTACGGGAGGAAAAATGCCTACACCATCGATTTCGAAGAGGATCCTAATGATCTTACGAAAACAGTGGCTGTTAAAACATACCTGTTCACATACGTACCATCCATTTCATACATTTTTAAATTTTAACAGATGAAGAAATCAATAACCATAGTACTTCTATTCGTTGCCCTCTTCACTTCCTGTGAAAGCAGGTGGGGAAGAAGGGGTGATGCCTGCATTAGTGCCGATAAAACCACAGTTGCAACAGAGGAGACAGTCACCATCTCCAATTGCGGGGATGAGTTCCCGACTGCCTATGTGGAGGCTGAAATTGACTGGGGGGACGGGACACTCACTTCCGGGCAAAGCGGCAACCATTCCTACAGCGACGACGGAACCTACACGGTGATGTTGATCATTAACGGAGAAGAGGCATCGGAGCTGCTTGATGTGGAAGAATCAAAAGTAATCATCGATATAACTGTACAATGAGACTACAGACCGGGTACAAGCTTCTCATTTTTGGTCTGGCGGTTCTGATTGTACCAGCCTGTACCGAAGATATAGAGATTGATCTGAACTCATCAGATCCTGAAATCGTGATCGAGGGGGGGGTGGCAACGGCAGGTGAACCTGTCAAGCTGAAAATTACTAAATCCGTCAATTTCGATGAGGACAATGTTTTTCCCCTGGTAGAAAACGCAACAGTGGAGATCTCCGACGACCTTGGAAACTCGGTGCTTGTGCCCGAGACCGCACCTGGTATCTACTCCACAGATGAATTTTCAGTAATCGAAGGCCTGACATACCACATGCTTGTGGAGGCAGAGGACCAAAGCTTTTCAGCCAGTTCAACTATCCCCCACCAGGTTGCCTTTGACGAACTGATCGTCAGAAAAACAGAAGGAGGAGCTGCCGGTGGTCCGGGTGGTTTCGGGTCCCTTACCAACTATGATGTGTTGGTCCGCTACACCGACCCCACAGATGAAGCCAACCGGTACCGCTTTGTAGAGCTGGTCAACGGCCAGCCGGAAGCGGACTATATTTTCGACGACAGGCTCACCGACGGGTTGTCGGTTGAACAGGGACTGATGCGCTTCGACCGGGTCCTTGAGGCCGGAGATACCCTGCATATCGTCATGCAATGTATAGACGAGCGGGTGTATGATTATTTCAACAGTTTCGGGAACCTGATGGGAGGACCCGGGAACTCCTCCACTCCCGCCAATCCCTATACAAATATCGATGGTGCCGTACTTGGCTATTTCAGCGCCCATACTTATGAGATGAAGCAAAAAATCATAGAGTAGGCCTTAATAAGTTGTACCCTATTCTGGCCAGGTTTCCATATATTCCGTATATTCTGCTTTTTCCTGCTTATGAAAAGAGTTGCTTTAGCGGCATGGATGCTGTTGGCCATGATGGGCCTGGACGGCCAACAGGCTGAAATCAAAAAGATCATAGAGAAGAGATATACGCACCTGGAGTCGCTTTATACAAACCTTCACCAAAACCCCGAGCTTTCGGGCCAGGAAGCAAATACTTCCCGGCAGATCGCTTCTGAATTAAAAAAGGCCGGATACAGTGTTACAGAAAATTTCAGTGGATTCGGGATTGTGGGTGTAATGAAGAACGGAGAAGGACCGACTGTGCTGATCCGGACCGATATGGATGCCCTCCCTTTGCAGGAAAAAACAGGCCTTAATTATGCAAGCCGGCAGAAGGCCATGCTGAACGGGAAAGAGGTGGAGGTGATGCACGCCTGCGGACACGATATGCATATGACTGTATTTACCGGCACGGCTTATGTACTCTCTGCATTAAAAGAGCGATGGAAAGGAACCCTGATCCTGGTTGCCCAGCCTGCTGAAGAGACGAGCCAGGGCGCAAAAGGAATGCTGGACGAGGGCCTGTATGAAACCTTCGGCACGCCCGATTACGCGCTTGCTTACCATGTATCGGCAGAACTTGAATCGGGCAGGGTCGGGTATTGCTCCGGTCCGGCCATGGCAGGTGTAAGCAGCGTCAATATCATAATGAAGGGCCAGGGGGGACACGGAGCCTACCCGCATAAAACCATAGACCCTGTTGTACTGTCGGCCCGGGCAATCCTGGCCATACAAACCATCGTAAGCCGGGAGACCTCTCCGCTGGAGTCTTCCGTGGTGACCGTGGGAGCCATCAACGGGGGGTTCAAACACAACGTGATACCCGATGAGGTGGAGATGTTGCTTACCTTGCGTTCCTACTCTGACGAGTTACGGTCGCAAACCATCGAAGGACTTGAAAGGATTACAAAGGGGATCGCAGTTTCAGCAGGTGTGCCGGAGGATAGATACCCGGAAGTGATTGTGGAAGACAGCTATACACCACCAGTAATCAATGATATTGCACTGACCAAGCGCTGGACGAAGGTACTTGGCGAAGCCATTGGGGAGAAACAAGTGGTCAGGGTCGACCCGGTCATGGCAGGTGAGGATTTCGGGCGATACGGGTACACGGAAGAACAGGTTCCCATCTGCCTGATGTGGCTGGGAACCGTGAGCCCCGATCTGATGCAAAAACATCAGGAAAACGGTACAGCACTACCCCCTTTGCACTCCCCCTTGTTTGCTCCTTATCCCGGTACAACCATCCGGACCGGAGTTCAATCCATGGCGGCGATTGCCCTGAACCTGTTAATACGGTAATCTTTGAAAGAAACAGTTAAATTTATCAAGAAAATGTCCATTCGAAAAACCAGCGCGAACATCAGAGTTATCCTTTATGTGAAATCCGTAGTATTAATCCTCCTGTTCCTGAGTTCATGTCAATCACAAAATGGCACCCTGAGCCCTTCGGTATCCGTGGTATCTGAAGATGATGTGAACGGAGTGCTTATTCGCCGGAACAATGAAACACTTGTTATATACGGACTCCCGCAGGACCGGGACATCAGACCGGAACATTTGCTGTTGACGCATTGCCGCCGCGACCTGTTATGGACAGCAGGATACATGATCGAAAAAGGAGTGAAAACATCCGTGCCTGCAGAAGAATACAACTTGTTTACAAAAACAGATTCTTTCTGGCAAGACTTCTCCTATTCCCGTTTTGAAGATTATGATCAGCAAACTTCAAAATACCCCACAAAAACACTGGATGTAAGCGGCACATTTCAGGGAGGTGATCTGTTTCACTGGCAGGATCTGGAATTTGAAGTGCTCCAAACACCCGGCTATACAAGGGGTGCCATTTCCTATATTTCCCGGATCGATGGCAAGAAAATCGCCTTTACAGGTGATTTGATTTATGGCGACGGACAACTGCTTGACCTCTATTCCCTTCAGGACCGGATACCGGAACTGGAGATCTGGGGTTATCACGGATTTGCCAGCCGCATGGCTGCATTGACAGGGAGCCTGCAGGCCATAAAAGCACTGCAGCCCGATATCATAGTACCGTCGCGGGGACCGGTAATTAAAGATCCGGACAAGGCCATCGACATGATGACAGACCGGCTTCAAAGGCTGTATGCGAACTATCTTTCGACCACTGCTTTCCGGTGGTATACAGGAGATGAAAAGCAAATTGCACTGGCAGAAAGAATGCAAGTGGATAATGCCGGCATTGACTGGATGCCCATGGCAGCAACCAGGGATGAATACCCTGCATGGCTGCAGCATGTGAATAACTCGGTACTGATCAGATCTGAAACCGGTGCAACATTTCTGATCGATTGTGGAGAGCAGGACACTTACAGGAGATTTTCGGATCCGAAGGAGGAACTCTCCCAACTGGATATCGACGGGATCTTCATCACCCATTACCATAATGATCATACTGAATTTATCCCGGCACTGCTTGACAGGCATCAGTGCCCCGTCTATACGACCGAAGAGCTCCGGGATATACTGGAGAATCCGGGTGCCTACCGGATGCCTGCCATGACCCGCATGCCCATTCACAATATCCGGGTGGTCCCTGACAGGCATACCATGCAATGGAACGAATTCAAATTCACTTTCTACAATTTCCCGGGACAGACGATCTACCATAATGCCATGCTGGTTGAAAGCAAGGAGGATACGATATTCTTCATCGGCGACTCCTTCTCTCCTTCCGGGATCGACGACTACTGCCTGCAAAACCGCAATATCCTGGAAACGGGCCAGGGTTATTACTACTGCCTGGAGGTGCTGCGAAAAATGCCTGTTAATACCTGGCTGGTAAACCAGCATATCCATACCCTGTTTAGTTTCCCAACGGAACAGCTGGATTTCATGGAACAAAAGCTAAAGGACCGGGAAGAGATCCTGGCTGAACTGTCCCCGTGGGAGGCTGCAAATTACCTGATTGATGAACAGTGGGTGCGTTATTATCCCTACGGCAGTTCAATACAACGTGGAGAAGAGCAGGAATTACGCATCATTGTCAAGAACCATCAAACCGGGAACTGTACCTATCGGGTAGAACCAGGAATACATACAGCCGGCTTATCTGTTTCTCCAGGCTACCAGGACCTGACCCTGCCAGGGAAAAAGGAAGATACGCTTACATTCACACTGTCGGTTCTCCCCCAGGCAGACACCGGCCTTCATGTTCTTACAGCTGATATCAGCTATGATGACAAGCACCTGCACGAATGGTGCGAAGCTATGATTGAGGTTCAATAGTAAATGAACTACCCTAAATAGTTCAAAGTAAACAGATGCAGTACGATATTGTAACACATGCAGATCTGAAACATGTAGCATATCTGCAGCCCGATGGGTGGACAGACATTAGTGAAGAGTTCAGGGACTATATCGACAACAGATTTGCCTATCCGGTCAAACTGACTCTGGATCACGAGATTATTGGGGTAGGAAGTTCTATGGTTTTCAAGCATACCGCATGGATTGCACACATTATTGTCAGAAATGATTACCGAAACAGAGGGATTGGAACACAGATTGTCGACTACTTGCTTTCAGATCTAAAACAAAAATCAGTTCAATCGGTGCTATTGATTTCCACCGAGCTGGGAAAATCCCTATATGTAAAAGCTGGTTTCAGGCATGTTTCTGACTACGTCTATATGAAGAGGCAATATCCCTGGAGAGAATCCCCCTGTACAACCCATGTGGTCCCATATACCGGGAGCTATTACAGCCAGGTCATGTCGTTTGACAGAAATATTTCAGGGGAAGATAGAGAAGCACTGATCTCCATATATCTCACAAATGCCTGGTTATACCTGGATCGCGAAAAGCTGCGCGGATGTTATCTCCCGGATCTGGGGGAAGGTATGATTCTTGCAGATGATCCTGAGGCGGGTACTGAACTTATGAAAATCAAATACGCGAAAGAGGATAAGGCAGTTATTCCATCCGGGAACATAGCTGCCATTGAATTTCTGAAACAGAACGGTTTTATGGAAACCGAGCAGAAAGGAACAAGAATGGTCCTTGGCAAGGAAGTATTCTGGAAACCTGAAGGTTTCTTCAGCAGAATCGGGGGAAATTATGGATGACAGTTAGCTGGAAAATCTTATTCTTAGCCAAAAGTATTTGAAAATTGATCGATTTGGCTGAATATAAAAAACTATTCCTTAATGTTATCACTATGTTTTTTCTTTTTGTCATTGCATTTTCAAATTCCCTTCTCTTCTTTCTAATCTCTTCCAAGTAAGATTTTGAGATTACGAATTCATGCTCAGAAAACTTCATTTCACAAATATTTACAGACATAACCGTTTTACGCATACCATACAATCCCACTCATGGGGAATTGACCTTGACGATGGCTCTTCAAAATATAAAATCTACTATAACCTTACAATTGGATGTAGCGTGAAGCTAGGGGAAGGATTTTTCAGGACAGTGGAGAATAATATTTTTATCGGGAAATTCCCCCCCGGGAAAACATGTTTGTTTTGAAGCTCAGCGGAGCTAACCGTAGCGAAGCGAAGCTCGACGCAGTCAATGCGCGAGCATAATTCAAATGTTTATCCCAAAAAGTAAGATTATTTGATATATTCCTATTATTATATATTTTTGTATATAAACAGAAATATATGTGGGTTGAATTTCAGGCTAAGATGGGATCATTCCGGGTATTCTCAATTGGGGATGTAGAAAAGCAATTTCCCTCCATGAACCTGATGAACCTGGTCCGCTGGCAAAAGAAAGGGTACATTCTAAGGCTGAGAAACCGATGGTATGCTTTCAACGATGCCAAAAGCCATGAGAACCTTGAATGGTTGGCCGCCAACCTGATCTATGCTCCTTCATATATCAGTCTACACACTGCACTCTCCTGGTATAATCTGATCCCGGAAATGATAGTCTCAACCACTTCGGTTACTACCCGGAAAACCAACAAATTCTCCACCCCAATTGGAGATTTAGACTATCATAGGATCAGGCCGGAGCTATTTGGTTTTGGCTATAAATTGGAAAACATGGATCCCTCCAGGAGTGAAAGCGGAAAAAGCAGAAAGATTATGCTGGCAACTCCGCAGAAAGCCATCCTTGATTTCTTCTATATCAATAGTTTTTACGATACAGAAAAAGATATGGAAGACCTAAGGTTGAACGATAATGAGCTGGCAAGGATTATTAATAAAGAGTTTTACCAGTACCTTGAAAGGTATGAAAGCAAGGCCCTGGAGAACAGAATGCGCTTAATGACTAAGACTTATGGACTATGATTAACTTCGATGAAATTAAATCCTTCTTTGCAGATAATCTTCGAAAGAATCCTTCCCACTTTGAATACATGCTGAAGGAGTATTTCCATTACCGGATGCTGGATATAATATTTTCCGGAGAATATGCTTCAAAGCTGAGTTTTATCGGAGGCACCAACCTCAGGATCCTGCATCATATTCAACGCTTCAGTGAGGATCTTGACTTTGATTGTTTCCAACTGTCCAGAGAAGAATTCATCCAGCTTACTGACAAGGTTATTTCTAGACTCAGAGAGGAAGGTGTCAAAGTCGAAGCAGAGGACAAGGAAAAAGATATCAAACTGACTGCGTTTAGGCGGAATGTCATATTCCCCGGTTTGCTATTCGAATTGGGATTGACTGGTCATCGAGAAAAAAAATTGCTGATTAAGATCGAATGTGAGCCGTATTATTATGTATACGAACCTGAAAAGCCAATCATTCAGAAATTCAATGTCTTCACACAGATCTTTGCCCCTTCCCCGGCTATTCTTCTATCCATGAAGACAGGGGCAGTTTTAGAAAGAGGAAAGGGCAGGGATTACTATGACTTCATCTTCCTCTCAGGTATTACAGATCCTGATTTCGGATATCTTGACACGAGATTCGGGATCAACAATCACACCCAGTTATACGAAAGAATCCTCGAATCCTGTGAAACTACTGACTTTAAGAACAAATCACGCGATTTTGAAAAACTGGTATTTGACCCTGCAGAAAGCAAGAAAGTCTTGCTATTTAAAGAATATATCCGGCAGAAATATGATCAATAAGCACTTTATAATACCACAACAGCAGATCAAATCCTAACTCCAGTAACCGACTATTGTGAAGAATACCTGGACAATGAATATACGGAAGTCTGTAATCAGGTATTTAATAATTTACTAGAAGAAAATCCTGCTGTTTTTAACAAATAGTTATGAATAAAAACTGCACATAGGTGTAATGTCAATTAGTAATATCCGACTAACGTGTTTCATTAACATAAATAATGAACACAATCCAACATCTGAAAGCACTCTTCCTATCATTCATCTTCGTGATTCTATTTTCTTCCTGTACCTACGATAATGAAGAAGATTACTATTCCAACAATATTTGTGATACCACCAATGTAACGTTTGCAGAAACGATATATCCCATTCTCGACGCAAATTGTATATCATGTCATTCCGGTGTTTCTGCCAATGCCGGTATTGAACTGGGCACATATGATGCAGTGAAAGAAGTGGCAGAATCAGGGCTACTGATTGGCGTTATTAAACATTTACCCGGGTATGTTTCCATGCCGCCTAATTTACCAATGCTCGACGAATGCAGCATCAGCAAGATAGAAACCTGGATCCGGAACGGATCACCAATTGATTAGTGAAAATGCACAAAAGCCTGTTATGTTACCTGATTTCCTCCTTGTTGATTACTTCAACAGTTCATGCTCAGGATGATTTTCTTGAAAGTCTCATTGAAGAAGAAAATAGACAATTCGCCACTTCCGCATTTAAAGCAACAAGAATCATTAATGCACATTCGATAAAACAACCTGATAAGGGTGAGCTGGAATTCAGAATTTCTCACAGATTTGGCAGACTCAACGGAGGTTTGACGGAATTGTGGGGACTGGATCAGGCTACCATTCATTTCAGTCTTGAATTCAGCCCCCTTGAAAGGCTTACACTGGGTGCCGGGAGAAGTAATTACAACAAAACCTATGATGGATATGCAAAAATATCTCTATTGAAACAGCAAACAGGAATTCAAACAATTCCTGTTTCAGTATCGTATTTTACCTCTTTTGAAAGTGTGACCGCCCCGGCACTGGCTGACATATATGATTTAAAGCACAGAATGTATTATGTACATCAGTTGCTTGTTGCCAGAAAATTCAGCAGAAACCTGAGTCTTCAGTTAATGCCAACGCTTGTTCACAGAAACCTCACAGATAATGAAGATTTCAGCCATGACATTTTGTCTATCGGACTAGGTGGCAGGTACAAAATTACACGAAGACTGACCTTCAATGTGGAAACTTTTCTGCTTACTGACACAGATCTATACGCTCACCGTGAAATTTACTTTCCAGTTTCAGTGGGCGTGGATCTCCAACCTGGGGGACACGTGTTCCAGATCATGCTTTCCAATTCATTGCCCATGCGTGAAGTGGGTTTTATCACGGCAACGGATGGCTACTGGAGAAATGGTGATATCCACCTGGGATTTAATATATCCAGAATGTTTAATCTTTATTGATTAATGTAATTCAGCAAGCAATGCAAAACAGGAAAATACTTTTAGGAATTACGGCTTTTTTTATCTGTTTTAGTGTGATTGGACAGAAAAGATTCTATACTAAGACCGGTTATGTTGATTTCTTTTCGAACACACCACTTGAAGACATCAAAGCAACGAATAATCAGGTGGCTGCCTATGTAGTTTTCCCTGAAGGGGAACTCAACTTTGCTGTATTGATAAAGTCTTTTCAATTTGAGAAGGCCTTGATGCAGGAACATTTCAACGAGAATTATCTCGAATCAGATGAATTTCCCAGGGCAACATTCAAGGGAAAAATTCTTCAGGCGGATAAAATAGATTCGGCAAAAGTTGCAGATCATACGGTAAATGTAGAGGGAGAACTCACCATACATGGAGTGACCCGTTTTGTTAAAACAGATGGTAAACTATCGGTGAGGAACGACAAAAAAATTATAGCAACAGCAGGTTTTTCGGTAAAACCGGAAGATTATGAAATCAATATTCCGGATGCGGTAAGGAACAATATTGCACGTGACGTGCTAGTGACCATTGATGTAACCCTGGAAGCATTTGATTAGGAAAAAAACAGAGATATGTGGAAAAAGGTAATAGTTGGAATAGTGATTTTGATTGTTGTAGGCATTGTTGCCGGTATTTATTTGTACCAAAAGCCTCCAAAAGATTATACGAAAGAGAAAGCTGTGTTTTTTCTCAATGCAGAGTCATTGGTTACATCATTCAACAATAACGAAATTGCGGCCAATGAAAAGTATCTCGGAGAAATGATTGAAGTCCGGGGAAGTGTGGTAAATATCAAAATGGAGACGGATAATAGTGTGTTCATGACATTACACGACCCTTTTGATGGGATTACCTGTACTTATGAAAAAAAAGAACAATTGCCTGAATGGATTACATCGCAAAAAGTCCGGCCCGGTGATATGGTAACCATCAAGGGACGCTGTGATGGCAAACTGGATGATGTCAGGTTGACTCATTGTGCATTGGTATCTGTCGAATAAACAACCATATAATTTCCATGTTAAACTAAAAAATGAAGACTATGAAAAAATGGAATGTGTTTTATGCTGGGTTTTTAGCCCTGGCAGTTATGTTGTCGAGTTGCAGTGGTGACGAAGATCCTGCAGAATTTTTGGTAACCCAGAGTCAATTGGATGGTTCAACCAATCTTATAACCACATTTACCGGAGGATCGATGGCTCATGCAGGCACACTGGTTTCTGATGCTGACTCAACGATTCGGGAAGTGTTTAGTAACAAAACCAGTCTGGATGGAGATATCTCTATGGGTACGATTGTAACCAAAAACACGTACAAAAAGAATGCGGATGGCAGTAAAGGTGATTTATTGTTATCATTTGCCATGATAAAAAGAGAAGTCGGTTATGATGATGACAATGAAAACTGGGAGTATATCAAGAGTGCCTTCAATGAAAATGTTGATTACGGTACACATCCTTTCGGAATTTTGCCCGATGTAGGTAATCTGGATGACAGAGGAAAGTTGCAGTCATGCATAGCATGTCATGCCGGAGCAGGAGGTGCAGATTACTTATTTGCCAACGACTAATGAAGATTAATACTTTAAGAGTGCAATATCGGATTCTAAGTACTTTGCCAGTGCCAATTTCCTCAGATTTCATGTTATTGACACTGGCAATTACTTCCTTCTCTGCTTCGGGGTTGAATTTCTCACCGAAAATGAGCTAAAAAGAAAATGACCCAACAAGATATTCTTATATCATTTTTGCATAAAAGTGTCTCATCAAAGCCCTGGGATATAAGTGGAAAAAACGGACTACCTGACACCAGTCAATTTCTCGAAAAGTTGAGAAAGTCTAATACATTTTCCCGTTCGTGTAAAATATCAGAGATTGAGCAGCTACAACCTGCTAATAGGAGTTGAATTGATCATATAGTACCTTTGAGATCATGAAATACAATTTCACAACTCTCATTCTTGTATTTTGTACTTCTTTTACTTTTGCACAGGAGGGATCTGAAAAATCTTTTTCACAGGACACCTATCGTGTGATCATCTCAAGTGATTTTCCCCCACTGGATGTTATTCCTGGAGGAGCAGGCCATGGGCCGGCAGAGAAGCGAAGTGATCCGGATGACATACAATCGATGGTTCGGTTCCTCCTTTATGCCAATGAATTTGATGTGGAGGGTCTGATTGCCTCATCCGGAACCTTTGCCAACGTGGCCAATAAGCAAAACATACTCGACATATTAAACGTGTATGACCAGGCATATGAAAATCTCAGACGTCATGATCCCCGCTACCCTACTGAAGATCAATTACGTTCTGTTACATGGGAGGGTAGTTCTGGGAATTGGGGAAAGCCGGCAAATGAGATCCTTGGTGAAGGAAAGGATAGTGAAGCCTCAGAGGCCATAGCAAAGGTCGTAGATCAGTCCGATCCCCGTCCGGTTTGGATTTGCGTTTGGGGCGGTCCTCAGGAAGTGGCACAGGCAATATGGAAGGTGCAGCATACCCGCAGCACTGAAGAGCTGGAGATATTTCTGAGTAAGATTCGCATTTTTATGATCGGGTTAGGGGATAAACCGGGACAGGACGGCTCGGGAAAATGGCTCATTGATAATTTCCCGAATTTGTTCATGATCATATCACAGAAGACGTATCATGGGATGTTCGCCCAGCATTCTCCCATCGGGAACCTGGAGTGGCTCAATACCCATATCCGGGAAGGACACGGCCCCCTGGGTGCAGTGTACCCATCAAGCGGGTATGATCCAAATAATCCTGGAATGCAGGAAGGCGATACGCCGTCGTTTATGTACCTGGTTAGTGCAGCTCGTGGTATGAATGATCCTGAAAGACCCGACCAGGAAAGTTGGGGCGGCAGATATGTGCAACGAGATCCCCATAAGAAACATTGGTTTGATGGACCCGGAGCAGAGAGCGTTTCAAAATGGCTTCCAAAAATACAGGAGGATTTCGCCCTTCGGGCTGATTGGATGCGAAAATAGTTACTTCAGCAAACCAGTATCGACAAAGTCAAAATGATTAATTTAGAACATTTCATAATCTTGATATTTTATGATGAAGACATTCCCATACTTGATCATAGTGATTCTATTTTTTAGTTGCGGTGGTCTTTTTGCCCAGACGAAACAGAAAAACCGCTCACAATCACCTCAGTTTAAACCACGTATCGTTGTGTTGACTGATATTTCCACTTGGGAACCAGACGACCATGAGTCACTGATTCGACTATTGGTTCATGCCGATCTGTTTGAAATTGAAGGGATAGTTGTAACTACTGGCTGGAGTATGGATAACGTAAATAATCAAAAGCATTTCATGGATATCGCTCTGGGGGTGATTGATGCTTACGAGAAAGATTTACCCAATCTCCTTAAGCGATCGGATCAGAGCGGTTTTAACCAGGACAATCGTAAACAGGAAATTGGGTATTGGCCGAGTGCTCAATACTTAAGGGATCGAACTATGTTTGGAAGTATGCTGATGGGAATGGATAAAATTGGTGAGGCTAATAATTCGGAAGGAAGCGATCTTAATATCAGGCTGGCTGACGAGAAGGATGATCGCCCTGTTTGGGTGACTATCTGGGGGGGAGGTAATACGCTGGCTCAATCCATCTGGCAGGTACAACAAACCAGAAGCGTGTCGGAACTTAAAACGTTCCTGAACAAAATACGGGCTTATACCATCACAGATCAGGACAGACCGCAGCGGTCCAGTTATGAAATTAGTTCGCATGCCTGGATGCGTCGTGAATTTTCAGAAGATCTTCTATTCATCTGGGACGAATGTGCCTGGAAGTATCAAAATGGAACAGGGAAGGCCAATTGGGATGAATATGCTGAACATATCCAGAATCACGGAAATCTTGGAAGTCAGTATCCGAAATATGTATGGGGAGTAGAAGGTGATACACCTTCTTTTTTACATATCATGCCAAACGGGCTCAATGATCCAGAAAAGCCGAATCAGGCTGGTTGGGGTGGATACTCTGAATGGGGGCTCGGATCAGACAATAATGGTTATTCCTATGTAAATAATTCACAAAGTGTGTATGATATTTGCAGGCAATACGAGGATCATTTCTATGCGGCCACCTTCAATAATTTTGCTGCCAGGATGGACTGGGCAAAAGATGGGCAGGGTAACCGAAATCCGATTGTTGTGATCAATGATGATGAACGGATGGACATGATTACTTTAAATCCGAAGTCAGGCTCTACAGTTATCCTTGATGCTTCAGGTTCTTATGACCCAGATGGAGATTCCCTTGCATTCAAATGGTGGATTCAGCCGGAGGCGGGCACATATACAGATAAAATCAATATTTCTGACAGCAATTCAAATAGAATCTCTTTCACGGTGCCATCAAACGCCGCACAGAAGAGCATTCATATCATATGCGAAGTTACAGATAACGGGCTGCACAATCTTACCACCTATCGCAGGATAATCATCAAATCATCAGAATGAATGCAATGATGAAACCAGCTTCAGTATGATGGTTAGATTCCTATTTCAAGTTGTGTTTTGAT
Organism: Bacteroidota bacterium; assembly: GCA_039714915.1. Classification (GTDB taxonomy): domain Bacteria; phylum Bacteroidota; class Bacteroidia; order Bacteroidales. The sequence goes on from JBDLIM010000036.1 coordinate 36,045, forward strand.
TACAGCAATTTACCTGGACTTCTATTTTTGCAGGACATCAGCGATCAGGGAATTCTGGTTTGTTATATTTACCCATACATTCTTGTTATTCAGGTATTTATTTCGATATGTGTAATGTATCAAATCCCATGCATCTAACTCACAAAATGTTTATTCATTTGTTTATCCCAAAAAGAAAACCAACCAGTCGGATGTTACTCCAAGTGGTTGGTTATCAACTGTGGGCCCAGCTGGGCTCGAACCGGACAGAGCGTTAATAAATGATCCAGTGGATCATTTTAGCGAGGGGCCAGCCTGTGACGGAGGCCTGAGTGCGACCCCCTGATTATGAGTGAGATACAAGGTATTTTTCGGGATTGTATTGATTTGTATTAGTCTTCATTGTCATTCACTTACAATTTCTCGACTGTACCGGTTTTCATTGATTTTCCGGAATATCTGGCAGAAAATCTGGCCGATTTCCTGTACCTCAATAGTTCTAAAGAATTGGATCATTTATACCGAATGTTTCATCAGGATTAAGACCTGACAAATAATACTCGGTGACAACTACATTGCTATGCCCAAGCATCTGACTTATTTTCTTGATATTGGTATCGTTTCTATCAAGAGTGTTAGCGTAGCAATCCCTGGCTGATCCTGAAGGTATTTACAAATTTTATTGTAAATTGCCAACCAGTACCTACCAGTTGGCATATGATAAACAAAGACAATACGGGCATTTCGCTCTACAGGCAGATTGTAGACAGTCTCATCTCTTCCATTCAATATGAGCAGCTTGCTACAGGTGATCCCATTCCTTCGCTGAACGCGCTCAAGGACCGTCACCAGGTTTCCAGGGACACGGTCTTGATGGCTTATAATGAGCTTAAGACCCGGGGAATCATCGACTCAAAACCCGGCAAGGGCTATTTTGTAAGCTCCACTAATATCGATGTGCAGAAAAAGGTTTTCCTACTGCTGGACGAGAACACAGCCTATAAAAGTGCCCTTTACAAGTCCTTCCTCGGGCACTGCGAGGGAGAAGCACAGGTGGAGGTCTTTTTCCACCACCAAAACCCGGTATTGTTCAAAACCCTTTTACAGACCTATGCAGGCAGGTTCAGTCACTATGTGATCATCCCTGTCCCTGAGAAGGATTGCCTGGAAATGGTGGAGGAGCTGACAAAAAAAGGCAAGGTCTTCATCCTGGATTACGGCTTCAACGGCGAGCAGCTCCGTTTCAACTCCGTATACCAGGAATTTGAGCAGGATATTTATGAACTGCTCCTGGCAAATCAAAGCAGCTT
>JBDLIM010000037.1:0-36985 GCA_039714915.1 Bacteroidota bacterium
TCGGCTTCATAAGCTAAGAATCCCCCGGTGATCCGGGTAAGTCCGGCTTTGGATGCGATCAGGTTGTAGACAGCCTGAAGGCGCCTGAAGGAAGCATTTAGGTAGATAAGTTGAACATCCCTGTAATTAAATGAATTAATTACCCCACTGCGATACTTGTCCTCGGAGATGGACATGTTTAGTTCGGCAGCAGCCAGGTTCTCATCGGCTACATTGAGCAGCTCCAGCCTTACTTCGTGGAAGTCAAAAAGATTAAATAACTCATTGGTCAGCGCATGCTCCATCTGGCTTATCTCCACCTTGGCCACCTCTTCGTTGATCCGGGCAATCTCAACACCCCTCCGGCGTACACCTGCACTGTATATATCAAAGGAGAGACGTACATTTCCATAGGGGGTAAGACTTTCATTGTTAAGTGTTTGAGCTCCATTTGTATAGGCCCAGGTATGGCCATAATCTATTCCGGCTCCCAGAGAAAGGGAAGGATAATAGGCCGATTGTTTAAGAGCCGTTTCATCTTCTTTCAGGAGCAGGCTGGTATACTGGTTCTTCAGGGACTGGTTATCGGCTTTCATTTTATCCAGCAGGTCACTTAAAATAAAGTCAGAAGTATCCGCTTCAAAGGATTCAGTGAATTCCCAGGTTTGTGTGGATTCCAGTCCCATCATGTAATTCAGGTTCCGGATGCTGTTCCTGACCAGCATCTCCTGGTTCATGTAATTGGCCTTATCTGTCAGGTACACATTCTGAGCCTGGAGCACATCGTAAGTAACGGATCCTCCCAGGGACTTCTTTTTCAGCTCATACTGGTAACGGTCGCTGGACAGTTCCATCACAGTTTCCAGGACTTTCAGCTGCTCTTTCTGGAGCAGTACCCCATAGTAGGCCAGGATAATATCTTCAATGGTCGATTCCACCTGGACGGCCAGCCAGCCGGAGGAAAGATCCTCCAGGTTTTCCAGCTTCGATTTGGTGATGTTGACCCTGAATCCGTCAAAGAGCACCCAGTTGAGGCCCACACCTGCCGATAAGCGGTTGGTATAGACACTGTTATTTAGCTCATAATTGTTGTTATCGCCGGCATCAAATCCAATGGTGGGATAGCGACCTGCCGTACCCCAGTTGTTATTGATCTCTGCCACGTCCAGGTTAGCCCGGGATATGATCAGGCCATAGTTGTTTTCCAGAGCTTTCTCCAGCGCACCGGAAAGGTTCAGCAGATCCTGTCCCGATACAGGAAGTGTCAGCAAAAGGGCGACCAATAGGCAGATATATATTTTTAGTGATTTCATGATTCTTCTTCTTCAAGGGTGGGTTTGTATTTACCCCGGTTCTTTTCAAATCTATGCTTTCGTTTTTCCAGGATCATGGCAGTTTCCACCTCTTCCCTGGAAGGTTTGACACCGGTCCACAGGTACCTGGTGTAGACCCTGGCATCGTTTAAAAGCATGATCAGTACCGGGAAGAAGATCAGGATAAATATGGTTCCCAGGGCCACTCCATAGGCCAGACTGATGGCCATGGGGATCAGGAACTGGGCCTGTACGCTTTTTTCAAACAGCATAGGAAACAAACCAATGGAGGTGGTCAGGGAGGTAAGGATAATGGGCCTGAGCCTGATCTTTCCGGCCTCCTTTACAGCGTCTGGCACACTCCAGCCCTCCACCAGGAGCCCGTCAAATTTGGCATAAAATACGATGGCATCGTTGATGATCACACCGGTGAGGGCCACAGCACCCCAAAGACTCATCATGGAAAGGGGCTGGCCATGCAAGCCGTGCCCCCAGGCCACTCCGAGGAGGGATACAGGGATCATCAGAATGATAATAAATGCCTTGGGTACACTGCGAAAATGCAGTACCAAAATCAATAAGATCAGGACAAAGGCAATCAGGTAATAATGGCCAGCCTTACCCATGGCTTCCCGGCTGTACTTTTGCTGCCCCTGGTAGATATAGCGAATGCCGGCAAACTGTGACTCAAGTTCTGGCATAATTTCATGTTCCACCTGGCCCAGGATATCAGGTACCGAGGCCAGGGGATCTACTGTTTCGGCTTCCACGCGTATCTCGCGGGAGCCGTTAAAGCGGTTAATGGCCACCGGTCCCCGTTCCATATGGTAGTCTGCCAGTTCGGAAAGGGGATAGATTCCCTGGGGAGTTTTGATCTTCATTTTCTCCATCTGGCCCAGGGTGGTGCGATCCGATTTGGGATAGCGCACCCAGACCCTTAGTTCGTCACGGCCCACCTGCAGACGCTGGGCCTGGGCCCCGTAGAAGCCCTGGCGAACCTGTGAGGCAATGGATGCTTCATCCAGGCCCAGGAAATAGGCTCTGGGCTTCAGGTCGAGTCTGATCTCCTGCTTACCCAGGGCAATGTTCTCATTTACATTCTTCAACTGGGGCATCTCGTTAAGGCGTGCAATCATAAAGTCCTTGGCCTCTTCCAGCTCCTCCAGGTTCTTAGACATCAGTCCGATTGATACCGGGGCACCCCAGCGGTTCCTGCCCGCTACAGTAAACTTGCTGGCTTCGGCCACCTTACCGATCTTTCGGCTTACACGGGTGGAAATATCCCGACCCGATATATCATAGCCTTCCAGGTCGACCGGATAGACATTGATGCTGCCCGCATGTGCTCCCCGCTCCTGACCATTGAAGGAACTGCCCAATCTTTTACTGGTACGCTCAATAATGGGCTCGTCCAATTCCATCTCTTCTGTAATTTCATCACTAACCTCCCAGATGGCTTTTTCAAAGCGCTCCAGGAAATCAAGGGTTTGCTTTTCGCCATCCCCGGGAGTGAAGGCCACATTCAGGGTAAAGCTGTCAAAATCGACCATGGGGAAGAAGGTGTTCCGGATATGACCGCCCATAAATAGTCCCATGGTAATTAACACCAGGGCTATGGGGAAACTTAGGGCAATGTACCTCCACCTAACCAACCAGTTGAGGAAATGATGGTATACCCGTTCACGCAGCCAAACAATAAAAGCTTCAAAATACCTGGCAAGTCCACGTTGTTTCGCTTCCAGCTTTTTCCGGTTCAGCACCCAGTCGCTGCCCAGGTGAGCAGGCAAGACCAGAAAGGCCTCGAAGAGGGAGAATACCAGCGAGGCTATGACTACCACTGCCACATGGAGCATCATCTCCATGCGGGTGCCTGACAGGAAAAGCAAAGGGGAGAAGGCCACAATGGTAGTGGTTACCGAAGTCAGCACCGCCGGCATCACTTCCATGGTCCCATCCACAGCTGCGTGCATAGGTCCCTTGCCCCTTTCAAAATGCAGATAAATGTTTTCAGCTATCACGATGCCATCATCTACCAGGATCCCGATGACCAGGATCATCCCGAAGAGGGATTGCAGATTGATGGTGATCCCGATAAAACTGGCAATAATAAACATTCCCAGAAACGAAATGGGAATACCAATGGATACCCATAGGGAGAGGCGAAAACTAAGGAACATGGAAAGTGCAATAATCACCAGCGCAAATCCCATCAGGCCATTCCTCCTGAGCAGGTTCAACCTGCTTTTAAGAATGTCCAGGAAGGCCCGGGAGACAATGATCTCCACCCCCTGGTTCCTTGTGTTAAATTCTTTTATATAATGCCGTGCATATTCGGTAATTTCGTCCAGGTCCTCTTCGGGGAGTTTGTCCACCCTAATGGAAACAGAAGGCTTGCCGTTGGTCCATTGACGGTTGGGCGAATCGGCGAACTTCACTTTGACCTCAGCTACATCACGGATGAGAATATAGCTCCCGTCGGTCTGTCCTCTGAGGACGATGTTCCCGATCTTATCGGGCTTGGCACTTCTTGAACGAAGGCGGATCAGGAATTCTTCTTCGGCCGATTTGATCTCGCCTCCCGATACATCGCGGTTGTTGTTCTGGATGGCCCTTACAACTTCACTAAAGGTGATGTTGTAACGTAAAAGTTCTTCTTCCTTAATCTCCACGGAGATTTCAGGACTTGGGTAACCCGAGATGGAGATCTGGCTCATCACCCCCGAATTAAAGAAGTCTTCTTCTACTCGCTGGGCATGCTCCTTCAGGGTCATCAGGTCCATATCGTGTCCGTCCACCGGAACCAGTTCCAGTCGTATGGCACCCGCCATGGAGCGACGTTTGGAAACTATGGGCCGTTCCGCTGCAGAGGGAAGGGAGGAGATTCCGTCCACCGCATTTTTTACCTCCTGGAGCACCTCGTTGATGGGGTATTCCCCTGTGGTTTCAATGGATACCGTTGCCATGTTCTCCACCGATGTAGAGGTGATCTCCTTAATGCCGATCTGCCCCCTGACGGCTTCTTCGATCCTGGAAGTGACACCCTCCTCCATTTCCACGGGTGACGCCCCGGGATAAAATACGGATACGGAAAGATAGCGGCTCTCTGTTTCAGGGAAAAAGGCCTTTTTCATGTTGGTCATGCTGTAGACCCCGGCAAGCACAGCAATGGCAATGATGATATTTGCATAAACCGGGTATGCAACAAATCTTTCAACTATCTTTCTCATGGTCCGCTTGTATTAACGATTGGCCTTTTTACCTTCTGCAGCTGTTCCCTTGCCCTGTCCGGGTCGGCGCGGAGCATCTTTATCGGTCTGGACCAGGGTTCCTTCAGAAACATTAATGAGCTGTTGAACCACAAGGGTATCGCCTTCCGGGATCCCTTTGAATATAAGGGTGCGCTCATTTTCTTTGATCACGGTGATCTTTTCTTTTACAAGGCGTCCCTGGCGGACCACAAAGACCTCGTTGGAGTTGAATACAGAATTCCTGGGAATTTCCATCACCTCTTCAATGGGCCGGACCGGGAATATGGCATTCAGGTACTCCCCTGCAAGCAAGGCCTGATTTTTGTTGGGTTTGATTCGTATAAAGATGGTTTGCGACTGGGTGTTTTCATCCACAAACTGGCTCTTCCTTATTACTTTGCCTTCCCAGCTCAGGGACCTGGTCTCTGATACTACTTTAACCGGATCATTTAGTTTAATCCATAGAGCGTCTTCACGAACGACCGGTACTTCCATTTCCAGGTGGTCGGTTTGAATGGCCCGGGCCACTCTTCCCCCTGTATTGGTATAAGCTCCGGGTTCCATATATACGTCTTTATAAGTACCATTAAAAGGTGCCCTGACGGTCCGGCGTTTAAGCTGAAGTTCATCACGCTGAATGCTGTAGTATTCACTGATTACATTTCTGCTGGCCAGGAATATCTTCAATTTATCGTCCTTGAGCTCAGGCATAGGAGGGAGTGGTTTGTCCACTTCGATGGAGGAGAAAAATGTCGTAAAGGCTTCTTCTGATTCCGGAAAATCGATGACCAGGTCGGGAATAATTCCAGCCAGGGTATTCTGGTACTGACTTTTACGGGCCTTAAGCGAAAGGATGGCCTCGTCGGGATAGATTTTAAAGAGCAAATCCCCTTTAGAAAACTTTGATCCCTTTTTCAGAGTCACCTTTCCGGGCTCGATCTTTCCTGAGGCCTCTGCCACAATATCAATCTCTGCTATGGATGCGAGCCTTCCTTTTTCAGAGACTTCCGAAGCAATCCTGCTGTACTTCACGGGTTCCACTTTGACATACCTGCGGGCTTCGATGGAACGACGTACCGGAGGAGCTTCTTTCTGGGCAATCAGGAATTGCATTAAACCATATGCCACCAGCAGTATAAATAATACGCTGACCACGATCACAATTCTCCTATCTATTTTTCTCATTTTCTGTAAGTAATATCAAAAAAACGTGCAAAGGTAACATAATAGACCTTATTAATATGAAAAGGTTTAATCAACATTGAAAAAAGCGCCTGTTTTTTAACTTTGAGGATGGAAATTCGTTTAGCTAGGGAGAAAGATCTTCCCGGGATCAATGAAATATACAACCAGGCAGTCAGGCAGGGTTTCTGTACAGCTCATCTGGTTCCGCTTACTCTGACGGAGAGCATGGAGTGGTTCAGAGTCCATGATCCCGGCACCTTTCCTGTATTTGTGGCAATGTCGGGAAACCGTGTGGAGGGATGGGTTTCAATAGGGGCCTACCGCCAGGACCGGCAGGCATTAGCTCATGTGGCGGAAGTCAGTTATTACGTGGATAAGGATGTACGCGGAAGGGGAATCGGCAGCGGCCTGGTGGAGCATGCCATCCGGATGGCTCCCCAATTTGGTTTTTCCATACTGATCGCCATACTTCTGAGTAAAAATCCGGCAAGTATCTCACTTCTGAAGAAGCATGGTTTTTCATGCTGGGGCACCATGCCCGGGATAGCTATTATTAAGGATCAGCTGGCCGATCACCTTTACTACGGACTAAAACTGACTTGATTAATATTTTCCTAAAAGGACAGGAGGATCAGCAGCTATTACACTTTCCAGAACCACCTCCCTGAATACATTCCTGGAGGAATCATTGGTTTTGAAATCAATTGGCAGATAGTGCTCTCCATATCCATGAGCCATTCCTTTTTTATCTGTTTTTTCGATTAAGACACGCTGATTCTTTCCGATCATTGAATCCATGTAAAGAATCCTGTTCTCGTTGGAGACGTTCCGGATCACTTCACTGCGCTCCGATTTGATCTTTTCATCCAGCTGATCATCCAGGCGGTCGGCCCGGGTTCCCTTGCGGCGCGAATACCTGAATGTATGTATGTGACTGAAACGGGCTTCCTGTGACAGTTTCACGGTTTCCATAAAATCCTTCTCTGTTTCACCCGGAAAGCCAACGATTACATCGCTAGTAAAATTAAAATCGGGATGATGTTTCCGGAAAGTGTTTATGATTTCCATAAATGAGCCGGCCGTATACATTCTTCGCATCTTCAGCAGGATGGGATCGGATCCGCTCTGAATACACAGGTGGAGGTGAGGCGCCATTTTTGGATGCTCGAAAACCCTGTGGAAATCGGGTCCAAAACCATCGGGTTCAAGCGATGAGATCCTGATCCTGAAGTCACCGGGTAAATCTGCAATCTTTTCCACGGCTTTTTCTATGTTATAGTTATCATGCCTGAAACGCCCGATGTTGACACCGGTGACAACGATTTCTTTGAAACCCTTATCCACCACCCGTCTTACATTATCCAGAATCTGGTCCAATGGACGGCTTACTGCCCTTCCCCGAACGGAAGGGACAATGCAGTAGGTGCAGAAATTATCACATCCGTCCTGGACTTTAATGGAAGTACGGGTATGCAGGCTCTGTTCGACCGTTTCAAAACCAAACACGTCGCCCGAAAAAGATTCGGGATGGACCATTTCTCCTTTGAAATGGGCATCCACAAGGGAAACGATCTGACTTTTGCGTTCGTTATCCACCACGTAGGTAATCTTCTCATTGGCTTCCAGTTTCTCCTTGTGGTTGTTGGCCATGCAACCTGTGACTACCACCATTCCCTCCTTGTTCTTCCGGATCGCCTGGTTAATGGTATTTCTTGATTTCTGATCACTCTGGTTGGTCACCGTACAGGTGTTGACCACTGTGATATCGGCCATGCCTGGATCCTTTACTACTTGGTAGCCAGCCTGATGGAACTGGGTGACCAGGGCATCGGTCTCATACTGGTTCAGGCGACAGCCCAAAGTTTTAAAAGATACTTTCTTCATGGCTCAAAATTAATTCTAACAGATTATAAATAACAAGGAAAAGAGGATTTTGTGCTATTGGTTTATATATTGTATAGCTTCTTTTAAACTCCATTTGTACTCATGAGCCGTCTTTTAAGCTTGCTATCCGTCATGCTGTTGATATTTACAACAGCATGCAAAACAAATCAAAACGGTGCCTCAGATGCCATGGCTCCTCCCAACATCATTTACATACTGGCCGACGATCTGGGTTATGGCGATTTATCCTGCTACGGACAGGTAAAGTTTTCCACCCCGCATCTGGATCAACTGGCCCGTGATGGGATCCGGTTTACCCGTCACTATTCAGGCAGTACGGTATGTGCCCCTTCCCGCTCGGTTCTGATGACCGGATTACATACGGGACATACCCCCATCCGGGGCAATCAGGAAGTCAGGCCCGAAGGTCAGGCACCCCTTCCGGCATCAGCTGTAAGCATGGCCGGGCTGCTTAAAGAAGCTGGCTATGTGACCGGTGCATTTGGGAAGTGGGGCCTGGGATTCCCGGGATCGGAAGGTGATCCGGTGAACCAGGGCTTTGACCATTTCTTCGGATACAACTGTCAGCGCTATGCCCACCGCTATTACCCGGAGTATCTCTGGGAAAACACCGGGAAATATTACCTGGAAGGGAACGACTGGATTCACACAATGACCTATGCCCCTGATGTAATCCAGGAAAAAACCATCGGGTTTATCAGAGAAAATAAAGACAGGAGCTTTTTTGCCTATGTGCCCATGGTGATTCCGCATGCTGAGCTTATTGTACCAGAGGATGAAATATATACTAAATATCTTGGGGTGTATCCGGAGGAAGCTTTTGTGGGAGGGCCTGGTGCAGACTATGGCCAGGATATGGTTATTGGAAATTACTGTAGCCAGGAGCATCCCCATGCCACCTTTGCCTCTATGGTCCACCGGATTGATCTTTATGTGGGTCAGATTATGTCTGTACTGAAGGAGCTGGGTATAGCCGAAAATACCATTGTGATGTTCACCAGTGACAATGGGCCCCACCAGGAAGGGGGAGCCGATCCGGCTTTCTTCGGGAGCAGTGGAGGACTTCGGGGGATAAAACGGGATCTCTATGAAGGGGGGATCCGGGTTCCATTTATTGTTGCCTGGCCGGGTACCATTGAAGAGGGACGAACTTCGGATCATATATCGGCATTCTGGGATGTGCTTCCCACGGTAGCCGACTTGTGTGGATTTCAGCTAAAAGAGACCGATGGAATATCCTTTCTACCCGAATTGTTGGGAAAGGACCAGCTTACTCATGAATCGTTATACTGGGAATTTCACGAACAAGGAGGAAAGCAGGCCCTGCTGAAGGATGAGTGGAAAGCGGTCAGGCTTCAGGTGGGCAATGATCCGGACGGGCCACTGGAACTCTACAAGCTGGAGAGCGATCCTTTTGAAAAGAACAATGTGGCCCCGGAGCATCCCGGGCTGGTGAAAGAATTGAGCATTCTTATGGAGAAGGAACGAATAGCTTCCGAAAACTTCAACTTTGGAATGTCAACTTATACAGGTGAATAATGAGAGTCCCGTTTATCTTTCTGTGGGTTTTTTTTTCTGCCGGACTTTGTTCCTGCAAAAAGGATGCAGATGATCCTCCGAATATTGTCCTGATTATTGCGGATGATCTGGGTTGGAAGGATGTGGGTTTTATGGGATCGGAATACTACGAAACCCCAAACCTGGATCAGCTGGCCCGGGAGGGAATGGTTTTTATGCAGGCTTACGCTTCAGCAGCTAATTGCGCTCCCAGCCGGGCTTGTTTGATGTCGGGAATGTATACTACGGCTCACGGTGTATACACGGTAAGCCCTTCAGAAAGAGGGGACCCGCGCACGAGACAAATCATCCCGGCAGTGAATGCCGATTCCCTTCAGCACCGGTTCTATACCCTGGCGGAAGCACTTCATGACAGGGGCTATGCGACCATAAACATCGGGAAATGGCATCTGGGAAAGGATCCCCGTACCCAGGGGATGGATTACAATGTGGGTGGAAGCACCTGGGGCCACCCCGGAAGTTACTTTGCTCCCTACAAGAAACCGGATCTGGAAGCGCCTGAAGGAGAGTACCTGACCGACCGGCTTGCTGAAGAAGCCAGAAAATTCATCCGGGAAAACCGCGAACATCCCTTCTTTCTCTACCTGCCTTTTTACGCAGTCCATACTCCCATTCAGGCAAAACCGTCCCTGGAAAATAAGTACACTCAGAAAGGGGGAGTCGATTGTCAATCCAATGCAGCCTATGCAGCTATGGTAGACAACATGGACCGCTGTATTGGCATGGTGGTGGATCAGATCTCAGCGCTGGACCTGGAAGAGAATACCCTGGTAATCTTCACCTCGGACAATGGGGGGATCAGACATATCTCCTGTCAGGATCCCCTCAGGGCCGGCAAAGGGTCCTACTACGAGGGAGGAATCAGGGTTCCGCTGGTTTTTCGTTGGCCGGGAAACATAGCAGCGGGCTCCCGTTCGGATGAAGCTGTAATCAACCTTGACTTTTATCCCACGCTGATGGACCTCAGCGGAGGATCTGTGTCAGGCCTTGAACCGGATGGAGTTTCACTCTGGCCCCTGCTTTCGGGCCGGACCCGCTCCCTGCAGAAGCGGCCGCTGTATTTTCATTTCCCCATTTACCTGCAGGCCTACCGTGCAGGTAATGACGGGGGCAGGGATCCCCTGTTCAGGACCCGCCCGGGATCGGTGATCAGGGAGGGAGAATGGAAGCTGCATTACTATTATGAAGATGGGGGAGTGGAGTTATACAAACTTTCTGAAGATCCTGGAGAGAGAAATAATTTGGCAGATATAAATACTAAAAAATCAGAAGAATTACTAAGCTTACTTAAAGTCTGGCTTAAAGGGGAGAATGTGCCTGTCGAATTTGAGAAAAACCCGGAGTTTGATCCAGGGTATGAGCTTTTGAAGATCAGTGAGATTGACTAGACCGGGTGTTGCGATAGGCACAATCTTTCATGGAACAAATCTCGCAGGTATAGTTCTGGTATCTGACCGAAGTCCCTATTCCAATCAGGGCACTGATCGACTTGATGGGTGACATCAGGCTTGAATCAGTGAGCGTGATGTTGCAACAGTTTTCGGGAAACAGACGGAAAAGCTTATGCTGCTCACTCACATCCCAGCTGCAGTAACCCGGACTGTAGCGATTGGTGATAAGAAATCCCTGTTCAGCAGCCATTCGCCTGATGTGTTCCTGCACCTGATCTGCCATGGAATCCACCAGCGCCGAAGCCAGCATATCGGTGATGTATCCCTCCAGGAATTCTCCCTTTTCCAGCAGTTGGCGTGCCCGTAATTCCGGTCCGGGGCCTGCTGTCATAATCAGGAAGGCATATGCTTCTGATCCGGCCAGCAGGCGTTTGATGATCTTACCTGTTTTAAAACTGGTTCCCTTGATTGAAATATGCTCTCTGGAATTTGTATCCAGGGCCTCTTCCCAAACAAGACTGGCCTGAGGTACCATGACTTCTTTGCATGCCGCAAGGCAGGTCCCGATCAGTTCTTCCGTATGTGATTCAAGCGCTCTATCTTCATTTCCCAGCAAAGAAAGAATCTCTTTGGGATCTACCCTGACTTGCTCCGAATCAATATCCAGGTGATGAATCCTCATAAATCACAGTTTACGATCCGAAGATAGCATATCCTTTGTAATTGGCAGGATCGATTCTCTGCCATTCTGTCTGTTAAGCTCCTGTGGCTTGATATTTGGACGGAACTCCTAAAACAGATTTGAATGATCAATGTCCGGCAAATTAAAACCAGATACCAGCGCTTGTGCCGCCTGGTTTCTTCCAGGCGGGTAAAAGACGCCCTGGATGTACTCAATAAACTGGTCAGCGAATCGGGTTACAGCGATTTTTTCATTCAGCAGGAGCACCTTGAACATACCTATGAGCAAATGCTGAACTATATGCTGGAAGGGGTGCAGGATCCCGAAAGGGATAAAGTATATAATAAGCTGCTTACCTCCATCCTGGAGCTGGCCGACCGGGTCCAGGACAGGCTGATGGAGCAACATTCGGGATGGCACACCTACATCCTGAAGCAGGAAATGGACAGGCAACAGGAGCTCACCGGAAAAAGGCTTATTGAAACCATGGACGACTTGTCCTTTAAGCGGGAGCTGGATGAGATGATTGATGAGGGCCAGGAATCTCCACATGCCACAGATGAACGTCGCAGAAAACTTTCCCAGGAGATCTTCAGGCACCTCTGGCTTAGTAACAGGTACAATGAAGCCGAGAACAGCCTGTCGGGAGCCATCCTTAGTTGCCATGAATTCCTTTGGTATGAAAAGGCTTTGTATGTGAGTGGAATACTGTTATCGGGATTGAGATACTGGGACGAGGAGAAGGTACACAGGCTCATTGATTTTGCGGTCGAAGAGGATCAGGAAGTCTCGGCACGGGCAAAGGTGGCGCTGGTGATCCTGCTTTACAGGCACGACCATCGCATAGAGTTCTATCCTAACATTATTCACCGGCTCAGCCTGTTGAGGGAAGACCTGAACCTGGAGAAGAACCTGGAGAAAATTGCTTTACAACTGATTCGGACCAGGGATACCCTGGAGATTGGCAGAAAGCTGCAGGAAGATTTAATGCCGGAGATGGCCAAACTGAAGCCAAAGCTGGAGGATAAGCTGAAAATGGACGACATCAGGGATGAGATGCTTGAAGAAGGGAGAAATCCCAACTGGGAATCCATGTTCAGTGAATCGGACGACCTGTACAGAAAAGTGGATGAATTTATGAAGTTGCAGATGGAGGGAGCAGACGTGTATATGACCACCTTTGCACATTTAAAGCAATTTCCTTTTTTTAATGAATTAACCAACTGGCTGGTTCCCTTTCATAGTGAAAATCCGGATCTGGAAGAGATCTATTCAGCCAGGAGTGAGGTTTTCGATCCGGATATTTTTGTGGATGGATTGAAAAAAACACCTTTCCTTTGCAACAGCGATAAATACAGCTTTATTTTTAATATCCGCCACCTTCCTGAGGAACAGAAGAAAATGCTTTCAAATGCATTTCTGATGGAGATGGAGGGCTTGCAGGAAATGATCTCAGACGAGAAGTTGAGCTCCGGAGATTTTACTACCAGAACGGTATTTATTCAATATATCCAGGACCTGTACAGGTTCTTTAAAATCTCTCCCTTTAAAAATGAATTTGAGGATGTATTCAGCGGGAAGCTTGATTTATACAGGTCGTGGTTCTTCCGCGAGATCATAGAAGATAATTCCATTGTCCGGAATATTGCAGAGTACCTGTTCGAAAAGGATCATTTTGAAGAAGCTCTTGATATTTTCAAAATTCTATTAAAAGAAGAGCCCAATGACAGGGAATTGCTTGAAAAAGCCGGATACTGTTACCAGAAGCTCGGGAATTTCGCTAAAGCCGTAAACTACTACAGGCGTATTGGCCTGTTGGGAGAGCAAAATATCTGGAGTTTGAAAAACCTGGGGATCTGCTATCGGAAATTGGGGGATTTTAAGTCGGCACTTGAGGTGTATGAACAAGCATCTACCCTGCAACCCGAAGATCAAACCACAGAATCTCTCATTGGATTCTGCCATTTGAAACTGGGGGATTATCAGACTGCATTGAAGCACTATTTTAAAATAGAATACATCAATCCGGGCAATCAGCATATATTAAGGCCCATAGCCTGGTGTTATTTTGCACTTGGCGAGCTGAAAAAATCGGATCGTTATTTTACCAGGGTATTTGAACTGAAACCCGGATACTACGACTACATCAATTACGGACATGTGCAGTGGGCCCTTGGAAAGAAAAGGGAGGCTGTTGAATTGTACATTCAATCTCTGAGAGATCTGAAATTTGAAATGGAAGACTTTCTGAAAACCATGGAGGAAGATCAGCCCATGCTGCTGGCAAACGGGATTAATTCAACCGATATTCCTTTAATGCTGGATTACCTTCACTATCGACTGATGAAGTAAAAAAAAGAAATAAAAAAAAGCGGTCCGATATTGAAGAAAAAAGCCATGGAATTCAACCCGTCTCTATGAGAATGGAATGTAGTATCGAACCGCTTATATTGTAATATGTAAGAACGTCAGTGTTATGTTACAAATATAGTTGATTTATCCTTCCAAACACAGTCAGAAATAACCAAAATCAGGCCCTTTGTCAAAAATATCGGCCATTAAGCGGTTCGCCAGCCGGCTTGCACCGATTCTGAAGCGCTCACTGTGTAACCAGTCTTCTCCTAAAATTTCCCTCACAATGGCGTAATAAAGGATGGCAGTTTCAGAATCGGAGATTCCACCTGCAGGTTTAATGCCTATTTTTTTTCCGGTGCGGTTATAATAGTCTTTTATGGTTTCGCACATCACAATCATCGCCTCAGGGGTGGCTCCGGGTGATACTTTTCCTGTGGAGGTTTTAATAAAACCAGCTCCCGACTCTATGGCCAGAAGAGCTGCTTTCCGGATTAAGGAAAAATCTCCCAGGCTACCTGTCTCCAGGATGACTTTTAAATGAACCGGACCAATTCGTTCCTTAATAGTCTGAATCTCATATTCCACGTATTCCAGGTCACCCATGAGGAATTTACCGACAGGCAATACGATGTCAATCTCTTCGGCACCCTGTTCAACAGCCTGTTCTATTTCCATAACCTTTATATTGGTAAAAGTTTGTGATGCAGGAAATCCTCCTCCAACCGAAGCGATGCTCACCAGGGGATTTTCCAGGTTTTCTTTTACCACAGAGACCATTTCCGGATAGACACAGATGGCTGCAATAACGGGCATGGAAGGGTAAGATTCTCCCAGCAGATTCACTTTCTCACACATCCGGGTGACATTCTCGATGTTGTCCCGTTCACTGAGTGTGGTCAGATCGATCAGGCTAAAGATTTTCTTCAGCAGGTCCTTGTCGTGGACAGAAGGCAGGTCCGACTGGATTTTCTCCAGGATCTGCTTTACCTTATCCGCATCGACGGTCAGGTTAAAATCTGATGGGATCTTCATGATCGGGATCTTGATTCCCTCAATTTATCAATTTGTTGATGACGGTCAAAATCCCTGGAGGTTTTTTTCTGGAGATTCTTATTAAATGCTTTTTCCAGGCCGGTTCCGGTTTGATGGTCCTTACTCTTTGTTTTTGGTATCGATAAGGATGGTGACAGGACCATCATTGGTAAGCCTGATCTTCATATGGGCACCAAATTCACCGCATACGGGCGGTTTTAGGCAATGCTGCTCCATTCGATCAATGAATTTTTCATACATGGGGATGGCAATTTCCGGAGGGGCCGCTTTAATGTAAGAAGGGCGGTTTCCCTTCCTGGTACTGGCGTGCAGGGTAAACTGACTCACAATCATTACAGAGCCTCCCACATCCACAAGCGACAGGTTCATCACCCCTTTTGCATCATTGAATACCCTCAGCCTGCTTATTTTCCCGCTTAACCAATCAATATCCTCGGGTCCGTCTGATGCTTCAATGCCAAGCAAAACCACCAGTCCCGCACCGATCTGTTTTTCAGTAACTCCATTGATGGTGATATGTGCTTCTGATACTTTTTGAACAACTGCCCTCATGAAAGATTCTCATTGACCAACCTGAAAAGTGCCACCTTGTTGATAGGCTTTGCAATATAATCATTGAATCCTGCATTGAGGCATTTGCGGCGATCGTTATTCAGGGCGTATGCAGTCTGAGCAATAATAGGCAGATCGGGATGCTTGGCTTTAATGATTCGCATGGCTTCGTAACCATCCATAACGGGCATGTTAATATCCATGAGAATCAGGTCAATATCTCCATTGTATTCAGCCAGGATATCCACTGCTTCTTTTCCGTTTTTGGCATGCAGGACACGTGCTTCGGTTTTTTTAAGCAGTGTTTTCAGGTAGAAAAAATTTACTTCTTCATCCTCTGTAATAAGTACTACCCTGTTGCTCCACTGGTATTCGGGCTGCTTCGATCCCGGATAAATAGTTGCTGATTCCTGGTTTTCCATGATATCATCTTTTGCTAAGGCATTGATATCTACTAATTAACAGGAAAAAATAATGGGTGTGCGAGAGAGTTGTTAACAATTTGGTAAAGGCAGGAAAAGGAAGTACAAATACCTAAAAACTCCATTTGAATCGGAGAAATCCAAATGTATTGTTCTCTCTGGAACTGGCTCCGGAGGGATTATCAAATTCTGCAGTGAAGTGCTGAAGTATCAAAGAGAGCTCCATGTTGTTATTAAGTGAGAGGTCGAAGGAGGGTCCAAGGTACAAACCCTTCCAATCGGGATACCAAATTCCGGCAAAGCTGCCGGTGAATAAAGGGGTGAAAGGAAAGGACAAACTGGAGAAGAAGGCCCAATCGGTAAATCCCAGGCTCTTAACATCCAGATTCCCTCCGTAGAATTGAAGGAAGGAATATAAATCCATTTCTTTTGCAAATGCCGAGTAAAGAGCTTCCACCTGGATCCAGAGTGAGTTGGAAAAGGTATAGTCGAAGCCCGTGGAAGCCATTAAGTAAGCGGTGGTATCCGAAAAATTATCCAGGTCCCGGAAATAACTCAATTCGCCCCTGAATGCTGTGGGACCCAGGTTGCCACTCCAGCCGGCTCCGAGCATCAGATCTTCGGCCTGGTATAATCCGCCAATTAACTGAATGTCGTATCCCAGGGTATTAAATCTGAAGTAGCCTGCAGCCGTCACAAGGTTGGCACTGTCAATTTTGGCCGCCAGCTCAATGGCAGAAGCGCTGCCTGTATAATACTGAATACGAAGGGCATCACTTCCGGGCCGTTCGGGGTAATCCACTTCAAAATAGGAATAGGAGTTGAAGATGTCATTGGGATTCCAGACAATGGTTTGTCCCCAGTTGATCCTTTGCCTGCCTGCTTTGATTTCAAGGTTCCCGAAAGTAAACTGTAGCCAGAGGCGGTCAATGGTTGAAGCAAGGGCATAGCCTGAACTGTCACCCAGATCACCACTGCTTAAGAAGGTCATGTCCACGAATCCCGGATCGGCCTTAAGTACTTCTGTATAGCCCGGAATTTTCCTAATGGTATTGCCTGTAATGATTCTGCTCCTGATCTGGATGGAAGCTGTGAGCCAGGTGGTCGGATACGCATGGAAATTGAAGCGGTCCATGAAGGCGTTTTCCCACAACCACCGATCCTCGATTTTATAGATCGCTTGCATGTCTGAGATATAGCCGTCCATGCTCAGTTTGTCCTGGGCAGATATACCATTCACCAATGTAGACACAATGATTGCAAAGATCAGAGAGAATCTGTACATGATTTGATCAGTCCTTTCTTTTGTCCGAAATAATTCTTCCGTCTTCCAGCGTTATCACCCTTCGGGCCTTTTTTACCACCCGGGCATCGTGAGTGGAGAAGATAAATGTTATTCCTTCTTCCCTGTTCAGTCCCTCCATAATATCCAGCAGGGTTTCGGTGGATTTGGAATCCAGGTTGGCGGTGGGCTCATCTGCCAATACGAATTTTGGCTTGGAAGCCAGGGCCCTGGCTACAGCAACACGCTGTTGCTGCCCGCCTGAAAGCTTGGAAGGCCGGCTGTTCAACCGGTCTTCCAGGCCAACGGCCTTAAGCAGTTCCAGGGTACGTTCATCCCGCTCCTTTTTATTCCATTTCTGAAGACTCATGATAAACTCCACATTTTCCTTGGCCGTGAGCACAGGGATCAGGTTGTAGGACTGGAATACAAAGCCGATTTTGCGCATCCGAAAATCTATTAGACTGGAGGATTTTAGTCCCGCCAGATTGGTCTGGTCCACCAGGATCTCGCCGCTGGTGGGCTTGTCCAATCCCCCGATCATATTCAGAAGGGTGGTTTTCCCCGATCCGGAAGGCCCTACAATTGCAGCAAATTCTCCCTCTTCGAAATTCAGGGAAACCCCGTTTACAGCATGAACCTTAACCTCCGAGCTGTTGTATATCTTATGTACATTCTTGATCTCTAATACTTTCATCTCTGTTATTTTTGACTTTCAACTAACTACTTTTGACTAAGGACTCGAAGCATTGAGAACCTATTTTATTCGGTTCTCAATGCTTCGGCCGGATCCAGTTTCAGTGCCTTTAGAGCCGGGTAGATGGACGAAAGGATCCCTGTAAGAATGATTAATATGTTAACCGTTATAAAGAAAGAGGTGGATATGACCGGATAGATATGTGCCGTGTACCCCATGGCTTCCATGCCTTCGGCATAGGTGTCAAAGTTGATCCCTTTTCTGGCGGTCGCTCCGATAAGTGCCTGGCTGATTATCATGCCCGTCACTCCGCCCACCAGCGACAGAAACACAGATTCCAGCATGATCATACTGAATACCCTTTTCTTGTTCATACCTATGGCAGTCAGCATGCCCAGCTCCTTTGTTCTTTCCAGCACCACCATTAGCATGGTATTAACAATTCCAAAAGCCAGGGCTGCCAGGATAATGACCATGAAGATGGCATAGAACTTCTGCACCATATCGGTCATCATGGCCAGATCGGGCTGGATCTCTTTCCAGTGCATGACCTCCAGATCCGGTAGCTTATCAGCCAGTGCAGCGCTTACTTCTTCGGTTTGTTCAAGGTCATCCAGGCGAACGATCAGCTGGTGACAATCGCTGGAGGACAGGCCGGTAAGACTCATAAGGTCTTCATTTTTTACCAGGACCTGGCTCATCTCATACATGCTGTTCTTGATGTCGTAAATTCCGGCTATTCTGAATACGGCTCCGGTTTGTACCTGGTTCTTGTCCAGGAAGGTGAGAGTCATTTTTGAACGAGACCTGAAGGACCAGGCTTCGTCACGGATCATTCCTCCGTAAGTGTGTTGTTCTTTCAGGGTGAGTACCCGTTTCACTTCCTTTTTGAAGGCCTTCTCACTTTTAAACCGGATTTCTTTTAAGGAGGCCAGCTTGTCTATTACCTCAGGAGGAAGTTCCCGGGCAGTCAGGCTGTCAAGGACACCTTCATTTATGTGAAAACGTATGATATTCAACTCTTTGGCAAGTTCATGGCCGATGTAGGCCAGCATGTGCCTGCTTTTGCCGTCAAAAAAGCTGCCGGTTTCCGGAATGGTCGTTTCATACAGGTGAAACACTTGTTTTTCGCTTTCAGGATCCACTCCCATGATCTGAACTCCCGCACTTTTTGTGGCAGTATTGGCCATGCCGGTAATTATGATACGGCGGGTGACCGAATTGATCCCCGGAGTTTCTTCCACCCTGGCAAGGACCTGCTCCTGATTGGAAATGGTCAGCTGGATATCAAAGTTATCCCGGAAGGCAGGATCGTTTATATGAATGTGTGCGATCTCATTGTTCAGGGCGGCATCCACCCGCTGTTCAGTGGCTCCGTTCATGATGGCCACTGCGAAGACACCTCCGAAAATTCCAATGGTCACCGAAACAATCACCACCAGGCTGCGGACCTTATTCCGCCAGACATTTTTCCATGCTGTTTTCCAGATCATGATATTATATCTTAAGCTCTTAGAGCGTTTACTACTTTCATGCCGAAGATTTTTCGCAGGGGGTATCCGATGGCCAGGAGAACCATCAGGCCCACGATTACAATCTGCCAGATGTAATAGGTGTCGATGCTCCAGAATACCATCTTCGGTTCCATTCCGTATTCCTCAAACATAAGGGCCATTTCGCCTTTGAAGATGAGGGGATGATCCACTCCGTACAGGATCAGTACAGTGGCAATAGCTGCACCTGCCAGGATTCCCAGCAATCCGATAAGAAGCATTTCCAGGGTCATGATGGAGGCCAGTTTTCTTTTCTGCATCCCAATGGCCACCAATACCCCAAATTCTCTTTTTCTCTCTGATGTAAGCATCAGCACGGTTCCAAAAACTCCGAAGGCGATCACCAGATATAGAATGCCGATCATAATCATTCCACTCTTTTCATCGGCGTCCATCTGGGACACCATTACTTCATTCATTTCACGCCATTCCATCACTTTCTGGTTCTCAGACACCAGGGTACCAAGTCTGGATACTGTCTCTGCAATGGATTTGTCCTGATTGTCATCCACAGCAAGCGCCAGGGAGGTAAGCATACCTTCTGCATTGTAGAGTCCCTGACAAATATCCAGTGGCAGGTATACAATCTTGTTATCCAGATCGGGCAGGGGCAGCTTAACAATGCCTTTGATCTCATATTTACCTGCAGCAGTTGTGGCGTGATATCCCTGGCTGATCAGCACGATGGTATCACCCATGCCAAGCTGCAGGTATTGTGAGAGTTTATCACCTACCCAGACCCCCGGTTCACCCATATGAATGATCCCGTTGTCAAATTTTGTATGATTCTCGATGGTCGGCATCAATCCTGGTGCATCCGCGTCCTTAATTCCCAGGTCGAGCTGCAATCTGGAAGCAGTGGTATAAGCACTGTTTTCAAACAGGGGAGCAAGCTCTTTCACTTTATCAGGAATGCCTGGATCCTGAAGAATTTTTTCGATGGATTCAGGACTGAGCCTGTACTTAACCATTTTATCCAGGACCCTGGAAAGGTGGACTTCTTTTTCGGGATCGACCCCCATTACCAGAACCCCTTTTGTTTGCGGACCGTTAGAAGCAAGGGCAAAGGATTCGAAACGGGGAATGGCAGCAACTGTGTTCTTATCGGCAAGAAACTCTTGCTCCTGCTGAACATCATATGCGAAGGTGTTATCTACGATTTTTTCATCCCAGAAGTCTTTGTGCTGCACCTGGATATAGCCTGTGTAGGATTCAATAGCATTCCTGAACATATGGTCGTAGGAACCCAGCTGGAGAGACCTGAACAAGAGGGCAAAGAATACTGCAAACAGCACCGAAGCAGAGGTGATCATAGTGCGCCGGCGGTTTCTCCAGAGATTTCTCCATGCTAGTTTTAAGTTGTTCATAGCTATGCGTTTTTCAATATATATTACCTGACCCGTTTCATATTCTGTTGTGAGAAAAAATTGTCCTTTATGGGCGTATTGAACTGAATGTTTTTGATCTCAATGATGGTTTTCTGGCCTTCCTCTTCAGCGGGGATCAGTTCGATCCGTGTGGGGATCAGGCGGCCATCCATGTTCTTAATCTCAGAACCCAGTTCGGTGCGCACCAGGTAACCGTCTTCATCATAGAGCTCTGATTTCAGAAAGAGGAAATCGCTTTTGTCGATCCAGCGTACCTGGTGTCCCCAGATCACAGCAGCATCCTCTTTAGCTATCAATTTGATCCTGTAGCAGAGACGTCCCTCATACTCTTCCTCGCCCACAATTTCGTGATCATAATCATTAACTACGGATGACTCCTTAAGGATGTCGTCGTTGGTATAGTCGGAACCCATCCACCCCTGTGACATCATAGAAGGGGGAAGCTTAATCAGGCGACTGATGGTGGGATTCCAGTTCCACATTTCATTCTGACGTTTCAGAAAGGACTGACCTTTATCCCTGGCAGGAGCTGTAATCAGGGTCAGGGCAAAATCGGTTCCACTGGTCCAGCTCCTGAACTCTATGGTGCGCTCCCAGGTGGGTCTGACGATGGTCATGGCCATGAGACTGGTGCTGGTTTTTTCTCCGTTGAACTTGTCATTTGCTTTTTTGATGATCTCCCGTGGAGCAAGATCCTGTCCGGATAAGGGATACAAAAGCGCTGCAAGAAGCAGGAAGGAAAATAATGTGGTTTTTGTTCTCATAATATGGGCATAATTAGATCAGTGCACTGGTTTGGTAAACATCTCAATCATACGCTCTTCAAACTTTCTGACGGTGTCATAGGGCAGCTCCTCATTGGGATAGATATACACCAGGAGAATCCCGTATCCTTCAATCATGGCTGAAAAAGTGATCATTTCCAGCATGGGATCCTCAAAGCCCATCTTTTTAAAATAATCCATCAACCTGGGTCCGAATCGCTCCATCACAGAGCTGAAAGGTTTGCCCGCAAGGAACTCCTTTACGGGAGGTTGAAGAACCACGTTAATAAACAGGATCCAGAACTGCAGGTTCTCGCGGATCCCTTTGAAAGTGGTCCGGATAAATCCTTCCACCTCTTCCGGATCCAGGGTGCCGTCCATATTGGGATCTATCATGGCCATTACGTCCTGAATTCCCTCTTCAATAATTGCAATCAGTAAGGCTTCCTTGCTGGCAAAGTAATTGTATATCAATCCTTTGGAAACACCTGCGTGGGCAGCAAGCTTAGATATGGAACAGTGGCTGTAACCTTCTGAAGCAAAAAGATCCAGCGCAGCATCCATTATCTGTTTCCTGCGGGTTTCCCGCATTTCTTCAAATTGCTTTTTAGTTCGTGGCGACATAATTTTATGACTGACCGTTCAGTCAAAGATAAGATGATTTGCATCACATTTGCAAGTTTTTTTTGATTTTTTTTACTTTTTCGCTGTAACTTTCAGGCCAGGCCTTCGTCTTATAGGCACCAATCAAGGGGAAGTAATGACGGTAGAGGAGTACAACAAGGCAGTTGACAAATATGCTGATAACCTGTACAGGTTTGTATTGAAAAATCTGAAGGACGAGCATATGTCAAATGACATTATTCAGGACACTTTTGAGAAACTATGGCTTAAACTGGAAAATGTCTCTGGCCTGAAAGTAAAAACATACCTCTTTACTACGGCATATCATACCATGATTGATTACATCCGGAAAGAGAAAAGATACAGTGATACAGATCCTGTGAGTGAGTTGGAACCCTCCCACTCGGTGCATTATTCTGATTTAAGTGAAATATTGCTGCAGGGCCTTGAAAGACTTCCTGAAGACCAGAAGGCGGTCCTGATGTTAAGGGACTACGAGGGCTACTCCTACCGCGAGATAGCTCAAATTACGGACCTGTCGGAGACACAGGTTAAGGTTTACATTTACAGGGCCAGGGTCTATCTGAAGAATTACATTGGCAGCATGGAGCAGGTTATTTAAAAATGGACATTGACAGAAATAACTACGAAGCATATTTGCTGGACCTGATGGAGGGGAATTTATCCCTGGAGGATCAGCAGAGGCTCAGGGATTTTATGAAACTGAATCCCGATTGTGCCATGCTTTATGATCATAACAAGGCATGGATCCTGGAAACTGATCAAGTGAATTTTCCCGGCAAGGATCAATTGAAAAAAGAGCTCCCCCACTCTGCTTCCGTACTGACGGAATCGAATTTTGATCTGTTTTCCATTGCCAGGATGGAGGGAGATCTGACCATTTCTCAGGCGATGGAACATGAAGCTGTGGTGGAGAATGATCCCTTAAAAAGAAGAGACTGGGCGCAGTGGCAACAGGCCAGGCTGCAGGCTACTCATGAGGAATACCGGGGAAAGGATGAGCTAAAGAAAAGTACGGGAATTAAACGCAGGGTCATCTGGTTAAGTATGATTTCCACGGCAGCTGCTGTAACATTGTTGTTAACCCTCTTAAGAATGGATACAGAGGTCCCTGAAACGGAAGTGGCTGTGGAAACTCCCGAACAGGTTCCGGAATCACCCATGCCGGAGGAAGTATTGGCTGTAAGCGATGAACCGCATATGTTCTCCATTAAGAGTAATCCGGATCGTCCTGTGGAATCTGTTGGTAAAAACGAAACTGAACGCCCGGATAAAATACAGGATTCTCTTCAGCTCCTTCAAGCCCGGAAGATAGAATCTGGGCCTGTTCGATTGGCAAGTTATGAGTCCTACAGCAAGGAGCTTGTAAAGCAATGCGAGTACGATCAAATCAAAGCCCTGGATATTCCGCCATCTGATATTCATACCAGCAGTCTTTCCCTGGCCCAGATCTCTGAGATTAATCTTCAGGAGGTCTTTGATGATTTTACCGAGGAAAAGAATATATCCCTGTGGTCCGTTGCCAAAGCCGGCATCAATGGGATTAACAGAATCACCGGTTCAGAAATCTCCCTGCTGGCATCAAAGGATGACCAGGGGGATATATCAGGGTTCAGGCTGAAAACAAAAAGATTTTCAGTAACCCGCCCCATTGACCGATCGGAATAATGTCCGGATTTATGCAACCTCTTTGAAATGATATTGTCCTTAGAAGTATAACTAATGACAAAATCATGCAAAGAGCTATCTTTTTGACAGTCATCCTGGCGCTTTCATTTACTGCATTTTCTCAGGAAAAGGAATATCAAACGATTTTTGATAACCAGGAACTTCGCATCTCAGGCCTGGGTGGCCCCTTTATGCAATTTACTTCAGTAGCAGGGGAATTTGGCCATATGATGGGAGGTGGCGGAGCCGTTCTTCTGAACGATTTTTTCTTTGGGGGCTACGGACTGGGCCTTAGCAATTCCATTCCCGACTATGTCAACCTGAACACCAACGATCGCTTAAGCCTGGGTCATGGCGGATTCTGGATGGGATATGCTCTTTTTGGAGAGAAACCTGTTCACATCACCTTTTCCACTCTGATTGGCTGGGGCGAATTCGGCGTAATGCAATGGGATGGGTATTATCCTTATATAAGGGATAAAATTTTCGTTCTTGCCCCTACTGTGGAGGCTGAACTGAACCTGACCCGCTATTTCAGGATTGGTGTGGGTGCCACTTATAACATTTATACCATGGTGGATGAATACATGCATGGCTATACCGGCACAGATCTCTCCTCCCCGGGAGGCTTCCTCAGCTTCAAATTCGGCTGGTTCTGATGGGGAATGGTGAGTAGTGGACTGTGAGTTCTTTTTGTGTATTTTTGAAGAGAACTATTTCACTTGGAGAAAGGCACAGTTATAAAATCAACCGGCAGCTGGTATACGGTAAAGCTGGCGGATCAGCGGATTATTCCCTGCAGCATCAGGGGCCGGTTCAGGATCAAGGGCATCAGGGCAACCAATCCTGTGGCGGTGGGCGATCATGTAGGTTTTGAGTGGTCGGAGGACAAAACATCCGGCATCATTACTTCCATTGAAGCGCGCAGCAATTACATCATCAGAAAATCATCCAAACTTTCAAAGGAATACCAGTTACTGGCATGCAATGTGGACATAGCCTGGCTTATGGTCAGCATGGTCCTGCCCCGCACTTTGACACCTTTTATTGACCGCTTTCTTGTTTCGGCCGAAGCATATCGCATACCGCTTATCATCCTGTTTAATAAAACGGATCTGTACGATGAGGCTGCCAGGGGTGAGATGACATATTTAAAATCGGTATATACTGATGCGGGATACAGGTGCATGTCCATGTCGCTTCAGACCAAAGAGGGACTTGATGAGGTAAGGAGTGAGATGAAAGAAAAGGTGAATGTAATAGCAGGAAATTCAGGAGTTGGGAAATCCACGCTGATCCAGGTGCTTGATCCGACCATCCGCCTGAAGATAGGAGAGCTTTCTGATTTTCATCAGACCGGAAAACACACTACCACTTTTTCGGAGATGTTTGAATTGTCTTCGGGGATCAGGATCATTGATACACCCGGAATCAGGGGATTCGGTACCATTGATATAGATCGTAAAGAGCTTTTTCATTTTTTTCCTGAAATATTCAGGGCCAGTAAAAAATGCAAGTATCACAATTGCCTGCATTTGAACGAACCCGATTGCGGGGTGAAGTATGCTGTTGAAGCAGGAGATATCAGCGAATCAAGGTATGTAAATTATTTAATGATGATGGAGGAGGAACCCGGAAAGTACAGGTAGAACTGTAAACCAGGTTTTTGTCTGTTGGTAAATATGACTTCATATGCACAGGCAAATAGAAAATAGTTTTTAAGTTTACGGGCTGACAATCTATCTGTCTGATGATCAGGAGTAATATTATATCGGGCCTTATCTTATTGGCTATTCTTGTTTTGAATGGCCTCACCATTATCAGCGTTCACAAGCGTTACAGCAATTATCAGAAAGAAACCCTGGTTTCTCAATCACAGCTCTCCGGTGAGCATATGGAAACCACCCTCCTTCAGTTCTCCAGCGATATCAACCAGGAGCTGAGACAGTATTCCGATTCGGAGATCTTCGGGGATCCGGCAAAGTTTCGGGAAGCTACTCAGAGCCTTCGTCTGTTCTATACAAAATACCGCGACCTGATTACCAAGATTTCGATTTATGACAACAGGAAAAATTTCTATGCCCTGTATTTCGATGCGGATGATGATTTTGGAAAGGCCGATTTGTTTGTGGTAGATAGTTTTGCCATGCGAAAACAAGCAAGGTTGTATCCCCGTGACCGGGTGGAACAGGATGGCAGTGTGCTTAAGTACTATTATCCGTATTTTGGTCAGGATGTGGTAAATGGCAATGTGGTGGTAGAAGTGGATATCCACAAATTTGCGGAGGAGGTATTTAACCTTTATCCCAAAGAGCATAACACAAACCGGCAATGGGTACTTGATTCCGAGGGACAGATCATACTGGATGACTTTCAGGATGATTCATTGAAGATCATTGGATTGGACATTCTTACCGATAGTGTGAGTGCAGAGGCAGAAGGGATTTTGGAGCATGTCCTCATCCATTCTGACGGGAAGAAGGAAAAAGTACATACCGCTTTTTATCCGCTGAGTATTTATGGCCGGAAGATGGGCGTCATGTTCACCGTAAGCCGTGGACAGGTCTTTGATTTCCTTATTCACCGAAACCTGTTAATAGCCATTATTTCGCAGTTGCTGGCCACCGGCCTTGTTATTTATTTGTTGATTTTGCTGGGAAGGCAGAAGAAAAGGGAAAAGCAGCTCAAACTTTCCGAGATTGTCCTGAGGCAGATCATTGAACATTTCCCCATGGGGATTATGATCATTGATGATAAGCACATCATTCGCAACATCAATAGTTCAGCTCAGAAGATGATGTTTACGGGGAAAGCCGATAACCTGGTTGGAAAGGATTTCAGTAAGCAGTTCCTGATTTCAAACCGCTACCTTTTAAGTGAAGGGCAAAGTCCCTTTATGGATGAGTCCCATTACCTGTATTATGAAAAAGACGGGATTGAAACAGTGATCTTCAAAACAGAAAAGCTTGCCCATATTGGCGGAGAGGAATTAAAACTCATAGCGCTTATTGATGTTTCACCCCTGGAAAAATCAAGAAAAGTGGAGGTCGCTGCCAATAAGGCCAAATCTGATTTCCTGGCGGCCATGAGTCATGAGATTCGCACGCCCATGAATGGCATTCTGGGGATGGTGAACAGCCTTCTTGAACAGAAAACCAGCAAGGACATCAAGGGCAAGATTGAAGTGATCAAGCGTTCAGCTGATTTGCTTATGACCATCATCAATGACATTCTGGACTTTTCAAAAATAGAAGCGGGTCGAATGATGCTGGAAGAAATTCCATTTAACCTGGTGGAGGAAATGGAGCTGGTGGGAGAATTATTCAGGTCCCTTGCAGAAGAGAAAGGATTGGAGCTTTCCATTGATTTGAAGCGGGATGTGCCCCATAACCTTATTGGGGATCCCTTCAGGCTTCGGCAGGTAATTTCCAACCTGGTCAGCAATGCAGTAAAATTCACAGAGCGGGGAAAGATTGTTATTGGGGCTACTCTGATGGAATCTTACCGGAGTCAGGTGAGCATCCTTTTTACTGTGGAGGATACCGGAATTGGGATCCCCCAGGATCGCATAAAAGAGATTTTTGGAAGTTATACCCAGGCCAGGGGTTCTGTCCAGCGGAAATTCGGAGGAACCGGTTTGGGTACTGCCATAGCCAGGCAACTGGTTGAATTGATGCATGGTGAAATATGGGTGGAAAGCCCGTCAAGCCTTACAAACAGTACGGAGTTTCCCGGTTCCAAATTCAGCTTTACCATCGAAGCCCATTCCAACGAAAAGATCCCTAAGAACTTTAGTTTCGATAAGATAGCCAGACTCAATGACATCAATGTGCTGATCCTGACCAAAGAATCTGATCCTTCCAGGAATACCATGGCTCGTATGCTGGAAAATTTCGGGCTTCAGGTAGTGACAAAAATTTACCAGGACAGCAGTGTGGACAGCGTGGTACACCACATCCAGATGAAGTCTGAAAACTACCACCTGATTGTCCTGGTGGATAAGAACCAGCTGGATGGTTTTGCCCTGGCCCAGGAAATGCAGAATAAGGAACTCACCGATCTGTATCCGATAGTACTGGTAAGTTCCAATGATAAGACCGGAAATTATAAGATTTGCCGGAAACTGGGTATCGATAACTACCTGATCGAACCTTTCGAAACCAAAGAGGTCATTGACATACTGGATGATAATTTCCCGGGCATAGAGGATCGGAAGAGCCTGGAGCCCATGATCAATGCTTTACCTACCGAGCTTTCCATCCTGATTGCTGAGGATAACCTGATCAATCAAAAAGTGGCCCAATCCATTTTCAAGAATATTGGGTATGAAATTGATATTGCCAAAAATGGACTTGAGGCAGTCCGGCTGATGGAGAAAAGCAACTATGATGTGGTATTTATGGACCTGCTGATGCCCGAGATGGATGGGTATCAGGCTACTTCTGAGATACGTAAGGCCGGTTACACCATGCCTGTGATTGCCATGTCGGCCGATGAGACCGACGATACCAGGGCAGAGGCATTTGCTGCAGGGATGAATGAATACCTTATGAAACCCGCCAGGGTTGAGAGTATAAAGCAATTGCTAATTAAACTATTTTCAACTACAGTTTAAGACCATGCGTTCACACGATTTAGATTACAGGATACTGGGCGACGATATCCAATTGGTTGAAATTCAATTGGATCCTTCGGAAACAGTTATTGCCGAAGCCGGTTCGATGATGTATATGGATAGCCAGGTACGTTTTGAGACAAAGATGGGTGATGGTTCAGATCCCAATCAGAGCCTGATGGGGAAGCTGCTTTCGGCCGGAACCAGAGTACTTACAGGGGAATCACTTTTTGTAACTCACTTTAGCAACCACGGGTCAGGCAAGCAGAGAGTGGCTTTTGCAGCTCCCTACCCGGGAAAGATCATTCCCATTGACCTGGGAATTCTGGGAGGTTCTTTAATAGTGCAAAAGGATGGCTTTCTGTGTGCGGCAAAGGGAACCCGCATTTCCATTACTCTGAACCGCAGGATTGGGAGTGGACTGGTGGGGGGAGAAGGTTTTATCCTGCAAAAACTTGAAGGGGATGGCAAAGCCTTTATGCATGCAGGAGGAACCGTCATCGAAAGAAGGCTCAATAACGAAAGCCTGAAGATAGATACAGGTTGTGTGGTTGGCTATACGCCAGGCATCGATTTTAACATCGAAACTTCAGGGAACCTGCGCTCCATGGTTTTTGGAGGGGAAGGGATCTTTCTGGCCACCCTGAGCGGGACCGGCACCGTATGGTTGCAATCCATGCCCATTCGAAAGCTGATACAGGCCATTTCCCCATACGGCAAAAATGTCAGGAAGGAAAGCCAGTCCATTCTGGGTAACTTTCTGGATCGTTAGTAAAACACAGTCCATGGAATGGCCGATCTGGTTCAAATAGAACGATTTATAGAGCTATCGAGCTCTATACCGCTAATTGATGTACGTGCTCCTTCAGAATACATCCAGGGACATATTCCGGGAGCGATTAACATTCCCCTTTTCGATGATGAGGAAAGAAAAGAGGTAGGCACCACCTATAAGCAAGTCAATAAGGAAGCTGCCATGTACCTGGGGCTGGAGTATGCCGGGAAGAAGCTGGTAAAGCTTGCCAAGGAAGGCGAAAAACAGGCAGGCAGAAATAAAACCTTAGGGGTACATTGCTGGAGGGGAGGCATGCGCAGCAAGAGCATGGTATGGCTCTTTGAAACCTTAGGACTCACCTGTTACCTGCTGGAGGGTGGGTATAAAGCCTATCGTCGTTTTGTGCATGAAGTTCTGGAAAGACCCATGAAACTGAACGTGGTGGGTGGCCGGACCGGAAGTGGTAAGACGGATATTTTACATGAACTGGAAAGGAAAGGAGAACAGGTGGTGGACCTGGAAGGCATAGCTCATCATAAGGGATCGGCTTTTGGGTCCCTGGGAGAAGAAGAGCAACCTTCCACAGAGCAGTTCGAAAATAATCTATGTCAGAGATTCATAAGCCTGAACCCGGAGCATATCACCTGGATTGAGGATGAAAGCCGGAATATTGGTAAATGTGTACTTCCCGGGGGACTCTACGAAAGGATGCGTGAGAGCAAGATCATTTTTTTGGATATTTCAAGAGAACTGAGGGCCCGGCATCTGGTGACTCATTATGCAAGCTATGAGGCAGAATCTCTGAAATCCAGCATATTAAAGATCCGGAAAAAACTGGGAGGGGACCGGACCAGGGAAGCCCTGGATTCCATAGACCGGCAGGATTATTTTAATACGGCCATGATCACCCTTCAATACTACGATAAGGCTTATATGCATTCGCTGGAGAGGAATCACAAAAGCTATCATATCTTATCCTCAGATGTGGTTAATCCGCCAGTTAATGCAGACTTATTATTATCCCATTTTCAGGAGGGCACCTAATATGAAAAATAGAGAGGATTTTGAATTGCTGGCTCCTGCAGGGAGTTATGAATCGCTGACAGCAGCCGGACAGGGCGGTGCCGATGCCATATATTTTGGCATAGAGCACTTAAATATGAGGGCCCGCTCCTCGGCCAATTTCACAGCCGAAGATCTTCCGGAAATAGTATCCCGGGCCGGTGACCAGGGAATGAAAGCATACCTGACAGTCAACACAGTAGTGTACAATCACGAATTGATACAGATGCGGAAGATCATTGATCGGGCGGTGGAAAATAACATATCAGCCATCATTGCATCAGATCAGTCGGTTTTACAGTATTGCAACAGTGCTGGAGCCAGGGTACATCTATCCACTCAGCTGAATATCAGCAATATTGAAACCTTAAAGTTTTATTCGAAATTTGCCGATGTGGCTGTTCTGGCCAGGGAACTGAACCTGGAACAGGTCAAAGAAATGGCAGAAGCCATAAAACTGGAGGAGATCTGCGGCCTTTCGGGAGAACCCTTCCGGATTGAGATGTTTGTGCATGGAGCACTCTGTATGGCCATATCCGGAAAATGTTACCTGAGCCTGCATGAGCATAACCAGTCGGCCAACCGGGGGAATTGTTACCAGGTATGCCGCCGAGGGTATAGCGTGACTGACAAGGACCGGGAAGTAGAGATGGATATCGATAATGAGTACATCATGTCGCCTAAGGATTTGAAAACCATTCACTTTCTGAATAAACTGCTGGATGCGGGTGTATCCATACTGAAGATAGAGGGCAGGGCGCGATCGGCCGAATATGTAAAAACAGTCACCAGCTGTTACAACGAAGCCATTCATGCCTATGTGGACGGAAGCTTTAGTGCCGAGAAAATTAAGGAGTGGGATAAGCGGCTGGCCGGTGTTTTTAACAGGGGATTCTGGAATGGCTACTACCTTGGACAACGCCTGGGAGAATGGAGTGAAAGCTATGGTTCAAAGGCCAGTCACCGTAAGGTATATGTGGGAAAGGGAAGCAATTACTTCAGCCGCATTGGCATAGCCGAACTGAGCATAGAGACCGGAACGCTGGAGCTGGGAGATCAGATCCTGATCATCGGTCCGACTACGGGAGTCATTGAGACTAGGGTTAAAGAGTTAAGAGTGAATGAAATAAATTGCAAAGTGGCTAAAAAAGGGGAGCGTTGTTCACTGCCGGTTGAGCAGGAAGTCCGACGCTCTGATAAGGTATATAAACTGGTAGCACGGAACTGAGATCTCAGCGCTTCAGGAGAATCCGGATAATGGTAGAATCGTATGGATCGGAGGAGAATACAAAGATCTTGCCATGGTGGTAGGCTTCAATGATACGTTTGGAAAGTGACAGGCCCAGGCCCCATCCTCTTTTTTTCGTGGTATAGCCGGGTTTAAAAATGGTCTTGAATCTGGATTTTGCGATCCCTTTCCCCGAGTCCTCCACATCAATAATTACACCGTTTTCAGTTTCCACTGCATGAAGGATCACCCGCCCTTCCCCTTCAATGGCATCGGTGGCATTCTTACACAGGTTCTCTATCACCCACTCAAACAGGGTTTCATTTAAGAGGAGAAGGATGGGTTGCTCCGGAACATCCAGAAGGTATTCCACACTTT
The DNA here is from genome assembly GCA_039714915.1 of Bacteroidota bacterium. Taxonomy (GTDB): domain Bacteria; phylum Bacteroidota; class Bacteroidia; order Bacteroidales. The sequence continues at coordinate 31,719 of JBDLIM010000037.1, forward strand.
CGGGTCCCCGGTTTCTCATGTATTCCAGGCTGCTGTCAAGAATACCTGTAAGATTGGTTTCTTTAAGGGTAGGTTTGGATCCAATCTTGGAAAAGCGGTCGGTTATTTTCTCCAGCCTGGAGGTATCCTTCTGTATTTCACTTACCATTCCCGGATCCAGTTTGGATTGTTTAAGCAATTCCATCCAGCCCATCAGGGAGGAAATGGGGGTTCCCAGCTGGTGCGCGGTTTCTTTTGACATACCGGTCCACACCTCATTCTGCTCGGCTTTTCTTGATACGCTGAATGCAATGTAGGAAACCAGGATGAAGAGCACAATCACTCCCAGCTGAACGAAGGGAAAGAAGATCATTTTACGAAGAAGGATGGAATCTCGGTAGAAGAGCAACTGGTATTCGCCCGGGCCCAGGTTAATGACCAGGGAATCGTTTTCCTCCCTGGCATGTGCAAGTTGTCGCTGCATGTATTTTTCATCTTCCACTTTTAATGAATCCAGGTTTTTATCACTCAGAATATTCAGCTCAGAATCGGTCAGGATCACGGGGATGTTGGTGTTGCTTTCGATGACAGAGAAAGGGAAGGCCACATCGGTTTCAAAATCGGCACCATCCATAATCCGTATGGCCTCGGCCCACAATTCCATTTTTTGCCGTTCGGTGGATTCAATACTCTTCACCAGCCTGCTGGTGTAAAGCAGCGACCCGACACCTATAAGGACAGCCGACATAAAAAGAATTCTTTTCCAGCGTTGTTTTTTCCTGTAGATGTCCAAGTCAGTGTAGTTTAAGCAGTTTACTCATCAATAACGAATTTTTCAGCCGGTTTATTCTGAAGGCTGTCTCTTTTTAATCGTCTCTTCCGCCAGAGTCCCTTTCTTTCTTCCTTCTCCGGGACAGACACGCTGTCGGCTTCTTCAGAAAACTCAAATTTAAAAATCTGCTGCTTATCCCCGGATTGTTTTTTTTGTTCCTGCAGGACTTCGTCATGTTTAAAGAGCCCGAGTTCTTCGTTCAGGATCTTTTTCAGTTCGCTTTTTTCTTCTTTCAGGTCGTTTCGAATCTTTTGGGCTGTTTTTTCACGGTCAAGCTCTACAATGGTTTCGGATCCATCGTTTTGGATCTTTAAAAAGACCGTACGGGTATCAGATTCATCAGCAGCAACTTCAAATTCCCTTCTTTTGGCTTCCTTTGTTTTATTGTACAGGATATCGGATAATTTCAGCCTGATGCGGTAATCATAGGTATTGTCAAATCCATGTGTTCCGGATGCAGACAGGTCAAGGGCATTGGACTGGATGTCCATGACCGGGATGATCACCTGGCTGTCTTTAATGAGAATGTTATTCTCCAGGGTTTCGAATTGAATGTGCTGAAGTTCTTCCACTTCAATGAAGCTGGATAAAGCCATTAGTGGGGAGAAAGCATTCAGTTCGCCATCCAAAATGGTCAGGCTGCTTTCACTCTTAATAGATGGAGTATGAATCTTAAAAGCAGAGTCGAAATTAGCTGAAAAGGTGGATGTGCCCGAAACCCTGCCTTTCAGATGTTCACTGCTTATCTGTTCCTGTCCGAAATTATTGAATGAATGAAAAAGTTGTTGGATATCCAGGTTATATAAGCTTGCACTTGCCGAAGTGCTTATGTTTCCATTCTTATATTGTACTCCCCCCAGGGAACCCGTCAGGGTGCCTTCCATGGTTTGCATCGAAAGAGAGTCGATGAAAAAAGACGGGGTCTGGTATGTGGCAATTCCACGGACATGGGTGGCCTTAAACTTATCCTTAAGAAATTCATCCAGGATGAAGTTCAGTCTCAGGTCAAGTTTCTCAGGAAAGGATATGGACCTGCTGTCTCTTTTCTTCTGCTTTGAGAAGCCGTCCAGTATTTCCTGCAGGTCCAGCAGCCCGGAATGAACTGATGCCGAGGCCACCAGGATTTCATCTTCTCCCAGCAGAAAGGAGATCAGGTTTAAGCCGGAGCCTGAAATGCTGAAATCACTCTTGCCATATAAGCCTGACAGGGCAGGTTCCCAAAAGTCGTTGTCAATGGAAACAGATCCGTTCAGATCCTTGAAGGGCAGATCCCCCTGGTGTATCCACACCATAACTTCCTCAAGGGACAGGTTGCCGGAAATATCAAATGCCAGGAATTTCTCCCCCCTGGGTTTTAGCCGATCGTAAGATCCTGAGACTTTTATATCGCTTAGCACGGTGCCATTGGCCTTGTGCAGGGGGATGGATTCGTACCATGCCACCCACTGTCCGGGATGAATGTCCCCCTTGAGGTCAAATGAGAAATCCGGATCATAAAAGTTTTGAATTCGCCCCCGGCCGCTCAGATGGTCCTTTCCCACCACAGCACTCAGGGATTCGATATTAAGAGAAGTGGTCACCGGATTGAATTCACCTCCATTGGAATAGCTTCCCGTAAGATTCAGCTTCCCAATTGAGAAAGGGAACCTGTCCCACTTCAGGTTGGCATTGCTGGTTTGAAAGTCGGCCTCAATCTTTGGGGTTAAGGTGGAGCTGACCATGCCTGTAATTCTCGCATACAATTGCAGTTTTCCGCTCCCATGAATTTCCTGAAGGGGATTGCTCATCTGGCTGGGCAAGAGGTCAAGAACCTCATAGATCTCCAGGTTTCTGGCATCGGCATAAAGATCCAGCTCGACACCACTGCCCCTGTGCGCAACAAGATGGCCATCCATATCTGCAAGGATGCGGTCGATCTGAAGCTGGCCACTTCGGATGGTGTAGAGGGAATCCTGTACATTCAGGTTCAGCTTTGCTTCAATGTTCCTGTCTGAGGCATAGAGAATTCCTTTATTGGAAATTTCCTGTAAAAAACCTGTAAGCATGCCTTTGATCTGGGTATTTCGTTTTGACAACTTGCCATTCAGATCGAGACGTTTAAGAACACTGGATGAAATAAGCTGTTTGGCCTGGTTATTAATGATAATCTTAAAATCATCGATCCTCAGATGTGTCAGGTTTACAAGGGGATCATTTTTCTGTTTCTTCTTTTCCCTGGACACTATCACGTAATTTCCGTTACCGGAAAGGTCTGTATACAGGTGAAGCTCCCCGTTTTTTATTTCAAGCTTTCGGACATTGAATTTTCTTCGGACCAGGCTGAACATGTTAAAACTCAGGCTCAGGGATTCGGCTGTCAAAAGTGTATCGGCGCCGGGTCCGTCAAAATTCCGGGTAGAAAAATTGTGGCTCGACCAGATCGTAATATTTTCCAGCAATAGGGAGGTATTGGGGAACTTATGAAACACTTTTACCGATACTTCCTCTACATCGATTTTGCTGTCCAGGCGATCGTTTACCTGTTCCATCACCTTATCCTGAAGTTCATCCCCGTAAAACTTCACCACTACCACTCCTCCAATGGCAAGCAGGAGCAACACGATCCCCATAAAGGCCACCAGGTATTCAAATATAATCCTCACCTGCCTTTTCATCACTTCATAATATCAACTTATGATTATCCCAGAAACTCACAAAAATCGTGCGAGGAATCCAGCTCTGCAGGAGCTTCATTGTAACGGAATACCCTGACCGGGCGTTCACCAATAAGCTTCATACGGTCATTTTCCACCACAAACATGCATCCCTCTCTTAAACCGAGTACAGTATCTCCCGGATTGGCTGCCAGGTATTCCATGATGCGGTCCTCACGTGTTTCGCCTGCATGACCCGGTGGATTCACATCGGTATAATGCGGATTGATCTGGAAGGGAACCAGGTTAAAAGCGTTAAAGCTTTCAGGCTCCAGGATCGGCATGTCATTGGTGGTCCTGATGCTTGGACAGCATACATTGCTTCCGGCACTCCATCCCACAAAGGGGGTTCCGGCAAGTACTTTTTCCCGGACGGGTTCGATAAGTCCGTTTTCCTGGATCATTTTTATAAGCTGGAAGGTATTGCCCCCGCCAACCACAATTGCCTCAGCCTGCTTTACTGCCTCCACAGGATCGCTGTTGTGATGTATGGAGCTCACCCGGTGGCCCACTTCGGCAAATCGTTCCTTTACGCGTGCTTCATATTCGTCGAAACTGATGGTAACTCCTGCATAAGGGATAAAAAGGCAGTTAACAGCTTCACTTCCCAGGAAGTCGCGAATGTGATATTTGGGGTAATCCAGGTAGGCTTCGCCGGCATTGGTGGAATTGCTAATCAGGAGGAGTCTCATGAGGATGCATTTTGATGTGTCTTGGCAAAGTTAATATTTTAATGGATCGGAGGGGGTACAAAAAAAACCGGCCATTCCGGGAATCATCCCGAGAACAGCCGGCCCAACGGTAGTTGAGTAAATTCTTTAGAAGGTGAAAGCGAGACCCAGTGCAAATGGATTTAACTCCGGGCCCAGTCTTTCCTTAAACAGGGGCGTCATATAATAGTTGGCATAGAAGCCCAGGGCCCTGTATCCGACTCTGGCTGTGAGTCCCCAACGGAGCGGTGAAAGGTTGTAATCACCCTTGGCTTTTTCTTTGGATTTCTCTCCACTGACAGTATACTTCATTTTGGTATTTGACCAGAGCTTCACACCTCCGATGACCCCGCCTGAGATATAGATCCTTTTACTGCCTGCAGGAATCTGGAACTCCAGTAAAAGAGGAGCAGTAACATAGGTAATGTTCATTTTGGATTTGGTGATGTTCCCGGCATAGTCAGGGATATATTCTATAATTTCCCTTGTATCGGGATCCTTTCGGATGCTGTTCTGACCATCGAAATTATAATTGATAAACTCGAAGCCCAGTCCGGAAACGATCCCGACCTTATCGGTTCCAAGCCCGAATCCATAATCAATGATGTTAATATTCCAGTTCCAGGATTTTCCCGTATTCAGGTCCATGTACATTTCATCGGGGGGCAGGACCATGCTGAAGCCGGGGCTTACAAAGTTGTTCATACCTACCTCTAAACCTGCAAAATGAGGTCTGAATCTTTTTTTCTTTTTCTTCTGCGTACAAGACTTTTGTTGTTCATCCATCTCCATCACCTTAATCTCAGTTCCATCTTCACCCTCAACAATGCGGATGCCCCTGGAACCCAGAACAACCCTTACCGTATCTCCGTTTTCTTCCACGATAAGCACTTCATTTTCGCCCAGGGTTACTTTCGTATTCTCCGGGGTCTCTATTACCTCCACCCTGTTTATCACATTGACCGTATCAGCAATAACAGGAACTTCTGCAGCTTCTGCAGCTTCTGCAGCTTCTGGCACCTCAGGCACCTCAGGCACCTCAGGCACCTCAGG